>JAWSUZ010000064.1:0-162240 GCA_033852165.1 Agarilytica sp. | reverse complement strand
TACATATATGTAATTGGTAGGGAGACTCAGGAGACAAAGCCGAGCATGCGATCGAGGATGCCGCGTCTGATCCCACACGGATGGATTTAGAGCCTACCCCTCGAACAGGGCGAGTGCTTTGGGTGCGGCGAGCCTGAAGGAGCAACACCGAATTCATGTCGGCGGCAAAATGTTTTCAACTTAACGCCCCGATATAGCTAGCCCTCATAATTCCGTATTTAATTTAACAGGGAGATCAATGATGTCTAACACGAATGGACTTCCTGCAAGGTGTTGGTTTAAGTAACCGCGGGGGATGCAAAGCATTATTTTCGTTCCTCATGCTCCGCGTGGGAATGCATACCGTGTTCAGTATTCGATATTAGGGTGTTATCTCAAAACTTGATACGCATTCCCACGCGCGACCCCATGGATTGGGGGAGGTAGAGGCGACTCAGGATAGACAAAGCCGAGAGCGTGAGGAACGAGAAAGGTGTATCTGACTGTAAGCTTTGCAACCACTAAGTCTATCTCTTAAGGAAGTGCCATTTATGTCTGACCCCATTTAGATTTAGCTCGCTAAATCTAGTAAAGGTAGTTCAAAATTTAAAATTATCAATTGTTGTATTGAACCCTTCTCAATTTATTTTATGTGCTCACTTATAGATCTAGTGTGGTTGTTTACGCCATATAGTCGATTCTAATGTACTTCATTTTTTATCTTTCCCGAATTTCCACAGGCACAGAATTATACCGTCTATAAATTAACATGTTATGTAAATGTGATGTAGTCCACATTGACACGCAGAATGTTTTGCATCGATTCGATGGATATGGACAGAGAAATGTAATTCCTCTAAAACGCACGTCCGAAATGTAACGCTGGCTAACTGTTCATTATTTGACGTGTTTTAGCCGGAGTGTTTTGTAGATATCGCTTTATCACTACTTGAATTAGTTTTTGAATGGAAGTTGTACAATGACAGTTGAAAAAGTTTCGTCGAATCATATTCTCTTGACTGGTGTAACCGGGTTTATTGGTCGCCATGTCTTATACGAGCTGCTCCGAGAGGGCTTGGTCTTAAAGTTTCGCCACAAAATATTTCTTACTGTCAGAGATTCTGATGTCAGTGCTGTGAAACGTGTTAAAGCGCTTTTTGCGGGCGGAGCCTGCCCAGCGTATTTAATGGGCTATTCCATGGATTTGCTGATGTCCATGATCGAAATTATTCCGCTTGATTTGCGATCAGAAAACCTAAAGGAAGAATTGGCTGTTATTCCGTCGAATGAGTTGTATGTGCTTCATGTGGCCGCGACGACTAACTTGGCTTCGACCAAAGTCGCTGAATCTGAAGTTGCGGATAATAATGTTAATGCAACCTTGAATTTATTAAATGCGATTAGAGAAAAATCAACAAAGTTTGTTTTTATCAGTAGCTCTTTTGCTTCTGGGGATTTTGAGGGCGAAATCAGTAATGATTATTTACATGACCCGGTTTTAGGCAATAACCGAAACCCCTATGAAAAAGCAAAGTTACTGGTTGAAAGAGAGGTGTTTCACTTTTGTGAGGCTCACCGTTTAGCGTGGCAAATACTGCGGCCCAGCGCGGTTTGCGGGCGATTGTTGGATGCTCCACTTAACTACGTCAGCAAATTCGATGTATTTTACGGTTTTGGTAAAATATTCGATTATTTGGCTACGAAGGATACGTCCGAAGAGCCTATACGTCTGCTATGTCATGAACAGAGTCACCTTAATATTATTCCGGTTGATTACGTGGCGAAAGTTATTATTAGCGCGTACCGTGAACCCATTATGCAGTTAAATATTGTTCACAAAACGAGCGTGCCTTTTCGACAGCTTATTGATTTTGTCGCGCGCGCGGTTAATTTTACGCATTATGTTTTTGTTGATGAGCTACCTGACGATTTATCCCGTGGGGAGCGTTTGTACTACAGTAGTGCGGGTTCTATTTTTACCGACTATATGACATCACCTCTCCAATGGTTTAATACCGATGCGCTTTATTCCTTAATGGGGCGCAGTAAGTCTCCTGAAATACAGCCTCGTTTACCCGCTCTTTTAGATTACGCTAGGGCCTGCAATTTTGATTCAAAGTACGCGGCCAAAACCGCTTGGGAACATGCTCAGGAAAAGCTGGAACATCTGGTTGGCGTGGCGAAATCGGATAGCCGTGATGATGATGACGATGGAAGGGCGGAGCGAAGGAAGGTTGTCGCATAGGCATATGGCCGGGAGGCATGT
Organism: Agarilytica sp.; assembly: GCA_033852165.1. GTDB lineage: Bacteria > Pseudomonadota > Gammaproteobacteria > Pseudomonadales > Cellvibrionaceae > Agarilytica. Next base: position 159,995 of record JAWSUZ010000064.1, on the reverse strand, counting down.
CGTCATATAAGAAAGCAGACGGATAGGAAGCCAGATGCTCAATGTGTTCCAGCGCTACCGGGCTGTATGGTAGCCGTTGTTCCAGCATCGGGAGTAGTGTCGGCTTGTTGGTGGAGCTTCATGAGGGGTTGTTTTGAGCGGGCTGGAGAATGCCGGGTTTAGGCGTGGACTGATAAAGACATAAATGGGGAAACGCATAAGTGGATAAGTGGATAAGTGGATAAATGGATAGAAACACCAGGATATTTGTTATAGTTGCTTGCTGAAATTTACGATTTATTAACTTGTCTCTTGTCATTAGGCGTAAGCGTCTTAGACTATAGAGAATAAAAAAGCCGGTAAAATACCGGGAGCAAGCAACAAGAGAACAAACCTCATGAAAGCCGTCGGTTGTGAAACACCTTTAGCCATAACAGAATCCAATGCCTTAGTTGATATTCAATTGCCAACACCCAGTGCGCAAGGGCGAGACCTGTTGGTTAAAATTGATGCGATTTCGGTTAACCCTATCGATACTAAGATTCGGCAGATTTTTGAACCCGAGCCTGGAACTTACAAAGTGCTGGGTTGGGATGCTGTCGGAACAGTTGAATCCGTTGGCGAAAGCGTCAGTTTATTTCAGCCGGGGGATAAGGTGTGGTATGCCGGGGCGATAAATCGCTCAGGAAGCAATGCTGAATACCATTTGGTCGATGAGCGAATCGTCGCAAAGATGCCTGAGAGTTTAGAGCCAGTCGATGCGGCGGCTTTGCCTCTCACGTCGATTACGGCGTGGGAGATGTTATTTGACCGCTTGGGGCTTACTGCCGAGAGTACAGGGACGCTGCTCATTATTGGTGCGGCGGGTGGCGTAGGTTCGATCATGATTCAGCTTGCGAAAAAACTAACACAGCTAACGGTGATCGCTACGGCGTCTCGACCTGAAACGAAGGAATGGGTTCTCTCGCTGGGGGCCGATCATGTGATTGATCATCGACAGTCGTTGAGTGATGAGCTGTCTTCTATTGATATCAAGGAGGTAGGTTACGTTGCCAGCTTAACGCATACGGGGGATCATCAAGAAGCGATTGCGGAGGTTATCGCTCCACAGGGTAAGTTGTGCTTAATCGATGACCCTTCTTCTTTTGACATCAAGCTCTTTAAACGTAAATGTGTTTCTATTCATTGGGAGCTGATGTTTACGCGCTCGCTATTTGAAACAGATGACATGATTGAACAGCATAAATTACTGTCGAAAGTTGCAAAGATGGTGGATGAAGGTTCGTTACGCTCTACCGTTTCAAACCGTTTTGGTTCTATTAATGCGGAGAACTTAATGCGGGCTCATACTCTTTTAGAGTCTGGAAAATCTGTCGGGAAAATAGTTTTATCGGGATTTTAATTCTTATGGGGCGCAGGTTTTTAACTGCGCCCCTAACGTCTGGGCAAAGCCTCATTTTCAGATGCTTTCGGGTTTATTCTCTCTAATACTCTTCTCGCTATACTCTCTGTTCACTTGAAATCCTATGCCGGTATTCCCTAAGCTTGTTTTCTTAGGCGGGTACTTGCGGACTTCTGTTTTCGTTTAGCCTTTTTAATATTCCAAGGCCGAGGGTGATTTTGCGGTAGCCCTTCCCAAGCCTGAATGGCTAGCTCGTCTGATACCGAAAGTTTTGCATACTCTCGCCCTTCTATGTCCAATGACTCGATCCAGTGATAATCTGGATCGTAGTAAAATTCAAATAGGTTGTCCGCTGCATCGTTCTGGAAAATAAGACGCGTTTTATTCCACATGGATTGCGGAGTATTTAATGCAAGGTCATAAAGCGTTGTGAATGTTTCTTTTAGTTCGTCGTGCTGTGCATATGGAAATCGAAAGTTCTGCATGTGCAGGTTGTTTTTTGACGCATAAGATGAAATGTAACGAAAAGATCGGTCGGGAGATATAAAACCATCAATGTGTACGTAGAGCCAAGATGTTCCTAGCAAATGCGATTTAATTTGATTGCCGATTTCTGTTAAAAGGGGGGATTGTACCGATTGATGGGCGTCATGTAGGTGTGAGGGGCGGTTCATAAAGATCTCCTTTGTGTTTGTTTTTGGTTTAACCTTAAAAATATTCAGATCGAGTCGTAGTGAACGTTTCTGTTTTCAATATTAAATTAAGTTTTAAGGTCAATCTGCTTATCGAAAATGGTCCTTACGCAGGGTTTTTTCGACGTGTCCATGGGGTGTTGCCTGTTTCTTTATCATCTATTTTTGTCATGAATTCATTGCAAGGGTTAAAATTCTTAAACGAGTATCGCTGTTCAAAAAAGTTTGCCAGAGTGTTCGTGTAGCGGTAACAAATTGCCGTGCCTTTGGCGAAGGCCTCAATGTAAGAACGTGATGGCCGGCAGCTTTTTATTTCAAACTCTAAAGCGTCGGGTGTTATTTTTCCTTCGACCACAAGTTTAAATGCGGGTTTGTATTGTTCGTTTACGAACGTTCGGACTTCATCGGCAAGTTTTCGCCAGGAGTGGGTTTTTACATACTCATGTATCTGTACCGACAACACCTTATCCAGTTGGTATACGGATTGGCTTTGGGTGTTGGGGAGTTCTGAAACCTTGCTGGTTTCGATGGTTGATACGTCCGTCATAATCGTTTCGCTTTATCTCAAGTTAGTGTTAACTATTGCGCGGTTTTTGTTTGTTGTTTTTGCGTCCATAATTGTGGCCAAACAAAAAACACTCGTTAAAAACACATAAAGTTAGAGATCGAAAATTGTTTATTAGAATTTGTTCGCAGCATAACACCATGAAGAAAAGTTGATGAAAATATTTTTACCGTATTTTTGTTTGTCATGTGTATGGGGAATTTATTTTGGCGGGTTAAGGTGGGTTTTCCTGTCTTTAGCCGGAGAGTTGAATGAGGCGCTGATAGCGTAGATATTTTACTTGTCTGCAGTGACAAGATGTCTGAAAGCAGGTGTTGCTGGGATGGGTGGGGCTGTGGCGCGCAATAGCATTAATAAAATAGGCGACACAATGCGAATTTGTGTCGCCTAATATCTTTCAAAGTAACTGCTCGTATTATTGTATTTCGACTTTAATAGGTATTGCATAATTGGTAAGTATGACTAGGAAATATTTTCCATTTTAGGTGACGTCTGAGGTTTTTTATTGATCCATGGATTCTCGGTATGAACTACCGCGCCGATTTTTTTGAGTAAATGGTAAATGCCAAAATATGTTCGGTCAAAATAAATTTGGTCATGTTTTACGCCGTCTAGGTGTTGTATAGCTTGTTTATGACTGGGGTCGTGGGTGATTGGTGGCGCCGGTAAAGTGGAAAAGTCAAAAATAGATGTTTGGTAGGGTAATACCAGCCAATCTTGTAGGGGGGCAAGTACGGTGTGCACTTGTGACATGTACTCATCGAATGTAAATTCATCTGAAAAGAGCGTGAGTTTTTTGTAGCCGGTAAATACGGATTCTAGATCTTGATCGATGATGGCATTAATAAGGAATGAGATCTCGCCGGGGAAGTCTTCTGAAAAGTGATTAATGCAGCCAAAGTCGATTAGACCCACTTCACCTGAATCAAGAAACAAGTAATTACCGAAGTGTGGGTCAGCATGCAGTGCTTTCAGTTCAAAAAAACTGAATATGAATGCATTGAATATAGTTTGGCCGACATGATTGCGCTGTTCTTGGCTTGGCTCCGTTTCTAACCATTTATCAACGTGCAGGCCATTCAAAAATTCTGTGGTTAGAATACGTTGGGCGCTGTAGTCATCGTAAACGGTAGGGATTTTCACATTCAGTATGTTGAGGTTCTCTTTGAACCAGCGTGTGTTCTCAGCTTCTTTTTCGTAGTCTGTTTCGTCTCGTAGGCATCTTTTTATTTCATCAAGAGCAGAGTTAATCACTTCTTTTTTGGGGAGGTAGTTGGTCGTCATTGCCAGTGTCGACATGATAACCGATAGAATTTTTAAATCACTGTCGATGGATTCCCGCACGCCGGGGTATTGGACTTTTACGGCTACACGGTTACCTTCTTGGGTTTTTGCTTTATGGACTTGGCCGAGGCTGGCGGCAGCGCATGCTGTAGTATCGAATTCTTGAAACAGTTTTGATGCTTCTTGTGAAAACTCTTGAAGAAATACCTTTCTTATTAGGGCTTTGTTAATGGGGGGGACTTGGTAGCAACTTTTGGCGAGTTCTTTGCGGATGCCTTCTGGTAGTAAATCAGATTCTAGGCTGAGCAGTTGGGAGGCTTTTAATGCGGTGCCGCGCATTTGGCTGAGACCTTTGAAGAGTATTTTTCCAATTTCTTCTTCATGATCTTGTTGCAGTTTCTTTGTATTAGAGGAAAGCTTTTTTTTGCCCAGGTAGTGCAGGTGCTTTGCGCCTGTTTTACCAAGCATGGCTGTCGTTTTAAGTGTTCGGGATAGTTTTCCTGTGATCAACTTTGCATCTTTCATCTTGGTGCTCCTTCGTACATCGTTGGCTAGGTATTGTGAGAGTATCGTGAGTGCCCGTCTCTATAGTGCTTATATAGTGCTTATATAGTGCTTATATAGTGCTTTAAAAATGCTTGCTGCGAACGAACTTCTGGCTGGTCACTCGTTGGTGTATTGGGTCGGTTTTATGATGCTTAAATGTGTTCTTTCATGGAGGATTTGAATTCTTGCATCATGGACAAAATATTTCCACCACCGAGCATGCCGCGCATAATGTGGGTTTTAATAATAAAGCCGATCATGTCCATGGCTTTATTAATGACCCCGCTTTTAAGGGTGGCGTCGACGATCCCGATTGCGAGGTCACACAGTTGGGTAGTATTGCTAAAGCCTTCCGATTCATCTTTCATCCAGTAGAGAGTGATACCAAAGAGCGCATCAGTGAGTAAGGCGGCTAAGGTCGATTGCATGGGAATGTCGGGATAACTTTCGTCTTCGTCGAGTTCGACGAGTAGGTCTTGAAACGCTTGTTTGTATGATTGGGTCACCGCGAGCTCGTCTTTGAGGAGAGCGATAGGCGATTTTAAAAACTGATTGAGGCAGATGTCGACAAACTCTCTATCAGCCATCAGTTGTTCAAGGTAGGTATCGATAAGGAGTTGGAGCTTCTCTGCGACGCTGTAACTTTTGAGTTCGTCTGTGTTGCGGTATGCATCGAGTGCGTCTGCACCGCGTATATCAAAAAAACCGAGTATGAGTTTGTCTTTATTCGGAAAGTATTTGTAGATGGTCGCATCACCCACTTCGGCTGCACGCGCGATTTGTTTCATGGAGGTTTTATCAAAACCGTTGAGGACAAATAGGTCGGCTGCGGCGTTGACGAGTTTGCGTCGTGTTATATGTTTTTGCTCTTGAGATACTTTCATTTTGGCGCCCTGCTATTCATTAGTCTGGCTTAATATGCCTACTAATGTATATGTACTATCGAATAATGGCAATAGTAATCTTTTTAATGGCGTGTTCGTTGTCTTCGTGGCTGTTGGTGGGGTAGGGCGGATCTAGAAATGTGCTTGCTTGGAGGGTGGACTGATAGGAGGATGGACTGATCGGAGTGTGGACTGACTAGGAGGGAAGGAAGGTTAAACGAGCTTCTCTAGCTGATTCATCGCTTTGCTAATGCTTTTTAGGCTTTTTTCACTCTTTGCTTCTTTCTCTAGTGCGGCGGCAGCATCCGTAATATCCGAGCGGCCTAAACTACCGGCAATGCCTTTTAACTTATGTGCAAGGCGAGCCAGTTCTGGCCAATTACTGTCATTGTACGCTTGGCGCATCGCGTTAACATCGCTGGGTACACGTTTTAAAAAATCGTTTATGATTTCCGATATGTCTACTTGGGGTTTGGAGGCTTGCACTTGTTGAGCGTCTGGTTTTGAGCCCTCGTGTTTTGATCTGGGAGATAAATATTGTTCGAGTAGTTGATAAAAGCTTGATCGGTCGATAGGTTTAGCGTGGCAGCCATCGAACCCTGCTGCTAGGTACGTCGGAAGGTCATCGCTAGAAACATTTGCGGTGAGGGCGTAAATAGGTTGTGTACAACCATTGTCATGGAGTTTTTTGACCGCTTCGATACCGTTCATCACCGGCATTTGTATGTCGAGTAAAATAAGATCGAATGTTTCTTGCGAGACCGTGTTAACCGCTTCTAAACCATCGTTAACGGTAACTACTTGTGCGCCGGTATTGCGAATATACAGTGAAATAAGTTCTCGGTTATCCGGTCCGTCATCCGCTACGAGCACATTGCCGCTTAATAGGGGTGCTGGCGCTGCCTTCGTTATGAGCGCAGCGGAGTGATGTTGTTCTGCTAAGTTTTCTGTCCACGTTACCGTGTCGAGGTTACCGGTTTTGATGTCAAAGTTAAAATGACAGCCAACGCCGATAGCACAGTCTACGAGAAGATCTCCCCCCATCAGTTGTACCAATTCTCGTGCGATTGATAGGCCTAGCCCGGTACCACCATAACGGCGCGAGGTGGATGCATCGGCTTGGGTAAATGGCTGAAATAATTTTTGTAGATCTTGTTGATCCATGCCGATCCCGGTGTCTTTTATGCTGAAATGCAATATTTCGGTATTGGGGTCACAGGATACGGCTAGGGTGATTTCTCCGTCGCGGGTGAATTTTACGGAGTTGTTTAATAGGTTCAGTAATACTTGCCGGAGCCGGGTGGGGTCTCCGGTGATCGTGTCGGGGAAAGGGAAATTATATTCGACAGTGAAGGTGAGGTCTTTTGCTTGGATCAGCATGCGGATTGTGGTTTCAATATCCAGAATTAAATCGAGGGGCGTAAAATGGATTTGTTCGATTTCAATTTTTCCGGCTTCAATTTTTGATGCGTCGAGTATGTCGTTAATCAGCCCCAATAAGTGTCGGCTGTTTCGTAGAATAAAGGATGACCAGCGTTCGACATCACTATTTTCAGGTGACGTGTCGAGGAGTGTTTCAGCAAAACCCATAATGGCGGTTAACGGGGTTCGAATTTCATGACTGGTATTGGCGACAAAAATACTTTTTGCCGAGGTCGAGGCTTCGGCAGTTTCTTTAGCATGTATGACGGCGGCTAGTTTCGCTTGCTCGGCTTCTCTCAATTGTGCCTGTGTGTTCTTAAGTTCATTCAAAGCGGTTTCAATTTCGTGGCGCTGTTGTTCCACGGTGTTATATAGCTGGGCGTTACCAATCGCCGTGCCGACAAGACTGGTTATGGATTCAACAAGCGCGATATCGTTGTCCACTATTTCGACGGCGTTGTCCACAGAGAAAAGCCAGAGTATTCCTATGGGTTTTTCTTGCCGTCGAATCGGGACGAATAAAAAAGTTCTTGGTGTTTGCATTAGTTTAAGTGCATGTCGATCTTTTTCTGCCATGGGTAAGTTCATGATGCTAATTGCGTCGCGAATAAGGGTGGGCTGATTGTTTAAATACGCCATGGCTGTAGCGGAATCGGAATTTTTGAGTGAAAAGCTAATGCTTTTGTAATAGGTGTCGAGTTTTTCGTATAACTTTTTATGGCTCGGTGAACGGTAGTTTAATTTTTTGAGGGTCAGTTCATTGCCATCTTGCATCCAGATGGCGCTCATGTCGAAGTTCCACCAGGTCAAAAATTCATGTGTAATAAATTCGTATATTTGTTCGGTGTTTAGCCGTTCCGAGACTTCGGTTACCATTTTTAAAAAACGTTTCTGTTCTGCCGCTGATGCTTTTACAGAGCCTTCTCGCTGCCGCAATTTTTCGATATTGTGTGCGTTACTGATCGGTTTTGAAAATAGTTTGAGTATGTTGGCTGCGTCAGTAAGTTGGCTTTCTTCGATATGGCCTTTAGTGACAAACAGTAATAGCGCGCCTTGTGGTTGCCGCTCTTTTTGACCGGGGATCGGGATAACGGCCATTTCACTCATTTCCCAACGATCAAAGCGTACGCGAACAACTTCGGATTCGTTGTCGATCGTTTCTTGGTTGAGCGTCACGGTTTTATTGTGAAGATAGGCATCGACGAGAGAATTATGTTCTGTGAGCGAATATCGAAATTCCTCGAATACCGATTCGATGCCTTGAAATTTTCCTGGGAGTTCAATTTTATGGCATGTGAGATATTTCTTATCCGAGCTGACGAGGTTAATTAGATAGCCATCAATTTTACAGCTATCTTTCAGAGCTTTTCCGCAAAGGCTAAGGACATCGAGGAGATCGTTAGTTTGTCCCAAACTTTCGGAAAGTTCTAAATATTCTCGACTAAATTTGTTATACATGGTCGGTGGTTTTCTTTTGATTCAATGCGAACACACAGCTCTGTAAAAGTCGGTTGTTGCAGGCCTACGTTATTCATCCCTACGTTATGCAGTTCTATGTCATGCGGCTTGAAAAACCTTTAAGCGAGAGCTAAACCAATGATTTAAGTTGCTTCATCGCGTCACCAATACTGTTAGGGTCTTTTTCGCTTAGCGATTCTCGTTCTAATACCGCAGCGGCATCCGTAATGTCGGGTCGCCCCAGACTTCCGGCAATCCCTTTGAGTTTGTGGGATAGTCGGGCGAGTTCACTCAAGTTATTGTCCGTGAAGGCTTGTGAAATAGCATGGATATCTTCTGGAAGGCGTTTTAAAAATGCGTCTTCAATGTCTGATATGTCTAATACGAGGGTCGGGGGCTTCTCGGTTTGGTTTGTTCCTCTGGCTAGGTGATTTTCCAATAGATGGTAAAACCCTTGACGATCAATGGGTTTAGCGTGATGCCCATTGAATCCGGCTTCTCTGTAGGTGACGATATCGTCCTTAGACAGGTTGGCGGTGAGTGCGTAAATCGGCAGGGAGCAGCCATTTTTGTGCATTTCCTTTATCGCCTCGAGGCCATCCATTACGGGCATTTGTATGTCGAGCAAAATAAGGTCAAAGGTGTGTTTGGATACAATGTCAACCGCTTCTCGGCCGTTGTTAACCGCATAAGCGCGTGCGCCAGTATTGCGAATATAGAGTGATATTAATTCACGATTGTCGGGGCCGTCATCGGCTACTAATACGTTTCCACTTAATGATGGCGGTGGGGCAGCTTTTGTTATTAAATCGGGGGTGTTATTTTTTCCGCTAAGTTCTTTTATCCAGGTTACATCATCAAGATTCCCGGTTTTAATATCAAATACAAATTCACTGCCAACGCCAAAATGGCTTGTAACGTCTAATTGTCCGCCCATTAGTTGGATTAATTCTCGTGCGATCGTTAATCCAAGCCCTGTACCGCCATAGCGGCGTGATGTTGATACGTCAATTTGGGTAAAAGGTTGAAATAGGTTTTCAATATCTTTTTGATGCATACCGATACCGGTATCTTTAACGCAAAAATGTAATTTTTCTGTTTGTGGGTTGCAGTTTACTTCTAAGGTTATTTCTCCGTCATGGGTAAATTTAACGGAATTATTGAGCAGGTTGAGCAATACCTGTCTCAGTCGTGTGGGGTCTCCCGTAATACGGTCTGGAAATGGGAAGATATATTCAATATTGAAGGCGAGGTCTTTCTCCTGGCTCAGCATAATAATGGTGGCTTCAATGTCCAGAATTAAATCGAGCGGGGCAAAAGAAATGTGTTCGACTTCGATTTTTCCGGCTTCAATTTTTGAGGCATCGAGAATATCATTAATTAAACCGAGTAAGTGCCGGCTGTTACGTAAAATAAACGATGACCACCTTTCAGCATCGCTATTGGCGGGGGAGGTGTCCAGTAGCGTCTCAGCAAACCCCATAATGGCGGTGAGTGGCGTACGAATTTCATGGCTGGTGTTTGCCACAAATGCGCTTTTCGCTAAAGTTGAAGCTTCGGCGGCTTCTTTTGCTTGTACAACGGCGGCAAGCTTGGCTTGCTCGGCTTCGCGCAGCTGAACCTGTGTATTTTTGAGTTTGTTGAGTGCGGTTTCAATTTCATAGCGCTGTTTTTCAACTGTGGAATATAGCTGAGCATTGCCAACGGCTGTGCCGACAACACTGGTTACCGATTCAACCAGAGCGACATTGTTTTCTGTTATTTCGACGGTATCATCCACAGAGAAAAGCCATAGCATACCAATGGGTTTATCTTGTCGGCGAATGGGAACAAATAAAAATGTACGGGGGGTTTTGATGATTTCTAGTGCTAAGCGATCTTTGTCTGCCATCGGTAAACTCATGACTTTGATAGCATCATGAAAATAGATGTGTTGATTGTTCAAAAAAGACATTGAAGTGGCAGAATCGGCCGCTTCGAGTTTGAAGCTAATACTCCTGTAATACTCGTCGAGTTTGGCGTGGAGTTTTTTGTGGGAGGGTGAACGGTAGGTTAAAATTCGCAAGTTGAGTTCGTCGTCGTCCTTCATCCAGACGGCACTCATATCAAAATTCCACCAGGTTAAAAACTCGCGTGTAATAATTTGGTAAATCTGTGCGGTATCTAGCCGCTCGGTAACGTCTGTTACCATACTTAAAAAACGCTTTTGTTCTGCTGCTGCGGCTTTGACGATGCCTTCTCGCTGTCTCAATTTTGCATAACGGCGTGCGTTATTAATGGGCTTTGAAAATACGCTCAATAACTCGGAGACTTTCGTGAGCGTGTCTTCCGTAAGTCGCCCTTTATTGACGAATAATAATATGGCGCCCTGTGGTACATCAGGATTGGCTGTGGGAATGGGAAGAACAGCCATTTCGTTCATTTTCCAGCGATTAAATCGAACTTGAATAACTTCTGGCTCTTGTTGAATGGTGTCTTTGCTGAGCCTGACGACTTTATTATTGAGATAGGACGTCACCACCGAGTTCTCTTCTGTTAGCGAGTATCGAAATTCGGCATAGGCGGATTCAACACCTTTAAATGCTCCGGGGAGTTCTATTTTTCGGCATACGAGGAATTTTTCGTCCCAGCTAATAAGGTTGATGAGGTAGCCGTCAATGTGGCAGTCGGATCTTAATACTTTTCCGCATAGATCCAGAACATCGCTAAGCTCGATGGTCTGGCTGAGTTGTTCGAGGAGTTTTAAGTATTCTGAACTAGAAGCACTGTACATGGATTATGTTCCGTACTGCTTGAACCATTCGAGCAGTTCTGTAGCGGGGATTGGGCGACACAGATGATAGCCCTGCGCGATGTCACAACCCATTTCACCCAGAGCTTCTAAAGTGTTGGCATTTTCAACGCCTTCAGCGACGACACGTAAATTTAGGTTGCGCGCTAAATCGATGACTGTTTTCACCAAAATCTGGTCGGATTGTCTGACCATCATTTCCATTACGAAGGAGCGATCAATTTTGACTTCGTTGACCGGAAGATTTCTGAGGTGTCCGAGAGACGAATACCCGGTGCCAAAGTCATCAATGGAAATCTGGATGCCTGCTTCATGCAACTGGTGAAGAGTTTTCAATGACTCCTGTGGGTTTAGCATCATTGCGGTTTCGGTTACTTCGAGAACGAGCCTGGAAGGTTGAAGGTCGTACTGGTTAAGCACGGCAAGTACTGTATCAACTAAATCGGGTTCGCGAAGATTACGTGCGGATAGGTTGATGCTGATATCCAGCCTATGCCCTAGTCGGTTGAATGCAACGTTTTGTCGTAGGGCTTCGTTTAGCACCCATTCTGTAAGGGGCTTTATCACCCCTGTTTGTTCGGCGAGTGGAATAAAATCGTCGGGCGGAATAAAACCGTGTTCGGGGTGTTGCCAACGCAGAAGGGCTTCTATGTTAGCGATTCGTTTTGTTTTTATATCAATTTGTGGTTGATAATAAAGTGACAAATGACTTTCTTGAATCGCGTTCTTAAGCTCTCCCATTAACGATAAGCGTCGTTCGCTATAGGGGTCAATTTCTTCCGTATACATGGAAACGTGAGGCTGCTTCTGTTGCGCCAATTCTTGTGCTATATGGGCGCGACGCAATAGCGTATCCATATCATTGCCGTGATAAGGCGACATGGCGAGCCCAATATTTCCGCTGACGTTTAATGACATGCCTTGGTAGTCGATAGGCGTTTCCAGCACGAGTAGTAGTTTCGCTATTTCTTCTAGTGCGGCTTGCTCTCCAGCCGGGCATACAAAAGCGAGGGTAAATGTGACGCCATCTAAGCGGGTGATAAATGCAACGTCTCCTTCGTTTTCAACATTAAGTGCGCCGTGTATTGAGCGGCTAGCCAGGCTTAAATCTTGGCTCAGTTGCTTGAGTACTTTATTGCCATGTTGGTGGCCTAGCGTATTATTAATCTCCTGAAACCCGTTAAGCATAATGAGGGCAATTGCGAAGGGTTTACCTGGGCTGGTACGAAGTAAGTTGGACACGGCTGTTCGCAGAAGAGAGACATGTGGCAGCCCGGTGAGCTCATCGTGGTGAGCGCGATAAAGTGTGCGTTTTTCAGCTTCTCGGCGGCTACGCATTTCTTTTTCTAGGGATAGGGTTCTTTGTTGTACCAATAGGTCTAGATGTAGGTTTTGCTGCTGAATTTCGTGGTGGAGGCGTCGTGTTTCTAGATGAGCACGAATGCGAGCGATGGTTATCGGGATGTTGAATGGCTTTGTAATATAGTCTGTGGCACCGACTTCAAAGCCGCTGGTGACATCTTCTGTCAGATCGCGGGCTGTGGTGAATATAACGGGAATGTCAACTGTACTGTGGTGGCTTTTGAGTAAGCCGCAGACTTCGTGGCCGTCCATATCGGGGAGGCCGACGTCCAACAATATAAGGTCAGGAGCGGGCTTACTGCGCGCAATATCGAGGGCCTGCTCTCCTGTTGCAGCAGACACCACTTCGACAAAGGACTGAAGTGCTCTTTCCAGTATGGCAATGATGAGGGGTTCATCGTCAACAATCAGAACACGTTGTTTCTTTTGATTCACATCGCACACATAGCCCGATAAGAGTCGGGAGTCATTTTAAGTAGAGTAAAATTTAAGCGTAGTTTGCGTGCCCAGTGAGCGCAAGGCATGGAGACAGCCATCGGAGGGTTTTGATTGCATATTAATAAGGGTTATTCTTTTTTGGGGGCGGGGGAGTTTTTGTCAGAAGAAACGGAGATATTAATATGTATGGCGGTTATACGGGCAATATTGTAACGCCACTTTTTTTCAGTGTGGTCAGCAGTTCTTGTAGGTGCGCTCGGTCCCGTGTTTCGACGGTGCAAAGGCAATTTACAGCCGTTACATCGGGGCCTGCAAACGCTCGATCATGAGAAATATCTTTGATGCTGGCGCCGGTCGATGCAATGGCTTTGGCTAGGCTGGCGAGCCCGCCGGGTCGGTCGCTGATAACCGCGGTGAATCGGCACATTCGACCATCTGCGACTAAGCCTTTTTCGATAACGCGGCTGAGTATAATAGGATCAATATTTCCTCCGCAGTAGAGCAGTACGACTTTTTTATTCGCCAAATGTGCGAGCTGGCCAGATAGGAATGCCGCTAGCGTTGAGGCTGCAGCACCTTCAATGACATCTTTTCCTAGCTCTACGTTACGTAGAATTGCGAGGGCGATTTCATCCTCACTAACGGTAATGATCTGATCAATTTTATCCTTCGCTAATGCGAAGGCATTTTTGCCGACGATATTAACGGCGAGACCATCGGCAAGGGTATGCTTTACTTGTAAAAATACGGGGCCGTTGGCTTTTATCGCGGCTTGAAAGCTGCCGGTGGCTTCGGCTTCGACACCAATGATTTTTACTTGGGGCTTTAACGCTCTAATGGCAACGGAGATGCCTGCGATAAGTCCGGCTCCGCCAATCGGACATACGATAGCGTCAAGGTCGGGCACTTGTTCTAGGATTTCTAGGGCCATCGTGCCTTGGCCTGCGATAACCGCGGGGTCGTCATAGCCATGAATATAAGACAAGCCTTGCGTTGCTGCGAGTTCATCGGCCTTGTCCCGCGCTTCTTGGAAGGAGTTACCGCATAAAATAACCTGAGCGCCCAGCTTTTGGCAGCTTGTGATTTTTATCAAGGGAGCGGCTTCTGGCATGACGACGGTTACTGCAATATTCAGAAGTGAGCCGTGGTAAGCCAGCCCTAGCGCATGGTTTCCGGCAGACGCCGCAATGACGCCCTTTGCTTTATTCTCGTCACTGAGAAGAAGCAACGCATTTCGAGCGCCACGTTCTTTAAAGCTGCCCGTGCGTTGTAGGCAGTCCATCTTGCAGTAAATTTTGGCGCCGGTAATCTCTGACAATGGAATCGATTCTGGGCAGGGCGTCATCGCAATAAAGTTGCCTAAACGGGAGCGCGCTTGTTCGATGTCTTGTAAAGTTACGGGCATGAGGGTCATGAAGGCTCTCGAGGGTTCAGGTAAGTTCGTTTTTAGGGTGCTTTTTAAGTATAAAGTTAAAATGAGAAAGGGCCAGGTGGTGAGTGGAGGGACGATTTAGATTATCTGTTGCTAATGCTTACCCCTTGTAATGCTTAATGGATATTAGGTTGTAATATGATTTTTGTTGTTCCGCTAGTCGCAATTGTTGCCTTGGTTTACGGGCCTCATCTGTGGGTCAGGTATATTTTAAAAAAACATCATAAACCGCTAGAGGGGATGCCGGGTACGGGGGGGGAGTTGGCGAACCATTTACTCAAACGGTTCGACTTAATTGACGTGACGGTAGAAGAAGGGGAAGAAGGAAAAGACCATTATAGTCCTAGCCGAAACGTGGTGAGTTTGAGCCCGGATGTTTACCACGGAAAATCACTTTCTGCCGTTGCGGTAGCGGCCCATGAAGTCGGGCATGCAATACAGTTTAATCGTAAGGAAGCAGTGAGCTTGCTGCGGGGTAAGTACTTAGGTAAGGCTCAGAAAATACAACATTATGGCGTCTATTTGTTAATGAGTATGCCGATTGTTGGCGCCATATTTAGGGTCCCTCATGTGGCCATTTTGACCGGGGTTATTGGCATTGTCACCATGCTGGCTTCGGTGCTGATGTATGTCGCGATACTGCCTGAAGAATATGATGCGAGCTTTAAAAAAGCCTTGCCGATTTTGGAAGAAGGTTATGTTCCGGAGGAATACCTACCGGCTATTCGCCAGGTATTAAAGGCGTGCGCCTTAACTTATGTAGCAGGGGCTTTGGCCGATATTCTGAGGCTGTGGCGATGGATAGCCATTCTAAGGTAAGGTGTTTTGGTAACCCGTAACCCGTAACCCGTAACCCGTAACCCGTAACCCGTAACCCCGTTTTATATTTGTTTGTTCGGGGGCTGTAATGAGTCCACATAACCTGACGGGCTTCTCATCTTTGTTCTCCAGCAGGCTTTGGTCGTTGACGAAGCTTGGAAAGCGCTCTAACTTAACGACCCAACTTTGCTGAAGTATTGCCCGGGTATTGTTAGTCAGATGCTTTAGTAGTCGAGTCGATTAAACTGTAAACGCGAACTCAAAAATCCGTATTCTCTGGAGAATGTATGAAGTATTTACTGCTGGCTATCGTGTTTGTTTCCCCTATGCTATGGGCGGCAGATAAGCCTTTAAGTAAGGAGGTGGTGACGTCTTTATATTCACTGACAGAGCAAATGGAAGTTCTAGAAGCAAAATACCCGAAGATTTTTACTGAAAGTGAAACGTTTGGGATTACCGATCAAGACAAGGCCATTCAATTTATATCGTCATCGAAAGCCTATCCTGATGTTAAAAAACTATTATCGGCTTCTGGCTTTAAAAATCTTGAGGAGTTTTATGATGTTTCGATTCGTTTGATGGGGGGATTGTTTAGTGTGCGAATGGAAAAAATGCCTGCGGGTATGGATATGAAAAGCATGCTTAAATCACTTGAACAAAATATCGATAACATGAAGAAGCAAAATATGCCTGAATCGTTGATTAGCAGTATGGAAGCTTCCCTTAAAAAAAATATGGAGCGGACGCGGGAAATGACGATTGCGGCTGAGAAAGCGAGCGCTACAGACAAAAAATTTGTGTCTGATAACATGGCTTGGATTATGGCTATGGTGCCGCACGAATCTAGATTCTAGTGACTTCGCTAAGTGGTCGAGGCTTGGTCAGAGGCTAACAACATCCTAGAGTCTGGCAGACTGCAGGTATAAGTTAAAATATAGAGCATTGAGCGCTACCGCTATCAATGCTGAGGTTCCTGGAAGGAATGTTCGTTTTTCTGATGTGTTGACCGAGGGTTTCCGGGTCATGCGGGATGATGGGTATATGCCTTTTGTCTTATGCTTTAGGTAAAGAAGGTAAAGGTGTAAAAGGGGAAGGGAGTAAGGTCAAGAGCTATAAAGAAACGAGGAATTGATTTGAACGGCGTTCTAGTGAATGGAATGTTGGAATACAGCTCACAATTCTATGTTATACACTATACTTACTACAGAGGCCGTCGGCCTTGACTCATGTTTGACTCTGGCTTAACTCTGAAAAATAGGTTTTTATTCGTATTCGATCAACTCAGCACAGCTGTTACTAGGGTTGTGGCTCGGTAAATGGTCTCAGATGGATTTCTGCGAAGTGGTTCTCAGTGAAATGATTTTCAGCGAAAAATTCAATATTCGGCCGTGATGGGGCGTAAATCTCAGGTCATGGCTGAATCGTTCGGTAAAAGGATCTATTTAAAAATGAAAGCTCGGTGTGGCATTGTGGCCCTACTGTTTTCACTCGTGGGGTATTGCTCGGTCGCGATTGCCGATGACCCTGAGATTTATTCGTATCGCTCAAAAGGGGCTGTTAAGGGAGTGGATGTGGTTGCTTACTTTTCCCTGTCTGAAAACGCTAAGGCCGTTAAAGGTTCGAATGAGTTTACGGTTCAATGGAAGGGGGCCACATGGAGATTTAGCTCTGAAGAAAATCGCAAGGCTTTTAGTGTGGCTCCAGATAAATATGCCCCCCAATATGGAGGCTATTGTGCCTTTGCTGTTTCGCACGGTTTTGTTACGGCACCCAGACCGAATAACTGGAAGATCGTCGATGGTAAGCTTTATTTAAATAATAACCGTCGATCGTTCAAAAAATGGCTAGGCGATTACGAAAATAAAATAAAAAAAGCGGATAAAAATTGGCCTGAAGTGCTTAAAGATTGACCCTTATGGAAAGGTCTTAATCGAGTTTGAATGACTTTGATGACACAAAGTATTCAGCTGTGCAGTGAGTTATCAATAGACAAGTTCTTAAGTTTTGTTAATGGGAAACGATTTTACTATTCGACTGTGGTGAATAGTGGAATTAAATACTAAAATGCATCATCGCAAAAGATGGCGGAAGTTAAAAATGGTGGTATTGGTTTGAATACAGTAGTAAAAAAATGGTTTCGTGATAAAGATTTTGGATTTCTGGAAAATGGCGAAGGACCGGATATTATGGTCAGGAAGTCGGACCTTCTTAATTGCCAGTTTTTGAAAGTTGGTGTGCAAGTTGAGTTCGAATGCCATCCTGAAAAGAGTGGGCTAGTGGCGAGAAAGGTCAAATTGATGCCAGCGAAAAACAATGGACAGGACAAAGGCAATAAACCTTTTCGCTTTGGTGTTATGCAATAAGTCGTACCACCTGGTCGAGGGATGACCAAATTTCTATTTGGTGAAAACCAGTATAAAAGACAATGTAGTTAACGGTGTTTCGTGGTGCTTTTGTATGACGAGCGAGTTGTCCTGCGCGCTTGACCTGTCTATCCCACTTGTAATGGTCCAACCACTGTTGTTTAGCCCCTGCTTTACAGCAGCTTGTGGTTATACGGTCTACGCTTGTCGAAACTCAAATCGATTGTTCTTTATGGCTTTATTTGGCGTGATTGATTTTGTTTTTGCCCCCTTTATACGCTTTAATCCGTTTTGGCTGTCGTTTAATAGGCTTGTCTTTTTAATGTCCTTTTACGGTGGACATTGTGAAGTGCAGATCTTGAGGCATGAGTTATGCTTGTAGGGTAGTTGTTCATCAATCGATCAGTATGTGTATCGCGCCATTTTCATCCTAATATGACGACAACGAGAGATTATAGGCCCGCAGTTATCTTACTTTTGCTTGCGGCATTGGTGGGTGTCTTTTCACTGCTCGTCGTTGAGAAAAGTAATCACCACGAAATTTCCGAACAGTCAGACTCTATAATCGATGGGAAGGTTTACCATTGGAATATGGTGTTGTCATGGCCTGAAAACTTCCCAGGTTTAGGTTCTGGTGCTGATAATCTTTCAACGGCGATACGTTTAGCAAGCGGTGGTCGTCTGATTATCAAGGTGCATGGTGCTGGAGAGTTGGTTCCCGCATTGGGAGTGTTTGATGCGGTTTCCAGTGGCAGCGTACAAGCGGGTTACTCTGTCTCTTACTATTGGAAAGGTAAAATTCGAGCGGCACCTTTTTTTACTGCTATACCTTTTGGTATGAGTGTCCTTGAGCACAATAGTTGGTTTTACTATGGGGGTGGTCTGGAACTTTGGCAGAAAATATATGAGCCCTTTAATCTGATACCTTTCCCAGGTGGAAATACTGGGCCACAAATGGGCGGCTGGTTTAATAAGGAAATTAATACGGTTAAAGATTTAAAAGGTTTAAAAATGCGTATGCCGGGGCTTGGCGGCGAGGTCTTGAAACGTGTAGGCGGGCAGCCGGTAACCATACCTGGTGGTGAGCTGTTTACCGCGCTTAAAACGGGTGTGATTGACGCAACGGAGTGGATAGGCCCCTACAACGACCTTGCCTTTGGCTTGCACAAAGCGGCAAAGTATTATTATGCTCCCGGCTGGCATGAACCGAGCGGTGTGTTAGAAGTTACCTACAATAAGCAAGCCTTCGAAGCTCTTCCTGCAGATTTACAGCAAATTGTTGTGCAAGCCACGCGTCAAATTAATCAAGATATGATGAATGAATATACCGCGCGTAATCACGAAGCACTTCGATTTTTAGTCGAAGAGCACGGCGTTGAAGTGCGAAACTTTCCGGATGAAGTTCTGATGGCTTTGCGTAAAGAAAGTGAGCTTATGTTAAAAGAAATGGCTGCAGAAGATGCGCAGTTTAATGAGGTGTATCAATCCTATAACACCTTCAAAAAACAGGCGTGGGAGTATTATAAAATTACCGACTTTGCCAATAGTAAAACCCGCGAATAAAATCACCCGTCCCCCGTCCCCCGTCCCCCGTCCCCCGTCCCCCGTCCCCCGTTTTTTACATCTTCCCCGGTAACCAAGTTACAAGTTGAGGGAAAAGCGCAACGAGAATCAATAACATAAGTTGTATGGCAATAAACGGAATAACACCTTTATAGATTGCGCTAGTGGGAATGGAGTCGGGCGTAACGCTTCGCAGGTAGAAAAGGGCATAACCAAAGGGCGGTGTTAAAAAAGATGTTTGTAAATTAATGGCAATCAAAATGCCAAGCAGTAATGGGTCCATCCCCATGGTTAATAATGCTGGCGCGACTAAGGGGACTACTACAAAAGTTATCTCGATAAAGTCGAGGATAAACCCTAATAAAAAAATGATAAGCATAACCATAAGGGTTGCACCGAATAGCCCACCGGGTAATTGCTCAAAAATGTGGGAAATAAACTCTTCTCCTCCAAAGCCACGAAACACCAATGAAAACAAAGATGCGCCAATGACGATGGTGAAAACCATGGTGGTTATTTTCGCGGTTGATAGGGCAATACTTTTTATCATTTGGATGTTTAATTTTTTTTCTAATCCGGCGATTAGAAATGCGCCGATTGCCCCGACGGCTGACGCTTCCGTTGTTGTGGCTTTACCGCTGAGAATAGAGCCGAGTACAAGTACTATGAGTGTGAGGGGTGGGAATACGCTCTTCAATACTGCAAGGGGTGAAATATGGAGGTCGGCCTTGTTCGCTGGTGCTGCATTGGGTTTGAATATAGCGACAAGCAGCATATAGGTAATGTAAGCAACAACTAAGATTATGCCTGGAACAACAGCGCCAATAAATAAATCGCCAACCGAAATGGGTTCTGCGTTGAAAATGCCCATATCCATCTGTACTTGCTGATAGGACCTTGATAAAACGTCACCCAATAAAATTAATGCGATAGAGGGGGGGATAATCTGTCCCAAAGTTCCGGTTGCGCAAATTGTTCCTGTGGCGAGTGAGGGGCTATACCCAGCTTTCAGCATGGTGGGAAGTGACATTAACCCCATTGTTATCACCGTAGCGCCAACAATTCCTGTGCTGGCGGCGAGTAAGGTTCCGACTAAGATAACCGAAATTCCGAGCCCTCCTTTTATGCCGCTAAAAAGAATAGCCATACTTTCGAGCAATTCTTCTGAAATTTTTGAGCGTTCTAAGGTTGTCCCCATCATGATGAATAAGGGGACGGCTGTTAGGCTTACGTTAGTCATAATGCCGAACAGGCGATCGGGAATGGTTTTAAGAAGGGAGGGGTCAAAACCGCCGAATATAATCCCGAAGCTGGCAAACAATAGCGATGTTCCCGCTAGGGTGAATGCCACTGGGTAGCCGAGCATTAAGGTGCCGCAGACAGTCAAAAACAAAAAAAGAGGGATGAGATCAGACATCTTCAACCGTCTTTTCAAATAGGATCATCGCATTGCGGAGGCATTCCGCTAACCCCTGTAAAAACAGAGTGAATGCAAATAGAGGTATTAAGGCTTTTAGGATGTAAATAGCGGGTAGGCCGTTTGGTTCTGGCGAAGTCTCTCTAATTTGCCATGACAGGCCTGCGTAACCGAGGCTTACAAGGAAAATAAACCCGCATATTGGGAAGAGAAAGATAATGGTGCCGATGCTATTTATCCATGCGCGAGTTCTAGGAGTAAAGTTTCGATAGAGAACATCTACTCGAATGTGGTCGTCTTGCTTAAGAATGTAGGCTGCACTTAAGAGGAACACCAAAGCTTGCGTGTAAATAACGGATTCTTGCAGGGCAATTGATCCGAAGTTAAAAGCGTAGCGTAAAAGAACGACGAGGAAGGCGAGGATGGCCATTAACAGGGTTAGCCAAGCGACACTGCGGCCGATGAAGCCTGAAAATTTATCGATAATATCTATGATGGACTGAGAATTTATCACTGTGATTCGTCGTGTCGAACCGAAAGCAGTATAAATTGAGGCTTTCTCCAAGGTATTTTCATTGTTAAGTATTTCCTGATTAGAGCCTGCGGTGAGCGCTTACTTGTCTTCTATATACAATTTAGCTAACAAAGACCGTGTTTGCCGGTTTGGTAAGTGTTTAATTTGTAAGGAAAAGTTTGTGATTACTTACCGACACCGAGTATCGCCCCAGGGCTGAGTGGTAAATGTTGATTGGAGCGCCGCTAGGGGCTTCGAAAATGGGTGAAATCGCTAAAATGTGACGTAAAGCGCTAATTTTTTTTCTTCGTGGGATAAAGATAACGATATCGGCATGGCAAGATTGTGCTTGCTACGGTATATTCCCGCCCCGTAGAGGCCTCAACAATTATCTCTTTGCGGTCATTGATTGGCTGATCTGATTGTATGGTAGTTTTATAGTGGTTAGACCGGTGCCAAATAAGCGATGGATGCGATAAAGACCCCAATAATACGGGTAATGGGCGCCTAAAGACCATGGCATAGTCGACATCGAAACCGGCTAATGTGTAGAATGAGGTTAAAATAGTATGCTCTAAGAGCATATCGTGTATGCTAGCCGTATGCAGCGGCTTTACAATTTCACTTGGCGTGCCCAGTGACTAATTTTGTTTGACAGTGATTTAAAAGGTGAAAGTAGTATGTTGATTTTAACTCGTCGTATCGGCGAAAGCTTAATGATCGATGATGACGTCACTGTGACGGTTTTAGGTGTACAAGGTAACCAAGTCCGGATTGGCATAAACGCGCCAAAAGAAGTGGCCGTACACAGAGAAGAGATATATCAACGCATACAGCGTGAAAAGGCGGGTCAAGCCGTTGATGCGTCAAACCAGCAATTCCCGTCGGATTCTAACCGCTAATCCGACCTTATAGGCAAAACCATCGTTCTTTGATGCTCCAAGCCTTCGGTTGTATTCTGTCTTAGACAAAATCCCCAAGAATTTTTAGAAACAGTCAGGTAAGCGCCTGACTGTTTTTCTGTGTCTGCTATTCCTGCTCCTTTGCCTTGTTGGAGGGTATCTGCCCCACCTGATCAGGGCTTACCCCTGATTTTTATTGCTCTATGAGAGACTGGGGCTGTATTAGGCCTCGGTACTCAGTTACCCGTACCCCGTCCCCCGTCCCCCGTCCCCCGTCCCCGTACCCGTCCCCCGTTACCCGTCCCCCTTACCTTGTTGATCTGAGGTGATTGAAAGCTGAATCGGTAAATGCAATAGTGGCGCAAATTCCGATATGTAGCATTTTCTGGTGAAGCTCAGAGATATTTGTTTGGCCCTGCTTGTGATCCTCATTTGGGGGACTAATTTTTCCTTTATAAAAATTGGCCTAGAGGAATTTCCACCGATCTTATTTGGCGCACTTCGTTTTACTGTGGTTGCGATACCGGCCGTGTTTTTTATCCCATTTCCGAAAACGTCCATTTGGAACGTGGTGGGCGTGGGGGTGTTTCTAGGGGTTCTCAAGTTTAGTTTGTTGTTTTTGGCGATGAAGTCAGAAGCTTCGGCGGGAATTTCTTCTCTAATTTTACAGGCCCAGGTATTCCTCACTATTGGGCTCAGCGTGTTTATATTCAAAGAGTCGATTGGTCGAATTCAAATGTTTGGCATGGGTGTCGCGGTGCTAGGTTTTAGTTTTTTTGTGGTCGATACCGGCGGTAATATTACTTTACTGGGTTTAGGTTTGATTTTGCTCGCTGCGTTATTTTGGGCGGTTTCTAATCTCATTATGAAAACAATCGGTGATGTGAACCTGCTGCATTTTATGGTTTGGGTTTGCCTCATTCCGCCATTACCGTTGCTGTGTTTATCCTTATTTACAGAAAGTTCTGATCCTCTTGAGATTGTGTTGGCCGCTAGTGGCAGAGCCTGGGGTGTTCTGGCGTTTGTGAGCTATATGGCAACTTTGGTGGCCTTTGCCATGTGGGGTAAGTTATTAAAGTCCTATTCAGCGGCCTCCGTTACGCCCTTTGCCCTTCTTATTCCGGTGGTTGGGATTTTTACGTCGAGCATTGTTCTTGATGAGCAGCTGGGTTATTACGAGGGTGTCGGTGCCTGTTTGATTATGGTGGGGTTGGTGTTTTGTGCCCTAGGTCGGAAGTTAAGAGGTTTTAGGCGTTATCTCGCGGTATAATGGCCGTTATTATGAACGTGTATTGAGTAAAAGAATGAATTTAGATTGGGAAGAAAAAACAGTTGGTGAGCATCTTATTTACGCTGCGGTCGTTGATAGTGCTGAAGAGAGCAGTATTAAAGAGGGGCTTGGCGAGTGTGTTGAGAAGGCGACGAGCTTTTTGCATTTGAACATTCATGACGATTCAATGTATTTCATGCTGGGCTGGGATAAGAGTAGTTCTACCCTTAAAATTACCGTTGTTGACGAAACCAAGTCGACAGAATCCCAATATGTGGTGACATGTTGTTTTTCTGCTTTGGCCCAAGATCTTTTGTCTGATTCGGAAGGCGCCGGAGCGAAGGCGGATGATCAGGCTGGTTCTATTCGGTATTGGATCAAAGACTACCTCACAACATGTTCTAGCTATTATCAATATTCGCTTGTCGCCGCGTTTTATACTGAGTCGTGGAAAAAGGGTGATTTATTGTAAGTGTGGTAGATGTTTGGACGGGTGACGGGTGACGGGTGACGGGTGACGGGTGACGGGTGACGGGAAACGGGAAACGGGAAACGGGGAACGGGGAACGGGGAAAAAACAGGCACCGCTATTTCCTGCTTGCGGTGCCTCTTATATCCTTGGTCAATATTTAGAATTGATACCCTGGCGTTGAATTCGAAAGCGCCACTTCTTCCTCATTCATTTCTGCTTCTACGTCTTTAAATAATGGCGTGCTGAGGTAGCGTTCACCGGTATCCGGTAGCATGCATAAAATGTTGGAACCGTCTGGTGCTGTTTCAGCGATCTTCAAAGCTCCAGCCAAAGTAGCCCCAGCTGATATCCCCACAAAGATCCCTTCTTTTTGCGCTAAGTCTTGTGAACACTTCATTGCCATTGCAGCTTCGATAGGTAAATAACTATCGATACGGGAATGTTCAAGCACTTCGTCTGCTAATAGCGGGATAAAGTCTGGCGTCCAGCCCTGCATGGGGTGCGGGGTAAAGTCTGGATGGGTTTTGTCGGGTGAGCCATCGGCGGCACGCTCTTGCGCAATGCCACTGCTTAATATTTTAGCGTTATCGGGTTCGCAGACAATGATTTTGGTGTTGGGGCTTTCGGCTTTTAATACGCGAGACACGCCAGTAAGAGTGCCGCTGGTGCCGAAGCCTGTTACCCAGTAGTCGAGTGAGATATCGTCAAAGTCGTTCATGATTTCGCGGGCAGTGGTTTTTTCATGCATGTCTGCATTGGCAGCGTTTTCAAATTGCTTTGATTGCCACCAGCCGTTTGCTTCGGCGAGTTCTTTAGCTTTTTTGACCATTCCTGTGCCTTTTTCGGCTGCGGGAGTGAGGACAACTTTGGCTCCCAAAAAGCGCATCAGTTTACGGCGCTCAACGCTGAAGGACTCAGCCATAGTGATAACCAGTGGGTAGCCCTTTTGCGCACATACCATCGCCAAGCCGATACCTGTGTTGCCACTGGTGGCTTCGACGACAGTTTGGCCAGGTTTCAACTCACCGCTACGTTCGGCGTCTTCGATTACCCCAAGTGCAAGCCGATCTTTTACCGAACCCATCGGGTTAAAGGCTTCAACTTTGGCAAATATATTGACGTTGCTGGGGCCGAGTTTATTGATGCGGATAACGGGGGTGTTACCAATTTTTTCGAGGACGTTATTGTATCGAGTACCCATGTTGGTTTCCTGATCAGGTTGTGTGGCGATTATTCGCGCTCAAACGCTTGGGGCGCAAAGTGTTTAATACTGGAGAGTCTGTACGCGGAGATTCATCGCGTTGTTTGGGGTGAATCGTATGGTACTCCATTGATTTTGTCTGTGCATTAAATCAGAAAACAGTGTTTGCAGAGTGAAATTTCACCAGGTGGCGCGATTATCAGCATGGCGCTTGGCGATCTTTTTTAATGTATGGGGCGGGGGCAGAGGGGCAACGCTGTTGATTTGAGTGTTATTGCCTAAGATTGTAGGCTGGAAAAGCGAAGCGCCTTCCGGCATCGATAGCCCAGCCTGTATTTACTCCTATTAAAAACTATCATAATTCGTACTCGCTACGACCCTGTTTATGGCTCGGCGCTAATTAATGATCGGATTTTTCAACTAAGAGATGATCAGCTGTCGTTTGGTATTGGGAAATGGTGGAAGGCGCTTCGCTTTTCCACCCTACGGTAGCAAGGGAAAAATCAATAACGTTGTGGGTCGGAGAGTAGAGAGCGGATTTATTAAGCCAAAACAAGAGCAGGGAGCAGAGATGTGAAGTGAGTTGGGCGGAAAATCGCCCAGTAGGCTTTTGTCTTAAACCGTGCTATCTGACAGTAGTTATTTAATTGCTTAATTAAGTAGTACTAGCAATTCACCAACCATTGCCGGTTTTTCCTCGCCTTGAATGTGAACGGTAAATTCTTCTGTGATACGGATACCGTGTTTGGATTCCTCGGCGGCGAGCAGTGTGGTCGTGCCTTTTACGTGTGCGTTGACCTTCACAGGATTCATTAGGCGTAATTTGTTAATGCCGTAGTTAATCATTTGCTCGACGCCTGGATAGGGAGGGTTGTCCGTATCGGCGAGACCGCGGAGGTGTGAATATAGGGATAGCGTCAGATAGCCGTGGGCAATTGTGCCGCCAAAGGGAGATTGCGTTTTTGCACGCTCTGGGTCGGTATGTATCCACTGGTGATCATTCGTCGCCAGTGCAAATTGATTAATTTTTTCTTGGGTTATTTTAAACCAAGCGCTTTCGTGAATTTTTTGTCCGCATTGTGATTTGAGTTTTTCAATTAGCATGTTCGTCTGCATCCTTCTATAGAGTTGTTAGTTTGGGCAGTAGACAGTTTGAAAATATTTGTACTGACTGCTGGCGATAGTTAGTGCCCATCCATAAACCGGCGTCTATTCGGCAACTGCTCGGCTTTGTCTCCTCGATAACCGCTTCGGCACAACCGCTTCAGCACAACCGCCTCAGCACAACGAGCTCCGATATACCGTTTCTCTTAATTGCAAACCGTTACAATCTGGTAGCGCCGCTCCCTCTGGGAAAAAGATTTTGAGGGGGCGGTTCAGTTTCGTTAACGGTGGAAGACGCCTTCGGCTTTTCCACCCTACGGTTTGGGTTTGGGTACTAATAGAAAATAGTTGTTTTACGCGTATTCCGATCGCAATGCTTTTTTATCGACTTTACCCGTTGCGGTTAATGGCAATGACTCGATAAGTTTGACGCCGTCAGGCTTCCACCATTTCGCCACTTTGCCATCAAACCATTGCAATAATTGATCGGCATTAAAATCTTCTTTATTTTGTGGAACCACTAGGAGCAGTGGCCTTTCATCCCACTTGGGGTGAGGCGTTGCAATCACGGCGGCGGAGACTACGTTGGGATGGCTGGATGCAATTTCTTCCAGTATTGATGAGCTAATCCATTCTCCCCCTGATTTGATGACGTCTTTAGCCCTATCCGTAATGTGCATATATCCATCCGGATGAATGTTGGCAACATCTCCGGTGCTAAACCAGCCGTCCTCGCTAAATTCATCGGGATTATCCTGCCCGATATAGCCGCGAACTACCCATGGGCCTTTAATTTGCAGTTCTCCGCAGGCTTTCCCGTCGTGTGGAAGTTGGCTTCCGCTTTCATCGACAATGCGCAGCTCCACTCCGAAAACTGGAGTGCCTGGCGATAGGGTATGGTCATGGTTATCACCGCGATTAATTGTTCCCATAGGAGAAGTTTCTGTCATTCCCCAGGCAAGCCTTACGTGACAACCCTGGTCTTCCAATGCGCTGCGTAATTTTTCGGAACACGCTGCACCGCCAATTAATACACGCATGGAGAAGTTGGGATCGGTTTCCTGTTGCTGCATATGGTTGACCCAGCTTTGCCAAACGGTTGGTACGCCTGCAGCGGCATTTACGTTTTCTTGTTTTATAATTTCGGCAAGTTTTTTCCCGTCTCCCATAAATCTTCCGGGCAGTACTAATTTGGCTCCGGTCATGGCCGCGGCATAGGGGAGACTCCAGCCATTAACATGGAACATAGGCACGACAACGAGAAGATTGTCCCCTGAGGACAGTGATGCTGCGTCGGGAAGTGATAGCGCGAGACTGTGTATGACTGTGGAGCGGTGGCTGTATAAAACGCCTTTGGGGTTGCCTGTGGTGCCGGATGTGTAGCAGCAGGAGCTTGGGGTGTTTTCGTCAAATTCCGGCCAGGTGATGGTTTCCGCTTCGTTCTGGATCAAACTTTCGTAGTCATGCCAGGCCAGGTTTTTATGTGCTGCAGTATCGATTTCTTCAAGTGAGTCAGCGCTGCCCAAAACAACAATGCCATTTAATCCACTGAGTGAATCGAGAATGGGTAATAGCATGGGGATAAATTGCGGATCAACAAAAAGCCATTTCGATTTCGCGTCATTTAATATGTATTGAATCTGGTCGATATAGAGTCGTGGATTAACGGTATGGCAAATGGCGCCTAAACCGGGAATTGCAAAATAGCTTTCTAAATGTCGTTGGTCATTCCAGGCGAAGGTGGAAACCGTATCGCCTTGCCCGACATTTAATCGCTGTAGGGCATTGGCCAATTTTCTACAACGTACAGCAACTTGTGCGTAAGTGCTGCGTATCGTGTTTCCATTTGTATCAATGGAGATCACTTCTTTGTCATGAAAAATAGATTCGGCATGTTTTAGTATGGAGGGAATGGTGAGAGCGCCTTGGGGGACCAAAAGGGACATACGGTTTCTCCTAATTCGGTTGGCTTATTGCATTGTGACGGTTGGTTGCTGAGCTAATTAAAATACTGTCTGGTCGAGAATTATATCTGTGGATATTGTAAAACGGTTATATTTTGTGGAATTAATGTAAAGCGTAATAAAAAATGCACGCCCTTAGAAAATCCAAGGAGCGTACTAAGAGGTGCTGCATCAAAAAAAAGACGCGCCTTTAGATGGTCTAAGAGGCGCGTTAAGAGGCAAAGGATTTAAAAGTTATAACCGGCGCGTAATGTCACCGTACGGGGGTCACCGTAGTACGCGGTCACAATGGGGAAGCTACTGTCGCGAAGGTCGTAGCCAGTGGTGCGGTAGACTTTGTCGGTGAGATTCTTCCCTTCCAGCGCTAGGCTCCAACCGGAGTCAGCTGTCAGTGTGAGTGTTGCATTCCAAAGGCCGAACGAATCTTGATAAAGTAATTCGCTTTGGTTAGTAACGGGCTGAACGCCGTCACGCCAACTGTAACCGAGTATTGCATCGAGGTCGCCTAGAGTACCTAGTGTCCAATGTCCGTGGGCGTGTAGTGAATAGGCCAGTTCAGGAATGTCTGTAAATTCACGATCATCCGCAACGTTGACGCCATTAGTAATGTATTCTTGAAAACTCGCGTCCAGGTAGGCGATGTTGCCTTTTAGGTTGAAGGCCTCAATTGGTGACCAAGTGTAGTCAAGTTCTGCGCCTTGAATCGTGCCTTTACCTGCGTTGGTAAAGTCGCCAAAAAATGAATCGTTGTTGCCGTCACCGTTGCTATCCGTTCCCGTAAATATACTCAATTGAATGTCGCGATAGTCGCTGTGAAACACGGCCAAGTTTAATTGGAATTGCTCGGCGATTGTGGTTTTAATGCCAAGCTCATAGGTCACGACACTTTCAGGTTCGTAGGCCTCTTCTGACTCGGGTACTTGAACTGTGTTCGCTCGAGTATTAAAGCCGCCGCTTTTAAAGCCTTTTGCTATGGATGCGTAGCTCAGCAAGTTCTCAGAGCTTCGATAATCCACACTGATGCGCGGTGATACATCGGTCCAGCGTTCGTCATTGGTAAAGTCGGCG
The DNA here is from genome assembly GCA_033852165.1 of Agarilytica sp. Classification (GTDB taxonomy): domain Bacteria; phylum Pseudomonadota; class Gammaproteobacteria; order Pseudomonadales; family Cellvibrionaceae; genus Agarilytica. The sequence goes on along the minus strand of JAWSUZ010000064.1, from coordinate 131,083 downwards.
GTGGGATCGCCCAAAATTTGGCTAAAGGTATTGTCGGTATAGCCTTGGTTGAGAACCTCGGCCTCTTTCTTTTCTGTACCAATGCGTAAACCTGCACTTAAGTTCCATTGGCTTGAAAATGCCCAAGTCATGTCGCCGTAAAGTGCAGCGCTTTCGGTGTCGACTTGGCCACTGCTCGATCCGTAAATACGAATAATTGGGCCGGGTATTACATTGGCGAAATTAGGATCTAGCGCGCCAAGAGGTAGACCAAATCGGTTGCGCACTGTGCCACCTGCTTTGGCTTGCATGAGGTATAAACCCATGACAGCTTGAAGATTTTCGCCGTCGTAATTAAGTTGGAGTTCTTGGCTGACCTGACGATCAAAATAGACTCCATCGACATCGGCAATGGGGTAGGGACCCAGATCAAAATCAATTGCAGCTTCGGTCTCGCCTTTGCGCCATGCGGTAACGGATTTTATGCTCCAGTCGCCTTCACCGACATAACTAGCGGTGAGTGATGCGCCGTGGCTATCGGTATTGCTTATTTGATTATCAAAACCGTTATTCACATCGTAGCGGTCGTCGCTGACCGGGAGAGGGGCTTCGCCTTCAAAATAGGGTTCAAAGACGTTGCTAATCATACGCTGTGCGCCGCGCACATTAGAGCGATCGCGGGTGCTGTCGAGAGAGAGGGAAATGACCCAGTCATCATTGGGTAAGTAACTAAGGTTGGCTCGAACAGTGTTTAATTTTTTATTGCTAACGTCTTCGCCTGTCGCTAAATTTTCACCGAAACCATCACGGTTAAAGCTGCCGATGGCGATGCCGCCGAGTAGCTTTTCTGAGCCTAACGGACCTGAGATGGCCGCACGTAAATCGTGTTGCCCGTAAGAGCCTAGAGCGAGGTCGGCTTGCCCGCTTAGTTCATCTGTGGGTTTGCGTGTGATGTATTTAATTGCGCCGCCGATAGTGTTTCGGCCGTAAAGCGTCCCTTGTGGACCGCGCAAGACTTCAATACGTTCTACGTCAAGCATATCCAATAATGCAGCTTGTGGTCGTGCAAGGTAAACGTCATCGAGATAAATGCCTACGCCTGGCTCTACACCCCAGAGTGGGTCGGATTGACCGATGCCGCGTATATAGGCAGTTGCTGTCGAACTGGTTCCTCGTGCGGCGTATAAAGTCAATGACGGGGCGTGGGCTTGTAAATCGCTTAAACCATTAATGCCGTTGAGTGTAAGGGATTGGCTATCGATAGCTGAAAGCGCAAGGGGAATATCTTGGATAGTTTCGCTGCGTTTACGCGCAGTGACGATAACTTCTTCGATAGGACTTCTTGTAGAGCTTTTCTTGTCGGCGGGCTTTTCTTGCGCGGCGACGGTTAAGCTGACGGATGAAGCTAAAAATAAACTCAATAGCTGTTGTGGGCGGTGTTTCTTCATGATGATCTCCTAACTTATTGTTTTTTATTTACTGTTATTGGCGCAATCGAGAGTTGGCGCTGGTTTACGGTGACAAAATGTTTCTAGTGTGTGTAAAAAGTTTTTGATAACGGAGTTGAGTTGTTGAGGCTGATCGAGGGGGGTTGCATGGCGTGAGTTTTTTATCACGCAAAGTTTGGCGTTTGGCATTTTCTCGACGTATTCTTTTTTTGCATCGACGGGGGTATAGTCTTGGTCGGAGGAAATAACCAGTGTGGGCATTTTGATTCGAGACAATTGATCGATGACAGAAAAATTAGCAATGGCTTTTAAGGCGAGGCGATAGCTTCTTCTATTCATCTCGGCCATTTGATTTTCAAATCTTTTTTGCAACGATTTTTGGTTCGCTAATGGGAATATTTTTTTAGCAATCATCGCCCCTAATTTTCTCATACCAAAAATACGAATAAGCAACAAACGAAAAATAACGAGAAGGTGGATTTTCCAAGAACTGCCAGGCATGTATGGAGCAGAATTAATAATGGTTAGGCTTTTAATCGAATTGTTTTTCAGTACGGCGAGTTCAAACGCAATCATGCCTCCCATGGAAAACCCCACAACGTGATATTTCTCGATGCGCAATTGAGCCATGAGTGATACGACATCACGGGCTAAGTCTTGCATTTGATACGCACGTTTTGAGGGATTGCTGGAACCATGACCTCTGTGGTCGGGGGCGATGATGCGAAATTGATCGCTTAAGTCTGAAATCTGATGCGACCAGTCTTCGGCGCAAGAGCCGAGTCCATGGAGCAATACAATGACTTCGCCTTTGCCTTTGTCTAAATAATGCATGCAGCGTGAGTTTCTGTAGAGGATTGGCATGTGGACTCGCTTTTTTGTAAATCGGACTTCATATTCCGATTTATATTACGGAATCAATATTCCGATTACAAGGTTTTTGAGTCTGGTGCCAATGTGGTTTTTGTTTTGTGTGGGTAACTAATTGATTAGTAATGATTTTTTATAATAATTAGTCTGAAAAGAAAGGTGAGTTTTCTTTGCTAAATGGAGGTTTTGACTGATTTGGATGTTTAAATGATGATGTTCCAATGTGTTTTTTCCCCTGATTCCGTTTTTACTTGGTGATGATTCCAGTGTTTTTGAAAAACAGGGTTGCTCTCTTGGGTTCGTGTTCGTCTAATAAGATAATCGGAGTTCCGACTCCGAATGGTTCGAATTAGAGGCTTTTCTCTGTATAATCGTCTGTTAATAGTCGCTACATTGTACTTTTCGCTTAGCCGAAATTTAGCGGTGCCCGTCATCTTGCTTGCATCGTTGATACAGTTGAGCTAATTAGTGCCCATCCAGAAATAGGGTTCTACTGCGGAAAAATAAAAACTCTCGTTTTTGCATCACTACATGGTGTTGTTTGCAATAAGCAAACGGCCACATGTATAGGCGAAAATCTGAGTGTTTTTATTTCCCCTCATAACGAGCCATTGCCGGATGGGCACTAATTAGCTAAAAAGTTGAATATTTTAATTTAAGGACCAGTACCCATGGCGAAAATGGTAGCAGTGTTACGTTCAGAACCCACCCAAGCTCGAAGCCGAGAAGCGCTTGAGCGCTTTATTACCGCTGGTGAGCAGGCGCTGTCCGATAATCAATTTGAACAGTTGAGCGTATCTGAATTGGCGGCACTGGCGGATTCCTCGGTGGGAACGTTTTACCGTTTATTTACCGATAAAGAGGTTTTGTTCCAGTTGGTGCACGATCGTTTTGTGCATCAAGCCAAAGCCATGTTGGATGAAGCTCTGGATGAAGATCGTTGGGTGGGCTTAGGTGTTGCTGATATTTTGAGCGAACTGGTGAGCACCTTGGCTCGTCTATACGGCAAGCAAGAGGGTATGCTACGGGCATCGATTATTCGTTATTCTTCCGATGTGGGTTTGCGCAAAGATATACGGGGTGTAAATCAACATATCTCTAATAGACTTACGCCGTTGTTAGAGTCGCGAATACAGGAAATCGGCCATCCCAAACCTTCTGAGGCTATTGCCTTTGGTATAAATGTAGTGATGGGAACAATGAATCATTACACCCTGGCGGGTTTGAAAAATATGACGATGAAGGCTCTGGTGACGGAGTTGAAGGATGTACTCATGAGTTATCTGCGGGTGTTGGATTAAACGCGTTGTGATATTCCGATAATGTTGCGGCACAATTGTAAATTGGTGACATCTTAATTTCAGGGGGGCTCTTGTCTCCCCTATATAACTCTGTGGTTGATTAGTGCCCTTCCATAAATCGGTGTCTGCTCGGTAACTGATTGGCTTTGTCTCCTCGATAACTGCTCCTGCGTTATTCTACTTACGCGCGTCCTGCGCTAATAAGTCGCTCTACCAATTACTTCCCTGTAATTGTCCTGCGTTGCTCTACCTACTGTGTCCTTACAGTCGATCGAACCAATTTAAAACGCCATTTTCACACCACAAGATATTGTTGTTTGGAACGACTAAGCGCCCATATCCTGTGATGCAAACCGGACATTTTAAATTCGCTCTCGCTACGACCCTATTTATGGATGAGCACTAAGTAGCACGGCTCTCGTGTCATGTTATGATTTCACGAATCTATTCTATCAGTCAGGACGATAAACCCATGTTCCCCATCCGCGACGACAACCCTCAGGTTAATACGCCCTATGTGACCTATGCCATCATTGCTACGAATGTGGCTGCATGGGTTTTACTGCAAGGCATGGGCTTCGGTGATCAGCTTAACGGTTCGGTTTGCCAGTACGGTTTAATTCCCGCAGATTTGTTTGGTTCTGGGAGTTCGGGCGGGCAATATTGCGGCAGCGGAGGATCTGGTTGGGGTGGGGTGATTAGCTCGATGTTTATGCATGGGGGCTGGATGCATATCATAGGCAATATGTGGTTTTTATGGGTGTTTGGCGATAATGTCGAAGATTCGATGGGCAGCGTGCGTTTTGCCATTTTTTATATTTTGTGCGGCCTCTGTGCGGCAGCGGCTCAAGTGATTGCGAACCCTAGCTCTGCCATCCCCATGGTGGGTGCCTCTGGTGCTATCGGTGGGGTGATGGGGGCTTACATCATGCTTTACCCCCGCGTGAAGGTTCATATGTTTGTGATGATCTTTATAATTTTCACCACCTTTCGAATACCTGCGGTGGCGATGTTGGGTTATTGGATTGCCGTACAGGTATTGGGCGGAATTACCTCTATGGGAGCGACTGGCGGCGGCGTTGCATTTTGGGCGCATATTGGTGGCTTTGTTGCTGGCGCGGTGTTGGTGTGGGTCTTTAAAGATGAAGAGCTTCTGCTTAATCACCCCTACCATGGCTGGAAAAAGCAGGCGGAGGTGACGAATATTTGGGATGATCCTGCGAACCGTCAATAAATGTTGTTTAACATCCTGATTCGATATCTATGAACCCTTTACCGCTACCCGATCTTAAATCCCTGAGTAATCACCCTTTGGTTTGGCTGATTGCTTGTTTATGCGTTGTCCCTTTTGTCTTGATAACGGCTCAGGGGCTGGAGGCTATTGAGCTTTGGTTTATTCCGAGCTCAGCTTTTGAATTATTTGCGCCGTTTTCGATATGGAGGATATGGACGCCGATTTTTATTCATTATGAATTTGCTCATCTATTTGCCAATGTTTACCTGTGGTGGTTATTCGCATCAAAGATTGAAGAGCGATCACGGGTCGAGCTTTGTGTTGTTGTTCTAATCTGCGGTGCGGTTGGAAATATTGCTCAGTGGAGTTTCCAAGGCCCTGACTTCGGTGGTTTATCGGGCGTTGTGTACGGTTTACTGGCTTACCTTTGGACGCAGGGGCGTTATGGCGGTAAGCCTGAATATCACGTAGACAAGTCTTTGGTGGTTGTTATGCTGCTACTGATTCCGATTTCGGCCAGTGGGCTTATAGGCAAATACGCAAACTATGCCCATGTTGCCGGCTTGTTAAGTGGTGCTTGCTTGGCTTGGTGTGTTCTTATTCGCGAAAGCTGGGTGCGTATTAACTCTCCTGAGAATAAGTCGAACAAACCGAATAAATTGAATAATAGTGAAAAGATAGAGAGTGAAAAACGAGATGCCTGAATTACGTCAGATGTATATGAATGATCTACGTAAGGTCTTAAAAATTATAGATTCTTACGATGATGATGATGCAGAAGCCGCTGAGGCTGATTACGAAGAAAGTGGTTTTGATCATCAGTATGTCCTTGAGGGTGACGACGAAAAAATTATTGGTGTAACCGGTTATCGAGAAGTCGAAGCCTGCGATCGTTCGTTCTGGTTGTCGTGGACCTATGTCGATAAGGATCATCGAGGCAAAGGCCATGGTAAAAAGATGGTTCTAGAGCTGCTAGAAAAATTGCGTGCCGAAAGTGGCCGTAAAATATTCGTCAAAGTCTCGGATTATGAAGATCCGGATGAAGGCAAGATTTATGAGCGTGCCTTCAAAATGTACGAGTCCATCGGTTTTGAAGTCGAAGTCACGAGTAATGACTTCTACGATGAAGACGAAAATCAGCGAATAATGGGGCTGGGCTTACAAGCACCAGAAGAGGAAGCCGAAGTTGTCGAAGAAAAGCCCGTTATTCGCTTTAACGGCATGCATGAAATCGCTGAAACCGAAGGCGCCTATACCTTTGAGTGGATGGTTAAAGAAAAGGCAGGTTTGTTTAGTAAACGTAGTTTCTCTGTGGATGATCTTCGCGTTGGGCTAAATGCCGTGAAAAATGAGGGTGGAAGGAAGATATTTTTGACATTTCCATCAAATTTACCTTTAATCCACAAACCGCTTCAAGCTGCCGGGTTTAAGTTTGTTGGCCAATTGAAGGATTACTATGAGCAGGGCGTGCACGAATTTCACTTTACGCATGATCTTATCAACATTTAATAACTGTATTCGGGAAGGATAAACATGAACAATGTAGTTAAATATGGCTTGATTGCGGCCGTTATTGCCGGTTTCTTTTTATTTCGTAATTCGGGTGACGATATCGCCTACGCCGACGATGATATTGATCTGAATGCGGTATTGGATGTCACGATTGATACGATCCACAGCTTCCAAGGCAATCTGGATAGTCAGTATGGTAGCGATGAGCAATACAGCTATTCTGATGACAGTTCCTATGGGCAGAGTGCTGGCGACAGTGTTAGCAGCGGTGAAAGTGATGGCAGCCAAGAAAGCTCTCAAGGGCTCAACTCTGACGAGACCTTTTTCGAATTCGCAGCAGTATTACAAGACGAGTACAACGCTAAGCTGCCTGCGCTTTATAAAACGCACATGGCGGTTAGCCCTCAGAACGACGCGTCTTTACTCGCTTTCGAAGATCCAAATTCCAATAATGTGATGGATGAGGGCGAGAAAGCCTTATTCTTAATTGAGATTGACGGTGACAATAGCCGTATCATCGCGTCTAGTAGCAGCGGTGCGGTTAACGAGCATCACTTTAGTGGTACGTCGTTACTGACCGGTTACTTGATTGGTAGCATGTTAAGCCGTCAACGCGGTGCTGGCGTTAGTTCTAGTAGCTTGTCTAGCAAAAAGCCGGTAACGGCAAAAGCCGCTGCGCGATCGCGTGCAGGCTCTGGTAGCCACTCGAAAGGCAAATAAGAGACAAGTAAGAGACAAGTAAGAGACAAGTAAGAGACAAGTAAGAGAGTTAAGTAAGCTCTTTTAGTTTCTTTGTATCCGGTTCACGTTTTGCTGAACCGGTTTCCCCCCCCTCCTTTTTTAATTCTGTGAACTCAATACCCATGTCCTCCAGCAAAAGCGAAGCGCTTACGGCCCGGCAAACGACCGTACTCCTGATTTCTATTTTGATCGTCGCCTTGTGCGGCATTGTTTACGAACTCATTATTGGCACCGTCTCCAGTTACTTATTGGGGAATAGCGTGTACCAGTTTTCACTGACCATTGGCTTCTTTATGTTTGCCATGGGGGTGGGGTCGTTAATCTCGAAATATTTTGATGACCAGTACGTCCGCAATTTTATTATTATCGAAATTGCCATTGCCCTTATTGGTGGCGTGAGCGGCATCCTACTATTTATGACCTTTCCGTTTGCGCGGGTGCTCTATGAGTTGGTGATGTACAGTTTGATATTAATGATCGGCGCGTTAGTGGGCATGGAAATCCCCATCCTAACCACACTGTTATCACAAAAAGCGAGCATGAAGGATTCCATCGCCAACGTGATGTCTTTGGACTATGTGGGGGCTTTAATTGGTTCTGTGGCGTTTCCGCTATTGTTATTACCTTCCCTTGGTTTGGTGCAAGCCTCCTTTGCGATTGGTCTTATCAATATTTTTGTGGCCACGTTAAATGTGTTTGTCTTCCGGCGTCAGCTGAAGCAATTTAAGCGCATGTTAGAAGCCTGTATTCTCATTTTGGTTTTATTAGTGGGCTGTATTTTTTACGGCAACCACATCACCAGTTTTGCGGAAAAGCATTTGTATTTTGATCAAATTGTTTATACCAAACAGACCAAATATCAAAAACTAGTGGTGACGCGTTCGACCACCAACCGCGAACAGCGTTTGTATATCGATGGCTATATTCAATTCTCTTCACGTGATGAATACCGTTATCACGAGTACCTTGTTCACCCTGTATTGTCGATTCCTGGGCCACGTAAAAACGTGCTGATTTTAGGGGGGGGCGATGGCCTTGCCGCCAGAGAGATTTTGAAATACCCGGATATAGAATTAATTCACTTGGTGGATATCGACCCGGAAATGGTTCGCATCGGTCGAGAATTGCCGATGTTAACGCGCCTAAATCAAAAAAGCTTATCGTCGGATAAACTCACAGCGTTTAGTGAAGATGCGTTTAGTTTTATTAATCAGCCCGGTATTTTATACGATCGCGTGATTATCGACATGCCCGACCCGCACAACGTAGCGATTAATAAGCTCTATTCCCGTGAATTCTATACCATGATCAAACGTCGCCTAGCGCCGGGAGCCATTATCGTCACGCAAAGCGCATCGCCATTTTTCACTCGCCATGTTTACTGGTGTATTGAGGCGACCTTAGCGGAAGTGTTTGGCCATACCATGAGCTATCACACCTCTTTACCGTCATTTGGTATTTGGGGTTTTAATATGGCGAGGAACGGAGCAGAATTTCCAGATAGTATCGATTTTGATATCCCCACCCAGGCGATTACCAACGAGACAATGTTAGCGGCCACCGTTTTTGCGAAGGATATTGCTAAGGTAAGTTCACCAGTGAACTCAATAATGGAGCCTAAGCTTTATCAGCTGTATCTTGATGATTTGCGTCATTAGCCGAAAGGCTTTAAGGTAATGAACAGTTAGTTCTTATAGAAAAGGAGTAACGACACTGGTAAGGCACTGGTTTTCTTCGTGTTTAGTCCGCCTTCAAACGTCCTCTCAAAATTTCCTTTATCTCAGTCTTCGTCGGTGAAAACACTTCTTTTAACAAAGCCACAGCTTTTTCCGGTTGTGCATTGCCACACATAAAAATATCGAATGCCGCATAGCTGTTTTCTGGCCACGTATGGACACTGATATGCGATTCAGCCAATAGAGCTGCACCTGTGACGCCGCCGCCGGATGAAAACTTATGCAGGTGGATGTGCAATAAGACCGCGCCTGCGACCTCGGCAGCGCTTCTGAGGGCCGATTCTAGGACCTCGACATCATCTAAATGCTGAGCGCCCCAAAAGTCGACGATATAGTGTTTGCCCGCGTAATCGTGAGCATTGTTATCTTGGTTTTGGCCGTTAGGGCTGTGATTTAGGCTGCTGTCTTCATTCCAGGCAAAGCTCTCGCTGGTTTTTACTTCGATTATTGGTTGCGACGACAACGTATCACCTATTTTTTCAATATTACTCATTGGTACACCCTTAAAAACGAATCCATGACCGAGACCGTGTGACAGCACTTAGCTAAAGGGCTTTTCAGACCGTTTAATACCATGATGACCGCAGGCGTCCTGCGCGGTCTAATAACTCAGATCCAGTGATAAATGGCATTGGCGAGCCTACATCAGCGTATTTAGAGTCTGCCCCGCGAGCAGGGGGAGTGCTTTGGGTATTTGGGTACGGCGTGTTTGGGAAATCTTGCCCCAAGCTCTATTGCGGTCTGCTGAGCAAAAAAAGCTTATCTGACACTCGGTTTACGGCCGACAGTATACACCGAACCACGGTTTGGGAGGGGAAAGCGGCAGGGGTGAGATCTGAAGGGAGCTGAGGCCCTATGACCATAGAAATATGGCCTCAGCAAATGATCAAGTCTGGGTTACGGCTTTAGCGTAATAGCAAAACAATTGTTGTTATCGTGTTGCATAATAAACTGCCCATTATGGTAATTGAGCTGTTTTATACTCCCGCCAAGGGCGGTCTGTAAGGTAGCATCCGAAAATGTCAGTGATGGCGCCGCGCCGCTTTTATAAAATTTGAAACTGAAATTTCCTGCTCCCAGTTTACCGTATCGAAATAGCATACTCGACGGTACGCTGACATCAGCGCTGCCTGCACCGCCAGGTAATATACCTTTTACATCACAACGATTACCAAAATTGTAAGCGAGATTATTTTTCAATACTACATCGGTTCGACCGCATTCGTTCTGCCCGCTTCTTGTAAGGCCCATAATTTTACCCACGCCAATGGTTTGATCAGCGGAAAGGTTTCCTAAAAGCAATGCAATAGCTTTACCTAGAGGCGCATCAGTACTTGCCGATGCATCAAATTTTTGACAGCTTGGATTATTGGTTACGCAAGAATTTAAACAGGAATTGGTTGGCGATAAATCTGAAGGTAAAGGGTCGATAGACGCGGTGACCATATTGATAATGACCTCGCGTGAAATATTCGATATGTCATTGGGGTAGTTAATGCCACCAAACTGATAAGATTGAGAAACTACGCAGTCAGAATTTTGGTCGGCAACAAGGGAGCACTCCAACGGAATAGAGGATTTGGGTTGCACCGTGATAGTAACGTCTTGTGATACTACGGCACTGTCCCCTTGATTTAAAATACGGGAAAAGCGTTTGCCGGTTCTAGTACCGGCAGCACTGCCCGTATTGGTGATTTTATATTTAACGGCTCCCTGGCAACTGCAATTGGCTTCATTAGGGCTCATTAAATCAAATTTAATATTGGGACGCTTATTGACAGGAGGCGCTTTATCCACGCAGCCTATTATTAAGGTCATGCAGGTGAATGCTAGAAGCATTACGTTAGTTTTTTTCATCGGTCTAATTCTCCCCTAAGAGCATTTAATACCAGTATGGCTGCAGGGCCACTCATGGCTTTAGTTTTGGCTTGTACAACGATATAGCTATTATTATCAATGGCTTTGGTTAGCATGACGGTTTTCACCTCGACACCGGTTTGCTCGTAGTAAAGTGCTATTTTCGGGTCATTTTTCAAAGACTCAATAATTTTCGGCGTTTTATCACTATCGGATGTGCAAAGGAAAATATGTGCGCAAAGTTGGTAGTTGTAGCTCAAGCGAAAATCGTCACCAGTGTTTTCGACATTGATACGTAAGTTGCCCCGCGCTGTTGTATCATAAAGGTTGGTGGACATGGTTTTTTTACGTTTGCATATTCTTGGTTTATACCATTTTCCGCAGGGCACATAATAAGTGATAGTAGCGCAGGCGCGGACAGTTAAGCCAACGTCAACGGGATTTATGTAAGTGCCATTTTGTATGTCTTCAGGAATATTAAGATTAACAAAGCGTATTCGCTTACTACAGCTTTGTGCCGAATAAATTTTATTCGTGAGTTGTTGCCGCATCGCTGCAATACCTTGGCTGAGGTTTGCTAATGCACTGAAGTTAATGGAATATAAGAAACTACCATCGGCTTGCTGGTGGGGTTCTAAGTAAGCCGCAACTCCTGTTGGTACGCTGCCGCCAAATTTACCTAATGGAATCGCTATTTTTGGCTTTTTAACTGCCTCAACCTTCGCCCCATTCACCAGAGTAGGGAGTGGATTTAATATCAAATCAGGATTTATTCGTTGGCCCGGTTTTACACGAATAGCATCTGCGTATTGTTTAGATACGTTAAGATACGACTTATATAGATCGTCCAGTTTCTTCTGAAATAGCCCTGTTAAATAGTCAATTTCGATATCCGTAACAAATAGAGAAGCTTCGCTCCGCATGTGCATCGCATATGCTGCAATGCTTTTTTGTTGCTCGGCTATTCTTAAAAGTATCCATTCAGATTTGTCGGAGAACCTGGGTACATTGACAGGCGTGATATCCAGCATGGCCTTTAGTTCGGCTATGTGTTGATCGATTGAGAGATAGTCTTTTTGCGCGGTAAATAAATGATCTTTCCATTCGGTTCTAATTCTTTCATTTTCAGTAATGATCGCGATGGAAGGTGGAGCTGTTATCGATGCTCCAAATGAAATTCCAGTATCATTCAACACGCCCAGTCGACCTAGCGTACTGCCGGATAAGAAATTCCAGAACCTTCTAAAGAACCCTCTTTTGTGTAAATCAATTTTGACGTCGACCCAATGGCCCCAAGTGTCGTTGTTCACAAAATTATTACCATAGTGCGCGATTAAGGCATCGAGATCGTTACTGTCCTCATCGAGATATAACGCGGCGGTTAGCGCTTTTAATTCAGAGCTTCCCATCATTAGCTGAGGTAAATCGCTGCCGGTCAATGATTGTGTTGGCCCGATTAAGAAAGGCTCTATCCCTTCACGGCAGGTGCCCTTATAAAAATTTTCACTGGGTATCATTAAATATGCGGATTGAGGCTTGTCGATGCTGCCTTGGCCCAAGTATTGAGCGGCCATATTGGGGGCAATGTAAATGGCGACGTAATTAAGGTAACGCTTGTTGATGGGAATCGTTGCGCTGCCGTCAGGCATGGCGAGCTGGAACTGGCGTTGGAGTATGAGTTCGTTTTCGAGTTCAGAGGGGATTGTTAACCTAGAGATTACACCCGCCTGCTGAAACAGCTCGATTTCGGCCTTGATTAGCCCTTGGTTACCGAACCTTTGTTTGTGATGCGTGAAATATTCGTGCCCACTGGATGCATAATTGTTGCACTGCGTCGTAGTGGGGGCAGGTTTATTTCCACCCCAGAACGATGAGCATCCAGCTAATATTGCGACAGAAAATACAGCTATGCTGTAAAGCATATTCCTCATGATGGTACCCCAAGTTATTTTTATATGCGGGTGCAGCGGACGGTACTTATTATCATAGCCGCGACCATGGTCACGATTACGTCATGATATTGAAAACCTACGTTAACCAATCGTAGCGCAGAGGCGTATAGAATTCAAAATTCTATTGTGTGTTTAACAGGTTAATAATGTGTTTTCTCGTTGATGGGGATCATAGAGTCTTTAGGGGGTATATCCAAGACGATCTGTGAGCGATGTTTCATGGGATTTCTACGCCATTCCTAACTGCATGTTCGGCAAACTATCTCCCGGATCTATCATCTATATAAGTGTTCTGTTCGGCCTGACGTCCATATAGATATAGTAAGTGGCGATAAAAAAGTCTTGAAACTGGCAGCCTACTGAAAAACCAGTTTACTTGTGTCAGCGTTATAATTCTTACCTGAACATACTGACTGGTCCATTTAAATTCCGCTGGCTCGGAAAAATATCGTAGCTGATGCTGCGCAATGAATATTTTCAACAGCCTGCAATACCCCAATAACTTACGTTCAGAGTTTGACTCTTAACTTATGAAATGATAAAAAATTCCAATTAATGTGTCGCTACAGATTTCCGCACGCAGCTAGAGTACTTCGGATACTTATTCAAGACCTTCTGCTGCCAGGATGGCAGCAGAGAGCCTACAGGGACGTACTCGTGGCGTGTCTTGAATAAGTATCCGAAGTGCTATAGCGGTCTTCGCCAATAACACGGAAAAATTATGACTTATTATCTTCACTACCAGTGTTACCGATATATCGGCTGAGTTTATCTATAAATTGATTTATTATTCACGCGCTAGGTATTAAACAACCGTTCAAAGTAATTGATGTCATTAAATAATTATTTTGTCGTATAAACCATTGTTAAATCGAAAGTGAAGAATACTCCATGGCCTTCAAATCTGAAAAAGATAAACAAGCATATTGGCGAGACAATATCTCGTTAGTGCTCAAACTCCTGACTGTTTGGTTCGTCGTCTCTTTTGGATGCGGAATCTTACTGGTCGACGTGCTCAATAATATTCCATTCTTTGGCTTTAAGTTGGGGTTCTGGTTTGCACAACAGGGCGCAATATACGTGTTTGTTGCCCTCATTTTTATCTACGTAAAAAAAATGAACCAAATTGATAAACACTATGGTGTAGAAGAGGAATAAGTCGGTATGGAAATACAAACGCTCACATTTATAATCGTCGGTTTATCCTTTCTACTGTATATCGGTATCGCAATTTGGTCTCGTGCGGGGTCAACCCACGAATTTTATGTCGCGGGTGGAGGCATTCATCCCATTGTAAATGGAATGGCGACGGCAGCGGATTGGATGTCGGCGGCCTCATTTATTTCTATGGCCGGTTTGATTTCATTTATGGGCTACGACGGTGCCGTCTACCTTCTAGGTTGGACAGGGGGGTACGTATTGCTAGCGCTGTGTCTAGCGCCATATTTACGGAAGTTTGGTAAATTCACCGTACCGGATTTTATTGGCGACCGTTACTACTCTCAAACTGCACGAACCATAGCGGTGGTATGTGCGATCTTTATTTCATTCACCTATGTGGCCGGTCAAATGCGGGGTGTTGGCGTTGTCTTCAGTCGGTTTTTAGAAGTGGATATTACCTTGGGTGTCGTGATCGGAATGGGGATCGTATTTTTCTATTCGGTATTAGGGGGAATGAAGGGGATTACCTATACCCAAGTCGCGCAATACTGCGTGTTGATTTTTGCCTATCTGGTTCCCGCCGTGTTTATTTCAATTATGATGACTGGGCATGTGATTCCTCAGTTTGGTTTCGGCAGTACCGTGAGCGACGGTTCGGGCGTGTATCTATTGGATAAACTTGATGGTTTATCGGTAGAGCTGGGTTTTAACGAATACACCTCCGGTACAAAGGGGATGTTCGACGTGTTTTGTATTACAGCGGCTTTGATGGTGGGAACTGCTGGCTTGCCCCATGTGATTGTACGTTTCTTTACCGTACCAAAGGTGAGGGACGCACGTCGAAGCGCGGGTTGGGCATTGTTGTTTATCGCAATTTTATATACCACCGCGCCCTCTATAGCCTCCTTTGCCCGAGTCAATATGATCGAAACGATTAACGGGGTTGACCAGATGGGTACTGACTATGCGGATGCGCCAAGCTGGATTAAAAACTGGGAAAAGACCGGCTTAATAAGCTGGGATGACAAAAACAAAGACGGGAAAATGTTTTATTCCGGCGACGAGCGCAACGAAATGACAGTGGACCGAGATATTGTGGTCTTGGCTAACCCTGAAATTGCCCAGCTTCCTAATTGGGTGATTGCGCTTGTAGCGGCGGGTGGTATTGCTGCAGCGCTGTCGACATCGGCTGGTTTGTTGTTGGTGATCTCCACATCGATTTCACATGATCTGCTAAAGCGGAATTTAATGCCCAATATCACCGATAAGCAAGAATTGACCTTTGCCCGTATTGCCGCAGCGATTGGTATCGCTATAGCAGGGTATTTAGGTGTTAATCCGCCCGGTTTTGTCGCGCAAGTCGTGGCTTTTGCCTTTGGGTTGGCCGCGTCTTCATTCTTTCCCGCCATCATTATGGGTATATTCTACAAGCGTATGAATAGCCAGGGGGCGTTAAGTGGCATGTTAGCTGGCATAGGGTTTACGACCGCTTATATTATCTATTTCAAATTCATTAATCCTATCGCTAATGTTCCCGAGAACTGGTTCTTGGGTGTGTCGCCAGAAGGTATTGGTACAATCGGGATGCTTATCAATTTTGCCGTTGCGGCCCTTGTCTATAAGTATACTTCTGAAGCCCCAGAGCATATTCAGCAAATGGTGGAAGATATCCGTTATCCAAAAGACTCCGGTGGTGCTCAAGCCCACTGAGTTTCCGTATCAAAGGTCTGGCAATATATATTGTTGCTAGCCCATTTATACTCTACCCGTCTCCCGTCTCCCGTCACCGGTCTCCCGTCCCCTTTCCCCGCTGATATAAACAGATCTCGGCTTAATTTGTATCTGTATAAAAAGGGGCTATTCTCAATAGTGGGGGAAAGCCTTTTAGCATCTCCAATGCATGGCTTTATCTTCCTCGGGTTGCATGTATACGAATCTTTAGATGCCTGTATCCGAAGGCGTTAATCGTCATTATCTTGATCCGTATCTTATCTATCGGGATCAATATTAGGGTCAAAACCGTGTCGTCAAAATCTATTATTAATCAGGTTATTGCATGCTGAGTATGGTTGGCCTTACCTGTGGCCTAGGTCTGCTGATATACCTCTCGATGCGTGGTGTAAATTTATTTATATGTGCTCCCGTGTGTGCGCTAATAGTGACACTCAGCGGTGACATCACGGTGTTTGCGACGGTTGGTTCGGACAGCTTTATTCGTGGTTACATGACAGGATTTGCAGCCTTCCTTGAGTCCTGGTTTTTCATGTTTTTACTGGGCAGTATTTTTGGGAAATTGATGGAAGGCTCTGGCGCAGCCGATAGCTTGGCTAATTTTGTCGTTAAAAAATTTGGTCGTAAGCACGCGGTTTTTTCTGTGGTTTTGGCCTGTGCTTTATTGACCTATGGTGGCGTGAGTTTATTTATCGTTGCGTTCTCTGTTTACCCGATGGCGATGAGCCTATTTCGTGATGCGAATATTCCTCATCGCTTGATTCCTGCGACGCTGGGATTTGGCTCTGTCACCTTTACTATGACCTCCGCAGGGTCACCTGAAATTCAGAATTGGATTCCGATTAAGTATTTAGGGACCACTCCATTCGCCGCATGGGAAGTGAGCCTGGTAGTTGCTATATTTATGGCGGTTACTGGGATGTTATGGCTGCGTTATATGGTTAGAAGGGCGGATGCTAATTCTGAGGGGTATGGAAGGAAGGATTCGTCAGCTTCGGTCTTAACGGCTGAAGATATCGCAAGGCTACCCCATCCGGTTACAGGTTTCCTACCGCTCATTGTTGTCCTGGGAACGGCTTATTTAACCCATGAACAGCTCAAGGAGGATGCTTTGGTTGTGGCTTTGCTTTCCGGCTGTTTTGTCATAGGGATCACTAACTTTCGTTATCTCAAAGATGCTTCAGCCACATTGACCGATGGAACTTACAGCGCCTTATTGGCAATCGGTAATACCTCTGCCGTGGTGGGGTTTGGCTATGTTGCAAAACTATCACCAGCATTTATTTCTGTTGTGGATGCTATGACAAGTATGGAAGGTAGTGCCTTGTTAGGCGCGGGATTGGCGATCACGACGGTCGCGGGACTGACGGGTTCGGCATCGGGTGGGCAGACGATTGCATTGCCTGAACTTGCGCCGCATTATTTAGAAGCCGGTGTTGACCCGGAGCATTTACATCGGATAACGGCGATTGCTTCCGGGGCATTAGATACCTTGCCGCATAACGGGTATGTGGTGACTACGATTCGCGTAATCTGTAAAGAAACCCATAAAGCCTCGTATGGAAGTATGGCGGCTCTGACAGTTGTTATTCCGATGCTGGGATTGCTACTCGCACTCGCTCTGATTAGCTTAGGGATGTGATTGAGTGATAAGACTACGAGCAGAATGTGAAGCTATGAATATTCAGGAAATAACATGCTGAGTTTAATTGGATTGGTGTGTGGGTTAGCAATACTCATCTATCTCTCCCTGCGTGGCGTTACTCTATTTCTTACAACACCGCTGTGCGCATTGTTGGTGGCGATAACTGGCGACATTAGTATATTTTCCTCTGGCGGCAGTGAAAATTTTATTCGAGGCTATTCGGCTGGCTTTGCGACCTTTTTTCGCGACTGGTTTCTGATGTTTTTATTGGGCAGTTTATTCGGTAAATTGATGGGCAGATCGGGGGCTGCTGATAGCTTAGCGCATTGGATTGTTGCGAGGGTGGGAAAAGACCGCGCCGTGTTTTCGATTGTCACAGCTTGTGCGGTATTAACTTACGGCGGCGTGAGTTTATTTGTGGTGGCTTTTTCGGTGTATCCGATGGCTGTCAGTCTTTTTCGTGATGCGAATGTTCCCCATCGTTTTATCCCTGCGGCTTTAGCCTTTGGTTCTGTTACCTTTACAATGACGTCTGCCGGGTCGCCAGAAATTCAGAATTGGATTCCGATTAAATACCTCAATACTAGTCCTTATGCGGCTTGGGAGGTGAGTTTGGTTGTTGCTATTTTTATGGCTGTCGCAGGGGCATTATGGCTCAATCGTATGGTTAAGCGAGCACAACTCAATAATGAAGGATTTGGGGCGGAAGCAGATGAATCTGTTGACTTGACGCCGGAAGATATTGCTAAGTTACCGCACGCTGTTACCGGGATAATCCCTCTGCTTATTGTTTTATTGACGGCATTTTTAGTTCATGGTGAGCTTCGTGAGAACGCGTTAACGGTATCGTTACTTGCGGGATGCTTGTGTTTGGCAGCCATTAATTATCGGTATATTAAAGAGCATTTACCCGAAATTTTTGATGACGGATCTTATGGAGCATTGATGGCGATAGCCAATACCTCTGCTGTGGTGGGGTTTGCTGCTGTGGTAAAAATGTCACCAGCCTTTGATCTAATCGTGTCCACTTTAACAAGCATGGAAGGCAACGAACTGGTTAGCGCGGCGATTGCGGTAACGGTTGTTGCGGGGATTACGGGGTCAGCTTCTGGCGGCCAAACTATTGCTCTGCCAGAGTTGGCACCGCATTATTTAGATGCGGGTGTTAATGCGGAGCACCTACACCGTGTGACGGCGATATCATCTGGAATGTTGGATTCTTTGCCGCACAGTGGTTATATCGTGACTACGATTCGTGTTATTTGTCGGGAAACGCATAAAGCGGCGTATTGGCCTTTATTCGGTGTTACAACAATAGTGCCGATTTTTGGCTTAATGCTGGCGTTAATTCTAATTGAATTGGGTTTGTAAAGCGGACTTTCCACCGTTCCTCTTTGTGTTTTGTCTTATTTTCAGTATTCTATGTGTCGATCAATATTGGATGGGCTCTAGCAAACTGCTAGTTTAGAGTTATGAATGTACGTCAGTTTATGGAAAGCGATTTTTCTGCTATTAAGAATATATACAAACGATCCAAGTTGGACGAGCTTCGTTTTGAATCTCAGGTTTTTCAACTTCTTCCGTTGGAGAGTGACGCTGGACGTTTAGCCGAGCTGAAGGAATCCGATATTTATGTCTATGTAGTCGATAGCCGAGTCGTGGCTTATGGCGCTCATTTTAAATCTGAGGTTCGCGCATTATTTGTTCATCCTGACTCACGAGGTCTAGGAATAGGGCGCAGTCTGTTGGAATTTCTCCTGTCTAAAATAGCTGGGGCTGCAAGTTTATATGTGGCTAAGACCAATGTGCCCGCAAAAAGGTTGTATCGAGCATATGGATTCTTTGATGTTGACGAGTTTGAGACGAGCTATAACGGGGTATCGGTTTATGCCAATAAAATGAGCCAGGCTGAAAGTGTTGATTGAATGCAAAGGTTTTAGAGTAAGCTTGTCAGAAGCTATGACCATAACTCTATGACCAGAATTTTATAGACACAACCAAGTGCAACAGTAATATATTGAAAGATTAAACTCGAGAGATGTTAACGAAGTAAATGGAAATTATAGAAACGATTTTCCCCATCTTGGCGGTATCCGCCGTAGGTTAATGGACGGCTAGAAAGAATATCCTCAATCGCATCGAGTGTGATGCATTGTCAAAATTTGTTTTTACTTTTTTGATTCCATCGTTGTTGTTTATTGGTACGGTGAAAGCATCTAAAAGTTGAGTGTGGCTGTGATTGATTTCACTGTATTCTCACTAAGTTGTGCGTGTCTGTAATAGTTATCTGTAATAGAAAAAATACGGTGACAATCGAAGGCTCAGATCACTCATGTTGAAATGCGTATTTGCATGCAAAATGTGACAAGATTAACGACTCAAAGAGTTTGTATGCGTCAGGGTGGCGTCTTAATACGTGAATGTGGCATGGTTCACTTTTGCAGTAAAATCATCCTGATAGGATTCATTCCAGCAAATATGTAAACACGCTAGGATTACGAAATGGAATACGCTAACGGACGTCGGTTAACGCCCCTTTATCATGAAAACGAAAATCAATTCGAACGGCGACTAGCTGAGTTTCGGGCTAAAGCTAATCAATACTATTCGCAATCTCCTCCCGAGGGTGAAACCTCAGAACAAAAAGACTCCAGGCTCTGGCAGCAAAAATCTGACTTTGCACATTTAAAAAGAGAAGCTGCTCATATTGATACGCTTGGTTTTATTTGTGCGCGTATGGAGTGTTATCAAAAAAATAACAGAGCTCTCCCTGGCGAATCGGATCAGGAAGCCCGAGCAAGGCAAAAACGTTTAAAGGGAGAAGCGCATCACCCATCCTTGGGGCTTGAACGGAATATGCGAGCGAAAGGGCGCCCTCAACCGTCAACCCGACATGCCGCGCATCATGTGGTGCCGGGACGCGGATGAACTGAAAATGCGAATAAGGCACGTGTACGAATGCACCTGCTAGGGGTCGGTATCAATGATGGGGATAATGGGGCTTGGATGGAGAGGAAAAGGCCATTTAAAGCACATCACTGGCTAGAGTCACACGCGAGTGCCCATCGTGAATCTCACACTAAAAACTACGAATTATGGTTGTGGAATAAATTGTAAAATTCGACAACTGAAGCGGAAATGCGTATCAACCTCCACACGATTGGTGGAATGTTAGAGGCTGGTTGTCAGCCTCGTTATATACGTTATTCTCCTTTGGAAGAGCGGGCGGAATAGACTGCACTGATACGCTGTTTGGTGTGGTTTAATTCATGCCCATTTTTCTTATATCGGATTAGGAGCCTTTGAATTTCGGTATCCACCGGAAAGCATTGCGGTGAAGGGCTAAGTCGAGAGGCCTTCCTTTTATTTGGTTTCCCGATATAAAACGCAGCTGTTTTCCGAGTGTTGTTATACCGCTGAAATAGATTTTTTTCGCGGGGGCATGACCACATACGATGGGCTGTACTCAGCAAGCGCGCTTGTAATTGCTTGGGTAAGCCTGCCCCGATAAGGGGTTGATTGCCATAGCGTGCCATTGTTGTCGATACACCACATGCATTCGGGTAATTGATTGGGGCTATCCGTTTCTTTCATGTGACGTAATTATTTCTCCATCAGTATTTCAGGTTCAACAGAGGATAAAGTGTTGAGCCATGGGCGAGGTTTATTTTTGGCGAGACCTTTCCAGGTTAAAATACAGTGCTCTGACTCCGTATCCAGCGCGAGGTATTCATCACTTGCGGCGGAGACTCTACTCAGCCATGCATAATCTTCATCCCATTGGGTGGAAATGAAAGGCTGGTCCCTGAGTCTGTCATATATTAATCGTAATTTATTCCACTGATTGGCGTGGGCGTCTGGGACTAATTCGTCATACAATTCCTGTAACAGGTCTTCGAGTTTTCTTCCGCTTTCTAAACTGATTTTGAGTGGGGTAAATGTCTTTATTCCAAAAGCTTGCGAAGTGGCAAGGTAAGACATCGTTTTAGAGGATTCCACAAAACCATCAATGCGAATGCTTGTCCAGGGTTCATATTGCTCTGCCCAATCGACGATCTTCTGAATCGTGTGTGCATACCCGGTTGTTACGTGAGAGATCTGTTGTGAACTTCGTTCCTTACTCATAGACGTTTCTCTGTGTTGTGGCTTCCAGTATTGAGGCTGGTTATCGGTGGGGGTTAGACTTAATTGTGCCCGCTTCAAGGTTCGCACTTTAAAGCAATAGTTAAAGGTTTTAAATAAGTTTAAAGTTTAATTGCAGGAAATGGCGCGAAAAGAAACTTTTTGGCTGTTTGGGGACGGTATTGAGGGAAAATACGCTAGGTAAGGGGGTTTCATCTTAAAAGGCGTTCGTATTGTTGTCATAAATAAGTGGTTTAAAACTCATTAAAGCACTAAACTCTGCGGATAAATATTAAACAAATAATAAAGAGTTTAAACTACAGTTAAAGTATGGCGGCTAGCTAATACAACCTTTGATGGTGAATGTTAGCTTAGGGGTGCTGCTAATATAGGCTGGTATGAGATTGGTTGTATAGGTTGGGAGACCTGATAGCCGGCTAGGAATGCCTATTGGGTGATCGTTGATTTGGCTGCTAATTATAGTCAGCTAAAACTATCAATGCTTTTACTCTGCTTGTTCTGTGTCAAAGACTCAAAGGATCAGGTAACCAATGGCGACGAAGATCGTTGAAGAATCAATGGAGTTAACCCCCAAGCATTTGCCTGGGTTTGCTGGCAGGCTGGAAACGGCATTGCCATTTGGAGGTATTAACGAGTACGGTAAATTATCGGTCCTTGCTCGATTTACGGGTATGAGTGCTGCCGGTGTAAAATTATTATTTTCACACGACCGCCCCCCTCGACATTTGAGTAAGTTCCGCATGTTGACTAAGGGATTAGTGGAGCAAATTCGTTCCCACTCAGGCCGAGGTATCAAGCAGAATCAATTGTCAGACTTCCTGTTGTATAACAGCCGCTCGCCGTTTACGGAATCTACGCGTTTTCCTGGTATCAGCTCGCGTGAAGCGTTTGACGAATTTGATACCGTCTTTTTAGGTCGTATTTATGTGTTTATCGATGAGGTGGCCAAGGAAAACGGTATCAATATGTTCCAGGATTTACAGCCGGGTATGCTAAAGGTCATTATTGATCGCGTATTACTGTTGTTTTCTGAGCAGAAGGCAGACCTTAAAAGCAAATCCACAAGGGAGCTGGTAAAAAGTACAATATTATTGGGGCAGGCGGGGATGCTCTAAGCTACCCTCTTAATCCTTCCTTTATTCGCGGCCTATCTCTAAGGCCGCTCAATTATAGCCACTCAACTATGGCCGCTTTTTACCTATTTTCTTTCGGTAAGCTTAACTGATTGTTGCGGCGGTTTTTTACTGATCAGTGGCGTTATCGTGTTGTCGATCCAAGCGAAATTTTACTGTGTGTAGTGCTATGCTTTAACCTGTATAAACGTAAAATATTGTTAGGCAATCGATTCTTGTCGAATAAAAAACTTTCATTATAAAACCTGCTCAGTATTGAAGCTGTAGCATATGTTTTTTGAAACTGGGGGTACAAAGCGTGGAACGTTTCTCTAAATTCGTCTCTAAGTCCGTCTCGAATAAGGCGCCTAAATCTTCCTTTAAGCACCGCGAGTTTGACGTCCGTAAATCTGGGATTGATAGTAGTACTCTACTTGGTGCGTTATTAAAAACGATGGTGGATGGGGTTATTGTGATTGATAAAATGGGAATTATTCATTCGTTGAATAAGGCCGGAGAAACGCTGTTTGGTTATTCTGAAGAAGAGGTTCTTGGGAAAAACATTAAAATTCTCATGCCTGACAGTTACGCGAGCGTGCACGATACGAATATCGAAAACTATATGTCGACAGGCGAAGCCAAGATCATCGGTATTGGTCGAGAAGTTGTGGCGCTTCGTAAAAATGGGTCTACCTTTCCAATGGATTTGGCTGTTAGTGAACTTCCCTTGGAAGGCGATATGTTTTTTGCCGGTATTATTCGGGATATTTCAGATCGAAAAAAAATTGAATTTGAGCTAGACAGAACGCTTCAGCAACTCGAAATTCGGGTTGAAGAGCGCACTCAGGAAGTAAAAAAGGAGTCTAAGGAGCGGTTAAAGGCGGAGCGTAATGCGAGTGAGAGGCGGTCAGAATTGGCGCATGTGTTGAGGGTCAATACGCTTTGGGAGATGGGGACGGCTTTGGCGCATGAGTTGAATCAGCCTATGACTGTTGTAATGACTTACCTTCAAGGTTTAATTGCGAAAGCGGAGCGGGGGGATATTGATCCAAGTGAATTGGGGGAGGTGTTAAATCGAACGCTGAAACATGCCAAAATGGCTACCGATATTTTAGCGAGCTACCGCACGTTTATCAAAAATGAGCCAGACGTGTGTGAATTTTCGATTACAGGGTTGATGGATAATACGGTTGAGATGTTAAAGCCAGAATTGATAAAAAACGCTATCGAATTTTCTTTTGAATTCGAGGGCGATATTCCACTTGTGCTAGGGGACCGGGTGCAAGTGCAGCAGGTTGTCGTAAATCTTGTCAAAAATAGCATTGATGCAATCCTTGAGAAGAGTGGTTCTTCCGAGAAGAGGATGATTATTTTGGCGGTTAAAATCGTTGGGTCGAATATTTGTTTATCAGTAGAGGATAATGGGGTGGGTTTTGTACCATTTGGTGACAGCAGTGACAGCAGTGACAGCAGTGACAGCAGTGACAGCAGTGACAGCAGTGACAGTGATGCTCTCGGCAGTCAAGCTTTTAAAGCGTTTTACACGACAAAAGACAGCGGTTTGGGGATGGGGTTGGCGATTAGTCAGTCCATTGTAGAGGCTCATGGAGGGACAATTTGGATTGATGAAAATATTGTGAGCGGTGCAAAAGTAAATATGACAATCCCTCTAATTTTAGTCGCCCCAGCGAGCAATAAAATGGCCGACATTTTGACGACATAAGGTGAAAAAAATGACATCTACAGTTTATATTGTTGATGATGAAGAGGGTGTACAAGAAGCGCTAAGCTGGCTGCTTTCTACGGTTGATCTTAAAGTGAAATCGTATTTAAGTGCTCGCGAGTTTATGGCCGGGATTGATCTGGACGATCCTCTGTCACTTGGTTCGGGGTGCATGTTGTTAGATGTCCGCATGCCTGCCATGAGCGGTATTGAGCTTCAACAAATTCTGATTGAGAAGGGAGTTAATCTTCCTATCATTTTTCTTACAGCGCACGGTGAAGTTCCTATGGCTGTGAATGCCCTAAAAATGGGCGCTTTCGATTTTCTACAAAAGCCCTTTAATAATCAACAGCTTCTCGATACCGTTATGAAAGCGATTCGAATGAGTGAGGAATCCCTAGCTATATCGACTACTCTTAATCAAATTCAATCGAAGTTAAGTGTTTTGACGACGAGGGAGGGGGAGGTATACCGCATGATGATTAAAGGCTTGAGTAATAAGGGAATGTCACAAACCCTTTCACTTTCGACAAAAACAATTGAAACGCATCGGGCTAATATCAACAAGAAACTTGGTGTAAAGGATCTTTCTGAGTTGATTGGTATAGAAGGCGTGGAGTAATCATTCAACCGTTTTATGAGTAATTGAATACGTACTTTGTTCTCATAGTATTCTCTGCTTAGATTCAAAATGTTAGGGGGAATTCCCTTGGTTTCCCCCTTGACTCCCTTAGTGTTCACCGTACTTATCTTGATTTACAAAATATCTCAATCACCAATAATTAAGGTGTAATTGATCTGATATTTGACTCCTTATTTGACACTATAGGATCTCCCTTGGCGAAGACGGCAAAGCTGTTCGAAAAGGCCATTAAGCTTTATCAAAACGGTGACCTTAAGGGCGCTAAGACTCAGTGCCTGCGCGCCCAAAAAACATCCAGAACATTCCCCCAAGCATATTTTTTGATGGGCTGTATTGCTCGTGATGAAGGTAACTCGCGCTATGCAGTTACGCAATTTAAAAAAGCGATTGCAATTAATTCCGATCCCTATCAGTTCCATTTGAATTTGAGTTTTGCCTATAAAGACCTTGGCGGAATGGATGAGTCGTTAGCCTCAATGATATTCGCCAGTGAAAATGTTGATACACCAGAAAGCGCTGGAATGATTGCTTACAATATTGGTTGTTTGCAAATAGATCTCGGCATGCGCACTGACGCACTGCTGGCTCTTCAAAAGGCTATAAAATTTAATCCAAATATGATTGACGCTCATAATCAGTTGGGCGTTGCCTTATTGCAAACGAATCGAAATGACGAAGCAATAGAGTCTTTTCAGCGCGCACTTTCCATCGATGAAAAATTTCCCCCTGCTTACCGTAATCTTGGTGTGGCCTATATGAAAATGGGGAAACAGGAATATGCCTTACGAGCGTTAAATCGTCATCTTCAACTCAGTGGTCCAGACGCTAGCGTGCGACATATGATAGACGCGCTAAGTGGTAAGCAGAGTGAAAAAGCGCCAGACGAATACGTAGAAAAATTATTTGATGGTTTTGCTGGTCACTTTGAAGAGCATTTAGTGGATGATCTAGGGTATGACATTCCTGTCAAGATGGTGCGATTGCTAGAATCATTCGAGCTACCTGTACCTATGGATAGTCACCGTGTACTGGACTTAGGCTGTGGCACTGGCTTGGTGGGAGACTTATTGGCGCCAATTACTCATATGATTGATGGGGTCGATTTATCTCAGCTTATGTTGAATAAGGCTGAAGAGAAAGGAATTTACCATCAACTAGTGAAAGACGAGGTTGTTCACTTTATTAGGTCCTCGAGTGTTATTGACCGCTACAGTTTACTTGTTGCTGCAGAGGTATTGATTTATCTCGGTGATCTCGACCCTCTATTTAATGCGATCAAAGAGTCGGATTTGTTTTCTGCTCAGGCAATATTCGTCTTTTCATTGGAGATTCTGATAGGCGAATCTTATTTTCTGCAGACTTCTGGACGCTATTCACATAGCGAAACGTATGTTGAGTATTTGTGTGATAGATATAAATTTAATGTCATTACAAAAGAAGCTACGGTGATTCGAAAAGAGCGTGGTCAAGATGTTAGAGGGATTGTCTATGTGGTTCAGTTGAACTTCTGACTAATTTAAGTTTTTCATTGTCGTTTGTTCATTGCTTTTTCCAGTTTTGGCAAAGTGTAGATAAGCAATGAAGTCGATAATACCGGTTGGTTATAAGTAGGCGGCAGTAGAGGGCAATAGCTGTTTCATTTAAAGCCATAAAGTGGTGCTGAAGCATGAAAACTTAGGCATCTTTCTGTGTTTTTCGCTCTCTGCTACCCATGTAAGCCATATCTCACAAAACATTCAGCCATTGGCGGATATTCTTACCGTTCGTGAACCCGTATCATATTTCCAACGTATACAGGTAAGCGGTTATTTGATCTAAACGGTGTTTTACGCCTTTAAAGCAGAGTTGGTATGGATATGAAAAAAGATACAATATATAAAAGCCTGGAGCAGGTTCGGGAAGAGTTAGACCAAGAGTTTAAAGGGTTTGTCAGTGATTCGGAATCCGTATTACTGGAAGCTTCCCGTGATGTTCAGTTCTTTGAGTTTAATGCTGTTGGGAATATGACTGTTCATTGATCCGGTAAGTGTTTCATTATTCAGACTTACTTTGACCTGCGGTTTCCCCTGATCTACTCCTGTTCTTACGCTCCCCGTTTTTGTATGCTTAGCCTCTCAATGCCACAATAATTAATATCACTGAAGTATCAATCTCATGCAGCTATGACAGTTTGAGGGATAGTTTAGGGTGGGATTGGCTAGTCTGTTTTCATTTATTAATCTGACGAATACGACAATGTATACCGGTGAAAAATTCAATAGTATTACCCATTTAATCGGGGCGGTTCTGTCACTGGTTGGTTTTGGTGCATTGCTGACGATCAGTATTCAAGAGCGAAACCCCCTACTCATTGTTGGTTTCAGTGTGTTTGGCATTACATTGATTTTACTTTATGCAATATCGACGCTTTACCACAGTCTCCATTCTCCGAAGCTAAAAAAAATATTTCAAAAGCTCGATCACGTTTGCATTTATCTGCTTATCGCGGGTACTTATACGCCCTATATGCTTGTTTCTTTATGGGGCAGTGGCGGTTTGATGATGCTCATATTGATTTGGGTGTTTGCGATTTTGGGATTGTTGCTGGATATCTTATTACCTCGGCGTATCAAGTGGTTACAGATAGCGATTTACTTGATTATGGGGTGGCTGTGCATGCTTAATTATTCGGAAATGAAAGCCGCTTTTTCCCCGGCGGGTGTTGTTTGGTTAACGATGGGGGGTGTTGCCTACACTGTAGGCATTATTTTTTATGTGCTGGATAAAATGAAAAAACTCCCTCATGCACACGGCGTGTGGCATCTGTTCGTTTTGCTGGGGTCCACGTGTCATTTTATTTCTATTGCTGTTTATGTGAGATAGCCCTATATTTTTTAGGCGATATATTCGTTTGATGGTCCCCACTGATATCCGTTTGATTTAAATACTGCGTTGATCCTGTCACCATTATTCGATAACTAATGGTTTTCTGGTTGTTATTTTCTGTCGCAGATACGGCAATAGAATAATTATGTCCCGCTGTAGCTCTAAAAAATAATTGGTTTACATACTGAATAGAAGGGTTTAGTTCGGACGTTGATTGGTTTGCCGTAATCACGAAACCGGTATGCTTATCTGTTATGGATATCGATAAATGTTCTAAATTATAAATGGATGCTTGGTTCATAATCGTAACGACGGAAACATATTGGTCGAAAGTTGGTTGTGTTTGCCAAACTTGTTGATCATCACCGCTAATGCTGCCCGAGGTAGCGAGCCAGGACATATCATTGACGCGACCCAATGCATAGTTTGCATTGTATAGTTCATATAATGGGTAAGTTCGATAAAGTGTTTTTCCATCGTTCTGGTAAATATTTATAGCGCTCACAACCTCAGCGGTTTTAGGGTCAATATAATTTCCATTACTATCCGGCGGGTATAATTGCGCAGCGGTTCCGTTTGGCCCTAATGGTCCGAGGGGGCCAATAGGGCCGAGAGGACCCGCAGGCCCAAGCGCAGACCAAATACCACCTGCCTGTAAGTGTTTTCCGAAATCATTAATCGCCGGTAAAGTATTGCAGTAGGCTGTGGTTGTATACGGTCCATTGGGTCCCAAAGGACCCGAAATACTGAGAGGACCGTTAGCGTCGACAAAGTAATCGAGCTCTGAGAACAAACTGCCGTAAGCGTCCTCCCAAACCTCCGTCCAATCTGCAGGCTCCCAAGCGGAAGCGCCAATCGGACCGTAAGAGCTTAAAGGCCCGTAGGCACCAATGGGGCCGTAATAGGTGAGAGGGCCGCTCCAGTAATATGGCGGTAGTGCAATATTCTCGGACAGGTACCAGCGTGGTTGAATAAAGTTGCTCGATGCTTCAACTTTCGGGTCAACGTTGTTGATGCTGAGATCTAAACCTTGGTAAGGGTTTTCATTGCTTAATTTTGCGAGTGAATTGTTGGAAGCTGAATGACTGTAGTTACTGATATAAAAGCGTCGGTCGCTCCAGCCCTCAGTGGCGCAGTCGATGCAGTTAGGTGTTTTGCACGAAGCGGCAGCGTAAGGTGTAACAATAAGTAAAATAAAAGTAAGTAGTATATGTTTCATCTAAAGCCCTTTATCCAAGAAGTTTGGCCTTGTTCTGTTATAGAAGCATGATGACGGGAAATGATGAGTAAATGGATGGAACGAGCGCCATTATTGGGCGCGTGAGTGTGATTCATAAGTGAATGATGCTCACGTAGGGAAATAGCATTCGATAAATTTTGTTTTACGCGATAGCGTGGACGACTGGACTACAGTTTTGTTGTTTTTGGCGTCTAGAGAAAGTGAATGTAAACGAAAAGAGGTTATTTTAAATAATATGATCAATGACACTGAAGCGAGAAAAATACAGTGCCCATATTGTGGTGAAACGATAGAAGTGTTGATCGACCGCTCGGTTTCACAGCAAAGCTATATTGAGGATTGCCAGGTTTGTTGTCGGCCAATTGATTTCAGCGTAAGCGTTGATCCTGATGGCGATTGTGCTGTCTTTGTCTCGCACGAGGATGAATAGCTTTTTTATAACGATTCTCCTCTTTTAGGGCGGCTAGTCTTTTTAGGCTGTTCTAAGATACTGCTTAGGCTCAGCTATCGTTAAACTTTCCCAGGCGTTATCTTCATAAACGTGAAGCTTTTCTGCGCCGATAGTCTTACAGTGTTTTTCAAGGGACTTTAAGTTATCGTGGGACAGGGGGACTGTCTCGTTCCAGATATATCCCCAATCACGTTCGTCGAGAGTATTGAGATCGCCCAGAGCGATAAGCTCGTTAGCCGCTGATGCAGAGCTGTATTTACCGCGCAACACTCCACCTACATCAGAAAGCTCGTCGTGATGACAGAGGAGTGAAATATAGTTATGTCTACTTTTTACCGCGATGATGCAATCTTTCATGTCTCAAACCCTTGGTTTCAGTGTCGGCATCGCTAAAAACTGAATTCCTGACCTGTGGTCAGCAGTTGATAGCAACGATGTAATTCTGGCAGTCAATGCGGTGCTTTTCTAGGCGACATTTGCCATGATATTTGTGAGATATTTCCTACAGATGTCGCGAGTATGTGAGGTGTGGAGGTGGCGGACGCCATATCCATGATTGGGCTGCTTTATATCAAAGGTGTTTGCGACGGCTCTTAAGTCTTACAGGTATTAGTATTTATGACGAGCAGAGATATAGGCTACGTTTTTTAGGCGTTGTCGCTCAGCTCGTTAATTATATTCCGGATGAAAAACGCCTGATCCACATCCATAGCCCAAAAGAGAAGGGCGACGGTGCTACCAGCCACGCGCATTACACGACATCTACCCTCGAACGACCGGTTTTTATAGTCAAAAAAGCATGTGCCTTCATCGCCGGTAGCGAGAACAGAAATATCCCCACTATTTATTTGTGCCATGGCGCCGCTTTCTGAAATATTACGCAGAGAGCAACTGTAAAACCCTCCTTTGATCTCGATGGCCATTTCACAGTCGAAGGTAATGCGGACGTGCTTGCGGCGTTCTTCTGACATAGCCTGGTCCTCAATAGAAGGTTGAAATGATGGGCTTATGTAGAGAAGTATAGTTGCTTATTTCTGGGGTTTGAATTGCCCCCACGATAGTCGACATTAATAACGTTCGTATAAACACGCTAACACGACGCCACCTTAGCCCAAAAAGAGCGCTTCAATTTATGTCGCTCTTCTAGTTGATCAATATATTGGAGCCTATCAGGAAATGTCCGATAATCTTCAACCTTCATACTCTCTAACTGTAAGGTTTTAAAATATTTGGCGGCGTGGTTATAGCCTTTACTTCTACCAGCTTCCAAAATATCGTCAATCAGTGCCCTGTAACACAAAACAACCGCAAGGTGGTTTTCATGCTCACTGAAATATGACACCCAGTTTAGTAGCCACTCATAAGATTCTGCCTTAAGCGAATCGGCCTGCGCGAAAAGCTTTTTCTCGGCTGCCTCAATAGCATCGAGCTTGATAAGCGTATCGATAGAAAAGCAAAATACCGGCATAGCCATCGCTTTATTGATGGCTTCGTTTTGTATTTTTTCCTGCTCCTTCGGCGACAGTAATGCTTTTAGGTCTTGTAAGTTTTCGTAAGACGGATCATTTTCGTAAGAATTTGTTCGTAATTCGAGTAGCGCTGTCGTGTTTTCGCCATGGCTATAACATTCATCCAATAGCTTTCGCTTGTCACCTTCAACGTACCCCTCCCATTTCCCTTCCAGCCAGTGTAAGGCTCTTTCGATATTCCCGATAAGTAAACAAAAACGTGCTAAATCTAGTTTCTGTAATTCGTTAGGGGCAGGACAGCTGATTAATGTTGCTCGCTCATAAAGCTCCACATTCTTAAGTGCGCGCGCAACACCCGCCAGCCCTAATCTCGCATTAGTGGCTTCAGAGTTGTAGCCCCTTGGCTCGGTATGCGCTGCCTGCGCCTTACGCGCCTCATTTTCAAAACGCCAGGCGAGTTTTTTCAACTCATCGTCGGTCAATAGTGCAGCACTTTGTTTCAACAATGTATCCCAGACGGAATACCCGTTTGCCGCAAAACGTTCCAGAACTGTCTTTTGCCAGTCGATTTTCTCGCCGCCATTGTGGCGAAATTGCCGTGCAGCTGAAATCCACATTTCCACCCCGCAACGATAGATATCCCCAACGCTGCCCCCTGAGTCATCCAAGCGTTTAAATACACCTTCATTGGTAGCCATAAAAGCGTCAAGGAGTTCAAAGGCTTGTTTGGGGCTTTCTGAAATCAGGGGCTCACAATCTGCCAAAATTGATTCGACTTTTAAGGAAAACTCATAGCTCTCGCGATAAGGGATAAATCTGCTACCACGCTTAATGGATTGAATCCGTTTTTTAATCAGCTTGGCTTGTTCTTTGGGGTTATTTTTATTGGCCAAGTAGGTAATGCGCTCGTCGATGGTTTTGTCATGGCCGTGAAGCTGTATAACCAGATCAACGAGCTCCTCGTGAGGTAACGATTCTAGATTCTGTTTTAGCGTTGTGAGTTTGTCTTTGCTCATGGTTTGTTTTTTACCTAGGGTAGGTGGGGCAGCCACTAAGCCTTTGTTTTGTTGATGTTTTCAATTATTTCGGCACGTTGAGAGCATATGGTTATCCGATAAATATATCACGCGAATGTGTCGATATAATTGAGCTTTTTCGACATGGCGAGACTGTGGGCGAGAGTCGTTTGTTGGCTAGTCTTGAGACAGAGAGCCCTTTTATACCCGGCATAATGCCTAGGGAAGGCTAAACGTGAGAGATGGTGACTGGCGTTTAGGTGTCGTAAAGCCTTGCAATATAAGTCCTATGACGTGGGGAGCCGGGCAATCAAAAAGGCCAGCCAAGAATGCCTGGCCTTCTTAAACCGGTGGTAATGATCAAGCATGAAAAGTCAGTTGGGAGCTGGTGTTGCTAAGTCGTTTAGGTTGACAACGACCTGTATTAGGACCATATTTGGTTCTATATTGAGGTGCTTATGAAATTATCAGATCAAATCAAACCCATTAGCTATTTGAAGGCCCATGCCGCTGAAATCGTGCGCAATCTTTCTGCGCATGTCGAGCCATTGATAATTACCCAGAATGGAGAAGCAAAAGCTGTGATGCAGGACATCAAAAGCTATGAGCAAACCCAGGAGACCATGGCGCTGTTGAAGGTGCTTGCACTGGGTACTCGGCAGGTTGAAGATGGCAAGGTTCAGCCTGCTGGTGATGTAGTTACGAGGCTTCGAGATAGGAGCAAAAATAGCTGATGAGCTATCAGGTATTCCTAACTGACGATGCCGCCCACGACCTTGAAGACCTTTATGACTATATCGAATTTCATGATGCACCTGAAAAGGCAGATTACGTTCTCGACAAGATAGAAGAAGCCTTTTCGGGGCTTTCTGAAAACCCAGAGCGTGGTGCTTACCCAGAGGAGCTCTTAATGGTCGGTTTGCGTGAATACCGGGAGATCTATTTCAAACCCTACCGAATTATCTATCGTGTGATGGCTGACAATGTTTATGTGATGGTTGTTGTCGATGGCCGTCGTGATATGCAAACATTATTGCAGCGTCGTTTGCTGCAAGCTTAGGTTCCGGCAATGTTGAGACTGTGCTGTTTTTTAAACCCGTGGAACTCCACGGAATTAAAAGCGGGGTTGTTTAGTTGCTTCCAAACGGTCATAAACTTTAGGGTATTGCGGTTGTGGAGCCAGTTGCGAATCAGGTCGCTGTAGTGGGCAATATCGGTGAGGGAGATGAAGTCCATCTAGAATTTAGCAAATACACTGCTCCAGAGTCGCTATTTTAGCCACGTTTAACTTTTCATTGCCAAGAGTAATGGGGCAGGCGCTATTGTTAATTAACCTTGATGAAGAGGTGGCTCGAATCCAGCCCACTTATGACTCAGGCTTTACTTACACCACAACGTTTTTCATTAAGTTTCAGCAGTACGATAATTATGGTGATTCCTCTGATGGGCGGGAGTGGGATAATATTTCGATATTTAATGGCTAGTGATGTTACCGCTTAGGGAGGCTGGCGCCCTCTCTTGTTTCTTATCCTGTCTATGTAGAGTTTCTAATTTAAGTTAAATTAGGAATTGCGAACAAGCCGTGACAATTTTTTTCTTCTTCAATCTTCAATCTTCAATAGTTTGGTTTCTGTGAATGAGCGTTTTTAGGTCAAATTAGTCATTCGCAGAGAACAGGCATCGCTGAAAAACAGTGCACAATCTGGAAAAGTAGTGTTTTTTCCTGATGTACTATATTAAATTTAACAGTCTCCCCCCTATATTTTTCCGGAAACAGGAAAGCATATGAGTAAGCTACCCAAAGCACTCACCAGTATCGCCATAGCCGTGTTTGTTGTTGTTGCCGGGGGCTGGCTAGCTCTAGTAAGCTCGCAGACTTACCGACATTCACGGAGCGCAACCTAGATAACGACAGAAATCAACCGACCATTGATGTTACATACACAGGAACAGCAGGCGCTCTGCTGCAAATCAACGAGCATGCAATTCTGTTAGAACCGTATTTTTCTAATACCAGTGTATCCATATTCAATTTATTCGCTCGCCCGTCGCCGGACGAAAAAACAATAGATGCCTTATTGCCGGACATCAGTGCAGTCTCTGGCATTCTGATCGGACATGCTCACCAAGATCATCTATTGGATGCCTCATACGTATTATCAAAAGCGCCACAAGCAGCAAAAATTTATGGGAGTAATACCGCAACGAATATCATTGCCCCCAGCGTGGAGGCCGATCGTCGGGTCGCACTTAACGATCTTATGGCTACTCCAGAGACGACGGGTAGCTGGGTGACATTGCCGGACCCCTATATTCGAATTTTACCTATTCAATCTGAACACGCTCCTCAGCGTGGTCCTTTTTTTATTAGGAGGAGGAACCGTCGATGAAGAACAAACCGAAGTTCCGCGAAACCTCGGCTGGAAGGTTGGGCAGTCATTGACATACTTAGTCGGTTTTTTAAAAGCGCCTGTAGATTCTAAGAATCCAACCCCCGAAATTCTCTACCGTGTTTTCTTACAGTCATCAGCTTCCGGCCCAAAGTTCGGACACCCTCCTGCGAGTATTTTATCTGAACACCCTGTCGACCTGGCCTTACTTTGCGTTGCGAGTTTTGATAATGTTGATAATTACCCCGAGCACGTTATAGAAGAGATACAACCCCGCGATGTTGTCATGATTCACTGGGATAGCTTTTTTAAAACGCGTCTCGAAGCCGACGTTAAGCAATTGGCGTTTTTGGATATTGAAGGATTTATTCGCCGAGCTATACAAGCGATGGAAGGCAAAGGTAAAAAATGGTCTACAGATGAGGTATCCTAAATGTTTTGTCTCCTCATCGGCAGTGGTAGACAATCACGCGTGTTTTCACGTGGCTATAAGGTAAGCCCCACGATTTAACCGTGTCATAGCTATCGATAACGCTGACGTCTTTGAACCCTTGGGCCAACAAGTCATCGCGGACATCCCAGCGAGTACGTTCGTCGTAGCAGTAACCCTGACCGTCGCCGCCGAACCACGCTTTTATACGATGAAGCGCCCGGCCAACGAGGCTTCGTTCCGGTACGGCATCCAGGGGAATGTAGTCAAATACGTATTCTCCTCCGCATTGCTGAGTAAAATCGGCTATATTTTTCCAGATGTCCAATTGCTCAGAGCGGGAAAAATACATCATCAGCCCCTCGGTAATAAAAAAACTTTTTTTGTGAGGGAAGTCTTTGGCGAAATCGATATCGAGGATACTTTTCGCGATTTGATGGAAATTGCTGCGTGCCAGCACCTCGGAGCCTTTAGCGTGACAGGCTAACTGATTGCGTTTTAGTCTCACGACGTCAGGTAAATCAACCTCGTAATAATCAATCTCCTGGTCTTGGCTCAGCGCACAGCCTCTGGGAGAAAAACCCGCGGCGACTTCAACAACCTGTGAAAATTTACCTTGATTGAATAAGTGGTTAATCATGGTGTGGCGATGCAGTAGCGTGTGATGCAACGAGTGTTTTCGGTAGTTGATCAAGCGATAGAGGCGCATATAGATATTTACTTTCTTGAATATACCCATCGCGTCTTTAGGGGCTGTCACTTCGGCATAAGGCAGGCCTCCCCATAGCCAGGTGGCGGAGGTGTATTTTGCTGACTGAGGAATTTTGTCCTTATCTCGGGACATTTCACCGCTGGCCATTATCTATTCTCTCCAATTCTGTAGTCTTTTATATATAAGTTAGCGCTCAATGAGCAGATCAATTCGACGTATTTTAGAGAGCTGTTATCTAAATAAATTGAGACCGCTAAACTTCCCTGCTTAGCGGTTTATTTCTGACTCTGCGATGAGTCAGGAGTAGGTTTTGTTTAGTTGTTGTATCGATTAAACCAATCCACAACAGCTTTTGGTGAGTCATTGAACCAAGAGTGTCCTTTAAACTTAATCATAGTACCCGTTGGAATTCCTTGGCTTTTAAGGCGATCGTTATAGCGTCTCATAGTACCGATACCAACGATTGGGTCCCAGCTGCCGTGCATGAAGAACGTAGGTGGGTGATCAGCAGGAAGCTGGCTTGGGATGTTACAAAGAGGGCCCAGGCAAGTAGCGTAAGAACCTGATTGAATAGCCAAAGCTTTAAACTCACCCGGCCAAGAAACGGCCATGCGGCTAGTGTTGTAGCCACCACTTGAAATGCCAGTTGCGAACTGACGGTCAGGGTTGAGGTTACCAAATGTTCCGTCTTTGATGGCTTTCAGTATATTAGTGATAAATCGATAATCACTAGTGGTGTTGTAGAGGGGGCCGGAGGCATTGGTCAACCAAGCAAAGTTAGCTAGAGCACGTGGTACGAGTACTGCGTATCCATTGTCTAGTAAGCGCTTGATCAAACGTGCTTCGTTGAAGCCACCAAAAGGAGCGCCTTTGTTGCGAGTAAAACTAACAGCGAAGAAAGTCCCTTGATACATGATTGCCACAGGCCAACCGCCAGCGGGTGCTACGCCGTTTGGTAGTTCATATTCTACTTCACGTGAACCTGCGCCAGCAGAGATTTTGGTTTTCTGCGAGCTACAGGATACTTTACTGCTAGTTTCGGTACATTTAGATTGAGCATGAAGCCCCGCGCTAGCAAAGGCAAATACTACAAAGATTACGCATAGTAATTTATTCATTTATTATTCTCCAAGCGAAAATTAAATACAAAAATTAAACTGAACGTGAGGAATCACGACAGCTAACGAATTGGAATGTATATTCCGATTCCGTTAAGTGTCAA
Organism: Agarilytica sp.; assembly: GCA_033852165.1. Lineage (GTDB taxonomy): Bacteria > Pseudomonadota > Gammaproteobacteria > Pseudomonadales > Cellvibrionaceae > Agarilytica. Next base: position 94,500 of record JAWSUZ010000064.1, on the reverse strand, counting down.
TCTGTTTTTGGTTTTTTCTAAAAAATACGCTCTTTACTGCGGGCTATGAAATAATAGAGGGTTGTTTAATGGTGAATAGCTATAAGTAATGGGCGAATAAAATACGGACCCTGATATTCGCTAAGGCCAGCGCAACTAAATCTTGTCGTCTAGTTCGTCTTTATGTTTTTGTTGAGTGCTCAATAATTTGAAAAATATGTTTTATATCTATTTTTTTAGATCAAGTTTAGTTTTGGTCGGTCGGGTGTTTAATTGTTTTTTCTGATTTTTTTTGGCTGGCAATTCTACTTATGAGCTCCACCTTGGTTCTGTTAGGGAATTAATTACAGAGTCAGCGCTTCGTTAGCGTTTTGTAGGATAAAGAATTAAGGGGAGGATTACGATACTGATATGATGTTTTGTTCTATGAGAAAATATCCCCGCACCAATTGCATTGCATCGGCTAAAAAAATTTGTGTTACCTGTATTTGTTCTTACATTGAATAAAATGTGATGCTTATGATTGTTGTCGAGATAAAAATATGACGCCTGTGTTAGGTGAAATATGCTTTATATAGAGTTTTTTAAGGGATATTCTGTTTTGTCATCTGTTGAATTGTGTGTTCGGAAAGAAATATTAAATATTGTTGATGGTTTTTTGGAATAGATGTTACGTATTGTGAATTAGTTAAATACGGTGAAAAAATATTAAGTTGCGTATTTAGACTATTTTAAAATTTGAGTATTATTTTGGTTGAAGTTTGATTTTATCGGAAAGGCTGATGTTTTTCAGTGACTTACGTTGTTGTCGGAGTTGCGGGAAGGGGTTTATACGAACGATATGTTAGCTGTATGCGAAATTGATTGAGACTAATTTGGTATGTTGGGCTGTTATCCTAAGTGTTATTTCACATAAGAATTAGTTTCTATAAAAAAGTATATTGGTTATGACCATATTTCAGTTTGCAAGAAAAACCAACATAACGTAGTATATTTTTCAGAAGTGCCCCTAGGGTAATCCTTTTAACGCGCTATAAAGCGTACTGATCTTTACGAATAACACATTCAATAAAATAATAATAACAATTACTTTGTCGTATTAATGACGAGCTGGAGGATGTAATGTCAGGCTATAGAAAGCATCACACGTTGACTCGGTTGGCTTGGGAAGACCGGCAAATATCTTTTGATACCAATAAAATGAACGTGTTAGCGATCACTCCGTTCGAATGTCCAGATCTTCAGTTGGCTTTTGCGCTTGCTAAGCAAGACTGTGTTGCGACGATCGATATCGGGCGTGATGAAAAGGGCTGGGCCGAAATTTTTTCACAATTGGACGCCGCAAATTTACCCAATATCGGAATTAGAATTCCTATTCCGGTAGGGCCTTATCCTACAGATCTCCCTGAGCGTGGTGTCAGCTTCATTGTTGTGCCTGCGAAGTGTGATATCGAGTCATGGACGAAAAAAATCACCACTATAGTGCAGGTGTGTTCAGTGTTCGAAGCCACACAGGCGTTGAAGCAGGGCGCGGCGGGTTTGATTTGTAAGGGTCAGGAAAGTGGCGGCCTGGTGGGTGATGAGAGCAGTTATATTCTTTTACAGAAAATCTTGCGCTTAGAAGAGGCTGCTTCCGTGCCTGTATGGTGCCAAGGTGGTATTGGGTTTCATACGGCTGCCGCTGCAATTGCTGCGGGAGCCTATGGAGTAGTTATTGATAGTCAGTTAGCTCTATTTCCCGAGTGTGGATTATCGGCGGAGATTAAAGCAAAGATATCATCGATGGATGGGAGCGAAACATGTTGCGTCGGCGGCTATCGAGTCTATTCGCGTAATGGCCTGATCCCCGAAGGGCTTTCAGGGCTAGACGCTAGAGAGCTGCAAAAACATTTTTGGAATGATTCAATGGAGCCTATCTTGCCAGTTGGTCAGGATGCGGCGTTGGCCAAAGACATAATAGAAGAATGTTCCAGTGTAGAAGCTTTCGTAAATCGTTTACGTATGAGCATATCCGGGCATATTTATCAGGCCCGACAGATGAAGGTGTTAGCTGAGGGCAGTCCTCTTGCTGTAGCGCACGGTACGAAATACCCTATTGCCCAAGGGCCAATGACTCGAGTGAGCGATACTGCGGAATTTGCTGTATCTGTGGCAAAAAATGGTGCGTTGCCTTTTCTCGCTTTATCACTAATGAATGAGAGCCAATCTGAGAAGCTATTAAAAGAGACGGCGGAAACGATAGGTGATCGAAGTTGGGGGGTTGGTGTTCTAGGTTTTGCTTCGCCGGAGATATTGAACCCTCAATTGGAGCTGATTAAAAAATACAAGCCTTCCGCGGTTTTGTTAGCGGGCGGAAGACCATCCCAAGCGCGTATGTTGAGTGAAGAGGGGATTCCAGCGTATCTTCATGTTCCTGCTCCAGGGCTACTCAATCTGTTTTTGAAAGAAGGCGCCCGGCACTTCGTATTTGAAGGGCGAGAATGTGGTGGTCATGTCGGTCCCCGTTTTAGTTTTGTACTTTGGGAGCAGCAGGTTAGCCGTTTATTGAAGTTTGAGAATCCCGAAGAGCTCCATATTTTATTCGCTGGCGGTATTCATGATGAGTGCTCTGCGGCCATGGTCGCTGTACTTGCTGCGCCTTTAGCGGCAAAAGGCGCAAAAATTGGCGTGCTCATGGGCTCTGCATATATTTCCACAAAAGAGGCAGTGGATAGTGGCGCAGTTGTTCCTGGATTTCAGGAAGAAATTATCGCGGGCGGTGAGACTGTTTTGTTGGAGACCTCGCCTGGGCATGCGACTCGATGTTTGGCAACGCGAGTAGTCGATGAATTTGCGAAAGAAAAAGAAAAAATTAATGGCAGATTTTCTGTCGCCAAAGAAGCTTGGGTCCATCTGGAAAATTTTAATGTGGGTCGGTTGCGTATCGCAACTAAAGGCGTTGTGAGGGAGGGAAACAAGATAGTTGATGTGTCTGAAGCCAAGCAAAAAGCTGAAGGGCTTTACATGATCGGACAACTTGCATCGATGCGCAGCTCAGTCTGTTCTATGGGCGAATTGCATCACTCAGTGACCGATTCGGCCATGGAGTTTCTTAATCAGTGTTCGGTGCCTGCGCCGTGTAGCAAGCAAGCGGATGAGCCGATAGCAATAGTCGGTATGGAATGTATCTATCCCGGTTCTCCAGATGTCGAAAGTTTTTGGGAAAATATATTAGCCGGGCGGGATATGATCACGGAGGTTCCCGATGATCGCTGGAGTAAGGAAGGTTATTATCGGGAGAATACCAAAGAAAAAGGTAAAACGCCGAGTAAGTGGGGCGGTTTTATTAGTGATACTGCTTTTGATCCAATTGCTTATGGCATCCCTCCTCAATCATTATCGGCAATTGAGCCGGTTCAATTATTAAGCTTGGAAGTTGCAAAGCGCGCTCTTAAAGATGCTGGTTATGATGCGATAGGCGAGCGCTATTTTGATCGCTCCAAAACTTCAGTTATTTTTGGTGCTGAGTCGGGCATGGAGCTTTCGGGTGGATATTCATTTAGAAATAATTACCCGCAATTTTTTGGTGATATTCCTGAAGCCTTGAACGAAGTTCTACCGGAATTAACCGAAGATTCGTTCCCTGGTGTTTTAGCAAACGTAATCGCTGGTCGAATAGCGAATCGTCTCGATCTTGGAGGCGTAAATTATACAGTGGATTCGGCTTGTGCGAGTTCTTTGACTGCAGCAGAACTGGCAGTAAAAGAATTGCGTAGTGGAACTAGCGATATGGTCTTGGCGGGCGGCGCCGATTTTCATAACGGCATTAATGACTATTTGATGTTTTCCAGTGTTCAAGCATTGTCTCCCACGGGACGTTGTCGTTCTTTTGATAGTCGTGCAGACGGCATAAGTTTGGGTGAGGGCGTTGCCGTTGTTGTATTGAAGCGCTTATCCGATGCGCAGCGTGACGGCGACAGAATTTATTCTCTAATAGATGGTATTGCCGGTTCTAGTGATGGAAAAAGTTTAGGTTTAACTGCCCCACGAAAAGATGGCCAAAAACGCGCGATAGAGCGAGCCTGTTGGCAGGCGGGTGTTTTGCCAGAAAACATTGGTTTGGTAGAGGCGCACGGCACCGGAACGGTTGTTGGGGATAAAACCGAAATGAAAGCCTTGACCGAAGTCTATAACGCTGGTGGGGCTTTGCCACAGTCAACGCAGTTGGGATCGGTAAAAAGTCAGATCGGCCATACAAAATGTGCTGCCGGCATCGCTGGTTTAATTAAAATTAGTAAATCGCTGTATCACCGTGTTCTACCGCCAACGCAAAATATTGAAAAACCTAATGCGTGTCACGATCCTGATAACAGCCCGTTTACGTTAAATAGCGAACCAAACCCATGGCTGGAAAGTAAAGCACGGGCAGCGATAAGTGCGTTTGGATTTGGCGGTACGAATTTCCATGCAGTATTGTCTTCGTATAATGCAAAGCGAGGGTCGTCTGATGAGTTTTATTGTGATTCACTAAAAGGCCATTCCAAGTGGTCCTCAGAACTGTTTCTTTTTCGTGGTAAAGACTTCGACGAAGTAAAAAGTAATATGCGGTTGGTTTCTGAATTCATTAAAAATTCGACATCCGTAATTGAGTTTAGATCCCTGAGTTACAGCGTCGACAAATTAGGTTCTGGACTAGCTTGTGGTTTAGGTTCTAGACATGTTCAGTGCGCATTTGTTGCAAAGGATGAAGCCGATTTAGTTGAGAAAATATCGATTTCGATCCGTCGTTCCAAAGCGGATGGGATTTTCTATCGTTCAGATTCCGATACTTTTGGTGGTGATAGCGAAGCCAGTAAAGATAATAAAATCGCATTTATATTTCCTGGTCAAGGAAGTCAGCGTGTTGGAATGTTGCGCGACTTATTTATTGCCTTTCCTCGACTACAAGCGGTTCTGCAGCAGGGTTCTCCGTGGGTGAAAACATTGTTTCCGCCAACCGCTTACGAAACTGAGCGTAAAGCGAAACAACAGAAAGATATTACCGACACCTGCATGGCTCAACCAACGCTTGGCATGGTTGATTTTGCTATGGCTGAGTTGTTGATGACCTTTGGTATTAAGCCTTCGATGCTTGCGGGTCATAGTTACGGTGAATTGGTGGCGTTGTGTGTTGCAGGAAGTTTCGAACTGAAAACGCTGCTTCCCTTGAGTGCTTTTAGAGGAGAAGCAATTTTAGACGCAGCAGGTGATGATGCAGGCTCAATGGCTGCAGTTAGTGCGGGTTATGACAAACTGTCAAAAGTTATTGAAGCTCACCCCGCGGTTGTTTTAGCCAATCAAAATAGTTATTCGCAGACCGTAATTTCTGGTCCTACATCGGCAATAGATGCGGCGTTAATCACATTGCGTGACGCAGGTATAACGGCTCGACCAATTGATGTTTCTTGTGCGTTTCATTCTCCCGTTGTCGAGGGTGCAGGAAATAAGATCTTGGAGTATTTAAAAAATTCAAAAATAGATAATCCGGTAATTCCAGTGTATTCCAACAGGACGGCTTTACCTTATTCAAAAGATGGTAGTGAAATAGCAAAATATTTGGCGCAACACGTTGCTAGCCCGGTGCGTTTTGTTGAAGAAATTGAATGTATGTATGCCGATGGCGCGCGTACATTTATTGAGGTGGGGCCTGGCCGAGTGCTTAGCGGTTTTGTCGACAATATTCTTAATGGTAAACCGCATAAGGCCATTTCTACGGATCGTAAAGGTCAAAATGGTTTGGAAAGCTTTCTTCATGCGCTTGCGCAAATGGCGGTTATTAATGACGGAATCGATAGTAACGTTTTATTCCGTGACAGAGAGTTGGCAGGCGGTCAGCTTGTAAGTGTTGATTTCAATGAGCCCCAAGTATTGGCGGCATCTACCTGGATGGTGAACGGCCATCGCGCCTGGCCCATTTCTGGGGAATTACCCGCGTGTGCAGGAAAACCGCTGCTGGAGCCGTTGCAGTTAGCGGTGCAGCCTTCGCCTGCTGTACAGATGGATAATAACAGCGCACATACACAAATTGTTTTGGACTATTTGAAAAACGCCAACGAAATGGTCAAAGCGCAGCGGGACGTAATGGTGAGCTTGTTGGGTTATCCGCAAGCGGTGCCGCCGATTGCCAGTGTCACGCAATCAAACGTTCAGCCGGTTATTGAAAAAGTGGAAAATTATCGACAGCTCGTTGATAGTCCTGCATTGGTTAATTCGCCAGTGCAGTCAAAACAAAAAGTCGACGTGGAAACACTTCTACTATCGTTGGTGAGTGAAAAAACTGGGTATCCAGTGGAGATGCTAGATCTCGATTTGGATCTTGAAGCAGACTTGTCGATCGATTCGATTAAGCGTATTGAAATTATTGGTGAGTTATCAAATGCGGCAGACCTACCTGGTGCAGTGAGTGGAGACGTTGATGTACTGCTTGAAGAGTTAGCGGCGCAAAAAAACTTGCGGACCATGATCGAATGGTTAACGAGTCGATTGCCAGAAACTGGGCCAAGGCCTAGCAACGGTGATGAGGCGACACCCGTAAATGAAACTGTAAAAGTTGCGCCGGCGCCTGCCGATATTCGTCAACTTTTGATAGCAATTGTTAGCGAGCGGACCGGATATCCCGAAAATGTATTAGACATCGATTTGGATCTTGAAGCAGATCTATCGATAGATTCAATTAAGCGTTTAGAAATTGTCGGAGACCTGTCCGAGCGTCTCGGTCAAGATCAGTCGCTAGCAAAGCAAGATGGCGCCATGGATAGCCTGTCGGGTCTAAAAAGTTTACGTGCAATGATTGACTGGCTGGAAAAAGATACATCGATAACTGAGGGTATTGTATCGGAGCAATCTTTGGACAGTACTGCGACCGAAGTTCTAGAGGTCCCGGAAGTGAACAAAACCAATTCCAATAATGTCATTGATTCAGATCCTTCGAGAGTCCCGGGATCACGCCTTGTCGATATTTCGTTAGCGCGATATGTACTCAAGAGTTCTAACGCACCTGATGTAGTGACGGGTGATAATCAACTGTCTGGCAAGCATTTTATGTTAACAGACGATACGCTTGGTGTTGCCGAAAACTTGTCTAGGCGGTTAGAGATGCATGGTGCGAAAGTCCGTATTATTAATTTCTGTGAGCATCAGCCATCACCTGATGATTTAGAAAGTGTCGACGGTTTGATCCATCTTTGGAGCTTAAATCCCGACGCGAGAATTCGCGATGTAAAACGTTTTTATAATCTGGTGCGTACAACTTTGCTACATAAAGTCTCCTATCTACTAGTTGCAGGTGGTTTGGGAGGAGGGTTTGGTTCTTTCCGTGATGGCGATGGACTTATTCCGGAAGGCTACGGCCGAGGTGGCGGCATGTCAGGGATGATTAAATCGATTGTAAAAGAATGGCCGGAACTTCGTGCGCATTGGGTTGATCTTGATCTCGACGAGCCGGTCGATGAGCTTGCAGCATATTTAGAACTAGAGTTGCTGGCCGAAACCCCTCTTACGGAAGTTGGATACAGGGAAGGAAGTCGACGCTTAGTGGAAGTGGTTGAATCCGCATTACCGCTCGAAGCCGAAATGAATCACCTAGATTTAAATTCCGAAAGTGTTGTGCTGTTAACGGGTGGTGCGCGAGGTATTACTGCGCGCTTGGCTGTAACGTTAGCACGGCGATATGGTTGTCAGTTGGAACTGGTGGGGAGATCGGCTTTGCCGAATGCAGAAGATATTTCTCAGTTTTCCTCTGCAAAAGATTTGAAAAGTCTACGTCAATTACTCATTAAGAATAATTCAGGTCTCAAACCTAAAGTCATAGAGCGGCAATGTGCAAGTATTCTCGCAGCCAGAGAAATTATCAAAACATTTGAAGATATCAAGTCTGCCGGAGGTCGTGTTAACTACGCGCAAGTTGATGTTCGAGATGTCGAAGAGTTCGGTAAAAAAATAGAGAAACTTTATGAAACTTATGGGCATATAGATGGTGTTATTCACGGCGCTGGGGTCATAGAGGATAAATTACTTCGGGATAAAACGGCAGAGAGCTTCGAGCGTGTCTTTGATACCAAAGTACGTGGTGCGTTGATGTTGTCAAATTTATTAAGAGACGATATTAGATTTGTGGTTTTCTTTTCCAGTGTTGCAGGTGCATTCGGTAATAGAGGGCAAGTGGATTATGCTTCGGCAAACGACGCCTTAGATAAAATTGCCAATAGCCTACAAGCACGAATAAAGGGCAGAGTACTCTCCGTAAATTGGGGGCCATGGGCAGAAAGCGGAATGGTCTCGGAAGAGTTGGAGCGAGAATACGCCAGTAAAGGCGTGGGCTTGATCCCTCCGGACGAAGGTATTGCAGCATTGCTTAATGAATTGCAGTTAGGTAATCGTGTCGATACACAAGTGGTGCTGATGTGCGCAACTCCGGAAAGTATGGGGTTAGGACACTGATATCATGAAAAACGATATTAAATCAGCCATTGGCGAGCCGATAGCCATTGTTGGTATGTCCTGTATTTTCCCTGGCGCCCCGGATTTGCAGACCTATTGGCAGAATATTGTTAATGGGAAAGACTGTATAGAAGAGGTTCCCAGTCATCGCTGGGGTTCAGAATATTACGATCCGAACTCCAATGAAGTGGATCGATTTTATTGTCGGCGTGGAGGGTTTGTTGATCGCTATGTCGATTTTGATCCGCTGCAATTTGGCGTAATGCCCAAGGTTGCAGAATCGACGGACCCGGATCAATTACTGAGCCTAAGAGTTGGTATTGAGGCATTAAAAGATGCTGGTTATAGTGACGGTACAGAGTCGCTAAAAAACAAGCCATTTGATCGAGAGAAAACCGGCGTCATTATTGGTCGTGGTAATTATTTGAGTGCGGGCACACTGCGGCTTGAGCAGCATGTTCGGCAAGTTCAACAAACATTACAAACACTCAGGGATTTGTTCCCTGACCTCACGGAAGAAAATCTCCAAGATGTAAAAAGCCAACTAAAAAGTAAGATGGGTCACTATGGCCCTGACACCGCAGTAGGCTTAATTCCAAATTTAGTCGCATCGCGATTAGCTAATCGTCTGGATTTGCACGGTCCGGCTTATACCGTCGATGCCGCTTGCGCTAGTTCACTGATTGCCGTTGAGCAGGCTTGTCAACAACTGAGAAGTAAGCAATGCAATATGATGCTGGCTGGTGGCTTACATTTCACGCACGACCTGACTTTTTGGGCAACATTTTGTCAGCTTGGTGCTTTGTCTCGTAAAGAAAAAATCAAACCACTTTCTGAAGACGCCGATGGAATATTGGCGGGTGAGGGAATTGGCATGCTTGTGCTTAAGCGTGTTTCCGATGCGGAAAATGACGGCGATAGAATTTATGCCTTAATTAACGGCGTGGGTTCAGCAAGTGATGGACGTAGCAGTAGTCTATTGGCGCCGGCAGTCGAAGGTCAGCTACTTTCATTACAGCGTGCGTGGTCGCAAACTGATATTGATAGATCTGATATCGGCTTAGTGGAGGCGCACGGAACGGGAACGCCAGCGGGAGATAATGCGGAGTTAGATACGCTTGCCCAATTTTTTGGTACTTGGGATGAGGGTGAAAATGGAGATGGAAAACGTCCTGGTATTGGATCCGTAAAATCGATGATCGGACATACAATGCCCGCTGCGGGCGTTGCCGGAATTATTAAGTCGGCCATGTCCATTTATCATGGTGTCTTACCTCCGAGTTTACATTGTGAAAGGCCAAACCCGAAGATGGCTAATACCCGTTTTAGAGTGATAAAAAAACAAGAACCTTGGAAACAAGAATCCGGGCCTCGCGTTGCTGCGGTGAATGCTTTTGGTTTTGGTGGTATTAATGCGCACGCAGTGCTTAGCATGCATATATCCAAAAATCACAGTCGATCAAGGCCGTCAGACGCTAGTAGCTTGCCGCCTCTTGTGGTTTTATATGCAGAGTCTCAATCCGATCTGATCCATAAGCTTGAGCTGCGCCAATGGGGTAGGCTGGATAGTTCAGATTACAAAAATTGTCACTGGCGTTTGGTAATTGTTCGTCCGAATTCTAAAAAAATTAAATTAGCAAAAAGTATTATTGAAAAGGGGAAACCTTGGTCCGGTCATAGCAAAATATATTTTAGTGCAATGGGAATTATTTCTGAAGGCGGAAAAGTTGCATTTTTATTTCCAGGCGTTGACAGTAGTTTTGAGCCTCAGGCCGAGGATATATGCCAGTACTTTAACATCAAATTACCCGAGTATTGTGAAAGCCTGAAACCCTCCGAGTCGTTATTAAAAATATGGTTGGGGCTGACAGGGTTTAACCGACTACTCTTTGATGTGGTTTCTCGCTTAGGCGTTACCGCAGATGGAATGGCAGGCCACAGTATTGGCGAGTGGTCAGCAATGGCTGCTAGTGGCATGTTGTCTCAGGCATTGGTGGATACATCATTGAAACAAAAAGGCTTTGGGAGCGTTGAAGTTCCTGATGTGAATTTTCTTGCGGCAGGGTGTGGCGAGTCGGTTGCTCTTTCGGTTATGGATGGTTTGGATGATATTGTCCTTTCTCATGATAACTGTCCTCATCAAGTCATATTGTGTGGTAAACCGGAATCTATCGAGATCGCAGGAAAAAGGTTGACGAAGGAGGGTGTTCTACACCAAACGCTATCATTTTCTTCCGGGTTTCATACGCCGCTATTTTCTGATTTTGTAAAACCATACGACGAATTTTTTAGTAGTGTCCCGCTGACAGAACCGCGAGTACCCATGTGGTCGTCAACTACCTGTTTGATATTTCCCGAAAATGAAAAAGAAAAGCAACGGCTTGCCGTTGACCATTTGCTTAAACCCATACGTTTTCGAGAGCTTTTGGAAAATATGTATGGGGAGGGTTATCGGGTTTTTCTTCAGATCGGGACTGGGAGCCTTCCTGGTTTTGTTAGTGATACCTTGAAAGGTCGGCCTCATGTAGCAATGCCTGTGAATGTTGCGAACCGTTCTGGGATGGAGCAGATGTGCAACGTCATAGGTGCATTGTGGGTGGAAGGTGCGGATATTGATACGTCATTGTTGTGTGAAGCGGCAAAAAATATGGCGTCAGAATATCCAGAAGGCCGTGATAAAAGCTCTTCTTCCATAAAGCTTAACTTGGGTGTTCCAATAATTTCTCTGGATCGACCTCTCGCGTTGCCGCGTACATCATCAGTGCAGACTGATAATGTTATTTTTTTAGAGGGTAATGCAGATAACGCTTTGCAGGGGGCATTTAACGATACGCTTAGAGAAATAAGTCGGACGACGAATGATATGGCATTGTTATGGAAACTACATAGCCTTGCTTCTGTTCCTTTTTCTCCGAAAAGAGTTTCAAGCAATGAAAGGAAAGCGGATTTTGCAGAAAAGCGTGAAGCTTCAGTAATAAAATTTCCAGATCAGTCGCACTCAGTTGCACCTTTTACAAAGAAAATAATTAAACACTTAGATATCAACGGTGATATTGACTTTATTTCCGACCACTCATTTTATCCGCAAAAAGAAGACTGGCCCGTCATCTATGATTGGCATCCGATCATTCCATTAACAATGGAGTTGATGCTACTCAAGGAAGCCGTAGAAGCGCAGTTGCCAGATTTTAAGGTAGTCGCGATAGAGAACGCCGAGGCCTTTAATTGGCTGATTGTTGACACCCCAATTGATGTTGAGATCTCAGTTAATTATACCGGCTTTGATAAGGTTGAGGTGGGAATCGCAGGATACATTAAGGCTGTAGCAGTGATCGCTAGAGAATATCCTGGGCGGCCGCTTGCAAAAAAACTTGAGTTAAAAAATCTACGAGAGACAGCAATTACTTCGCAGCAGCTGTATCAAGATAATTGGATGTTCCATGGACCTGCGTATCAAGGGATAGTGGAGCTAGGCCCGATTGCCGATAACGGTATTAAAGGGCGTTTAAAGACCCCCTCGGGCGTAGGTGCACTACTGGATAATATGGGTCAGCTGGCAGGTTATTGGGTCATGGAGGAAGATGCTGATTGTCTCGCAATGCCTATAGGAATAGAAAAGATTAGTTTTTATTGCGACCCTCCAAAAGTCGGCGAAAATTTTGATTGCGAAATGCTGATCCGGGAGTTGAGCAACGAGAAATGTGTGACCGACCAGCAGTTGGTGGACAGTGAGGGAAAAGTCTGCGTTGGTATCGATGGCTGGAAAACTAGACGCTATCAGATGGACCGCCGGTTTTGGATGCACAGTAAGCAGATACAGAAGCACCTGCTGAGTCACGATATGAACAAAGATGTGGTTGTCTTTAAAGACAATTACGATACAGCGATTACTCGGGATTATATGGAAAAGCGTTACTTAGTTCAGTCAGAACGAGAAAGCTACGCAAAAATATCTCCTCGACGCAGACGCCAATGGTTAAATGGGCGGATTGCAGCGAAAGACGCTGTCCGGAAATATGTTTGGAAAAAAGTTGGGGAATATGATTTTTATCCAAAAGAAATTGAAATTTCCAGTGACGGTAACGGAAAGCCAGAAGTAAAAAATAATATCAGTAAAAATTTCAGCGATTCGATTTGTATCTCTATTGCCCATAAAGACAAATATGCGGTTGCGACAGCGGCGGAACATTCAGTAGGCGTCGACATTGAAGTTATTGAATCACGATCAAAGGCATTTATCGATCTGGCCTTTTCTGCGTCAGAGCAAGCGCATTTGCAATGCAATAATTATGATGAGTTAGTGACTCGATTTTGGGTTTCCAAGGAATGCGTTGCAAAACAGAGTGGGCTAGGGTTTGAAGGAAAGCCAAAGGATTTTGTTGTTGAAGGCTATAAAGATGAGAAAGTCTGCGTTAACGGACAATGGGTTTTTACGACGAAGTTCGAAAACTATATTGTTGGTTGGACAGAATAAAGCTGCGTGCCGAAGGAGGCTACCGTGCGAGAGAATGTAAGTGAACTTTTAAACCAAGTGATTGCGACAATAAAAAAGTCTATCGGTGAAGATTGGATCGAACATTTCGATATCGATATGGAGACGAGTATTAATGGTGATCTAGAACTAGAAAGCATAGATTTCATTGGTATAGCTGAGCAGCTTCAGCTCAAGTATGGGGATCAAGTCAATTTTGTGGCATGGGTGAGCGACAAAGATATCTCAGAAATTATTGCGCTTACGGTGGGTGATCTAGTCCTCTATATCGATCAACAATTATCTGAGTGTAAGCTAAAGGCGTAAATGTCATGGCGAGGTTCCTATTTGTAGTGCCGCCGTTAATCGGCCACATTAACCCGGCTTCATCGATTGCAGAAGAATTGGTGAGGCGAGGTCACGAGGTGGCATGGGCGGTACACAAGGATGTTATCGATGTCGATTTCTCTCCACAAGAAAAGGTGTTCTCTTTACCCGTAGATCGTGAACTATTTGAAAAGATCGAGCGTGAGTCACCTAATGTCAGAGGGGTTGAAAGTGTTCGTTTTTTATATGACGAGTTTTGTATTCCCCTTGCGCGAATGAGTTTGCAGCCACTGGGGGAAATAGTTCGGGAATACGACCCAGATATACTGGTGTGTGACCACCAAATGTTGGCGGGTGCGCTAGTGGCCCGAAAATTGGGTATTCCGTGGTATTCCTTGGTAACGACTACAGCATCAATAATTAAAGTGAGAGATACGATTGATGCTTGGTTGATCACCTTGTTAGCTGGATTGCAAAAAGAATACTGTATCGAACAATATGTAGAGCGGCCTGATTATTCACCCTATGGCGTTATTGTATTTTCAACTCACGCGTTAATAGGAAAAGAACAGAAGCTATACCCGGCTAAATACCATTTTGTCGGCGTTGCATTGTCCAACAATTTTAGCCACGTTGAATTTCCCTGGTCTCGATTAGACGATAATAAAAAGAAAATATTTATTAGTTTTGGAACCGTGAGTCGAGACCGATCTATGCGTCTCTATCGCGTATTTATGGAGGCCCTATCGGACGAACCTGTTCAGGTGGTTATGGTTGCGCCGGAGGATCTAAAAGAGGAAGCGCCCGATAATTTTATTATTCAATCAAGAGTCCCCCAAGTAGAGTTACTAAAATATATGGATGTTGTGGTTTGTCATGCCGGTCACAATACTGTGTGTGAATCTCTTTTTATGGGTGTTCCCCTTATTGTTTGTCCAATACGCGATGATCAGCCAATGATTGCTCAGCAAGTTGTGGATTCTGGTTCGGGCTTATTTCTTCGGTTTGGAAAAGCTACCACTAAAATGGCACATTCGGCGGTGACAAAAATCCTCAATGAAGACGAGTTTAGGCAGAATGCCGGTCGTTTACAAAAGTCATTTACAAAATGTCAGGGCGCTAAACAAGCTTCGGATATTTTAGAGGCAGAGTTAATATGCCATAGCGAGTACGACTATGGAATTTATTGAGAGCAACGGGGTAAAACTCTACGCCAGCGTTATGCAGAGCGATAATTCAGTATCGAAGCCGAATTTGGTTATGTGCCATGGCTTGATCGTTGGAAGTATGGCCACCTGGTACTATTCCTCGGCGTCTGAACTGGCCAAGGATTATCGGGTTATTCTCTATGATCAGCGTGGTCATGGTAAGAGTGAGTTAACCGGTGACGGATATGATCTTGAAAATATGGCCCGAGACTTAGAAGGGGTTGTCAAATTTTATGGATGCTTGGATAAGAAAAGTTCCGAGAATGGATCGCAAAAAAATGCAGAGAAAATATCCCTTGTTGGTCACAGTTATGGGGCGCTCATAGCATTACGCTTTGCGCTTAATCATCCAGAAAATGTGGATCGTCTGGTTTTGGTTGATGCGCCACTGCCTGCATCACGTTACGTATATCCGAGTCTTAAAAATTTAGAAACTATCGAAAGTCTCAATAGCTATCTGCCTCCATACCTACGGGAAAAGTTGGCCCAAGGAAATCGGGGGGCATCCAAACTAAAAGAACGATTAGAGTTTCTCTTGTTAAATAGCTCATTGAAAGATGATATAAGCCGATCCAAAGACATCACTGACGAAGAACTAATGTCTTTGGATGTTCCCGTGTTGTGTCTATATGGTGATAAATCCACATGTAAAGCGGCAGGAGAAAGGTTGTCTAATGTATTGCCGAAATCTCAGATGGAATGGGTGTCTAGTGGTCATTTCGTGACAACGGAAGCGCCGAAGGAAATGACTAGACGAATGTCAAAGTTTTTATTAAATAACGAAAAATACATTGCTTGAAATATTTGAAAACGTAGAATTCCGATAAATTATTAAAATAACGTGTGGGTGGTTTACTAAAATGAAAAATGAAAGTATTAATTATGACCTAGAAAATGAGAAGCCCATCATTATTATTGGTGGTGGTCGATCTGGTACCACGCTTTTACGTTACATTCTTAATTCTCATCCCAATATATACATATCAGAAGAGATATCGTATCACGTATGGATGAGTCGATTCTTCGGTAGCTTCGAGAAAAAGTTAGGTCAGTATTTTAAGATATTTTCGTTTTTGTGGCTGCGTTTAGACCCTAAGGTTGTATTGTCTAAGTTTTCCTCCGATATTTCAGAGGCAGATTCCGCTCAGGTCTATCTTGAAATTTTAAAAGCGAAATCAGCCGAGTACAACAAGCCGAGGTATGGGGAAAAAAATCCATTTCTGACACATTCTCTAAAACAAATATTTGCAGATTACCCCAATGCGAAAGTCATTAATGTAGTCAGAGATCCACGTGGAAATGTGTTCTCTCATACCACCATGCCATGGTCTACTCCAAGTATGTTATTGGCCAATAGGATTGTAAAGGAAGGCATGGAGAAGGTGAACGAGTTCGACGATAGGATCCTTTCGGTGAAGTTGGAAGATCTAATTTCGAAGCCGGAGAAAACCGCAAGGCAACTGCTTGATTACGTTGAAGAACCATGGTCGAACAACCTTCTTGAACATTCAAATTATTCTTTGCCAAACGATGGGATTCCTTTCCCTTGGTTGAATGAAGCGGCCAAAGGCCGAAGACAGAAAAAGTTGGTGTGGAGCGAGGGTATGTCTGCAGCTTGGATCCGACGCGTGGAATCATCCAATATAGAGACCATTAAACGTTTTAATTATCCAATCCATATTTTGGATAAGGAACCAAACTGGATGCATCGAGTGGGTAGCTTACTTGGGGATATGCCGAAATGTGCTTATTCTTTGGTTCGCATCACCAGGCTATGTGTACTATTTACCTTTACGAAAAAATCCCAGTCAGGAAAGTTACAGACTCTTATGCATAGTTTAAACCCTAGGGCGTGGCGTTTTCATCAGGAATGGGACAAAAATTTACCAGAACCACCATCTCCCGTTTGTAATAAATAAACGTATCTATAAACGTTGTCGTTTTTGGTGGCTCTAAGGTAGATGTCAAATAATGGGACGAACATTCGATTCGTTTGGATAGGTGTAATGATAAATAAGTTGATGAACTTTGGTTGGATTTCGAGGATAAGCCAAAAAACCGCTTCTTTTCTGGTTATCGGATTATCGATATTTTTAAGTGTGCTAATGACGTGGGCGAAACCCGATCCAGAGAAAAATGAAAGCCCTATTGCCGCGATGTCGATTACGGCGTTAGAAGCGGTAAAGTCGGATGCGAGAATAATCATTCGTGCTCAGGGGACTGTATCTCCTCGTGCCCAGACGCAGCTTGTTTCTGAAGTGTCGGGTAGCGTTGTCGGTATGTCGAAAAAATTTGTGAGCGGAGGTTTTGTCAAAAAAGACGATATTCTTTTTGAACTCGATGATAAATACTATCGCGCTGCACTAATGAAAGCAAAGGCGAATCTTGCTTCTGTTACCACCACGCTAATTAAGGAAAAGGGCGGTGCCTATGTTGCTAAAGAGGAATTTGATCGAGTTAAGAAGCGTTTTAAAAGTCAAGAAGCCTCAGATCTATATTTGCATAAACCACAGATTGTTGAAGCACAAGCAAATCTTGAATACGCAGAATCCGAGGTGTTGCGCGCGGAAGGTGACCTTATGCGTACGATAGTTCGCGCACCTTACGATGGCCTTATTGGCGAAACTTTTGTTAATTTTGGGCAGTTCGTGGCTGCAGGCACTAAGGTGGGTGAAATAATTGCAATAGATTATGCAGAGGTTCGCCTCGCTATTCCACTGCAACGTGTTCCCTATTTGTTGCTGCCCGAGATTACCGGGCTTTACAAATCAGATTATTCTGAAGACGAGTCGATGATAGATTCGTCTAGCTTACGGTTAAACACTCCTAAACGTCCGAGTGTTGTTTTACGTAGCAGCTACGGTAATATAAAACGTGAATGGCATGCTGATATCGTGCGCAGTGAAGGTATGCTGGACAAGCATAGCCACACCTTAAATATCATTGCGCAGGTTAAAGATCCTTACAATATTATCGGTTACGGCCGCCTATGGCCGCTTCGTATTGGGACTTTTGTCGAAGCAGAAATTGAAGGGCGTCTAATTAAAGGCACCATTATATTACCGAGACATGTTCTGCGCGCAGGCGACAATGTTTGGGTAATAGATAAAGATAATCGTTTGAGGAATCGACAGCTAACACTGATAAAACCCGGTGGCGCCTTCGTATATGTTCAATCTGGCCTAGCACACGGAGATCTTGTTTGTATGACCCATGTGGGTAACGTGGTTCCGGGAACGGAAGTCAGCGTCTCATCGGTTGAGAAAATAGAGGATGGTACTTTAATTTCTTATCAAGGACCGCGAGACGGCTCCTATGAATAATAATAAAGAAGATAGAAGTATTATTGCTTGGTTTACCTACAATCCCGTTGCATCAAACCTTTTGATGGTTGCGATACTTATTTGCGGCCTTATTTCGGCACTTAATATCAAAAGCACGCTTAACCCGGATATTGTTCCGAACCTTGTTGATATTACTGTGCCTTACCCTGGGGCGGCCCCGGCTGAGGTAGAGCAAGGTGTCACAATAAAAGTGGAAGAAAGTATCAAGGACGTTGAAGGCGTTACACATATCGCTTCCAGATCTGAGGAATCTGTCAGTATTACGACTGTTGAAATTTCGAATAGTTACGATATTTTGGCCGTAATCGACACGATTCAATCTCGCGTTGAAGCGATTAATAATTTTCCAAAACAAATTGAAAAGCCCTTGATCGCCCAGCAGCAAAAACGCCACCAAGCGATAATCGTGCAGATTCACGGTGACATGAACGAACGAGATATGACGGCGTTCGCCAACAGCCTAAAAAATGAAATGATACAGGATCCTGATATCTCTGCAGTTGACGTCCTGGGAGCAAGACCGTATGAAATATCGATAGAAATACCTGAATATACACTGCGTAAATACAAACTAAGTATTTCTTCAGTAGTCAGATCGATTCAGGAATCCTCTCAAAACATACCCGGTGGAAAAATTAAAACGGCAAACGGCAATATTATTCTGCGTAGTCGTGGTCAGGCTTATAATCAATACGACTACGAGAACGTGGTACTGAAAGTTTATGAAAATAATGAAAGCTTAACGCTCGGGGATATTGCAACGATCAAAGATGGGTTTTCAGAGAGCGAAGATTTTGCTCGTTTTGATGGAAAACCCAGTATTGCTTTATCGGTGTACTCTCTGGGTAATCAAGACATCATAAAAATTGCTGAAAAAGTCCAAGATTTTGTCGATGGAAAGCAAAGTAGCTTGCCCAGTAATGTGAAATTGGATACGTGGGCTAACGTTACCTATTATCTAGAAGATCGTATTGATATGATGACGATTAATATGTTGATAGGCGCAGTACTGGTGTTTGTCATTTTAGCGTTATTTCTCGATATCAGAATTGCATTTTGGGTGATGGCGGGGTTGCCTGTGAGCTTTTTGGGTGCTTTTGCTGTGATGCATTTACACCCGTTCAATGTCTCTTTGAATATGATTAGCCTTTTTGGCTTTCTTCTTATTCTCGGTATCGTGGTTGATGATGCCATTATTATCAGTGAATCGATTAGTACTGAGCTGGAGAATGGCAAACAAACCGTAGAAAAAGTTATTCTGGGCGTTAAGCGAGTTGCGGTGCCGGCAACGTTTGGCGTATTGACGACAATTGTTGCGTTTATGCCAACGATATTCACAAGCGGGTCTATGTCAGCTATGCCGGAGGCGATTGGCTATGTTGTCATTTTTTGTTTATGTTTTTCTCTCATTGAATCAAAATTAATATTACCTGCGCACTTGGGGCAGTCGGTAAGATCGAGACAAAAATCCGAAACACGTGATTTTTTATCGGATTCTTATGATGTGGAAGAGGATACCCTTATTGATGATGGTTGGGTGTACGATGCACAAAGTGAGCGAAAACATCGATGGTTTCATAACACTCTACAATGTTTTGATTCAATTAAAAAAAAGGTCGATGGGGTACTAAAAGACTTTATTCGATATCAATATCAACCGTTTATCATTGCCGCGTTGAAGAGACGGTATTTAGTTTTATCGCTTTTTGTTGCGTTACTCATCCTAACGATAGGCCTATTTTCAAGCGGTGTTATTCGTTATGTGATGATGCCGGATGTGCCGAGTGATTACTTGGTCGTAAAGTTAGACATGTTAGATGGCGCGAGTGATGAACAGATGCGTCTTGCCATGACTACAGTCGAAGAGGCTCTTGATAAGATAGAAACAGAATACCGTTATGAGTCTGGTATTAATGAGGGATTCATTCTGCATCAATTAGTGATGGGTAGAAACGGTAATAGTGGATTTTACATGGTTGAACTCATTAAGAATACGGATCGGGAAATCGACAGTTTCGAAATTATTGAAAGCTGGAGACAGACAACGGGCGCGTTGGCGGGGGTAAAAAACCTAACGTTTTCATCCGCTGAAGATGCAGGCGGGCCACCACTCTCTTTTAAAGTGATTAGCTCCTCCTCTGAGCAGCGGATTGCGGCGGCAGCACTTTTGGAGAAACAGTTAGAAACATATCACGGTGTTTTTGGTGTTGAAAATAGTAGCGGCGAAAGCGTTGAAGAATTGCACCTTAAAATAAAAAATAGTGCAAAATCTCTGGGTTTGAGCTTGCACGATTTGGGGTCTCAGGTGAGGCAAGCTTTTTACGGTGCAGAAGTCCAACGTATACAGCGTAACAAAGATGACGTTAAAGTTGTTGTGCGGTACCCGGAAGAGGAGCGTAGTTCAATAGATAGTTTGGAGAATATGTATATCTCCTCTGCAGAAGGCACAGAAATCCCCTTTGCTGCCGTAGCCGATGTCGAATTAAAAATCGGACAGAGTAAAATTACGCGTATAAACGGTGAGCCGGCTGCGATTGTTACCGCAAGAATAGACAAGGCGCTCGTTGAGCCCTCTAAAATTAGTAATGACATTTTAAACCGTTTCGCAAATGACCTGAAGGAGCGCTATCCCTCAGTGAAAATACAGTTAGATGGCCTGTCGAAAGAATCCCAGAAGATGCTTAAGAATATCTTTACGGGTTTCTGGCTATCCTTACTTGGGATCTATGTCCTGTTAGCAATTCCTTTACGCTCTTATTCGCAGCCTCTTGTTATTATGGTTGTGATTCCGTTTGGGATAATCGGTGCAGCGATTGGGCACTTGATTATGGGGGCTGCTGTCAACATTCTTTCCTTATTTGGAATCATCGCATTAACGGGTGTTGTGGTTAACGATAGCCTGGTTCTTGTGGATTTTATTAACCGATCACTTGCGTTAGGGTTGTCGGTTGAACAAGCAACGATACGTGCAGTAACTCAGCGTTTTAGAGCCGTTTTTATTACATCATTAACGACGTTTTTTGGCTTGGTCCCCATACTTTTTGAAACAAGTATGCAAGCTCAGTTTGTTATTCCCATGGCAATATCCTTGAGTTTTGGAATTTTGTTTACTACTGTGATTACCCTGATACTTGTGCCGGTCTTATATCTTATTCTTGAAGATTTTAGCAAATGGTTTGCAAGTAATAAGAGAAATGTTTTGAAACAGTTTGGTGGTTTTGAACGGGAATAACGATCCCAGAATATAAGTTACGAGGTGTTGAAATGAAAATAACAAACAATAAAAAATATAAGAGAAAATTATCGTTGGTCGAACGTTATTCTCTAGTTCTTAATGAAAACTACCGATATAACGTCGAAGCATTTATTGAGGGGGAGGGCGATCTTGATCCTGACTTGTGGCGGCGTGCTGTCCACGCAGCCTCAGAAGCTAACCCAGGTGTCCGTGTACGTTTAAAATCGTTCTTGGGGTTCGCCCATTGGGAAGATAGCGGGATAGCGCCAGAAGTTCGAGTGATTGAGAATTGTAAATGGGATGCGTATAGCGAAGTTGGATCTGATTTTGTCCAGGATGGGTTTACTCCAATATCAGGTGGGCCGATTGCTGAAGTTGTGCTAATGCCTGGAAGCCCGGCGAAAATTATGTTTCGTGCTTTACACGCAGCGATGGATGCTCGGGGTATGCACCATTGGGTAAAAGATATTCACGCTTTTATTCGTAATGAACCTTTAGCTGGGTCCACTTCAACCATTACTGATATGGACGTGATAAAAAAGCATGCGGATAAGGTTAAAAACAAACCCGAAGAGTTATCTTGTTTGCCGGCTTTACCTGTGGGCCCAATCCCAGAGGGCGATCTTAGGTATGTTTGGCGAAGAATAGAAATTGGAAAATGCCCGACTTACATTTTACCGAAAATTGCAATATTTCTATCTAAGCAGGCACGGCTGCATGGGATGGGCGATACGGGGTTTACTGTTCCGGTGGATTTTAGAACGCTGCGCGCAGATTCGGATAGTACTGGAAATTTGACTGGGTACTTACGCGTTAGAGTCGACGAGGATGATAGCGCAAAGTCAGTCATGCGGAGAATTAATCAAGGGATTCGAGATTATGCTGATTGTTACAGCCACCCAGGGCTTAAAATTATTCCTTGGGTACCTATAAAGATATTGCTAAATCGGCTAAAAAAGGGTGTTCACAGGCTACTCTACGAAACCTCAACAAGTTTACCGACAGCTGGCATCGTTTCTATGGGGTTATTTAATAAGGAGGAGTTAAGTTATTCCGGATTTACCGCAACCAAATCATATGGAATTCCCGGCTCTGTCGGTAAGCTCAACGTTCTGATTATGAATGATGTCAGCCTGACTCAAGTTATATTTACGTGCCCATCCGCCTATAATACGGAAGGGCAGTTAGATAGCTTGATTGAAGACTTCCGTGTTTTTGTTGGGGATAAGAAGTCGGATGTGGTTGTTGAGACAAAAAAATCAGAAGAGGTAGAGAAAGTTTAGCCGAGGCATGAATTAGTTTCTTAAAGGGAGGGAAACTTTTGGGCGTTGTTAAAAAACTAAATACGCACTCTGGTATATTTTTAAATAAAAAATATTGGCCAACTGTTTTTTAATAGATTTTATCAGGGTTTTCCTAGATATTAATTTCTGTTGATATTGCTGGTTGAAAAATCCGGTTGATATAGGTGGCTGAATCCGCTGATTGGAAAGCCATCTAACATTGATGTTTTTACACCTTATAAATATTGTTTCTGTTTTAAATAATCAATGATTTGGCTTGCTGATTCTTCTGGTGACTGTGCGGGGTTGTTAATATGAATTTCGGGGTTTTCAGGCGCTTCGTAAGGTGAGTCGATTCCAGTAAAGTTTTTTATTTCTCCGCTTCTTGCTTTTTTGTAAAGACCTTTTGGATCGCGCGATTCACAAACTCCGAGCGGTACGTCTATAAATACTTCGATAAACTCACCTTCTTCTAACATTTCTCTGGCTAGTTCACGATCTTTTTTGAATGGAGAAATAAAAGCAGAAAGGGTAATTAATCCTGCATCAACGAAGAGTTTGCTTATCTCCCCAACTCTTCTGATGTTTTCTATTCGATCCTCTTCGCTAAACCCTAAATCTTTGCATAAGCCTAGTCGTACATTATCGCCATCGAGTAGATATGTTTTAATATTAAACTCTTTGACGAGCTGACATTCCAATGCGCTGGCGACAGTTGATTTTCCTGCGCCGCTTAAGCCTGTAAACCAAAGTAGGCATGGCTTGTGGCCGTGTTGTTCCTGCCGTGTTGCCTTGGTGGTTTTATGTTGGTGCCAGGTTAAATTAGTCATGGGTTTCCCTATATAATAAGTTGATATTAGCTTATTTAATTTTGTTATTTTTCGAGAATAGTTTACTAATATGTGGAGTTTATAATACATCTCTTTTAAAAAAAAACAATCTGTTGAGTGCTGAAATGTCTACTGTGTAAAACTGTAGATGTTTGTTGAACTGCCTTGAGTTAACAACCCTATAAGATCAGTGTTAAAAATCACTTCGAGCGGTATTCTAGGAATTAAAGCGAAGGTTTTAATAGCGAGGGAAGGCAGAAGTTTTGTTAGTGTTTGGATAAAGTATAAATGAAGAATACTTCAGGAGGGAATAAAAAAGGGGAGGAGACCTCCCCATAAAAAATGCTAGAAACTAGCAAAGGGCCTGTTTACAGGCATCATGAAAAAGATTTAGTAGCGGTGCTCGCCTTCTAGGCCAAGGACGCGTTGTTTAGGTTTACACCGTAAATCCGGGACATCAACCGGCTACAGGCACTAGCGCTTATTTATTTCCAATACGAGCGATAGTACCTGCCCAGTCATCACATTGGTTTTACGAATGTATACGATGAATCCTCAGCCTAGAACTTATAGCTTGCTTCGATTGCTATCGTACGAGGACGCTCGACAAATGCATAAATCGTATCTTGATTTCCGAAGCCATTACTACCTGATAGCGGAGCATTGCCTGCATAGGTAATAACTTCTTCGTCTAATAGGTTTTTACCCACTAGAGCAACGCCCCAATTATTAGCTTCCAGGGAAATGCGCGCGTTAACCTTAGTGTAAGCGTCGATTACCCAATCAGGGTCGGCATTTTCGTGAACGTTTTGCTTACTTACCCACAGTAGGTCGACGTTAAATGCAATATCTAGGTTGCCAGAAAGAGGCTGCACATATTCTGCACCTATATTGAGGTTTTGCTTGGGGGCCATACGAGCAGTTTTGCCATCGTAATTACATAAGCCAGGAGTCTGGCTGTCCGGTACTTGATTAAAATAGCAGTTACCATCGTCAAAGTCTTTAAACTCAAAATCCAGATAACTGGCGGCATAATTGATTATCAATTTTTCTGTTAATCGCCAACGGCCATCAATTTCAACCCCTTGGACAGTCGATTCTTTTGCATTACCGACGGTAAAGCCAAGGATTCCGTCAAATTGGCTGACTTGTAGATCTTTATAGTCGGTGTAAAAGATCGCAACGTTTAATTCCGCAGCGCCATCGGCCAATGTGGTTTTTAGACCCATTTCATAAGATGTGGCTTTTTCGTCCTCAAACTCAAATGAGGCCGATGTATTTGATCTTGCATCAAATCCGCCGGCTTTAAAACCGGTAGAAGCGCTTGCGTAAATCATGGCGTCGTCATTGACATTCCACTGAATATTGACGAGTGGGGTGAAGGAGCTGTCGTCACGGTTACCAGCCAAGCTGTGAGGAACAATGCCGAAACCTGCCTCGTACGTGGGCAGGATCGCGGGGCCCAAGGTTGTCTCGTTGGTGGGGATAATAGTTAACGCGCGGCTGCCGTCTTTGACTGAACTGGTATATCGAGCACCCGCCGTTACGCGTAATACATCGGAGGCATTCCATGTGGCCTGGCCAAAAAGAGCATACACTTCGGTCTCGGTCGTGTAATCACGAACAACAGAAGTGTTTCTAACTGAGGCGACTAGACTTGAGCCGGATAGCCGAATTTCATCACTAAAATCCAATTCGCTGGATTGGTAAAATGCACCAACAATCCAGTCAACGGTTTCATCCCCTGGAGATGTTAAACGAATTTCTTGGCTGATTTGTTCGTATTCCTCGTCTAGGAAGATAGTAAGAATATCGGCTGAAACATAATCGCAATCACAGACTTCTTCGAAATCGTATCCAACAATACCTGTGGTGGATGATAATGTAATATCACCAAGTTGATATTCAATATTAAAAGTCACATTGTCTAAGGTATTATCACTATATTCCTCAGCGTCTGTCTGGCGTTTATAGTCCAGTTCTGTATCAATTACAGCACCTGCAGCACCAAATAACGCAGCTGCGTACCCGGTGTCTGCAACGATTTCAATCTGTCGACCTTGAACATCAAAAGTATCTTGCTCGACTTTGAACGTGAAGCTCAGATTTTCAGTATTGTCATAAGCAAGTGTGAGGCGTACTGCGCGTTCGTCGCGATTTGGCTCGTCTTGCTTACCGATAAATTCGTTTTCAATATAACCATCTTCTTGGTACCAACGTCCGGCAATCCGCGCCGAGAAGTTATCTGTAATGGGCACGGAAACTCCAGCAGTAATTTCACGTTGATTGGTCTCTGGTTCATACATCACAGAAACGTTGCCTTCAAGTTCGCCCTCGGGCTTTTTAGTTCGCATATTCATGGCTCCGGCAATACTGTTTTTACCAAACAGTATACTTTGTGGACCACGTAGGACTTCGACACTTTCAAGGTCGAGAAAAGGGGCGCGAATAAGCTGTTGTCGGCCATAGTAAATACCATCTATGTACATTCCTACAGACTGTTCAAACCCTTGGTTGTTTCCTGTACCTACGCCACGAATGAACAGTTGAGTGCTTATACCCGTTTCAGTTGTAGTAAGGTTTGGGACATAGGCCATTACATCGGCAATTGTATTAATTCCGGCCTTTTCAATTTTATCCCCTGTAATTGCACTGACAGAAAGAGGAACATCCTGCAAATTTTCAGAACGTCGTTGTGCCGTAACGATAACTTCTTCGAGTGAGAGATTATTAGCGGACGCTTCTTCTTGAGCAATAACTCCATTACTCATTAATAGCCCCATTGCACAGGCCATTGGTGTTTTTAAAAATTTTGTTTTTTGCATTATTTATCCCCAGAGATATATAATTTTTAGTGAGTTTAGTTCGGAGTCGGTACTCTAATGCCTATTGGTTGTGGTGGTGTGAGCTGGGAAAAACATCGTCCTGGAGTATTACCGAACTTGTGATATTACGGAACGGGGCGTATATGCCCGCGAGGTTATGTCGCGATTTTCAACTGCTCATCTTATTAATGTTATTAGAGCTGACATATAAGAAGACGTGAGTGATACTTGAAAGGGGACAAAAATATTGAGTTATTTTTGACTTTAGAAACTTTGTTGGACGCTCAGTTTAATCATTCGGCCAAAGGCATTGTGTTGGGTGGTGTCGAAACGCATATCTTGGCGAATCGGAGGGGGCGATTTATCGGCGATATTTATGATGGAGATGGTGAAGGAGGTGTTTTCTGAGGCGGTGTTAATAGTGAAATGACTGTCCAGGGTATAAAAAGCTTGAACGGTTTTCTCCGTGATATAGGATTCCAGAGAGGTTTGTTTAAGGAAGTCTAAACCATTATCGGTGTAAGCGCTGACAGCGTTGGCAACCAGACGTGTATTTGTTATTCCTTTATTGAAGTTGAGGTAGGCGCTGCCACGAAGTTTTGGGAGTGAGCGTACAAATGTGCCTGCATTCATGTGGCCGTCTGCCGAAAAGGCTGGGAGTAAATCGCTTTTTGTTACGTCGTAGCGATTAAGATAGGCAAGTTCAATACTCGTTGTTAATGAGCCGCCTAGCAGAAAGTTTCGATATTCTACGCGGATGTCAAAACCGTCTACGAGAATGTCAGGACCATTGACGTAATTAGTGATCACGCGTGAAAGATTACCGCTACCGTCTAAAATGATTTGCGACGCATACGATGAATTCGGATCGGAATTCACATTTTTGACAATCCCATTGGCGCTTTCTTGAATAATCGTATCGCTTAAATCAAAGTGCCAGTAATCGGCATCAAAATGCCAGTGCTGATTGGGTCGCCATGTTAAGCCTATATTCGAATTGATGGATTGTTCGGGTTTAAGACCCGTGTTTCCTATTCTGTCTACCGCTTTGAAAGCAAAGGCTGAGCCGATTAGTTCGAGGGACGTGGTATCGAAACTGGTTTGGTTGAGCGATGGAGCACGAAAGTTGGTGCCCGTGGAGGCTCGTAAAACGAGGTCCGGTGATGCATTCCAGCGCAGTGCAATTTTGGGGTCTAAGCTTGGGCCGATATTGCCCGCATAATTTTCGTAGCGCATAGCAAAGTGTATAAGTAGATCGTCTCCCAGGGACAGTGCCATTTCACCAAATATGGCAGCAACACTTTGCGTAACGTCGTCTTCATAACCTCCTCGGAAAAAAATAAAAATGCCGGGCAGCTCATTGGGTGATGTGGCGTCACCTGGATTTTTAGTGACGTCAGCGAGATCATTGAAACGAATTTTCAATCTTTCCTGCCGGTATTGCAGGCCAAGACTGTATTCAATGGAACGCTTATCGCTATAGTCATGGCTATTTGAAAACAGTGCATCTGCGACAAAGAGTTCAGAAGTGTTTGTTTGGATTAAATCTTCTCTGATCCAATCCAGTAGTTGTGCTGAATTCGAGAGGCTTGGATCGAAATTGGGACTGCTTGGTATGGCCGAAGAAAAAGGATTGTAATAGAGACAGCCATTTTGCCCGGCAATATTGCCGCGACATTGTGGGCCGCCAAATCCACTGAGCGCTGCCTCCCAACGATCAATTAATGTGTCGCTAGAAAGTGATTCCGCACGGTTACTCGCATAGGTTAATGACATATCGTAGTCGACTTCTAATGATCCCCTAATTCCCGATAGCAGCCGTAGCGTTTTGTGATTCCGCAGCCCTGAGGCAGGTTCTCCGGAAACCCCAACGGGCCGCCCCACAAAAACGGCGCCTCCAGAGAAGTCAGCAATGTCTCCGTCGTTTTCTAATATCTCTGGGTTGTCGGCGATAAAATCGATGAGTCCGGGATGATTATCTGGGATGTATCGCGCTGTACTGGCTTCTTGAACCGGGGCATAACTTGGGGCGGTTTTCCAATCGTCCATTTTCGTAATGGCGAGATTTAATTCACCATAGATGACACTGTCTTGTCCAAAAAACTCTTCGCTAAGAGATGATTCCCAGGAGCTAAATGCTTGCCAACGTTCTTCTTCTTCGGTGATGTTATCGTAGGCTACGTAGTTAAAACCACAGCGGCCTCCGTCTATTAGGGTTCCTCCGACATTGGTACATTGTGGATCTCTGACATAGTTATCAGGTCCCATCGCCGAGGTTGCGACTTCTGCATCACTTAGGCCATTTTCGGCAGTGAGAGTATCGATAGGAATAAAGCTGCCCGGGTTCCCCAGTGAAGAAACGGAATAGACAATGCGTTGCAGTTCGGGAATATCGATACGTGGCGACGTGATATTGCTTCGGCTGGCGTTTGTTAGTTCGCTGCGTTTGGAATAATTGACGCCGGCCAGGCAGTGACCGGCGTCTGAGCTTAATCCGCTGAGAAAACCGATATTCCAATCGCCATTACTGTCATCAATTTTCTGGCCACTGGCTTGCCATTCGAAGCCTTCAAAATCTTTGCGGGTAATAAAGTTGACGACACCTGCGATGGCGTCGGAGCCGTACGTAGCACTCGCACCCTCCTTGAGAATATCAATCTGCTCTATAGCAAAGGCCGGAATAGTATTGATATCGACAAAGGCTTGTCCATCGTTATGAGGTAAAGAAGACGCAGGCATCCGTTTACCATTTAACAGTACCAGGGTACGGCTGACGCCTAGGCCGCGTAAATTAATGTTAGCTGTGCCCGCAGAGTTAACATTCAGAAATTGATTACTTTGATTAAATGAACCTGAAATAGAGGGAGTGTTGGCGACGATGTCGATAAGACTGGGTGAACCACTGTCTTTAATATTATCGCGATCTAATATAGTGAGAGGATAAAGATAGTGGCCCAGTCCGCCTTTAAAAGATGTTCCCGTGACGATTAGTTCTTCGAGCCAAGGGCCGACTTCTACAGTTTCTATCGGGTTTGGAGCACGGCGAATAACGTAATGACCAGCTTCGTTTTTTTCTACGACTAACGAGTGGCCGGATACCATTTGAGTAAGCGCTTTGTGCGTCTCAGCGTGAGTTTGCATGGCTGATAGATGAATCGAGGTATCGACGTTAGAATCCAGAACCACGACGGCCCCGGTTTGTGAGACGAACTCAACCAATGTGTTGGCTAAACTGGAGGCTTTTATCGTGATCGGTGAGGATTCGCCGAAACACGTGAGTGGCGTTAGGACAATACTAATAGTCAACAGCCAGCCACAGCGGAAAATAAGTGCTTTCAAGCGACTTGCTTTAAAAAAATAAAACCTAACCAGCCAATTAATGTTGCTGTCCTCTGAATCTGTAGAGTCATTACTCACTTTCATGAGTCGAAATGAGGGACGAAAAGGCCTGTTCACAGTGAATTGGTGCCGGCCCATCAACAGAGTCGTAGCGATAGAAAATTTAAATTATCAGGTTTTTTTCATTAGATCTAGACACCTGGTTAGTCCAAGTATCGATATCTAGAGAAGTAAAATACGCGTTAAATTAGTTTGCAGAAGACACCTGTTTATAGGTGGGCCGTTAATAGACGCTCATTGTATAGGGTTGTAGGCCGTGTTGTGTACCGTGGCGTGTAAAAATACTATCGGGGGCGTATTTCTATTCGATTGGCACTGACTTGAACAATATGAATTGGGAGTACGGATTCCAGCGCCTTGAGCATTTGTTCAACGTTGTCGGTGAGGAAGACAGAAGTGACGGGGTGAGATTTCAAGGCGTCGTCGGTAATAATGAGTTCCGCAGAGTGGTAGCGGCCAAGGTCTAATAGAACGTGTTGAAGTGGTTGGGATTGGTATATCCGCACGCCGCGTCGCCAGGCGCCCGCATTATCGGCGTTGATCGTCCGCTTACGGCCAACGCCTTTCGCTTCGCTGACTCGCACTTGTTGACCAGTAGTGAGTTTGGTTTCGGCGTCGCGGTATCCGGGAATCGATACGCTAGAGACCTGTACTTTACCTTCTGCAACTGAAACTATCGTATTTAAAGTATTACCATTGACGTTGAAGACCGTGCCTAACACTTTGATTCGGGTGTGACCGCTATCCACAATAAAGGGGCGCTGAGGATTTTTTGCGACGACAAAATACGCTTCGCCTCGCTGCAGTTTGATATGTCGTTTTTTATCAGAGTAGCGGACTTCGATTTGTGTTTGGGGGCTGAGCGTTATTTCGGAACCGTCGGGCAATGTTATCAACTGTTTTTCGGCGGTTGCAGTTTGGTAGTGTTGGGTTGTGTCTGGGTTCTGCGACGGCTGGATGAGGAAGAAAAAGCCTAGGCAAAATGTGATGACAGCGGCCGTGGCCAATAGCGTTTGCGTGAGGTTGATTGAAAGAGGTTTTTTAATTTTAGGCCAAAGGGATATTTTATTTTGTTCTAAAAATCGAGGTTCGATACTTTTCAAACTCTCCATAGCGGCGGCGGCTTGCCAAATAGCGGAGGTCTTCTGGTACGCGAGTTGATGCCGTGTATCCAGAGAAAGCCACTGTTTAAAACGTTGACGATCGTCATCGGTAGCGTGTTCTGAATTTAGGAATACAATCCATTCAGAAGAGCGTTGTTCTGCGTCTATTTGGCTGTTTAGATCTGTATCCTCTAAATCTAAATCTTGATAATGTGTTGTCATCAGTATGAATTACTCATCGAATCGTTGCTTTAGTTGCTCTCGGCAGGTTTCTAGCGCACGTAAAATATGTTTTTTAACGCCGTCTATTGAAATATCCATTTCGTCGGCGATTTCTTTGTAGCTCAGCTGATACACCCGGTTTAAGACAAATGCACGCCTTCGTTTTCCCGGCATTTTTTCAATGACTGTTTGTAACATCTGGAGCTGTTCAATACTTAACAATGATTGTAGACCGTCTTCAGGCCCAACTGGTTCGCCCTCCACTTGCTCACGAAGAGCGTGAGCGGCACGGACTTTATCGCGACGTAAACCATCGATAACCAGATTTTTAATCAGCTGGAAAAGATACGCGCGTGGCTGCTGTATTGAACTGGGTTCAGCCACAGATAAAAGGCGTTCAAAGGCTTGGTGGGTGATATCTTTGGCTTCATCCTGGCTCTTTCCCCACTTACCTTGCAGGTACGCGGTTAGTTCAGCATGATGTTGCTGGTATAGCGTATCGCAATGTTGGTTTTTAGAGGCCAATGCCCACCTGGTTTGGGGGGGAGAGTCGATAAGGGGGATTATCTGAGATTCGCTAACCCAAGGCAAGGCATCCGACATATTCGGAACGCTTACTGTGGCTGTCATCGTGTTTTTGTTGCTAGTTCTTACCAAGGCTGGTGATACCTTAAAAGTGGGCTATTTAGTAGACGGATGGGGTAACCTTTTGGGGACAAAAATTATGGCCTTTTAATACTGGTTTTGCTCTCTAGGCGTGTTTCATACGAATTATTAATTTAATCTGCGGTAGGCAATTGATACAAACTATTGCAATGACGTTCCCACCTACTTATGGGGTTTTTAGGGCGCTTAATTCACACAATACGACTCTTTTTATTTATAGGTTTATTTATAGATTTGTTACTGGATTTTTTTCTAGGCTCACTTATATTTTTGTTTCTCTGACGTCGGCCTACCCTTGCGATGTAGACCGCGAGCTTGCGCCACATCAAAGGAAATAGGCGGGTCATCCAATCCACAAATACCGCATCAGGCCCAATCAAAATCCTCATTTTGTTCTTTTTAATACCTTTTACAATGACGATGGCTGCTTTTTCAGCGCTGGTAAAAGCAAATTTAGTGAAGCGGTCTTGTGCCTCCTGCTCCGATCCCCCCATTTTCTCCAATCTACTTTCATCGTACCGAGTGCTCAGCACAATGTTAGTCTTAATTAATCCTGGGTGAATTGAGCTACAGCTTACACCACAGTTTTCAAGATCCAGTTCCATTCTAAGGGTTTCGTTAAATCCTCGTATGGCAAATTTGGAACAATTGTATGCGCCAGACTCTGCTGGAGCCATAAAACCAAAGATACTGGAAACGTTGGCTATATGCCCATCACCAGACTTTTTTAAATAGGGTAAAAACGCCTTAGTTCCGTAAACCATACCCCAAAAATTAATCCCCATTAGCCACTCAAAATCATCAAGCGTGGTATTTTCGATAGTCGCAGAAACAGCAACGCCAGCATTGTTGATAACTAAATTTACCTGTCCAAACTCGTTGAAGACTTCATCCGCATATTCGAAAAAATCCTGCTTATTCGCGACATTTAATATCTTCGCGCTCACCTTAACGCCAAGTGAGTCGATTTTTAGACGGGTGGTCTCCAATGAAATAGGGTTTACATCAGAAATTGCCAGCTGACATCCCTCTTTTGCAAGCTGTATCGCGGTAGCCTCGCCAATCCCTGAACCTGCTCCAGTTACCACAGCTACCTTACCCTTTAGTCTCTTCATATCATCCGTCACTTGCTAACATTTAAAAAGTGATTAAATTAAAACTGTTTTTATAACGCTCAAACTAAAGCGATATACAAATAATAAATTTTTCTGTTTATATGTAATACGACGCATCACCAGATTATGTGTTTTCTGCGTTCATGACAGAATCGCCACGCACCTTCCGAAGGCCGGCTTCTGGCGGAGAAAAAAAGTAACGAATATTAATAAAAGGTTTTTCTATTATAATAAAAATCATCGTCGAACAAAGAAATACGACTGCAAAAATTCCGATAAAAATAGCTCCCATTTCCAGGCGACCTGGCGCTCCATTGTTATAAAAAACATCCAAAGACAACATGATAATAATGGGATGAATCAAATAAGCGCTATAAGATAGCTGCGCTATGGGGTACAAAATCCTAGCCGAAAGTAGTTTAGCGATCCACGACATCTTTCCACTGGAGGTTAGCGTATAAAGGATGATACCTGCGATAAATAAATTGAATATGTATCTGTAGGACGCCAGTACTGCGGCATAACCCGGACTCATGTCCTGCTCATGATTCCCGCCCGTCTTGGGAACGAGATAAAGGATTACGCCCATTATTGATATGAACAGCATAGATCTGCGCGCCCATGTATGCTCAGACAACCAATTAACTGAGCGAGTGTACACCAACATATAGGCCACAATTGCACCGATCAATATTCCCCCATAACGCAGATGAGGCTTATCGTAAAGAAGGTCCCAAAATCGTCCAAACTCAACGGGATAATATGCCGGATGCAAAATAGAAGGTAATATCAAACTTTCAACAGAAACTGCATGATAACGCACAAAAAAGGCGAAAATCATCAGAGCAATCAACACCATAAAAACGAAAGGCCTAAAATAAAAAATCACCAGAAGTAAAAGCGGGAAAGCCGTATAAAACTGTTCCTCTATTGCCAAAGACCAAGACCAAATCATAAACTGCTCATCATATGGCAGGAAATTATTAAGGTATATAATATTATGACCAACGTTTTCTACGTTATCTGGGAAAATTAACGCCATTACGGCCAAAACGAAAAAGTATGCGGGGAAAATACGAAAGGCACGACGCATATAAAATTGACGAAGACTAATTCCACCCGTTTTTTTGATTTCCGTGAACAACAGGTATCCGATTAAAAAACCGCTAATAGTAAAAAAAATATCTACACCAAACGCGCCCCCTTGAATCCAGGACAATTCGGGGCGAGACATGATCTCCAAGAATTGATCAGATGGTAATACATAACCTGTGTACCAAACTATATGCAGCCCAACAATATAAAGTAGCGATAGTGCGCGTAGGCCATCCACAGAGGAAAATCTGTCTTGTCCGGACCGATGCCACAGAGAAGGAAAGTTTCTATTGAGGTCGAATAATCCTAGTAGTGACTTTCTGTTAATGCCTTGCATAAATAGACGGCCAGATATTTTCATGGATAAGATTCCCGCAAAACATTTCTGGATTACATGAAGATTACGTCAGGAAATAAATCTTCACTACAATAATTATTTTTATAAACGTAAATTGTTACCTACAAAATAAATCAGCAAGATCACACATCTCTTTACAGATGCTTGACATTTTCCCCTCTGAAGGTATGGTTCAGAATGACACATAGTTAAACCAATACACAACAAATATATCGGAATCCTTATTCCATTTTGAAATATTGCTAAATATTGTTGGCTGAATATTGTTGTTAGCCTAGAGAATTACGGTTAATTAAAAACTTTACTCCCGCGAATAAAAAAAATAGAGGTGGAGCTTTGTCGTACGAACGTAAATTATCGCCAAACGAGCGTCTTTTCCTGTGTCTAGATAAGCACAGCCCGCCTTACGATACCCCGTGCACCAATCAAATGGTGCTTGAAGGCGTTGGGCCAAGTGATGAGAGCGCATGGCGCAACGCTGTGAAAAAAGCATCCTTGGCCAACCCGGGAAGTCGGATTGTTCTGAAAGGAAAACTCGGTTTTGCGC
Organism: Agarilytica sp.; assembly: GCA_033852165.1. Lineage (GTDB taxonomy): Bacteria > Pseudomonadota > Gammaproteobacteria > Pseudomonadales > Cellvibrionaceae > Agarilytica. The sequence continues at coordinate 60,036 of JAWSUZ010000064.1, read as the reverse complement.
GCTGGGTCGATTCAGGAAAAACAACTCCCTTTCGGATTGTGGATGGTGGCAACTGGGATGGAAGAAGCGAAATCAATGCTGAATTTTTATCGGATCCATTACCTGCCTATCAGGGGCCTACCAGTGAAGTTCTACTCGTTAAATGCAAAAACACTAATTATGTGATCTTCCGAAGTCACCATGCCGCGATGGACGGTCGCGGCACGGAAGCGTTTGCGGAAGACGTGTTCCGCGTACTAAACAACAAACCTCCCCAGGGAGAGAACTCGATGATATCTGATATCGATCTCTGCCGTCAGATAACGACTGAACGCTGTGATAGAGAGGGCGATGAAGTGAGAGCTCCGACCGGATTCCCTGAAGGGGATGATCCTGGTCGAACATGGTACCGCAAGACAATTAAGGGAAAGTTTAGCCAAATTTTAGCCAAAGTCGCCATAGCAATCGCTCGTTCAGCACGCCTATATGGAGAGACTGACGTTCGTTTCCGTATACCTGTGGATTTGCGACCCAGAGTCGAGGGGTTGCGCTCCACCGCCAACTTATCTGGCGCCATTATTATGAATGTTGAAAAAGAAACGACTCCTGCTAGCTGGAAAAAATTGATTAAAGAGCAATTAACCAATAAAACCGAAGCGGTGATTCCCCGAGTATCTAAACACATCCCTATTCCCGTTGGCCTTATCTTTTGGATGACATTGAAGGTGTTGAAAAAAGATAATTTAAATACGCTAAAAAAGCGAATGACAACGGGTCAATACCAAGTGTCCGGGCTTATCTCCAACTTGGGCTTAATTCCTTTAGATCGATACAGTGGTGGTGGATTTGAAGCGTCTAGCATTTTTTTTATTCCACCCGATTTCAATCCCTCTGCTTTTTTTCTCACAATTACGGGAAATAAAAACGGTCTTGAATTGGCCCTTAGGGTACCTAAGGTTCTCGCAAGCGGGGGACGACTGCACAAAGTGCTGGATGATATTGAATCATTCCTAAGAACAGGAGAAATTTTGGACCAAGGGAAGATCAATCATCAGGAGGATATAGAAACACCCAGGCAAACCGATAGTCGCTTAGCGGCTGAATCACCAGAGACAAGCTCAGCGTGATAACCCCAACGATTCTACTTCAATATGGGAATTATATAGGATCGATAACTCGCGATAGAAAACTTACGTACCTTTGGAAAACATATTGGCGCCAGACTAAGTCGTGCCCATCCAAAAATAGGACGCTACTCGGCAACTGCTCGGCTTTGTCTCCTGAGTCGCACTACCAATTACATCCTTATAATTGTCCTGCGCTGCTCTACCTCGTGCGTCCTTGCCGTCGTGTGGAAAAATAAAACGATCATCTTCGCACCACTGCATGCAGTTGTTTGCAAGTCGCAAACGCCTTTATGCAGTTGTATAAATCGGACCATTTTTATTTTCCCTTGCGTCGGGCCATTTCTGGGCTGGCACTAACTAAAAAAATAGCTGGGGTATGGGATAACGTGCTACTCGTTGTAATTATTATTTGTAAACAATAAATTTATTTTTTCGTCAACCAATCGAAAACAGCCCGAGGTTAACTAGTGTCTTACAAACGTAAATTATCCCCCATCGAACGACTTTATGTGTGTTGTGATAAACGGACAGCGCCTTACGAAACGCCTTGCATAAACCAGATGATTCTCGAAGGGCGCGGATCGATTGACGAGACCGCGTGGAAAAATGCAGTCAAGCAAGCATCTTTAGCCAACCCTGGTAGCCGAGTTATCCTAAAAGGTAAGCTTGGTTTTGCTCGCTGGATAGATTCTGGCAAGAGCACCGAATTTAGAGTAGTCGAAGGCGGCGGCTGGGATGGTCGAAGTGAGGTCAACGCGCCTTTTTTATCTGATCCCTTGCCTCCATACCAAGGCCCCACCAGTGAAGTAGTGCTGGTAAAATGCGAAAAATATTCCTATGTAATTTTTCGTAGCCACCATGCTGCAATGGATGGGCGCGGCACGCAAGCCTTTGCTGACGATGTATTTCGCGTTTTAAATGGTGATAGCCCCCTAGGCGAAAATTCCATAATAACCGATCTAGAGCTTTCTCGAAAAATCACATCTGAGCGCAGTAACATCGAGAGTGAAGAAGTGAGGGCCCCAACAGGCCTGCCAGACGGACGTGAGCGTGGCAGAACGTGGTATCGCAAGACCGTCACGGGAAAGTTCAGTCAGGTTTTAGCCAAGGTTGCCATCAGTATCGCTCACGGGGCATGGCAACACGGAGAAACAAAAGTACGCTTCCGCTTACCGGTAGATATGCGGCCTAGGATTGAGGGGATACGCTCCACAGCCAATCTATCCGGAGCCTTAATGATGGAGATAACAAAAAACACTACCACTACGAGCTGGAAAGAAAGCCTCAAGGAAAAACTGGCGAATAAACGAGAAGCGATTATTCCTCAAATATCGAAACATATCCCAATCCCTATTGATATTTTACGCTGGATCTCGTTAAACGTGTTACAAAAAGGCAATATAAGATCGCTTGAAAAACGAATTACAAGCGGTTTTTATCAAGCCTCAGGCAGCCTTTCCAACCTAGGGCTTTTACCACTCAGTAACTACCATGGTGGTGGATTCAGCGCGCACCGAATATTTTTTATCCCACCGGAATTTGATTCTTCACCGCTTTTTTTAACGCTAACAGGGAACGAAAATGGCATTGAACTCGTGCTTAGCTTACCGAAAGTTCTCGCAACTAATGGACGCCTTCACGATATGCTGTCTGCTATTGTGGAATCTCTCTCTGATGCAAGAACGTCACCAACGGGCCTGCCTATGGCGCACGCCTAATGTACGTTAAATTTGGAAACTCGAATAAGCCGCGACAATATTTTTCTTAACCAAAATTTGAGCGGCATAGTATTTTGAATGGCCTTTCGGTAGGCGTGTTACCCGGGTGATCGGTATGCACTCTATGTGGGTTGTAATAGTCCTGAAAAAGACTAAATTTTTTCGAGGTCGAATGAATTTAAAAATAAAGTTTGGTTTAGGTGTTCACGGCGAACTGACCCAATGAACCGTTCGACGAGTGAATGGGTGACCATCCAGAGATGGCGTAAATGCAGAAATATTGTTTAGAAAAATAGGCGCGATATAATGCTGTATTAATAATACGAAAAAATTCTTCTTCAGAAAGAGCGGTGATGCCAAAATTTACCTAAGCTCTCGAATGCAAAGTTTGTAGATAAAGCGCCTGCCGGTATAGTGTAAAAAGAACGTGAAAGACGCGCAGAATTCCAGTCTACGCTTGTCAAAATGGAGGGCAAAAAAGAGAAAGTCAGCCATCCTTAATTCGGAATTCAGATTCCATATTTCGAAATGATCTCGTCGCAATTTTGATATTAGACGAGCCTTTTGGTAAGTTAGCTGCCTGAGTATTATCCTGTAGCGACCGAAGTTTCGTTTGGATCGGTACGGCTACTTTAAAGCGAATATTTTTCGTCTTAGACAAGGTTAGAGCTGACATGCCTAAATTTACCATCCTACTCCTGCTTGTTTGCGTGGTATCCGCCTGCAGTAAAAAAGATACATTTATATCTATGGATGCGGCTGTTGCTCCCGCAAAGCCTGCGCTTGAACCCCGGTTATCAACACGCAGAATGTCGGCACTAGAGTCTAAAGGAAACATCTGGAATAACGTTGCGTCCAACTCTAGCCGTGACACAACAGCTTACTCAAATAGTGAATCACAGCCCCAGGCCATAGCGCTAGAAACGGAGCCTGTATCAAAGTCTGAAGCCGAGCTTGAATTAGAAGCGCAGATGGAGCTCGATAACACACTCTCAGACTACAATACAGAAACAACAGCCGTTGACCGAGTAGCAATTGGTGTATGGGTCTGTGATGAATTTTTGGAGCGCTACCACACGTGCTACGCTCAGCTGCCGGTAGAGACACAATCTTCGATGAAGCTACGACTTGAAATGACTCAATCACAGCTGCACCAGACAGCTCAACTTGAATATGCTGAAGAAGTACTGATCGAAGTCTGCACCCACCTCAACAAAGAAATGGAACCCTCAATGAAACTAAAAGGTTGTGATTGGTACTATAACTAACTACGTAGTAAGCCCAAGCTAATTTCTGTTTTAATAATGTTAAACTAACATGCCTCTATGGCCAACTTCCTACAGAAGGTTTTCTCCTCATTAGTTCATGTCCATGCTGAGCGTACGAAATTCAATGGGAAAGTTTAGATGTGCGGATTCAGTAATAGCACTTGGGCTATGTCAAAATATCGTAATTTTAGAATTTTGTTCACGTTCAAGCATACTAGTCGTTGTTTTGTTGATTTTGCTTACCCCGGCCATTCAGGCTGATACTAAGGGCAAAAAAATTGCTGTCATCGACTCACAAAACAGCTTTCCGTACAGTACTGTGAGAGATGCCATGCTGGAGGAGCTGTCAGCACACGGTTTCACCAAGGAAGCCGGGTTTACTTATGACTACTTCTCACTTGGCCACTACTCCGGCACGGCAAAAAATCTGTGGAAGCATAAAATACAAAATAAGGGCTACGACGCCATTTTTCTAACAGGTACGGTCGCAGTAACGGCCTTTAGGGAAATTGCCTGGATGTCACCAGGCTACCCTTTTATCTATGCCATTGTAACTGACCCCGTAGGCTTAGGGCTCATCGCTCACCATGATCGCGCACCGACAGGAAATTTTAGCAGTGTTGCTTATCAAGTTCCCATAGATAAAAGGCTGGACTTTGTCAGACAGCTGATTCCCGGGGTAAAAAATATTGGCTTCGTCTACGCGGACATGCTCCAATCCCAAAGTTATCGTAAGTGGTTAGAAAAGCTCTTACAAAAAAAAGAATGGGAGGGGGTGATACTTCATGCCCGTAAAGTCAGCTTTATTCCAAGTGAGGGAGGCCACCGACGAATGGCTCAGGAGGCCAAACATTATATTCAAGAATTAGACCCGATCGTCGATGTGTTTCTCAGCTCCAGCGATCAGATGGGGGTACAAAAACCCTATGTAGAGATGGTCGCTAAAACCACCACCAAACCATTGATTGGTCTTTCCTTGGCTGATGTAGAGTGGGGGGCAACCGCGACGATGTATGCAGATATCGAGGGCATTGGTCAGCAAGCGGCTCACATGCTCGAGCGCATATTGAATGGTGAGCAATTAAAACCGTCTTTCCTGAACTTCCAAAGAAGCTCGGCATTGTAATTGATAAGAAAAAATCTGAGCAATTTAGCCTGATTATTTCGGATACATTGAAACAAGAGGTCAGGTTTATCGAGTAATTCAGATAAATTGGGCTGTCTACGGCGAATTTCTAAATTAAGCAAAATTTGGAATTTCGAACAAGCCGCGACAATGCTTTTTCCAGTTAAAATTTGAAAGGTTTAGTGTTTTGAATAGATTTTCAGTAGGAGTGTTACCGGCGCGAGCGGTATGGGCTTTATTTTGATTGTAATGGTCCAGATATTCACAGCGAACGGCTCCAATGAGCCGTTCGACAAATGGGTGTATAGAGAACGCTTTTGATCTCTTCGATATCGCGTATTCTAAAATTGGCTTTCCATCGATAAAATTGAAATAGCGGATCGTTATCACTTCTGATGAGTTTCGGTTGTTCTTGTTTGGATAAGATGCTGTTGAACATGCGGCAGCCTCGTCAAGATCACCGTTGCGAACAGAAAGGGAATAATGCGTTGAGTGAATTACTGGCCTCCAGTGATGGAGGAAATGTTGAAAATTCCCCGGAGCAATCTCTGTCCATGATCAATAGAGCCCAATGGGTTTTGAAGTTAATGGATGGTAAGCGATAAACGTTAGTGCGTAAACTATAAAGTTAGTCTCTGCCCTTTTACTCGAATATTTCAGCCATGCCTATGGAACGTGGGCATGCGGCTTAGTGCTTTTTCGGTAAAGTCGATGAGTATATAAATAACAGTTGTGGATTAGATGTCCAAGGCCAAGGTTGAAAATAAAACCGCCATTTTGCTTGATTAGAAATCGCGCCATTGTTTATACTGCCAGCACCAATCAAGGAGTGAACAGCGTTTCAACATTTGGATGTTAAGTCACTATTTTTTACTTGTCACCAAAAGCAACATCCTTAACTTTTTCAGCTATTTCGACTTTACGTGCAGACTGTTACGGTGAAATTCACTCGTCTCTAGTAATGGTTGAAGGAAAAGGGTTGGAACGAATTATCCCCTCAGATTATTAACCCCATAAGCCATGGCTTTGTCGCCGTTTAATCGTAATCCGATAAATTATTTGGGTATCAGCAGAACTTGCTGATATCCACAATAAAATCGATCTAAATATTTTTAGGGAGCACGTTTGATGAAACGCTATTATATTCAATGTCGCGTTGTATTCAGTATGTTATTTGTCTTTTCATTATTATTGTCACCATCGCTTTTAGCGCAGTCTGCTGGAGATGGGCAATCGCCTTTATCGCTACTGTTTAGCCCCATACAAAATTCACCCAATAATTTTTCCTCTGATGCGAAGCAAACAAGGAAATTTGAGGGGAAAAAACAAGCGCATAATTTAGCGAAAAAACGGAACAAGCGGCATCGTCGTATGCACTTAAATGGTTCAATGCTGCAGGGCGTGGAGCGTTTTTCGATTAATTTATTTGACGACACCATAGTTGAAGTTCTCGTTAAACATGTGAAACAAAATAAACGTGGCCGTACACTCTGGCGGGGGCGCATCGTCAGTAAAACCGTTTACGGTGTTAAACAGTTGGCTAGGGGGAACGTGACGTTTGTGATTAATGAAGGTTCTATTATGGGCAGCGTCAGGCTCGACGGAGATCTTTATGAAATACAGCATGAAGCCAATGGCATTCATCTTATTAAAGAAATTGAAACCAGTGAATTCCCCAGTGATCACCCGGTAATTTTATCTCCGGATAGCTTGTCAATCGATCCCACTACGTCACAATCGCAAGCGTCAGCTGTGCCTGCCTTAGCGGATACAGAAATAAAAGTTTTGGTGCTATACACCCAAGCCGTTGCTGCACAAACCTCTGATATTGCCTCACTTGTCGATTTAGCCATCGATGAAACCAATCAGTCTTTTTTAAATAGTGGGCTATCTCAGGTTTTGCAAATTAGCCTTACCTCAGCAGTAGAAGTCGATTATACGGAAACAACGTATTCAGAAATGATAACGAGCTTGTCGGCGAATTCGGACGGGGTGCTTGACGAAATTCATGAACTGAGAATTCAGGAAGAAGCCGATATTGTGGTGTTGTTGGCCGCCCAAAATGATTACTGTGGCATTGGCTATCTTAACGCGCAATACGACCGGGCCTTTGCTGTGGTCAATTATACCTGCGCAACCGGGAACTACAGTTTTGCTCACGAGCTGGGGCATTTGGCTGGCGCTCGGCACAATATCGAAAACGATAGCACGTTAACCCCCTTCGCTTATGGACACGGGTTTCAATCTCCTAGTCAAACTATTCGCACAATTATGGCCTACAACTGCGAATTGGCTAATTGCCCTCGGGTAGATTACTGGTCTAATCCTTTAGTTGAATTCAGCAGTGAATATATGGGTGAGTTTGAAGTGAGCAATAATGCTCGTGTATGGGATGAAACTGCTACTCGACTTGCGACTTTGCACGAGAGCTATATTCCACCAAATACCGATCGAGAATTATGGTTTTTTAACATTAACGATTATGTCTATACAAGCCCAATTGTGGACGAAAATAACAACGTGTATTTTGCCGGGCGAGATGCGACGATTTATTCTCTCAACTCGGATATGACTGTGAATTGGCAGCAAACTGTTAGCCAGGGCATTACGCCGTCGCTGGTCCTTGAAAATAACACGATTTATTATCGAACATCCGGTGCGGGTGATCGAGAATATGGTGCGTTAAACGCGGCTGACGGACAGCCATTATGGTCTCATGTAGTGACCGGTAATGGTAATTCGCCTGCCGTGGCTGCCGACGGAACATCCTACGCAACAGATGGTGCTTGGCTTAAATCTTTTGCCGCTACAGGTGAAGAGATCGACTCTACTTTGGTTACTTATACGGCTTATGCCGCACCGGTAATTGCAGAAGATGGCACGGTTTATCTGGCATTAAGTAATGGGGGCTTACGCGCATTCTCAGCAGATTTAAGCAGCTTGTGGACATATCAGCTGCCAACGTCTTTTGGACGTACGTGCATGGCTATCGGTTTAGATGGCACTATTTATGTTCCCACAGTGGATGGCGTGCTGTATGCGGTCGATAATAGCGGCAGTTTACTTTGGGAATATGCTTTTGATACAACAAACTATGACCGCTGCCCAGCAATTGATCTCCAAAACAATATTATTATTGGCACCAGTAGTGGAGTGGTTCTGGCAATTTCGCCAGCCGGGGGTTTAGTTTGGCAAAGCGTAGCCTTAGGCTCTCAAATTACTTCGACGGCCACCATCGCCGACAATGGTGACATCCTCATCGGTTCGCGTAATCGAATTAATGCATTATCAGCTAGTGGCACTTTGTTGTGGTCTTCACTGCTAAATTTAAACAACCAGTCGTCCGTGGCGATCGCAGACAACGGCGTTGCTTATATAGGTGATGCTATGTTTGGTGATGGTGGTTTAAGAGCGTTTAATCTAAGTGGGCAGAAACTTGCAGATACAGCCTGGCCACGTCGTCATGGTAATGCGAAAGGTTCTAGCCGATTTGAACGGCCAGAAAATCATGCTCCAGTTGTGGTTATTGATGCGCCTTCTGATGGGGCCAATTTCCTTTATTCCGATGGCCCGTTTGTTTTGCAGGCGTCGGCAAGTGATTACGAAGATGGCGATCTTTCTGCAATGGTAGGCTGGTCCTCCGATATTGATGGCGCGATCACTTCTCCCGCCAGCTTGTCTATTGGCTTGCACAATATTACCGCGAGCGTATTAGACAGCAGTCTTGTAAGCGGCAGTGATGTTGTACTCGTCAACGTCAGCGGATCACAAAACCAATCACCTTCTATTGAAATTAATAGCCCACTGAATAATGCAGTTATTTCAGAAGACAATAATCCGCTAACCTTTGTTGTTAATGCCAATGATGCTGAAGACGGCGATTTGACGTCCAGTGTTATTTTAACCTCAAACATCGATGGGATTATTCAGTCACCAGCGATCTTATCCGTTGGTCTGCATCAAATTACCGCATCGGTTACTGACAGTGATGAGGCGACTTCAAACAGTATTATTTCTTTAGAGGTTACTGCCCATATTAATATTGAGCCGCAGGTGAATATTGTTTCGCCAGCATCTGGCAGTAGTATTTCTGAAGATAATAATCCTGTAACGTTTGTTGTGAACGCCAGCGATACAGAAGATGGAGACTTAACTTCCAGCGTTATTTTAACGTCTAGCATCGATGGGATAATTCAATCGTCGGCGATTTTATCCGTTGGCCAACATCAAATTACCGCGACGGTTACCGACAGTGACGGGGCGTCCTCAACGAGCAATATTGCTTTAGAGATTACAGCCCATATTAATATTGCCCCGCAGGTGAATATTATTTCGCCAGTATCCGGTAGTAGTGCTTCTGAAGATGATAACCCTATAGCATTTGTTGTAAATGCCAGCGATGTTGAAGACGGCGATTTAACTTCCAGTGTGGTTTTAAGTTCGAGTATCGATGGAATTATTCAGTCACCGGCAGCCTTATCCGTTGGTCAGCACCAAATTACAGCGTCGGTTACCGACAGTGATGGGGCGTCTTCAACGAACAATATTACGTTAGAGATTACGGCTCATATTAATATTGCACCGACAGTTACGATTAATTCTCCGAGTAATGGTTATCAGCATCAGGAAGAAGATGGTGCAATCAGTTTTGACGTGGTCGCTAGCGATACCGAAGATGGAGACCTCACGGCCTCGCTTGTTCTAACCTCAAGTATTGACGGAGTTTTGGTTTCGCCAGTAATACTGTCTGTGGGTCAGCACAGTATTGTGGCATCGGTCACCGATAGAGGAGGGTTAAGTTCTGAGGATACTGTGTTAATTGATGTGATTGCTGGCAGTATTGAGACATCGATTTCTATCGTTGAAAACTTTGACAGTTTACCGGGCGCGTCTAAAGGTTGGAGCTACTACAGTTCCAATGCCAGTTATGGACGCATTGCGCTGCAAAATGGTGAGCTGTTAATGGATGTCACTGAAAGCGGAAATTACAATACCAATGAAGCCGTTTTCTCCATTGATCTAGCGGGTTTTGGTGATGTGGTGTTGAGTTTTCGGCAAGCTGATTATGGCGATGAATCTCACGCGATGCCCAACCAGTTTAGCGGGCATTCTTCCTCTGATGGTGTTGCGATAAGCATGGATGGTAATCTATGGTATTCGGCGTTGCCGTCCTCGGCACTCGAAACCAGCAGTACGGGGCAACTCTATACCATTAACTTGGATGAAGTGGTTAATACGATTCAGCAAAACTACGATGCCAGCTTTGCCTATACTGATACTTTTCAAATAAAACTTCAGCAGTACGATAATTATAGTAATCCTACCGATGGTCGTGGTTGGGATGACTTTACTCTTACCGCCGAGCGTCAATTCCTTTCTATTGCCAGTGAAATTAATGATGTTTACATACCGGGGATAGATTTGGGCATAACCGGTTGTGGGGATATCACGCTCAGTAATGTGAGTGGAAGTCAGATCAATTGGGATGCGGTAACTTCTGCGTCATGGTTGACTCTAGCGTCATCGAATGGAGCTCTCAGTCCAAATCAAACGCAAGTACTCAACGCCTGTTGGGATACCACCGGTTTTGCCGTGGGTGCAAAGCAAAACGCCTCGATAACCTTCACCAATGTAACCCATAATATTGAGACAGTGGTGGCGTTAAGCGTGACCGTTGTTGACGAAAATTCGGCACTGCCGCTATTCGTTGATTTTGATTCTGCCTTGCCGAATAATTCCGATGGATGGAGTTTTTATTCCAGTCACAGCAGCTACGGTAGAATTGACATTTTCAACGGTCGAATGAGAATGGACGTCTCTAATAACGGTAATTATAATTTAAACGAAGCCGTACTTACCCTCGATTTAAGTAATCAAAGTAATGTTGTCTTAGAGTTTTTTCAGCGCGAGACCAGTGACGAAAACCACAACATGCCTTCTGCATTTAGTGGCCATCATAATAGCGATGGGGTGGCAATAAGTTCTGATGGGATACAATGGTATACCGTAGTGAATACCTCTGCTTTGGATGTCGGAAGCAGTGGTCAGACGTTTACCGTTAATCTTGATGAAGAGGTGGCACGAATCCAGACCGCTTATGACTCGGGTTTTGGCTACACCACAACGTTTTTCATTAAGTTTCAGCAGTACGACAATTATGGTAATTCCACTGACGGGCGGGAGTGGGATAATATTTCGATATTTAATGACTAGTGATATTACCGCTTAGAAGAGTAGGCGCGTTATATTGATCCTTAACCTAGTAAGAACGAGAATGGTTCGTTCTTACTGAGATCGGCTTAGGAGCAATTGTCCGCGACAGCCTGTTTTCATAGCCTTGCTCGTGCTTTATGGACTGGCTGCTTGGTGGGTTGTAGGGTGGTCTAATATCGAAGGAAGTGTTTGATTGATGCTTCCTTTTTTCCCTTCGTGAATAATTCTTTGAAAGGGAAAATATGGGTTAAATTGATAGCCTACTCCCAATGATAAAAAGCGTGTCTCGATGGTGAGGTTATTTGATCTGATTGGCAGGGAATCGTACGCAGGTTGGTCGAAGCCACCTCTGTGCAGGTTGCAGGCGCCAAACCAAGAGTCCTTCCTCAGGCCGACAGATATCCCGATACCATTGCCACGGTCCTATTCAATATCATTTTCAACGGTACTATTGCTTTCTTGCCCAGCCGCCGCTATATGATTTTATGCCCATAGTTAAGATCAGAGGGTCGCTGTTTTTGCTATCTTCTGCGTTGGCAGAGAGTGCAATGAATAGTGTGCTAATGAGTAAGAATCATTTCATGTGTGGTTAGATTCTAAAATGATTGTACTGGCAAGATCATGCGTTCTTTTTTGCTTTACGGATATCTGCAGGTGTTGCCTCGGAGGGGAGGGTTTCGTCTTGGTGTGTCGGAGCTGATGCCCGAAGCTAGGTTTAGGTTGACTTTTGTACGATGGGGGGCAAATAAAGAAGACATCCCTCTATTCGGCCATCGTTCTTCCTCGCCAACTCAAAACCAGGCTACAGAATCCTTGATTGATGCCGGAATAAATAAACGGCGGTCACTACATATCACTACAATGATTTACCCATTCTGTTTTAACTTCTCGCCCGCTACTGTCGAGTAATTCAAGTCGGCATTGACGGCTATTTACAAATATAGATGCGCTGTAATTTTCGGCCTCTTTTGGGATGAAGGAGTACGCCATGGGGCAGCGCGAGCGGTGGGTGCTGGGACTCATATAAACGTAAGTTTTTACGTTTGGTGTAATGTTTGCGGTGGTTCGTATTGGGTTCGCTTTATCAATACCAGTCTTCCCGATTCGAGGTAAAGCTCTCCAATACCCTGGTCGCTCATCGTAAAAAGACGGGTACAGTTTCCTTTTGTGACATTCCAATTTTTTGGGGAAGCCACTTTTCACCAGCAAATTTTCATTGGTGATATAGGGGATGTCTTGGTATCGAGCGTCAACCAAATGAAACTCTATATATGCGTCTGTGTTTTCAACCACCTTTTCGTAAACAGGAGTTGTTGCGCAAGAAACTATTAAGAACGCGATGAAAACAATGTACAAAAACTTTCTCATGTCTAATAGTCCTGATAATTCACTCGATTATAAGTGTGAAATTATCCCTTAAACGTTCCTGCCAGTCCAATCGTCAGGGGGACTTGTATTGGTCTTATATTGGTGTCGTTTATCTAGGTACGAGCTTTTCGGGTTGGCTCCAGTATATGGGCTGTAGTGTCGTCATCATGTACAACGAGATTTCCCCACTTATGCGCACAGGATCCCCTTTCTTTGGGGGCTTCGATCTTGCCTGAGTTCTCTTATAGGCCATTTCAAAGTTATTAAAGTCACCGTGTTGTTAGAGCTTCTCGTTGTGGAGAAATTGAAATATTTTTGCAGCTACAGAAAGGCTGGAATCGAGAATCACCGATGGTTAAAAACCTAGGAAGGAATGTGAGGTAGGGTGATTTACTACAGGTATAAAAAAGCCCCATCGATAAAGCTGATGGTTTTTTTGGTTTGGTGGAGGCGGGGGATTTGCACGAAAATTGCTCCTGCATTTTCTGCATTCACGCCATCCCTGGCGCTAAACCCGGACTGTGCAAGTTAAACTCTGGCTTTCATCAGACAAAAAAAAGCCCCATCGATAAGGCTGATGGGGCTTTTTTTAGGTTTGGTGGAGGCGGGGGGATTTCATTCGGCACATCCGTGTGCCTCACCCTTCGGGCAGCTTCGCTGTGTAAAACGGCTGTCCTGCCGCTTTGTGAACCCCGACTGTGCAAGTTAAACTCCGGCTTTCACCAGACAAAAAAAAGCCCCATCGATAAAACTGATGGGGCTTTTTTTAGTTTGGTGGAGGCGGGGGGATTTGAACCCCCGTCCGTCAGCACTCTGCTCGCGGCTCTACATGCTTAGTTTCCGTCAATTAATTTAACTTTTATCAGCCCGGCGGGCAGGACGATAATCGCGAGTTCGCTTTAAGTTTAGCAATGTCATCACGATCTAAATGACGCAGCGGTCCAGTTCTATATGACAGTCAGTAGCGCGATACTGGCATCTTGCTAAAGACCGCTAGTGACCGAAGTCGCTAGATGGTGCTTTCCTGGCTACTTACGCAGCTAGTTGGGCACCGTAGTTGTCATCATTTGCAACTATTAGGTTACAGCTTTGGATTTACGTGATTGGCTGCCATCACGGCATGCACCTTGAGTTTCGTTACCGGCGTCGAATCCAAAAACGCCCCCAATGCGAGTTTCTCTGCCAACGCAAGGTTGGAGGAGAAGCAGATCTTGTAGTATACCCAGTTAATTGGATGCCCGCTATATACCTCTCGTCATCGCTTTCTTAATATACGCCTCCAAGCTCATAACAACTCTTAATAACAATGCTTTCTCTTTCTCATCTTCCTTGGCGTCTTGTCACGGGTCCGCTTTTAGCGGTATGCGTTTATTTTGTTGGTCTCTCCAGTTCTGCGCTCAGTGCTGAGGCTTCTATGGTGGCGGCTATTACGGCGCTGTGTGCCTGTTGGTGGGTGCTGGAGGCGATTCCCATCCCGGTTACTTCACTTATTCCTCTGGCGATATTGCCGCTGTTGGGTATTTTGACTCCACAGCAGGTGGCGGAGTCTTACGGTAATCCTTTAATTTTATTATTGCTGGGAGGCTGTATTTTATCAATGGCGATGGCCAAAAGTGGGGCTCATCAGAAAATTGCTTTTTTTATGCTGCATGCGTTTGGCGGTGGATCATTACGGCGTGTGGTGTTTGGATTTATGGCCGCGTCGGGGGTGCTCAGTATGTGGATCTCCAATACAGCGACGACGTTGATGTTGTTGCCAATTGCTTTAGCGGTTATTGCTTCTACTGAAAATAAAAAACTGGCCGTGCCTCTGCTGTTGGGTGTTTGTTATGCAGCAAGTATCGGTGGTATGGGCACGCCAATAGGAACACCGCCGAATCTTGTCCTGATGCGGGTATATGAGGAGAGTGTGGGGCAGAGCATTAGTTTTTTGTCTTGGATGATGTGGTCGATGCCGGTTGTGTTGATATTTATTCCGGTGGCGGGTTTATTTTTGACGCGGGGCTTAGGCGGCCCGACAGATTTTAGTTTGCCCAAAAAGGAAGCTTGGACCACTGAGCAGCGTCGTGTGATGTTGATCTTTGTCATAACGGCTATCGCGTGGATGACGCGGTCCGAACCTTTTGGTGGGTGGCGTGTATTACTGGATCTCCCTAAAGCCAACGATGCCAGCGTTGCACTTATCGCGGTGGTGGGAATGTTTATTGTGTCGGATGGAAAAGGCGGCAAACTTTTGGATTGGACGACGGCGTCCAAAATTCCCTGGGGTATGTTGCTTTTGTTTAGTGGTGGTATAGCGCTGGCTAGGGGGTTTGTCGAAAGTGGTTTAGCGGAGTTTTTTGCGGGAGGTATTGCTGGTCTGGCGACTTTGCCTTTGTTGGCGATGCTTTTCTTGATTTGTTTGGGGGTGACTTTTTTAACGGAGGTTACGAGTAATACGGCCAGTACGAGTTTATTGATGCCGGTTTTGGTCGTTGCTGCGATAAGTACGAATACTGACCCGTTGTTGATGATGTTGCCGGCAGCCCTTAGCGCGAGTTGTGCGTTTATGTTGCCTGTGGCAACGGCACCCAATGCTATCGTTTACGGATCTGGCCAGGTGTCGATTCAGCAAATGATACGACATGGAATTGTGCTTAATTTTTTGGGGGTGTTCGTGATTTCGATTGTACTTTGGGTGGGGTTTTCTGTGTGATTGGAGCTGACTATGCTTGGGAATTGAGTGGGGCAGGCAAAAAAAACAATAAATCATCTTTAGATGATTTATTGCATAAAAGAGATTAAATCTTAATTACTTGCAATGATCCTGTGTCGTTCTCCGTTTTCACTGATCCGTGTGACATCCATGTGGTTTCAATCCCTTCATTCCGTTTTCCGTTCTCTTCTCCTAGTATTCCTTCCCTTTTAAACATGGCTTTCCATAAATGCAGTGAATCCTTACTCTGCTTGGCTTCCGTACTACCGCTCTCTCATCTTGCATTCTTCCCTTAATGCTCTTCATTCCTTGCTCCGTTTCCTCGGAGTAAATGCCATTCCTGGCGTAGATGAGAGTGTATGTTCCTTATGTTCTTACTTAATGAGACAATCCGTGCTCAACAAACCTCAAATTTTTTTAGAAAATAGTCATTATTTTCCTTTAGTCAAAAGCCGCATCGGTTTTAATGATACGTATTTTTTAAACAATTCCGTTTCAGTTCCTTCGCTACGGTATATATTCCGTTAATGGTCTTCCGTCATACCCTTAGGTAAAAACAATAAATTACCCATCCATGGATAATTTATTGTGCTGCGAGTGGTTTTATTCAAACCGCTCGCAATAATCCTTTTTCAAGCTCCATAGGTTATCTGTCCGTATGATTTATGAACATCTTCAGCCGTGAATGATGATCAATATGAATTCCTTCTTTACAAATTCCGTGTTTCTAGCTCCTAGTTACGTCCGTGAAGTGTAAAGCTCCGTCTGGTCCATTCTTACCTCGAGTCCATTTGATCTTGTATATTCCTATGGGCGAATATGAATCCGTTCACAGGCTTTGGCGTCTTGCCTTTTTTCTAGCCTCTTGTTCCGTAGAGGTTGGGGGCACTATCCTAGTGTCTAGATGAACAACCCTGTAAAAAGCCGCCTTATTTCTTGTGTTGTCACTTAATAAAACAATCGCCAAGAAAAAACCCTCAAGGGTATTTGAAAAAAATGTAATTTATTTTTGGGGCGTTAGTTTTTACGCTTGTATTGATTGAGTTTGGGGGCAGCAAAGTCCTGCGTGATAGCGAAGGAAAGAAAAGTTAGGTTTACTTCAGTAAGCTCGGTAAGTGCTTGATTGATAGGTCTTTATGAATAAGGTGTTTATGGAATGATTCTGCTACAATTTCGAAAAATTCAGCGATGACATGTGTAAATGAGTAGAGGTTCATTAGTACAAACACTATTTCAGCGGTATAGCACAGATTTAAAGCGCTATGTGGCGCATAAATTTGGGGATCCGCATGATGCTGAAGACATTGTTCAAGATGCCTTTCATAACCTTCTGCGTACAACCGAAACTGAGAAGCTTGAAAACCCTCGGGCTTATCTCTATCAAACCGCACATAACTTAGCGTTGAACCGGCTGCGTAAGCAGGCGCATCACGATAGCTATGCCGCTATGGATCATACTGAGGAAGATGAGCGTTCACCGGCAAGAGCTGTTGAGGCTCAAAATGATCTAAAAATGGTTGAAAAACACCTGAATAGCCTGCCCGAAAAATGCCAAAAAGCCTTTATATTACATAGAGTTAAGGGCAGCTCCTATCAAGAGATTGCGGATGAGTTAGAGGTGTCTCTAAGTTCGGTCGAAAAGTATTTGATGCGTGCGATGCGTTTTTTACGAGAAAATTTTGATGAAAACACATGAGTTAAGTGTTTATAAGATATATGCCATAAAAAGCGATAAATTTAGGCTGCGTAGCCTTCGTTTCGCCAAGATGGTTGAATTGAGAGCACAATGAACGTGAATGCAATAAGAGGCTTAACAAGCCAACATCAAGATCAAGCCGAATATTGGCTGGTGATGTTGCGCTCGCCGAATCTAGCACCTGAAAACGAGGCAGAATTTTTTGCTTGGTTAGAGGCGTCGCCGGCTCATCAGGCGGCATACCTTCAGGCAGAGCGGACTTGGGAGCGTGGTAAGGTAATGGCTCAGGCAAGAGCAAGGCGCCAACGTGCGTCGGCTCAGTCTGAAGGAACAAGTTGGCGAGACTTTTTCAATTTTGGATCGTGGCAATACGGCGCTGTTGCCAGTGTTCTATTTGTCGCCCTCGGGGTTATGGGGTATTCACAATTCATTGATCAGCCGACGACCACTGTGTTTTATCAGACTGCTGTGGGTGAGCAGAGAGATGTACTTTTATCTGATGGCTCCACGCTTACGCTAAATACAAACTCAAAGGTTAAAGCGGTCATTTCTCGTGATCGTAGGGTCGTTTATTTAGAGTTCGGCGAGGTGTTTTTTAGCATTGCGTCTAAGCCCGATCGCCGACCGTTCGATGTTTATACCGATGCGGGTATGGTAAGAGTGCTGGGTACGAAATTTACGATATATGATTCTGGAGACAGCACTTTAGTTACTGTGCAGGAAGGTTCTGTTGGCGTCGATCAGCAGCAAGAAAGTGGTAACGGTGAAGAGGTGAGCTTCGACGCTGATGTGACGCTTAAGCGAAACCAGCAGGTCGTTGTTGTTGAGAGTTCTTCAACGGCTTTAGTTGTTCAAGAAGTGGATGCATCCGCAGGGCTCGGCTGGCGCTCTAAAAGCCTAGTTTTTCGAGGTGATCCTCTGCAGAAAGTCGTAGATCAAATAAATCGTTATTTTGAACAGCAAATAAAAATTGGGGACGAAGCGCTTGCTCAGAAGCAGGTGGCTGCAGTTATTCAGGTTTCTGATTTTGAAATTATGTTGAGTACTCTGACCCAGGCGCTGAATCTAGAGGTTGTTCGAGAGCCTGATTCGAATGCTGTTTACCTTCATCGAGGCAGCTCTCCCTAGGTCTTGCATCCATTCATTTGATCTGGGAGTCACCCCCTCTTTCTCTGGATTGGCTTTTTAAGCTTTAAATAGAGGGGGGCAGTGGATAAGGTTTTGAGGGGCTAGTCGTTATGGGCTCTCATTGTTCGTTGCTTCTGTAAATTCCAGTCTCGCTCTTTATCTGTCTGTCTCTTATCGTGCTGTTGCTTCCCTTTCGCAAGACATACTTCGCATTTTACAAGGTGGTTTTTCCAGTACATCGCGGTGACGACGATGGTGTAACCTTTTTGATCGTTGGCTTCTTGTAATTTACTAATCTGCCTCCTCTGCAATAGGAGCTTCCTTTTACGAGTCGGATCGGTAACAAAATGTGTGGAGGCTTCTGGCATGGGCTGAATTTGTGCCCCCATTAGCCAGGCTTCGTCTTTATGAAAGACTACGTAACTATCTGTTAGCTGTCCGCGACCAGCACGAAGTGCTTTGACTTCCCATCCGTTAAGTACGAGTCCCGCTTCCATTTTTTCTTCTAGGAAGTAGTCTCTGCGCGCTCTTCTGTTTTGGGCAATGGTATTGCTGCCCGGTTTTTTCTTTTTACTCATAGCGTCGCATTATAGGGGGGAGGCGCTGCTTTCTCCATAGCCAAAGCCATGAAACATGGGATGTTAAGAGGACATATTTTCAATGGGTGGGTACAATGCGCGAAAATGATAAAAAACGATCTATTTTGGGCGGATATTCATGGATAAACAAAACATGCACGGTGTCTGGTCTAGTCGCTGGATATTTATTCTGGCGGCGACTGGTTCGGCCGTAGGCCTGGGTAATATTTGGAAGTTTCCTTATATTACTGGCGAGAATGGCGGTGGTGCGTTTGTTCTGGTGTATCTGCTTTGCATTGCTGTGATTGGTATTCCAATTATGGTTGCTGAAGTGTTGTTGGGTCGTCATGGCCGTATGAGTCCAATCAATTCCATGAGGTTTGTAACCCGTGAGGCGGGCTTGAGTTCTGGCTGGACTGCAATTGGCTGGGGTGGAGTGCTGGCCGGTTTATTGATCATGGCTTTTTACAGCGTTGTCGCCGGGTGGGCGCTTCATTATGTTGTGGCGACGGCATCTGGGGCATTTACCGGTGCTACTGCAGAATTTTCATCTGGTTTTTTTAGCGGCTTGTTGAGTAATAATACGGCCTTGTTGGGCTGGCATACAGTATTTACTGTGATGACCGTTGCGGTTGTTATGGCGGGGGTAACACGAGGTCTGGCAATGGTCGCACGAGTTTTGATGCCGCTATTGTTTGTGATGTTGTTGCTGTTGTTGGTCTATGGAATGGTTCAGGGAGAATTTATGAAGGCCCTCGATTTCATGTTTAGCTTTAAGTTTGATCAGCTCAATAGCGAGAGTATTTTAATTGCCATGGGGCATGCTTTCTTCACTCTTAGCTTAGGGATGGGAGCGATTATGGCTTACGGGGCTTATATGCCTGCGGGAGCAAGTATCGGAAAAACGATTGTGATCGTCGGTTTACTCGATACGGTTGTCGCTTTAGTGGCGGGTATGTGCATTTTCCCAATTGTCTTTGCCCATGGCTTAGAGTCTGGAAGTGGGCCGGGTTTATTGTTTGAAAGCTTGCCGGTTGCCTTTGGGAATATGCCTGGAGGATTAATATTCGGGACGATCTTTTTTGTCTTGGTGGCGATTGCCGCGTGGAGTTCGGCGGTGTCGTTAATTGAACCGGGTGTGGCGTGGCTAATAGAATCCGGTAAGTTTAATCGTGTGACGGCCAGTGGGTTATTGGGAGGGGCTGCATGGCTATTGGGTATTACGTGTGCTTTGTCTTTTAATATTCTGGCTGATTTTAAGCCGTTCTTCCTGCTCAATAAAACGCCCTTCGATTTTCTAGACTTTTTAACTTCTCAGGTAATGTTGCCGCTTGGTGGTTTGTTTATCGCCATTTTTGTCGGTTGGTTGATGTCTAGAAAAGCCTTAGAGGCTGAGATGGATGCCGCTGAGCACCCAGCACTGGGCATTTGGTTGTTTGTGCTTCGTTACGTATCACCTGTTTTGGTTGTGATTGTCTTTTTGTATACCTTGTACAACACGTTCTATGGAGAGTAGGGAGATGACTTGGGGTATGAGCGAGGAGGAGAGTAGCGTGGTGAATAAAATAATGAATAATTGGGTGAGTATGTGCAACGGATAGAGCGCAGTGCGTTGGTCCCATTTTCCTGTCAGCAAATGTTTGATGTGGTGAACGGTGTTGCAAACTACCCCGAATTCGTTCCAGGTTGTATAGGGTCTGAGGTGATTGAGGTTAGTGAGTATAGTATGGTTGCGCGCTTGGATTTGGGTAAGGCGGGAATGAAGCAGTCGTTCGTGACGAGAAATACCCTGGATGCGCCCAATAGTATTCACCTTGATCTTAAAGATGGTCCGTTTAAAAAGTTTCATGGTGAATGGGCTTTTATAGCGTTGTCGGAAAGCGCTTGTAAAATTGTATTTTGGTTAGAGTTTGAATTTTCTAATATATTTCTGACCAAGACTGCGGGAAAAATCTTTGAAAAAGTGGCGACTGAGCAGGTAGATGCTATGTGTGAACGCGCTCGCTCGATATACCCGTAAATCCCTTGTTGGCCCCTGTGTTGGAGCTTTTTGTAGGCTTCTTACACAGCTTAATTAGACGTAGAATTAAAAGTAAAATATATGACTGATATTGAACCTATCCCCGTCGAGGTGGCATTTGCCTTGCCAGATAAACAAAAGATTATTCGTTTGCTGGTGGAGCCGGGTACAACGGCTTATGTGGCTGTGTGTAAGTCCAAAATGACGGATTATTTTCCTGATTTAGATATTGAAAATGCAAAGCTAGGTCTTTTTGGTCAGGCCCTTGGGACTAAAGGGTTAAAACCGGCCAAGGAGTACGTACTCAACGAAGGGGACCGGGTGGAGATATATCGCCCGTTAATATCGGACCCGAAAGAGGTTCGGCGCCGTCGGGCAGAGCAAAAGGCGGCTGAAAAGGCCGATAAATAAATTTCTCTGAGCGGTTCTAGGTTCAGAAAACGGCATGCTGCCAGCCATATACTTTGTTGTGTATATGGCTGTGCATTACTTGGGGCTTCAGATAGGGATGGGGGCGTTTAAGTTGATAGCTAGAATTTAGCGTCTTCGCGTCGTTTTGTCTTATCGAGCGCTTCTTGCTGTTCTTTTTTGAGCTGTTCAGCGCTTAGCTTATAATCACCTTCCCAGCGAGTCAGTATGCCTTTTTCAAAGTGGACGATAAAGTGCCTGGTATCGATGTGTTTCTCGCCACGTTTTACGTCGTAGTAATAGTCCCAGCGATCTTGATTGAAGGTGTCTTCAATCATGGGGGTGCCTAAGATAAATTTCACTTGGCGTTTGGTCTGTCCTTCTTTGAGCTTGTCGACCATGTTTTGCTCGATATAGTTTCCTTGTTGGATGGCAATTCGATAAACGCCAGGGAATTTGAGCGAAGAGCAGGCGCTGATCACTAAAATTGAGAAAATTAGACACAATGATTTGGTGTTTTGCATTATTAAAGGTTTCCGACAACAGTCTGGCCGTGGATAATACCGATCTCACATCAATCTGAGAAGCCCCTGGAGGCTCAATAGCGATGGCGATAGAAAATCAAGAGTTAAGAAAGGTAGGATTAAAGGTTACTCTTCCCAGAGTTAAGATCCTTCAAATCTTAGAAAATTCCGTAGAGCGTCATTTAAGTGCTGAAGATGTGTACAAAGCTCTGCTGGAAGCTGGGGAAGAAGTTGGTCTGGCTACGGTTTACCGCGTATTAACTCAGTTTGAAGATGCAGGCTTGGTTGAGCGGCATAATTTTGATGGTGGTCATTCAGTCTTTGAGCTGGACAATGGCGAGCATCACGATCACATGGTCTGCACGGAAACTGGCAAGGTCATCGAGTTTCACGATCAGCGTATTGAAGAGCTGCAGGAAGAAATTGCGACTAGGCTCGGTTATGAAATTACCGGCCACAATCTCGTTTTGTATGTAAAGCCTCTAAAAAAATAGTGAAGGCTTTTGTATTTCGGCGGGCTTTTTCTTCCCCGCCGTTGTTAGCTGGCGGTTTCTAGCATTTGTTTTGCGTGGTCAAGTGATTGTTTAGAGTCGATCATGCCGCCCATCATTCGAGCAATTTCCATAATTTTTTCATCTCCTTCTACGGTTGTCAGTGTTGAGTAGGCTCCCTTCTTTGTTACCTGCTTCTCAGCTCTTAGGTGATGATGGGCTTTACTGGCAACTTGGGCTAAATGCGTTACACAAAAAATTTGGCCTTTTGTACCCAGTTCGCTGAGCATGAGTCCCACGACATCTCCTGTGGTGCCGCCAATTCCGACATCAACTTCATCAAAAACCAGTGTTGGAGTGGTGGAGGTTTCTGCTGTGATCACTTGAATTGCAAGACTGATACGCGAAAGCTCTCCACCGGAGGCGACTTTTTGTAAGGCTTGGGGAGCTTGGCCGGGGTTAGTGCTAATGAGAAACTCTACTTTTTCGTTACCGTAACGAGTGGGGTGTTCTTCCGTAGCCGATGTTAGCTCAATGTAAAGCTGGGCGCTCTCCATAGCCAGTTGTCCCAGTTTTTTATTGACGGCAGTCGAGAGCTTTTTGGCTGCTTTTTGACGCAGCCCTGTGAGCTTTTGTGCGTATTTACTGTATGCGCTGTGTTGTTCTGCAAGGGTAATCTCTAAGATTTCTACCATTTCATCCCCGCTTACGAGGGTGCCGAGTTCTTCTGAAAGGTTGTGGTGTAGGTCCGTGAGGGCTTCGGGCGTTACGTGATGTTTGCGAGCAACTTCGTATATGGTATCTAAGCGTGCGCTCACGGTGTGAAGGCGGGCTGGATCTTGTTCGCAGCTATTGCAAAAGTTTTCTATATCCGATTGGGCCTCTTCGATATTGATGGCTGCATCTTCGAGAAGTTTTTCTACCTCATTAAGTGCTTTTGGCTTTTCTGGCAGTTCTTGCAGCAATCGTCGGGCGTGGTTGATGCGGTCTCGCAAGCCAACTCCATCACTGCCGCAGATATCAATAACGTTTTGGCAGTTTTCCTGTGTTTGTTCAACGCTGGAAAGTAAGCGTTGTTCTCGTTCAAGCTTGCCCAGCTCTCCTACTGTTAGGTCGAGCGTATCCAGTTCATCGACTTGATAGCGTAAAAGCTGAAAACGCGCATTCATCTCTGCGCCTTCAGATTGTACTTTTTTCAATTTTTCCGATGTGCTCAGCCATTGGGTAAAGGTTTCTTTCACTGAGTTGGCAAGGCTTTGTGAATTCGCGAAATCGTCGAGTAGTCTCCTGTGTGTTTGTGGCGAAAGCAAAGACTGGTGCTCATGTTGGTTGTGGATGTCTATAAGGTTTTCGCCTAGCGACTTTAACTGCTGTAGCGTGACTGTTTGCCCGTTGATGTAAGCTCTTGAGCGCCCTTCGCGAGTGATGGTGCGACGTAAAATGCATTCATCGCTATCGCCGAGATCATTTTCTCTTAGCCATTTTTGCGCAAAAGTTAATTTTGATATGTCAAAGCTCGCATCCACTTCCGCTCGCTCTTCACCGGCCTTGACCTTGTTGGCATCCGTTCGCTCACCCAGTGTTATGCCTAAGGCGTCCAAGATCATCGATTTACCTGCGCCGGTTTCACCTGTGATGGCGGTTAAGCCTTCGTGGAGTTCAATATCGAGCTGATTAACTAGGGTGAAGTTCTTGATATGCAGGTGGGTGAGCATATTTAGGCCTGTGGATTATTTTGTGTGTGAATTTATACAGCTTAGCTGTTCGTATATACAGTTACTATTCATTTTTAGAAAATTTCTTGGAATTGTTGATTTATGCCCCCATATTCTCGTCAAGCAGTAAGACAATGAAACCCTGGAGAGAACCGTGAGTAGCGAGCAAGAACCGGAAAATAACACCGTTGATGAATTGGATGACGATCAAGTAACCCTTGATAGTCAGTCTTCAGACTCTACTGAAGGAAATGATGAGGCTGACTTAGCTTCTCAAATAGAGCAATTGCAGACCGAATTGGCTTTGGCGCAAGAGCAGTCTCTTCGAGCAACTGCTGAGATGCAGAATATCCGTCGACGTTCTGAGCAGGATGTGGAAAAGGCTCATAAGTTTGGGGTTGAGAAATTTGTCAGTGATTTGCTTCCGGTTGCCGATAACTTAGAGCGTTCTATCGACGCCGCTAAAGCTGAAGGTGCGGAGCTTGCTACTGTAATTGAAGGGGTTGAGCTAACGCTTAAAACTCTGGCTGACAGTCTCGTTCGTCACAAGGTGGAAGCTATTGACCCAGCGGGTGAGCCGTTTAACCCTGAGTTTCATCAGGCTATGTCTATGGTGCCAAACCCTGATGTGGAGCCGAACACAGTTATTAATGTGTTCCAAAAGGGCTACACGCTAAACGGGCGACTTGTACGTCCTGCAATGGTTGTGGTATCGAAAGCTGTAGATTAAATAGTGAAAGCCCCTTGAAAATGTAGGGCTTGGACAGATATTAACGTTAACGAAAGTGAGGCTGGTTAAGCTAGCTTTCAAAAATTTTGGCCTGATAGGCAAAATGTAAAGAATTGGAGAAAAAGTAATGGGCAAGATCATAGGTATAGATTTGGGTACAACTAACTCGTGTGTATCCGTACTTGAAGGTGGTAAAGCTAAGGTTATCGAGAATGCAGAGGGTGATCGTACAACACCATCTATCGTTGCATTTACAGAAGACGATGAAATTCTTGTAGGCCAGAGCGCCAAGCGCCAGGCTGTTACCAACCCAACGAATACCTTGTTTGCCGTTAAGCGTCTTATTGGTCGTAAATTTACCGATGATGTGGTTCAAAAAGATATTTCCATGGTGCCGTACAAAATTGTTGCGGCCGATAATGGCGATGCTTGGGTTGAAGCGAAAGGCGATAAGAAAGCGCCACCTCAGATTTCTGCTGAAGTTTTGAAAAAAATGAAGAAAACAGCGGAAGAATATTTAGGTGAAGCAGTTACTGAAGCTGTTATTACTGTTCCCGCATATTTTAACGATTCTCAGCGTCAAGCGACTAAAGATGCTGGCAAAATCGCAGGTTTAGAAGTAAAGCGTATTATTAATGAGCCAACTGCTGCAGCACTTGCATATGGCATGGACAAAGCTAAAGGCGACCGCACGATAGCGGTGTATGACCTTGGTGGTGGTACATTTGATATTTCTATCATTGAAATTGCTGACGTTGATGGCGAGCACCAGTTTGAAGTACTTTCAACGAATGGTGATACTTTCCTTGGTGGTGAAGATTTCGATTTGCGTTTGATCGAATATTTGGCAGCAGATTTTAAAGCCACTAACGGTGTTGATTTACATAACGATCCTCTTGCTTTACAGCGTTTAAAAGAAGCGGCAGAAAAAGCTAAAATTGAGTTATCAACGACTCAGCAAACCGAAGTTAACTTGCCTTACATTACTGCTGATGCAACAGGCCCTAAGCATTTGGTTGTGAAGTTGACTCGCGCCAAGTTGGAATCGTTAGTTGAAGAGTTGGTTGAGCGTACACTTGCACCGTTAAAAACAGCCTTAGATGACGCTGACCTTACGGTTGATGATATCGAAGATATTATTTTGGTTGGTGGTCAAACACGTATGCCAATGGTTCAGAAAAAAGTTGCAGAATTCTTTGGCAAAGAGCCTCGTAAAGATGTGAACCCTGATGAGTCTGTTGCAATGGGTGCAGCGATTCAGGGTGCGGTACTTGCGGGTGACGTTAAAGATGTATTGCTTCTTGATGTTTCGCCACTCACTTTGGGTATCGAAACGATGGGTGGTGTTGCAACAGCGTTGATTGAGAAAAACACTACGATCCCAACGAAAAAGTCACAAACTTTTTCTACTGCTGAAGATAACCAGGCAGCTGTTACCATTCACGTGGTTCAGGGTGAGCGCAAGCAAGCAACACAAAACAAATCTCTAGGCCGTTTTGACCTAGCAGAAATTCCACCAGCACCGCGTGGCATGCCTCAAATCGAAGTATCTTTCGATATTGATGCGAACGGTATTTTGAACGTTTCTGCGAAAGATAAGGCGACGGGCAAAGAGCAGTCTATCGTGATCAAGGCCTCTTCTGGCTTGAGCGATGACGAAATTGAAAAAATGGTACAGGATGCTGAAGCCAATGCCGAAGCCGATCGTCTATTCGAAGAAGTCGTTACTGCACGCAACTCTCTTGAGGGTTTGATTCACGCAACCAAGAAGACCGTTGAAGAAGCTGGCGACAAAGCGACAGAAGACGAAAAATCTACTATCGAAGCGGCAATCGTTAAAGCTGAAGAAGCTGTTAAAGGTGACGATAAAGAAGCGATGGAAGTTGCGACTAAAGAGCTTACTGAAGCTTCTTCTGGTTTGGCGGAAAAACTTTATGCCGAGCAAGCTGCTGGGGCAGAGGCTGCGCAAGGTGCAGCTGCTGAACCTGAGCAATCTGCTGCAGATGAGGGTGCTGTAGATGCTGAGTTTGAAGAAGTGAAAGAGGAGAAGTAACCTCTTTCAATTCTAGGCTCTATTAATCGACGCGGGCAATGCCCGCGTTTTGCGTGTTTAAGGCATTGATATTTATGTTTGCTGCCTGAACTAAAACATAAGTTAACATCTACGTTAACACTGAAGAAGTTACACCCATGTCAAAACGTGATTACTACGAAGTGCTCGGTGCTTCAAAAGATGCGTCCGCATCAGAGTTAAAGAAAGCGTATCGTCGTGTTGCGATGAAATGCCACCCTGATCGAAACCCGGATGATCCAAAAGCAGAAGATCAGTTTAAGGAGGCGAGTGAAGCCTACGAAGTGCTTTCGGACGGGCAGAAAAAGGCGGCCTATGACAAGTACGGTCATGCGGGTGTTGAAAGTCAGTCTGGTATGGGTGGCGGACAAGGGTTTGGAAACTTCTCCGATATCTTTGGCGATGTCTTTGGTGATGTGTTTGGTGGTAGCGGCGGTCGACGCGGTGGGCCAACAAGAGGTTCCGACCTTCGTTATAACTTAGATCTTAGTTTGGAAGATGCGGTTAAAGGCACGACAGTTAAAATTACTATCCCAACCTTGGTGGGGTGCAAGCCTTGTAAAGGTAGCGGTGCTAAAGCCGGAACCAGTCCTAAGTCTTGCTCTACTTGTGGTGGTGTGGGTCAGGTACGTATGCAGCAGGGTTTTTTCTCGGTGCAGCAAACTTGCCCCACATGTCGTGGTAATGGTTCTGTTATCAGTGAGCCGTGTCGTGAGTGTCACGGCCATGGTCGTATAGAAGAGACGAAAACGCTTTCGGTAAAAGTGCCCCACGGTGTGGATACGGGTGATCGGATTCGCTTGGCCGGTGAAGGTGAGGCGAGTGCCGATGGTGGCCCTGCTGGTGATCTGTACGTACAGGTCAGCGTTAAAGAGCATGATATTTTTCAGCGCGACGGTAAAAATCTTTACTGTGAAGTTCCTGTTAGTATTTTTGATGCATGCCTCGGTGGCGAGCTTGAAGTGCCGACGCTTGATGGTCGCGTCAAATTGAAAGTTCCGGCTGAAACGCAGACCGGAAAACTATTTCGCATGCGTGGTAAGGGTGTCTCTCCCGTGCGCGGTGGTTCAACTGGCGATTTGATGTGTCGAGTCGTGGTGGAAACACCGATTAATCTTTCTAATAAGCAAAAAGACCTTCTTCAAGATCTAAAAGGCAGTATGAAAGGTGAAAAAAACTCTCCTAAACAGGAAAGCTGGTTTGCGGGAATGAAAAGTTTTTTCGGTGAAATGAAAATTTAAGTTATCGTCATGCGTGTGTCGCTAAAGCTGTAATGAGCAGCCAGGTCGCACAATTTTTATGACGAATAAAGGCGCCGTATTTTATAAATAAGATACGGCGCCTTTTTTGTAGGTATGACGGTTGAGGTTGTATTTCTGTCTGGTCTGTTATTTACTGACTAGCTAGCGCCCCTCCAGAAATAGGACTCTACTGCGGAAAAATAAAAACACTCATCTTTGCGCTATTACATGTAGTTGTTTGCAATAAGCAAACGCCCACATGTAGTAGCGAAAATCTAAGAATTTTTATTTCCCCTCGCAACGAGACATTTCTGGACGGGCACTAGCTAAGTAATTTTTGTTTTTTTGAGTCAAGAGAATTGTTATGACAATTAGAATCGCTGTAACTGGTGCTGCTGGTCGAATGGGAAAGGCTTTAATTGAGTCTGTTCAGGCTGCAGAAGGGGTTGTTCTTGGGGCTGCGATTGAGCATCCAGAAAGCTCTCTAATCGGTGCAGATGCAGGAGAGGTGGCGGGCGTTGGTAAAAATGCTATTGCAGTGGTAGCTGAGCTGTCTTCTGTCGTGGATGATTTTGATGTTCTAGTTGATTTTACAGTACCAGCGGCAACGCTAGAAAATATTCGTATTTGCGCTGCTGCGAATAAAGGAATGGTTATTGGGACAACTGGTTTTGATGATGAACAAAAAGTGCAGTTTGATGAGTCAATTAAGGATATTCCTGTTTGTTTTGCATCTAATTACAGTACGGGGGTCAACTTGTGTTTTAAATTGTTGGAGATGGCCGCTAAAGTGATTGGTGACTCTTCCGATATTGAAATTGTTGAAGCTCATCATCGTCATAAGGTGGATGCACCTTCTGGCACTGCCTTGAGTATGGGGGAGGCGGTTGCTAACACCTTGGGGCGTAATCTAAAAGATGTAGCAGTTTATGGTCGGGAAGGTCAAGAAGGGCCGCGTAAGTCCGATACGATCGGGTTTGCAACCGTGCGCGGTGGTGATGTTGTGGGGGATCACACGGTATCGTTTTTTGCTGACGGCGAACGCGTTGAAATTACTCATAAAGCGACTAGCCGACAAGCATTTTCACGCGGTGCGGTGCGCGCTGCCGCTTGGGTTTCGGTTCAAACAGCGGGTCTTTACGATATGAAAGATGTGTTGGGCTTAAATGACTAATCGTTTTGGCGGGGTCAAAAGGCAAGGTATAAATCATGGGTGGCCGCTAATTGGCGCCATCCATTATAAGTATGATTTGCTGATTTTGTTTGGCTATCGCGTTCCACTCTCCAGCAGTCAGTGATGGGCGAAGGTCAGGGTAAGGGTAGCGCGAATTTTCAAAGGCGCTCAGGTTAATTAAATATTCAATTGTTCCGTTCACTATTGGCGCTGCACTTTGTTCAAATTGCATATAGGACACACTCGTATAACTTTCGGCGGACAAGTCTAGTTTGCGATCTTTCATAAACGTACACTTATCGATTGGAGTGTCTGCTGGTGGGATTTCCCATTCGCCGCCATCAACCTGGGTAAGACAGTAGTCGCCGAGCTGAATATTTAGCTCAATAAAGCCGTTAAACTGCGCATCTGCCAATCGGAAGGTGAGGTTTTGTAGGTTAATAATACGTTTTTCATTTAAGGGTTCTTCTCCATAGGGAAAGTGCATGTCAATGCTCATTGCCCAGGAAATGGTATTCAGCAATACTCGGGAGTCCAATTTGTTGAGGGCTTCTTCCGCCGCTTTAGCTGTGATGACAATGTCGTCGAGCAACAAATTGCTTTGATGATTAAGGTTGGCAAGTTGATTGACGTCGTCTTTAAGCTTGGCGCTTTGTTGTTGGTTTTGGAATAATTGGAAGGCGATGATTGCTAAGGCAAACAGAATCAATCCTAAGATTCCTGTTATGGTTCTGTTGTTTTTGCCCTCCTTTTCTCGTTCCTCATCGTTAAGAGCGATGGTAGATTGCTCTTCTCCTTGTGCGCTTTTCTTCGCACTGTGTTTGATCTCTGCGGCTAGGCGGCGGACGACAAACTTAGTGTTTTCGGATATTTGAGTGCGTACGTCAGCGATGTGGAGTTCAAATAGGCGAGCAATTTGAGCTTTAAAAGCATTTGCTCCGATTCTTGAATCATTTTCCCTCGGGGTAGTTGGGCTTGGCTTTATGCTGGTGCTGTCGTCTTTTGTTGGCGTGGGTTGTTGAATTTCTTCACCGGGCAATATGTTGAGTTTTGCCAGCACTTCCTCAACGCGGGCTGGTTTCATTAGGTCTTTGGATAGTGTGTCGAGAGCGCCGAGGGCGTGAGCTTGACCAGCATAAACATCATCACTATTGTCCTGTGATGTGTACATAATGACGGGGATTGTGGCTGTAGAGGGGTTGGCTTTGAGTATTTTAAGGGCCGCAAGTCCATCCATTCCTTCCATATGGTGATCCATAAAAATCACAGATGGAATTTTGTAGCTTAAGTAGCCAAGGGCTTCTTCTGCAGAAATGGCGGTATCGACTTCCAGTTTGTAGCGTGTGAGCAGGCGTTTTAGCCTGTGCTGCGCTGTCCTAGAGTCATCAACTATCAGTGCTCTTGTACTCGTCATCTAGCCTGCTCTCATTTTTATCCATATAGATCAAACCACTTTGACTTGAGTATACACGCAGTATATTGTCCAGAACTATTCAGTAGGTCACATAGGGCGCCATCAATTCCCTATCTTTCTTAAGTTTATGCCACATTTGTTTGCTAGCCATTTGAGGATACCCTTCTATATCTGTTGTTCGGTCCCGCAGGGCTTTGGGGGAGGTAAGAGCGGCTATCTAGGGGGGGCTAAAACACGCTTTTGGCGCAGTCTAGATGATGGACATTCCCCCCTAAAATGCCGTAGAATCCGCCCTCAAGTCAGGCTGGTCGGATCTGGTCAGCTAAAACTACTAAATTTCTGGTATCAGAATTCCTAAAAGCGAGATGAAGGTATATTCATTTCGCTTTTTTACAGGTAGCCGTTCGAAATATTTGATCGATATCAAAGTCCCGTATTGTTAAGTGCGGCTCTTTCGTTCGGCCTGCATCCCGAGTATTTGGGGGGATGGTATCAATGAGAAGTTTCAATCTTTAATGCAATTTTGCAATGTTTTTGAGGAGTCAGCACTTGTCGCAAGCGCAAGCAACACCTGTCTTTCCTGGTCTTGGTAATCAGCGTCCAGCTGTACTAGTTCTGAAGGATGGCAGTGTATTTCGTGGGAATGCCATTGGCAGTGAAGGGTTTTCGGTTGGTGAGGTTGTATTTAATACGGCGATCACTGGGTATCAAGAAATCCTGACGGACCCGTCTTACGCTAAGCAAATCATTACGCTTACTTACCCTCATATCGGCAACACCGGCACCAATCTAGAAGATGAAGAGTGTGAGAAGGTTTGGGCTGCAGGTCTTGTGATTCGTGATCTACCTGCACTTGCGAGCAACTTCCGCAATGAATCTTCATTGGATGAATACCTTAAAGCAAAAAACATTGTTGCGATTGCTGGGATTGATACACGTCGTTTGACTCGAATACTTCGCGATAAAGGTGCTCAAGGCGGCTGCATCATGGTTGGAGATATCGACGAAGAAAAAGCTCTAGAGCTTGCGAAGTCCTTTTCAGGTTTACAGGGGATGGATCTTGCTCAGGAAGTGAGTACTACTGATCTTTATCCGTGGAAAGAGGGTTCTTGGCTTCTCGGCAAAGGTTTTCAGTCAAAGCCAGATGGCGATTCATTCAAGGTCGTGGCTTATGATTTTGGCACCAAGCGCAATATCTTGAGGATGTTAGTGGATCGCGGTTGCGATTTGACCGTTGTCCCCGCAAAAACACCCGCCGCAGATGTGCTCGCAATGAATCCCGATGGCGTATTTCTATCCAACGGTCCGGGCGATCCTGAGCCTTGTACTTACGCGATTGAAGCGATTCAGCAGATTGTAGAAGCCGGTATGCCTGTATTCGGCATTTGTTTAGGGCATCAGTTACTGGCTCTGGCAAGCGGTGCTAAAACGTTGAAAATGAAGTTTGGTCATCATGGGGCAAACCACCCGGTACAAGTGAAAGCTTCGGGCAAAGTGATGATTACGAGCCAGAACCACGGGTTTGCGGTGGATGCAGACTCTCTGCCTGCAAACCTAGAGGTAACGCATACGTCGTTATTTGATGGTTCGCTTCAAGGTATACACCGAACCGACAAACCTGCATTCAGTTTTCAAGGCCATCCTGAGGCTAGCCCTGGACCGCACGATGCTGCGGAACTGTTCGATCATTTTATCGAATTGATGATTGCAAACCGTTAAGCAGCATTGAGACTCACGCGCTACAGCGATTCTTCGTTTTAGTGCTTGATTACCGAATTTGAGATTTTAAAGAGAGCGACAAAATAAGCCATGCCAAAGCGTAGCGATTTAGAAAGCATACTAATCATTGGAGCGGGTCCGATTGTGATCGGCCAAGCCTGTGAATTTGACTACTCCGGCGCACAAGCGTGTAAAGCTTTGCGTGAAGAAGGGTATCGCGTAATCCTTGTGAATTCGAACCCGGCCACGATCATGACCGACCCGTCGATGGCGGATGCGACCTATATCGAACCGATTACATGGCAAACGCTCGAAAAAATTATCGAAAAAGAAAAACCAGATGCGATTTTGCCCACGATGGGTGGGCAAACAGCCTTGAACTGTGCGCTGGATCTTCATAAACATGGGGTTCTAGATAAGTACAATGTTGAATTGATCGGCGCTAGCCACGAAGCGATTAATAAAGCTGAAGATCGGCGATTGTTCGATAAGGCGATGAAAAAAATTGGTCTTGAATGTGCTCGTGCAGACATTGTCCACACGCTTAAAGAAGCGATGGAAGTTCCCAAAAAATTCGGCTTCCCCGTCATTATCCGCCCATCATTTACAATGGGTGGCTCAGGTGGCGGTATCGCTTACAACTGGGATGAGTTCGAAGAGATCTGCTTGCGCGGGTTTGACCTTTCCCCAACCAACGAGCTGTTGATCGACGAATCACTGCTGGGTTGGAAAGAATACGAAATGGAAGTTGTGCGGGACAAAAACGACAACTGCATCATTGTTTGTTCCATCGAAAACTTTGACCCGATGGGTGTCCATACTGGGGACTCCATTACGGTGGCTCCAGCTCAGACACTTACTGATAAAGAACTGCAAATTATGCGTAACGCATCGCTTGCCGTTCTTCGTGAAATCGGTGTCGAGACGGGTGGTTCAAATGTGCAATTTGCGGTGAACCCTGAAGACGGTCGCATGGTAGTTATCGAGATGAACCCGCGTGTATCTCGTTCTTCTGCGCTGGCTTCTAAAGCCACTGGTTTCCCTATTGCGAAAGTAGCGGCCAAACTTGCAGTGGGTTACACCCTCGATGAGTTAACCAATGATATTACCGGCGGCGCTACGCCAGCCTCCTTTGAGCCGACTATTGATTACGTCGTTACAAAAATCCCTCGATTTACTTTCGAGAAGTTTGGCGATGCAGATGCTCGATTGACCACGCAAATGAAATCCGTGGGTGAAGTGATGGCCATTGGCCGAAGCTTCCAAGAATCATTGCAGAAAGCGTTGAGAGGCTTAGAGGTTGGGTCTGCTGGTTTTGAGCCGAAAGTGGACTTGTCCGATGCTGATGCCCTAGGTCGCATTCGCAGAGATTTAGCCGTACCGGGTGCTGAGCGTATTTGGTACGTAGGTGATGCCTTCCGTGCGGGTATGAGTGTCGACGAAGTCTTTGACCAGTCGAAGATTGATCCTTGGTTCTTGGTGCAAATCAAAGACATTATTGATGCAGAAATTGCATTGAGTGCCATGCCTTTGTCTGAGGTAAATGTTGATATTATGCGATTGCTTAAGCGCAAAGGGTTTTCTGATTTGCGTTTGAGTTCTTTGCTGGGCGTGAGTGAGAAGACCTTACGCAACCATCGACACCAGCTTGATATATTCCCGGTATATAAACGCGTAGACACATGCGCTGCGGAATTCTCAACGTCTACAGCTTACATGTACTCCACTTACGAAGAAGAGTGTGAGTCAGACCCTTCTGATCGCGAAAAGATCATGGTGATTGGTGGCGGGCCTAACCGTATTGGACAAGGCATTGAGTTCGATTACTGCTGTGTTCATGCAGCTATAGCCGCTCGTGAAGCTGGCTATGAAACGATTATGGTGAACTGTAATCCTGAGACGGTTTCCACAGATTATGACACTTCTGACCGATTGTATTTTGAGTCGGTCACGATGGAAGATGTTCTTGAAATTGTGCGTAAAGAGAAGCCTGTCGGTGTGATTGTGCAGTTTGGTGGGCAAACACCGCTGAAGCTTGCCAAAGAACTTGAAGCCGAGGGGGTGCCTATTATTGGTACAAGCCCTGAAGCGATTGATCGGGCGGAAGATCGAGAGCGCTTCAAGCATATGATTGAGCGCTTAGGTTTGTTGCAACCCTCTAATGCGATTTGTCGCTCTACCCAAGAAGCGATAGCTGTCGCGCCGGGTGTTGGTTATCCGCTTGTTGTACGCCCCTCTTACGTTCTGGGTGGTCGTGCGATGGAAATTGTTTACAGTGAGAAAGAGCTGCAGACGTATATGACAGAAGCGGTACAAGCATCGAATGATGCGCCAGTACTGCTCGATCGCTTCTTGAATAATGCCATTGAAGTGGATATCGATGCGGTATCTGATGGTAAGCAGGTCGTGATCGGCGCCATCATGCAGCATATCGAGCAGTGTGGTGTTCACTCGGGTGACTCCGCTTGCGCGCTGCCTCCTTATTCTTTGCCTGCTGATGTCCAAGACGAAATGCGTGAACAGGTTAAAAAAATGGCCTTGGAGCTTGGTGTTATCGGTTTGATGAATACTCAGCTTGCCTATCAGGACGGCGAAATTTATATCATTGAGGTTAACCCTCGTGCTTCCCGAACGGTGCCGTTTGTATCGAAGTGTATTGGCACGTCGTTGGCAAAAGTGGCGGCGCTTTGCCAGATTGGTAAGAGCTTGGAAGAGATTGGTTTTACGGAAGAGATTATCCCCAAATTTTTCAGTGTAAAAGAAGCCGTTTTTCCGTTTAGTAAATTTCCGTCAGTCGATCCGATATTGGGTCCTGAAATGAAATCTACCGGTGAAGTTATGGGTATTGGTGATACCTTCGCCGAAGCTTATGCTAAATCACAAACGGGCAGTGGCACGGCAATTCCAGAAGGCGGCACGGCATTTTTGAGTGTGCGAGATTTTGATAAAGATGGCATTGTGGTTGTAGCAAGAGAATTGTCCGAGCTGGGCTTTAACCTTGTGGCAACACGTGGAACGGCGAAAGAGATTCAGGCTGCTGGTATTGAAGTTAAGCAGGTGAATAAAGTGCAGGAAGGCCGTCCTCACGTTGTTGATATGATTAAAAACGGTGAAATTCAGTTGGTCGTTAATACCACGGAAACGAAGCAAGCGATCAGTGATTCATCGTCGATTAGACGTAGTGCCGAAGCCAATCATGTCTGCTATACCACGACATTGGCGGCGGGCAATGCGATTTGTATGGCTTTGCGCTTTGGTAAAGAGTTAGAAGTCCGTTCTCTACAAGACCTTCATTCAGGAGCAGACAAGTAATGCAAAAATATCCAATGACAGTCGAAGGGGAAAAAGCTATGCGTGATGAGCTTGAAAACCTTAAAAAAGTCGTTCGCCCTCGCATCGTTGCGGACATTGCTGTCGCACGAGAGCATGGCGACCTGAAAGAAAATGCTGAATATCATGCAGCTCGTGAACAGCAGGGCTTCTGTGAAGGCCGCATTCAAGATATTGAAGCGAAGCTTTCCACTGTTCAAGTGATTGATGTGAAGTCTATTCCTGAAGGCGGTCGTGTCATTTTCGGTGTAACTGTTGATCTTATCAACGTAGAAACGGATGAAGAAATAACCTATAAGATTGTTGGTGAAGATGAGTCGGATATTAAAGCCAATAAGATTTCTGTGACCTCTCCTATTGCTCGCGCGTTGATTGCGAAAGAGGTGGGTGAAGTGGTCGTTGTGAAGGCTCCTGGTGGCGACGTAGAGTATGAAATTGATGCTGTAAGGCATATTTAACTATTCTACAAAACAAAGCTCACCTTACTTATTAGGGGGGAGCTTTATTTTTCCTGACCTCTCTATCGTATCCCCCTTTATTTTCAGTTTTACGTAGGCAATATTCTGGCGTAATTGTGGTCAATTATTTGACTGTTGTCCTTCTATTTCTTTTTTCTGGGTAGGGTTTTTGCCTATTCTGTTCTTATTTACTCTTGTTTTTATACCGTTTTTAGCGTCGATTAATTTTACGAATGGTTTTTGGATATAAAAAAGTATGTCAATTTTTGTCGTAAATGGAGCTTTATTGTCTTGAATAACATCCTTTTCCTTTGGTGAGTACTTACTTGGCCTTTATGTGGTAGCGATATTATCGTTTGTTTTTCCATTATAAAAAAACTAAATGAATTTGGCGCTACCTAAGCCCTTTAATCTGCGGGTTGGCCCGCTCCTTGCGTTATCAATGGTGTGGTGTGCTGATGGTGCGCTAATAGTGCGATGAATTGATATTTGATTCATGCGGGTAAATAACGCTGTTATTGATTTCGGGGGTACATAATGTTGGCTGAGAAAGTGGATAATATCTCTTCACATCCAATTGCATTTGAACGAGTGCTGGATAAAATTTCGTTGTTTGGAGGGCTTTCGGATCGGCAGTTGGATCTAATGCTGCCCTATCTGAAGTTCGCCTCGTTTTCAAAAGGCCATTATGTCTTTAAGCAAGGCCAGCTACCCAGCAGTGTTTTTATCGTTCTTAGCGGCGAGGTAAACCTACAAGTTCGTCGCGATGACGACAGTTATGCAATGATGAGCTATGCAGCTGGAGATTGCTTCGGAGAAACTTCTCTTATTGGGATTCAGCCCCAGCTTGGCAGTGCGCTTGTTGTAGCCGATACCGAAGTTGTCGTTTTATCTCGATCGTGTTTATTGGATGTCGTAGCTTACGACCAAGAAATGTTTGGTATTCTCATGATGAATATTGCCCGTGAAGTCAGCAGGCGCTTTCATTCTTGCCTGTCTTTACCCGAAGGTTCCAAAGGTTCCCCAATTACCCTGGGGTAATTGTATTCTTCTCTTTTTAGAGCTTTACCACTCTATTACCGTATCAGGAAAATCTTGGCGATTTTTTAAGGTCGCCAATTCGTTACATTCTCCTCTTAAGCGGATACGCGGGCTAAAGGTTTGCGTTTCTAAAACCCAAAACCCACTGTTACAAAACTGATTATTTTCGATGTGTTGATTACTGATATTGATAAGTGAGGCGGTGAGTTTTTTCTTCCGCTTTAATGGGTCTCGTATGTTTCGAGATGGTCGTATCTTTTTATTCAGGTATGAACCTGGGGTTATGCTTAATTCAAAGTGTTTTAATCCGCTTTCCGTTATTTTTGTGCGAAATTCAGTCTGCGTGAGCTTCCCCGGACCGGATGCACAAGCACTCAGGGTTAGTAGTAGGGCTATTGGGTAAATGAAGCGTTTCGGTATCATTTGGATTCTGCTGGCCAGTCGGGTTCGTATTTATAGCCGACGCCATAAATGGACTTGATTAAGTCTGATCCTGGTATGGAATCGTGTAGTTTCTTACGCAACTTTTTAATATGACTGTCCACTGTACGATCGCTAACAATACGATAGTCGTGATAAATATTGTCGAGAATGTGTTGCCGAGAGAATATTCTTCCTGGCTCTTCATGTAATAACTTAAATAAGTTTAG
Source organism: Agarilytica sp. (assembly GCA_033852165.1). GTDB lineage: Bacteria > Pseudomonadota > Gammaproteobacteria > Pseudomonadales > Cellvibrionaceae > Agarilytica. Next base: position 22,154 of record JAWSUZ010000064.1, on the reverse strand, counting down.
TTCAATCTGGGTCAGCTCTATCTCGGTTCCTTTTAGTGTGATTAGTAATTTGTCCGGGTCTATGATGACCGAGATTGTTGTCGACGGATCGGCATTTTGTGTTTGATTCATCCGCCTCAGAATGGTTTTAACACGGGCCACGACTTCTCTGGGGCTGTACGGCTTACAAATATAGTCGTCTGCGCCCAATTCTAGTCCCACCAACCGATCTATTTCTTCAACTTTAGCCGTGGTGATGATAATAGGAATATTGCTGTGTTGTCTTACGTCTCGGCAAATATCGAGCCCATTTTTCCCAGGTAACATTAAATCCAGTAATACTAAGATGGGCTTTTCCTGATTGATCCATTCCTCGACCTCAAGTCCATTTTTAATGATGTGAGGTGCGTAGCCCGCTTGCTCGATGTAGTCCGCGAGTAGGCGAGAGAGATCTGGTTCGTCTTCAACAATCAGGATGTTTTTGTTTTCCATAGAGCTTATGTGATCTTTGGGAAGGTGAGGGTTTGTTTTAATCCGCCTAGGGATGAATGTTCCGCGTGAATACTGCCTCCGTGCATACCGATAATACCTTTGCAAATGCTTAGCCCTAAACCGGCTCCGCCGGTTTCACGGTTGCGGGACGATTCTATCCTGTACAGTCGGTCATAAATACGTTTGAGGTCTTCGTCTGGTACTCCGGGGAAACTATCTTCTAGGGTGACGATAACTTGGGTTGGTGAGTCAACGATATTGACATGTAATTGTCCGCCTTTATCCGTATAACGAAATGTGTTTTCGAGCAAGTTTGTAAATAACTGCTGAATGCGATTATTGTCAGCCAATATAGTGGATTGTAAGTCGGGTGAGAAGTCGGCGTTTATTTTGAGTTCTTTTTGTTGGTACTTTTCGTCAAAATTTTCGAGTGTCGAAAGTAAGACATTTTGTAAGGTTAGGTTTTCTTTGTTGAGGGATAGAACCCCTAAATCGGTGAGCGATAATTCGTAAAGGTCATTGATAATCAATGATAACGAATCAACGTTACGATGCAATAATTGCAAATTTTCCTGGTTGGGTTGGCGAATGCCATCTTCCATCGCTTCCAGTTGAGCTTTAAGGACTGAGAGAGGCGTACGCATTTCGTGGGAAATATCCGCAACCCATTGCTTTCTCAGTGTTTCATTTTTCCCGAGTGACTCGGTCATGGCATCAAAGTTTTGGCAAAGTTTACCGAGTTCATCATTGGCCTTATAGCCGACCCTGACAGAGAAATCCCCTCCTGCAACACTGTTAGCGTTTTCTGCGAGTTGGGTCAGGGGTTTGACCAGCCACCGTGACACAAAAGCAGTAACAATCAGTGAGGCTAAGATCATAAGGCCCGTTAGTACTCCTAGTGTGCGAACTTGTTGTTCAACAAACAACTTATCAACGGAGCGCAAGAATGCGCGCGGTTTGATATAACCGATATGAGCAATAAGGCGCTTGTTGTATCGCAGCTCACGCAATATATAATTTGCGCCTTCCTTCTTGCGGCCTGTGATTAACTTTTGTTGTGCGTCCAGCAATACCAGATGTTGAAAAAAGGCGCGTTGTTTGGGTCGAAGTTGATCCTCGATGGATTCGTGTTCACTCCAGTCTTGAGGTTTAGCCCCGGCCATCGCAGAGACGCGATTGTGATAGCTTAAATATTGGCGGTAGGTCGTGTCGCGCAGTTGGTTCCAGCGTGCCGGCGCCTCGGCAAAAGCTGCCAGTGATTGTTCGTCTTTATAAATGTCCACAACAGCTTGCTCTAGAGGTTCTAGGCGTTCGAGTATTTGCTGCGTGGTGTAGTCTAAAAATTGCTGTTTTACACTGATAAAACTGATGGCAAGTAGGGTGCCGAGACTAAGTGCTAGCGTTACGAAAAGCGCTAGCCACAGTTTGAGTTTGATGCTCTTTATCATGAACGAAAGCCTACTAGGAGAGCGGCTAGTATTGAACGCCAGGGGCTGGCGTGCAATCTAAGGGGGGCTTTAACGACGTAAATTCACAGTTGTTTCAACTTTCATAGAGCAAATTAGCTTTAGCGAACGTTGGACGTTTTGATGTCTTTCTTATTAGACGGGCGATAAATAAGTGCAACTTTGCCAATTTCTTGAACCAGTTCAGATTTGGTCCGTTTAGACATATCCTGAACGACGGTTTTTCTAACATCTCGATCAGTGATGGCTATTTTGACTTTGACGAGCTCATGGTCTTCAAGGCAGCGCTTGATTTCTTTGATCACACTTTCGGTTAACCCTTTGCCTGCCACGGTAACCGTGGGTTTGAGGTCGTGGCCGATATTGCGGAAGCGCTTTTTCTTTTCGTTGGTGAGTGACATTTAGAGTAATACCTGATTTTGTGTATCTGTGTTTTTTGTTTGTAGCTTTCGTATGTATGCTGATAGCTAAAAAGCGGTAGCATAAGACAAACCTGGAGCGATTCTTGAGCTGAACAAGCTTCTAAAAACTTTTTACCTCTGCTTTGGAAGAGTCAGTGGTTTTTCAGTAGCGCCCTAGGATAACATTGTACTTTTTAGCTCCCTTAGGAACTAGGCCCAGATTGCATTATTTGAATTTGGTCGTTTTCGCAGTATTTTGGGTATTCGAGGTGTTATGGCACGGTCAAAAACGAGTAAGGCTTGGTTACACGAGCATTTCAATGATAGTTATGTAAAGTCTTCCAAGGAGTCGGGCTATCGTTCGCGTGCGAGCTACAAGCTAATTGAACTTGATAAGAAAGATCGCCTTCTAAAGCCAGGTATGACCGTGGTGGATCTGGGGTCAGCCCCAGGAGGGTGGTCTCAAGTTGCCGTTGAAAAAGTATCGGATTCTGGTCTTGTGCTGGCTTCGGATATTTTAGAGATGGATGGGATTGCCGGTGTGACCTTCGTTCAGGGGGATTTCACCGAAGAATCAGTATTGCACACGCTTCTAGATGAAATGAAGGGTGCTAAGGCAGATCTTGTAATTTCAGATATGGCCCCCAATATGAGTGGTATCGCTGAGATTGATCAGCCACAATCGATGTACCTGGTAGAGTTAGCATTGGATATGGCCCGGCAGGTGTTGAAGCCTGGTGGAAACTTTGTTGCTAAAGTCTTTCAGGGCGAAGGTTTTGACGCATATCTGCAAGATTGTCGTAAAAGCTTTAAAAAAGTTGTGACACGTAAGCCAGATGCTTCTCGAGCGCGTTCTCGTGAGGTATATATCGTCGCAAAAACGTATTTTGAGTGATCGTTAAGTCTTGAGTCTGTTTGGTTGGTTTGTCTTAATGGGGGTCAGCGTGGTTGGAATGGCCGAGTTGGACTGCTGAAAAGAAGAGCACCCACTAACGGCAGGCTCTATAATGGTCATTACTACGATGATATTTAGGTTAAGATTAGCAATGGATGTGGTGTTTGTAGGCCACAAAATTATTGAAAGAGTTGGGGAGAAGGGTCCTTGAACGATATGGCAAAAAATTTAGTTCTTTGGTTGGTCATCGCAGTTGTTTTGTTTTCTGTGTTCCGTAACTTTAGCGATACATCTCCCCGTGATGAAATGAGCTATTCTGACTTTGTGCACGAAGTTCAGGATCGGCGGGTTAAAGAGGTCGTCATTGAGGATGCCTATATTCGTGGTATTGGCAAGGATGGCAAAACATTCACAGTGGTACGTCCAGCCGTTCATGACTTTGAACTCATCAATGAGTTAATCAAGAACGACGTACAGACCCTAGGCGCTCAACCTGAGCAGACAAGCCTATGGCAACAGTTACTTGTGGCCAGTTTCCCTATTCTCCTGTTTATTGCCGTATTCATATTCTTTATGCGTCAAATGCAAGGCGGTTCAGGTGGTCGCGGTGGCCCCATGAGCTTCGCAAAAAGCAAAGCGCGATTGTTAGGTGAAGATCAAATCAAAACGACCTTTGCCGATGTGGCGGGTGTCGATGAAGCGAAGGAAGAGGTTCAAGAATTGGTTGAGTTTCTTTGTGACCCATCAAAATTTCAGCGTTTAGGTGGCGTAATCCCTCGTGGTGTTCTCATGTCCGGCCCCCCCGGAACAGGTAAAACGTTGCTGGCGAAGGCCATTGCTGGCGAAGCAAAAGTCCCGTTTTTCTCTATCTCCGGTTCAGATTTTGTTGAAATGTTTGTTGGTGTCGGCGCTTCCCGTGTAAGAGACATGTTCGAGCAGGCTAAAAAACAATCACCGTGTATCATCTTTATTGATGAGATCGACGCCGTTGGTCGTACTCGTGGTGGTGGTCACGGCGGTGGTAATGACGAACGTGAACAAACCTTGAACCAATTATTGGTTGAAATGGATGGTTTTGAAGGCAACGACGGCGTGATCGTTATTGCTGCGACTAACCGTTCTGATGTGCTCGATAAAGCGCTGTTGAGACCCGGGCGCTTTGACCGGCAGGTTTACGTTGGGTTGCCGGATATTCGTGGCCGCGAGCAAATTCTGAAAGTGCATATGCGTAAAGTACCTTTAGATGATGCCATTGATGCACGTGTTATCGCACGTGGAACACCCGGTTTCTCCGGTGCTGATTTGGCAAACTTAGTAAATGAATCGGCTTTATTGGCTGCCCGTGCGAATAAACGTTTGGTGACGCCTGAAGAGTTTGAGCAGGCACGCGATAAAATTCTTATGGGTACTGAGCGTCGTTCGCTGGTCATGAGTGAGAAGGAAAAAGAAAGCACCGCATACCATGAGGCGGGTCATGCGATAGTCGGTTATTTGTGTGAAGAGCATGACCCGATTCATAAAGTGACAATCATTCCTCGTGGGCGAGCATTAGGTGTGACTCAGTTTTTACCTGAGGCAGATAAAATAAGTGAAAGTAAACGTAAGCTTTTGGGCGATATCGCTACTTTCTATGGTGGTCGAATTGCTGAAGCGATGAAGTACGGAGATGATGGTGTTAGTACAGGGGCATACCAAGATATTAAAGTCGCGACGCAGGTTTCACGTGCGATGGTGGTAAATTATGGCCTGTCCGATGCTTTGGGACCCCTAGATTACGATTCGAGAGATAGCGATGGTCTTGCGTCACGTCATATTTCCCAGCATACAGCTCAGCTGATCGATCAAGAGGTTAGAGCGATTACTTCTGAGTGTTACAAGCGTGCAGAAAAGCTACTATCGGATAATGCCGATATTCTTGAGAGTATGAAAGAAGCTTTGATGGAATTTGAGACTATCGATTCTGAACAGGTTGACGATCTGATGGCGCGCCGAAAAGTTCGTCCGCCTAAGGATTGGAACAATAGTGGGTCAGATAGCAGTAAAAACGAGTCAAAGGACGAATCAAAGAAAGACGAGACTCAAAAAGACGAATTAGATGAAAAGTCCACAGTTGGTGGTCCAGCCAGCGAACACTAATTGCACTATTTCTGAAAAGGCCGTTTAGCGGCCTTTTTTTATGTCTATTGATTTTTTATGCCTATGTTCATGCAATTTGGCTCCAAAAGCATCGACCTCAGTTGCCCTCAAGTGATGGGTATTCTGAATGTGACCCCTGACTCGTTTTTTGATGGGGGCCAATATTTTCGCCGCGGGAGCGGCAGCGACATCTCACCAGCCATGAAACAAGCTGAATCAATGGTATTGGCTGGCGCTAGTTTTATTGATGTGGGTGGAGAGTCCACTCGACCCGGTGCCAAAGCGGTATCGTTACAAGAAGAAATGGACAGAGTGTTGCCCGTCGTAGAAGGCATAGCATCTTCAACGGATGTGGTGATTTCAGTTGATACCAGTACTCCAGAAATTATGCTTGAAGCGGCTAAATTAGGCGCGGGGTTAATTAATGATGTGCGGGCTTTGCAAAAACCGGGAGCAATAGGCGCAGCGAAGTCGGCGAATTTACCCGTGTGCCTTATGCATATGCAAGGTCAGCCGAAATCAATGCAAGCCCAGCCTGAATACGAAGATGTGATAGAAGAAGTGAAGCATTTTTTTGATCAGCGAATATCAGCATGCCGTGTAGCAGGCATTGCTGATGACCAAATCATCCTCGACCCTGGGTTTGGTTTTGGCAAAAATGATCGCCACAATATCGCTTTATTAAAAAATATGCGTAAACTGCAGACTTCGTATTCAGGTGAGTCTGGGGCTATGCCATTACTTGCTGGTATCTCGCGAAAATCGATGATTGGGCGCTTATTGGGTCGTTCTGAACATGAACGCTTGGCGGGAAGTTTGGCTTTGGGTCAATACGCCTTAGAATACGGCGCCAGTATTTTACGTGTTCACGATGTTGCCGAAACGGTCGACATAGTGAAGATGTTTCAAATTATTCACTCAGAATAGTTTTTAAATTTAAATCCAATTTAATCCATTTAAGGTAGTAGCTGCTTTATGTCTCGTAAGTATTTTGGCACAGATGGTATCCGTGGGCGTGTGGGCGAGGGTGTTATTACGCCACAGTTTTTTTTACAATTTGGTTGGGCTCTCGGGCAAGTTTTGTCAAAGAAAAAGCAGGGCGATGAACCCTGTAAAGTCTTGATTGGTAAAGATACTCGGATATCCGGCTATATGTTTGAATCAGCTTTACAGGCGGGGCTGATTAGCGCGGGCGTTGATGTATTACTGCTCGGGCCCATGCCGACGCCCGCCGTCGCTTACTTGACGCGTACGTTTCAGGCATGTGCTGGCATCGTTATTAGCGCCTCCCACAATCCGTTTCACGATAATGGAATCAAAGTTTTTAATACCGATGGCACCAAACTATCGGACGAAATGGAGCTTGATATTGAAGCTCAGCTTGATATGCCAATGTCTATGGGGGAAGACTTGGGCAAAGCGACGCGTCTTGAAGATGCCAATGGCCGCTATATCGAATTCTGTAAAGGCACAATGCCCTGGGGCTTTACGCTGAGCAGTCTTAAGTTAGTTCTCGATTGTGCTAATGGAGCAACTTATCACTTAGCTGAAAAAGTATTTTCCGAGTTGGGTGCGCACGTTGAAGTAATAGGCGTGTCCCCAGATGGCCACAATATCAATCTAGACTGTGGTGCAACGAAGCTGAACCAGCTGCAGAAAAAAGTCTTGGATAGCGAGGCTGATCTCGGTATTGCCTTCGACGGAGACGGTGATCGCGTGATGTTTGTCGATCACAAAGGAGAAGTTGTTGATGGTGATCAGTTGCTCTTTATTGTTGCGAGCTATCGCAAAAAGTTCGAAGGCGGCTGTGCCGGTGTAGTGGGTACGCTTATGACCAACTACGGGTTCGAGCTGGGTATGAAGGATCTCAATATTCCTTTCCAGCGTGCGAAGGTTGGAGATCGCTACGTTATCGAGGCGATGAAAAATAACGGCTGGCTGCTAGGAGGTGAGTCCTCAGGCCATCTTGTCTGTAGCGATGTCACAACCACTGGTGATGGCATTATCTCAGCGCTTCAAGTGCTTAAGGCGCTTGTTGCTGAAGATAAGTGTTTGCACGATGTTAAGCGCAACATGCAAAAACTGCCACAGGTGATGATTAATGTCCCTGTTAAAACAAAACGTGATTTGGATAGTTGTGAAAGTGTTCAAAAAGCTTTGAGTGCGGCGGATGGTAAATTGGCTGGTACAGGGCGTGTGTTATTGCGGCCTTCAGGAACAGAGCCTGTTATCCGCGTTATGGTCGAAGGCCAACAGCACGATCTTGTCTCTCAGTTGGCTGAAGAGCTAGCTATAGTGGTTGGCGAGGCGGTTGCGTAGGCTAGCGCCTTTACTTTGATACTGGCTTTATTCTCAGACACAAAAAAGGCGAGCTTATAGCTCGCCTTTTTTCATTCTACATATTGGTATCTAGCTTGCCTCAGGAACCGCGTCTGAAACTTCTTCTTTATCATCTACTTTGCCCGTTTCTGGCAAGAAGAAACTACCAAAGAAGAAAGTACTACTAATAACGATCATCAAGATAAAGGTTACTTCAAAGTTGCCACCGTTCATATCAACAATTCTTCCGAAGACCCATAGTACGGCAGTCGCAAACATGTAGCTGATAGCGTAGAACATACTGAAAATCACCGTTAAGCGCTGCCCGGTCATACCGGGTAATTCCTGAGGCATTGTCACCAAACCGGCAATAGGCAAAAAGAATAAAAAGCCAAGTGCCATGCCAGATATATTTTGCATGAGAGGGGTGGTGCCAAATAATAAGCCTGCGGTGGCGAGAACTATACCAAAGCCAGCCCAGCGTAAAATTGGGATGCGTTTAGGGAAGCGCTGGCTGTATGCCATGCCGACCAGAGAACCAATGATTCCAAAGCCCATGACGTACTTAGTTGCGCTGATACCCGCTGGGCCAGAGAAGGTGATTAGACAGAGATAGAGAGCTAAAATTCCTGAGTAAGCGAGACCAAGGCGCCAGTTAAATGAATCCCTAAGGCCTTGTTTGTAACCATAGGCCTGGGTTACCGAAGCACTGCCGTCTGAGCTGGCTGCTTTCTTGTCTTTCGATTCATCGCTGTAGTCAACGAATAACCACAATACAGATAGGGCAGCACTTGCAAGCGAGAATGCCATAAGTGAGTTCTGCCAACCGCCTAGGAGAGCGTTAATGTCAGCCACAAACCACAGAACGATAGCGGAGCCGACGTTAAATGCAACAGCGTTGAGCCCGTTAACAATAGGGCGTTCACTGGGCTTGAACCACTTCAGCACGATTGGGTTGAGATAAACAACCATGAATGCACCGCCTATGCCCATTACAAAACGGCTGGCAAGTAGGATTTCATAGTTGTCTGCATAAGGGGTTATTAATCCAGCTGCAACCAGAATAGCCGAAACAAAGAAAGCGGCTTTGATTCCCAGTTTGATAGCGACTGCAGCAGCGATAGTGGCCCCCATGATTTTGGCAATAGTCATTGCCCCGCTGAGCAGGCTCCCTTTTGCAAGTGATTCTATCTGCATGGCGGCCATAATTTCAGCCATATTTGCAGTGCCGCCAACCCAGGCCATAGCAAACAGAACGTAGCTGACAAAGGCTATAGTTTCGATAGCGTATTTGTTGCGAATGAGCATTCAGTGTACCTCTATTATTATAGTTTCTAGATTCTTACGGTTTCTAGGCTCCGAAATCGGGGGAGCAAGTGTTCATGTGAGGTTGACCCCCAGCTGAGGCTAGCAAACTACAGGAAGGCCAAAAGTTCGTCAATCAGCGGGTCTTGTTTTTGCTCGCCAGGACTTGTTTTTGATCAAAAAACAACCTGGCATGTCGGTGTTGTCGAATTTAGGCGAGCATATGGCTGTGAGAAAACGGAAATGTCACATAACTCTTTGATTTTTCGGGATTTTATTGGGGGCTGGGTCAGTGCCGAGACGGAGTAGGTGAACGTTCGTGATTAACCTAGGAGAAATCTAACAACGTACCCTCTTTATAACTATCTAATAGCAAGTTGTCGCATTTTAGATTAAGTGATTTTGGCGTCCTATTTGTGATTGACGTCACATTTATTCAGGGTCTATGCTTAAGGTACTTTCTAAGCAGTTGTGTCGTTTGATCAATCACTGCTTGATGTAGAAAGCACTAAATGGGTTACCAATGGATGCGATAAATCGCTATGGATGGGGCGAATCTGGTTCTCAATTTGGAGTGTTTAACTAATGTCACAACTTGTAAAACGTATTTCTAGCAGCGAATTTTTTAACTCTATTCGTGCAACTTTTGCCCAAGTTTCTCCCGAAAAAACGGTTCCCGCTAATGATGCTGTGCATTGTTCTGCGTCGGAATACTATGTTGGTGCTTTTCTATAGCGCTTACCGATAAATTCCTTATTTAATCCTGCTAAGCGTAGCTCCGCCCTGATTTGTCGGTTGAGTTCTGGGTAAGTAGCGTTTGTTTGGAATGCCAAGATAAGACATACGTGCTGGCCAGGGGGCTATTCCCCCTGCGAACGTGGTGAGTGTATAGCTCTTGAAGTTCTGGCTGTAAGTAAGGCGGAATGGTTGGCGACGACTTGAGTCGGTGCGTGTTTAATCTATCCCCGAATAAGGGGAGAGCTTAACGATGGTTGATGGCTGTCGAGCGTTCCGTGAAAATTGTCTTCTATTTATTCGCCATGTCCACTCTTCTATCGATTACCTACTACGTCTGTAGGGAGCTTGTCTTGCGCTCTTCCCAAGCGATAAGAGTCGATAATGCCGATTAGCCAGCACAATATAAAAGCATTCCACGCGTAAGATGCCATTCCTTCGGGTTGCTGAGATGCGAGATTGGCAATGGCTGCGATATCGGGTGCTACTGCACCAGATTGAATTTGTTCCGAGATTTCTAAGGCTTTAGAATATACGGTTGAAAGGATTTTATAGATTAAAACAGCGCTTGCGCCGAAATAGACGAGGGCTGAAATACGCTTCTTCAGATAATAGTGGCCGGCGCCCGGACATACCAAAGCGGATAATAGTGCGGCCTTTGTAGCTTTTTTCATTTTAAATCCTGCGATAACGAATATGTTTTGGTCATACTAGGGGGTATAGCCTTCTTGATCAATCATGCATTATTGGTCAAATCGGTCAGTAAACCTTTTGAAGGTTCATCGTGTGTCTTGCTTATGTAACCCTTAGGTTTTCAGTCGATAGGTAAAGTATTGCGTATCTTTTTCAAAGCCCATTTGTTCGTATAGTGATTGAGCCACTTTATTATCTATAGCTGCAGCCAAGTCGATTCGTACGGCTTCAGTTGTTTTGGCTAGGGTAATCGTATGTTCGATGAGCTGTGCCGCGACACCTTTTTTTCGGCTTTCTTTCGACACAAACAAGTCATTCAAAATAATAACTCTCCCCAGCGAGACCGATGAGAACGCGTGGTAGTGTAAAACAAAACCAACGGCCTTGTTGTGAGCATTGAATGCAATAAACCCTGTTGCATCGTTATTCCTTATTCTCTCTGCTAGATATTGTCGATATTTGTCTGGCTCTGATGGTTTCTTGTAAAACACCATATATTGATCGAAGAGCGGGACAAGTTCGTCGATATTCTCAGTTGTAATTTTTGTAATGATAGTGTTCATGTTCTTCCTTGTGTTTAACTTGGGGTGTTTCAAAAGTATCACGGTATTTTCGGATTCTCTTGGCCTTGATTATTGAATTCAGAGGGTTGAAAAATATTTTCTAAATGAGAGAGCCCAATTTTTTTATAGCACGACAAACATTGTCATCCCAGGGTAGGGCACAATTCAGCCGTATATAGTTTGAAAATTGGTCGCTGTTTGAAAACATTTCTCCTGGAGCGATATTAATCCCCTCCTTTAGTGACTTAACTTGCAGTTCAGTCGCGCAGATGTCTTTTGGCATGCATACCCAAATGATATAGCTGCCTTTGGGCTGACTTATCTTTGTGTCTTTCGGGAAAAATTGGCGTACTGCATTTGTCATTTTCTCGGTATTGTCGCGACACATTGTCCGTAAGCCCCTTAGATGTTTGTCGTAATGCCCTGTTTGCAAGTAGCTACTCATCGAGAGCTGGCTCAGAGATGACGGACAGAAAGTGCTGAAGATTTGTAGTTTTATTAACCGCTTTAAACTATTACCAGGAATGCACCAGCCGACTCTCATGCCCGGAGAAATAGTTTTAGAATAAGATGAGCAATACATAACACGTCCGTCGGTATCAAATTGCTTGATGACGGAATGTATCGCTTGATCGAAGCCAATCTCACCATAGATATCATCTTCAATGATTTTTACATCGTATTTGACAGCCAAATCAAATAAGGCGCTTTGTTTTATGGTGCTAAATACTGATCCTGTTGGATTAGAGTAACGAGAATTAACGGCTATAATTTTTATTGGCCATTGTTGTAAGGCGAGATCAAGCGCCTCTAAGCTAATGCCTTCTTGTGGTGATGTTGGTATTTCCACAACTTTTAAATCATACATTTTAGCCAGTTGTAAAAACCCGTAATAACAGGGGCTTTCTACCGCAATGATATCGCCGCCTTTGGTATTGCAACGTAAGCAAAGTGAAAGCGCCTCGGAGCAGCCTTGTGTAATGACAATTTCATCTGCATGGCAGCGCACACCGGCTGCACGCATACGTAGTGCAATTTGATTACGCAACGGTTCGTAACCTGGAGCAAACTGATAGTTAAAAAGTTCTTGAGACTGATAACGAGTGACTTTTTGAATATGGGTTTGAAGTGCTCGAGTGGGCATAAAAGAATACTCCGGAATAGCGGCTCCGAAATTGATATGTGTTTGCTGGTTACAGACAGAAAGCATTCGATCGATAAGGTCGCTCTTATCGACAGTCTTTGGTTCGCCTCCGCTTGACATTGGGGGCGCTACGATAGGGTCATTGGCGCCTTCGCGAACAAAATAACCGGATTGGGGTTTTGAACGAATCAGTCCTCGGTCTTCAAGTAGGGCATAAGCTTGGTTGATTGTGCTAATGCTCACCTGCTTTTGTTTGCTGAGCTGCCGGACACTGGGGACCTTATGGCCGGGGTTATAGAGCCCCTGCTGGATATCATTGGCCAGGTCATCTGCGATTTGTCCGTATAACGTGCTCAATGCTGCTACCTCTTATTTTTAAGGTGGAAGTTGGTTGGAGAGCGAGTGGCGTTATCTATGTCTAAAACTGTATAGGATATTAAATATAAATCTGTATTGAGTATAAGTACAGTTTTGACTATTTGAGGCGGTACAGTTGAGATTTTAGCGCAACTGTACTGGTCAATCGGCCTGTCGTTGCCTCTTAGGGAAAATCAACCTTAGGAGCACACTACCTCTTTGTAATAGAGCGCCGATCAATCTCTTGGGGGCTAGGGCGTTTATGAGGCATTTTGAGGCGGATTATTATGCAGGATACTTTTAGCACTACAGGTTGGAGTAATTTTTCATTTTTACAGCGATATAGCGGCACCTTAAATGCACTTATTGCCGTCATGTTATTCAGTCTTACAGTACCGATGACGAAATTGGCTTTAAACGCTTTTCCCGCGGAAATCATTGCGTTGGGGCGCTCAGCTGTGGCTGGAACCTGTAGCTTAGTGTTGGTGCTAAGTTTGGGGTGGCGCTTCCCCAGTCGTAAGGAGCTTGTTGGATTACTCATTGGTGGCTCGGCGGTAACACTTATTTTTCCTTATGCCTTGAGCTTGTCTTTAGGTCAGTGGTCCGCAAGTAATATGGGAGTGGTCTTGGCGGCTGTCCCATTAATTACAGCGATATTGGCGTCTGTGGTTTTTAAAGAGCGGCATCCATTGATGTTTTGGATAAGCGTACTCATCGGTACAGGTGTTTTAATGCACTTTTCGTGGCAGCGTGCCGCCGTAGGTATTCATTACTCTGTGATTGTTATACTCGTGGCTGCTGCTGTCGGTTATACGGCAGGAGGTTATGTAGCAAAAACATTGGGTGGATGGAAAACCATATGCTGGATGACGGTATTGTATTTGCCTGTCAGTACTTCTGCGTTGATATATACCGTCGTTGACAGTGACTTTTTGTTTGATGTTACCTTTAATTTTTCTTCGAATGTCGAAAGTTTATTGGCAATGGCTTATTTAGCGTTTGTGAGTCAATGGTTGGGTTTTCATTTTTGGTATGGTGCCATGGCAAAGGTGGGGATTGGCAAGGCTGGGCAGGTGCAGTTGTTACAGCCCTTTTTTACCTTGCTCTTTTCCGTACCATTATTGGGTTTGGTGTTAGAAATTCATCACTTTGTTTACGCCGCTTTGATATCGGCTGCGGTGATTTTCTCCGTTCGTTTTAAAGAGTAGATTGTTTGCAAGAAAGCTGTGGCGTGAGCCTCCTCCTGCTAACGTGTTAAGTTAACCTTAGCTCTTATTCGGCAGAATATTATTGACAGCCTACAGTCATTGAGGCGAATATTGGGTCTGTGAATCTTTGTGACTAATATAATTTGGCTTAACTTGGGGCAAGACAATGATAATAAAAACGACTTACCGTACCGCGATTGTATTATTTTCCGTTCTTCTTTCGTCATCTGTGCTAGCTGACGATGTCTATGTCTGCCAACACGCAGATAGCCAGCGCATTATCAGTGTTGTTTATACCGAGGAAGGCTCAAAGGTTCCCTGTGAAGTGACCTATGAGAAATCAACGGGTAGCCAAGTGCTTTGGAGCGCTCAAGGAGAAGAAGGTTATTGTGAAGCGAAAGCGATGGCTTTTGTTGAAAAGCAGCGTTCTTGGGGCTGGGATTGCAGCAGTAATGATGACGCTGCTGATGCTGCAGAAGAAGCAGCGGAAGAGCCGACAGACGATACTGTAATGGAATCTGAAGCAGGGGACGAGATGGCATCTGAACCAGTGATTACTGAGAGTGAAACTGATTCGGCTTCTGAAGTCGAGGATAGTGACAGTGAATCCGCTGAGAGTGAAGTAGCGGAATAACGATTAATCCTGTTTCTCGGTTAATTAACTTCCAGAACTCCTTTGGGAGTTAATTAATCGAACTCGGTTATAGTCAGGATAGAAGAGTATCCTTGCCGGCATAATTTATCGAAGCCAAATAGTTTTATTAATTCTGCCGTTTTTGGTCAGCCTTATTAGTCGGCTCTTTCGTTTTCCTCCAGCCCTGTCTTACCCTCGCTACCATCATCAAAAAATATCGCGAAAGCGATCGTTTTGTGTTGTAATAAGTTTTAGCTGGGGGAGACCAATGTTTGGGAAAGCGATTGTGTTTCCATAAACTATCGATGTCATCTAAGTCAAAATACTTTTCTGAATATTCTTCATTTGTTTGTCCGTAAATTTCCAGTAATCCAGCGACTTCAAAAGCCATAACATTCGTGCCAAACAGCGATTTCTTTTTATAGGGGCATTGATAAAATTGATTCAGAGCGGAGCCTAAGGAGTCTTTGGTCAAATGACCTGACTCTCCAGCAAAGCTTTTTAAAAGCTCCAGTCTTTCCTGGGAAAATCCTTTTGGATTGTTCAATATGCCGGTATCACTACCGTGGTCGAGAAAGGTCCCTTCAAACGCGGTCAGATTAATAAAGCCAGGTCTTTTTTCCTCAACTGAGGACTCCCCAGTGCTAATGAGTAAATTTTCAACTTTGGTTTTCGGGACTAAGCCAATATATTCCAAAAAGTGTCGTATCTCTTCAGTTTTTGCCCAGCCTTCTGCGTCGGGGTTTAGCAGACCCATACGAATTCCCGTGCGTAAATTGGGGCACAATACTTTATCGAATAGCGTTTGAGAAAGATTCGTATCCGCGACACGCCGATACTTAACTGTAATGTTGTTTGTTGTATTTGCGGTAGCTTCGGGTATATGTTCGGACATGTGGTCACCATGTATCTAACAAGTGGCTTAACGCCATAGTATTCTAGGTTCTGGCTTCTGTGAACGCTCACTTCCTCGATCTGGTATTGTTCTCTCAGACCGTATGCAGCAAGGATGCTGCGTCCGAGGGTTTAGAGCCTGCCCCGCGAGCAAGGCGAGTGCTTTGGGTGCGGCGAGTCTGGGAGAATAATCCCGAACTCATGTCGGGGGATAAAACGTTGTCTCCCAAAGCCACGACATATCTACCGCTCAGAAAATTGTATTTTATTAGTCTGAGACAGTAACAATTATTCTAATAAATAGAGTATTAGCCACATATTTCCCTCTCGCAAGTTTGCGGGTTGAAACTGTGCAACTGATTTTTATAAAAGCAATATGAAATCAAACCCATACAGGCATACAAAAATCCAAATCAAACTCGCCTGAGCTATTCAGAAAATGATTATCTCGATATATGGCATAGCCAGGTGTCGTACCCAGTTCATAGCCACTTGTTGGCAACCACTGGTGATAAAAGTTATGCATCACCGGAAGTAAGTCGCCATAACTGCCAGTGACTTTCATCAATGCATAAGTACCTGAAGGAATGGTTAATAGACCAACGGAATTATTATTTTTAATCCTGGCGTTACCAAAAGACGTGGGCAGGGTGATGGCGGCTACATAACGGCATTGATCCAAGGCAACAATGTCGGGGTTTGAATGATGCAAACCAATCATTTCTTGTTTATCCCAATCAAGCTCAGCTGAAAACGCCCAAGCCCTTAAATATTGCCATGCATGCGTGATCGAACGGTCATACCCTAAATGGCGAACATAGGCGATACGTCGCTCCGGTAGCGGAGTAATCGTTACTTGAGGAAGGCTTGAATTGTTCGCAGCACCTAGCCAATTACTTTTTTGCTGCTCTTGTAATTGTGTGAAGAAAGCTTCATAGCCAAAAGCACGCCAGTTGCTGGGGGAAACCTCAAAGTGCTTTTTGAACGCTTGCGAAAACGAGGCTGGGGATTGAAAACCACAGCCTTGGGCAATATCAATGACACTTGTGCCGGGTTCGAACATTAAACGGTTTGCTGCCAGCTCTAAACGGGCAGACCGTATGTAGTGATTGACACTTGTGCGACATACCTGCTTAAACACACGGTGGAAGTGATGGGGTGAATATGCAGCGAGTTCAGCAAGATCTTGAGCAATTAAAGCCTCACTTAAATGACCATGAATATAATACAGAACACGATTTATGCGTGTTTGCTGTTGTCTGAGCTTGGTTCGCTCCACGAGTGACCTCTAGTTAGTGGCTGTGTATAAACTGGCGCCTACAGAGAATGACTTTTAAGCGCCATTTTACAGCTCAAGATATTGTTGGTTGGAATGACCAAGCGCCCATATCCAGTGATGCAAACCTGACATTTTAAATTCACTCTCGTAACGACTCGGTTTATGGGCGGGCACTGGTTATCTTTTTTGTTCCTGGCGTATCGCTTCTAGTAACGGGTAACGGGTAACGGGTAACGGGTAACGGGTAACGGGTAACGGGTAACGGGTAACGGGTAACGGGGTGCCAGTTGCAGTCTTCACGTAGTTTTAAAGATCGCACAAATGGACAAGCCTTGCCACTGTTTTACTAACGCAGGCCCGCTGTCAGATGCGTAGCCTAGAGGCTCTTAAATATTCAATATATGAGTCCGTCCCGTGCCAACAAAGCTATCACTTAACCCTTCAGTTGAATCAATCAAACCCTCTTATATTCGTGAAATATTGGCGGCCAGCGCAAAGCCGAATATGATTTCATTAGCGGGAGGACTTCCTGCCCCTGAACTATTCCCAATGAATTTAGTGCAGAAGGCACTGATGAATGTTGCCCAAGTTCCGGACTATTTTCAGTATGGTTCGACAGAAGGCCACGTATCGCTTCGGCAGTGGATTGCCAATGCGTGGAGCACACCAGCAGAGACTTTGGTCCATGACAATGTGTTGGTCACAACGGGTTCTCAGCAGGCCCTAGACCTAATCGCGCGTGCGTATATTGCACCGGGTGATCGGGTACTGGTCGAATCGCCCTGCTACCTTGGAGCGTTGCAAGTTTTTAAGCTCGCGGGGGCGGAAATTATTACCATCGATCAGCTGGATGATGGACCTGATTTGAACCAGTTAGAAGAAGCTTTAAGGCTGGCACCCAAGTTATTTTATACCGTACCGGATTTTCACAATCCCACGGGCGTGTGTTGGTCTAGAGAAAAGCGTGAACGAGCTGCCGCTATGATCGACCAGCATGACGTTGCAGTTGTAGAAGATGCGCCGTATCGCGAATTGCGATACGAGGGCGAAACGCTACCTCAACTGTCTTCATACCTGAATAAGATCAGCTTTCGCCTTGGTTCGTTTTCGAAAACAGTAACGCCAGGCGTACGCCTGGGTTTCGTTATTGCGAATCGGGCATTGCTTGCTCCGCTTATTACGATCAAGCAGGCGGCAGATTTACACAGTTCACAGCCCTTACAGCATATGATTTTACAGCTGGTTGAAGATTCTACCTTCGGTGAGCATCTTGCTCGAGTAAGGGATGAGTATCGTCGGCGTAGGGATCTATTGTGTAGTCTTCTTCGAGATCAATTTGGATCTAAGGTTTCTTTTAAACGCCCGCATGGAGGGATGTTTTTATGGGCCTCGTTTGAGGGTGCTTGTAGCGACAGAATTGCAGCCAATGCGCTTGTCAGCGGTGTAACCGTTGTACCGGGGACGGCTTTTTTAGATAACGACCGAGCGGCCTCTAATAGTTTACGGCTGAATTTCAGCTACGAAAACGAAGAGATTCTAGCTGAGGGCGTTTCACGTTTGCATTCAGCCGTTTGTATGGAGCGAGTGTCTACCTAATGCAGAACAGTTTCTAGCGCAGGCCACGGTCCAATAAAAGGTTGTGGGCGATTCGGCATTGATCTCACGGGCAGTATGGAATATTACGCCAGGATAGTGGTGTAGTAAGTAATGTATGGAGCAATTGCCGAGGGGGCTGTATCCCAGCCCCCATGGTCGAGTTTATGGCGAGTTCGTGAGAATGCATGTCAGGAGCAAAACGCTTTCCTTACAATGCCCAAGAAGACCTAACACTCAGAAAGTTGTATTTTATTTACCGGAAGCCGCAGTGATGGCTCTTAGCCGTCCGTTCTAGTAATGGGTTATTGCTCTTAATCCGTTCAATAAAGATTATTTTACGGAGTGGCAAAGCGGCAATCTATAAATTCTTTAGCTCTATTCAGAAAGCCGGGTCTATCACTCAATATTTTTGAACCTACCTTGTATAGAACGTTATAAACCACCATTGTGTTCTCAGTTAACGAATATCGAGAGAACCGTATGTTGAAGTGGTTGTGGCAATTTATTAAACCCTATCGAAAGCGCTTAATCATTGCGATGATGGCTTTGCTGGTGACCGCAATGCTTGGCCTATCGTTGGGGCAAGCCGTTCGACTGCTCATGGATGAAGGCTTTTCAGCCAATTCCCAATCGGGTTTGGCCGATACACTTGGCATTTTTGTGCTCGTAGTTTTTGCGCTATCGTTGGGGGCCTACCTAAGGTTCTATTTGGTTTCTTGGCTCGGTGAACGAGTAGTGGCCGATATTCGTAAAAAACTCTACTGGCATATGCTAAGTTTATCCCCCAGTTTTTTTGAAGATAACCTTAGTGGTGAAATTCAAAGTAGGATCACCACAGATACTGCCCTCCTGCAAACCGTTGTCGGCTCTTCATTTTCACTCGCTTTACGCAACAGCTTAACGTTTATCGGCGGGCTGACATTGATGTTTGTGAGCAACGTAAAGCTAAGTTTGATCGTTCTCGTGGTTGTACCGCTCATTGTATTTCCGTTGATTTACTTTGGTCGTAAAGTCAAAGCGCTCTCGCGTCAAAGCCAAGACAAAATTGCTGCAATTGGTGTTAAGGCAAGTGAAAGTTTGCAGCACATAAAAATTGTACAGGCGTTTACACGAGAGCCTTTAGTCGCTGGCCAATTTAATGAAGCCGTCGAAAACGCTTTTGATGTGGCGCTGTTACGCATTAAACAGCGGGCGCTCCTCATTGCTTTAGTCATGATGTTAGTCATGACCGCAATTGCCGGGATGCTTTATGTCGGTGGTAACGATGTACTAGAGGGCCGTATGTCTCCGGGGGAACTTGGAGCCTTTGTTTTTTACGCAATAATGGTGGCAAGCTCGTTAGCAACCGTCACCGAGGTGTATGGTGAAGTCCAGAGAGCGGCGGGTGCTGTCGAGCGTATTCGTGAACTTTTAACGACTAAGGCTGATATTCGTTCAGGAAATAAAACCGACATTGCACTCGTTTCTTTTGTTTCTGGAGGCTCTGATTTTGATAGCGCTGATGGCTCTGTGGAAACCGGAAAAGGAACTGCACTGTTGAGTTTTAAGCAGGTTAGCTACGCATACCCTTCGCGGCCCGAAACGAAAGCGATTGATTCTTTGACCCTAGACATATTTCCGGGTGAACGATTGGCCCTAGTCGGACCTTCAGGGGCGGGAAAGTCTACTTTATTTGATTTGCTGCTGCGCTTTCGTGACCCTCAAGCGGGATCAATTTCGATTGCAGGGGAAAACCTCAAAGATTTGAATCTAACGACTCTACGTTCGCAGTTTGCTTTGGTGCCTCAGCAGCCTATTTTGTTTAGCACTAGTGTGTGGGAAAACCTGAGGTATGGCAGCCCTGACGCCACGGAAGACGAAGTTATAGCCGCCGCGAAAGCGGCTCATGCTGATGAGTTTATTGCGCAACTACCCGATGGCTACCATTCCTTTTTGGGGGAAAGTGGCGTGAAATTATCGGGAGGGCAAAAACAGAGATTGGCCATTGCAAGGGCGATCTTGCGCAACCCTAAAATACTGCTCCTCGACGAAGCCACCAGTGCTTTGGATGCGCAAAGTGAATTTTTGGTACAGCAAGCGTTAGATGAATTAATGAAAGATCGGACGACGCTCATCATTGCACACCGTTTATCAACCGTAGCTCACGTTGATCGTATTGCGGTGCTTGACCAAGGTAGTCTTGTGGATGTTGGCACTCATGATGAATTGTTAGATAGCTCAGTTTTATATCGGCGGTTGGCGGAATTACAATTTGATATGGGCAGGATGGGTTAGCAGTCTTCGAATAATACTCGCAGAATGTTTCCTCGTTATTTATGATTGGGATTGTCTTGTTTATAAAACTTCGAAGAACGTTTCTGGTCTGTTAAAATGTATTGTCAATGTTATGGGCGATGGCAAAAATGTTGGGCCATCGTACCTTCGTTATTCTTCTATATCATCCTCCAATTTATGCTTAAGTAACGAGTTTTTACGGGGAATTACTTTTTCGTTTTCTGTGTGCATAGCGGTATTTTCGCAAAAGTAACGATAGGTATTAAGTGTAAGGGGTTGTTATTGTTTTTCGGAATAACAACATGTTTTATATACCTTTTCTTGTCGGTATTTTTTACGATAATTATTCAGAATAAATTGTTTTTAACTTAACTTTAGTGAAAACAACATGTTGCAGAAAGGGAATGGAATTTGCTCTTGTGGACGGCGTGAACGTAAATTTCAAGTAAGGTAATAAAAAATGAATAAATTATCTTTTATGTGTGGTGCTCTGCTAATTTTTTTAGGGGGATTTTCTTCTAGTTCCTTTGGATATTATATTGCTGGAACGGTTTACTGTGATTCCAGCGATGACGGTATCATTACTGCTGATGATATATTGCTGTCTAATGTGACTGTCGTTACCAGTAGTCCTATATATGGGGTATACACTGAAGTTACTGACGCGAATGGAGCATACGTGGAAAACCTTGCGCCGCAAGGTGCCTTTAGTGATATCTACGAAGTACATTTGGATGCATCCACACTAGATGCGCTTGCATTTGTGATCGTTCCTGCGAGTGGGAGTCACGAGGTGGACTTGGTTAATTTTTTATGGGCGGAGGGAGTCGATTTTTTAGTAGATGCCCCGGGTTGTGGAGCAACACCTCCGGCTTGTGGCGATAATGTTATCGATGACGGTGAGCAGTGCGATGATGGTAATCTCATTGATGGTGACGGTTGTTCGGCTTCTTGTACTATCGAGTTAGCTGGCGAAGGCTGCACTCCTGGGTACTGGAAACAAGAACAACATTTTGCTTCTTGGAACCCTGCATACTCACCCGATACTCTGTTCTCATCTATATTTGAAAATGCTTTTCCGGGTAAAACTTTGCTTGAAGTATTGAGTTCCGGAGGTGGCGGACTTTACGCCCTAGGCCGACATACCGTTGCTGCGTTACTCAATAGTGAATCAGGTAACGTCAACTACGACATGCAGGTGACGGGGGTTATCAGTGGGTTTAATTCTGTCTTTCCCGGTTCAAAACCTCAGTACAACGCAACAAAAAATGTACTTCAAGACCTAAACGAGATTGCTTGTCCTCTCAATTAAATCGTTATGAAGCTGTGTCATACAGACTCATAAGGTAGTGGTCAATTGTCCTGTGTCGTGCTCATGATATGAGCACGATTTTTTGTTTTAAACCCCTTTATCTTTCGATAGGGGGATTGCTCCGTGATTACTATAACCTCTTTGTGGGCAGTATAAGTTGAGCTTGGCCTGGGGACCTTGAGTGCGGTTACTGGGGGGGTGGGTCGTTTCTCTCAATCATATTTAACGTGTGAATCTTCTGTGTGTGGTTTTGCAATTGCGCAATTTAAACACGATTTAAACAATCTGGTTTACTTATTCGATGGTTGTCTAGTGCCGATCCATCAACAGGTGCCTACTAGGCAACTGCTCGGCTTTGTCTCCTGAGTCGCCCTACCAATTACATCCATGTAATTGTCCTGCGTTATTCTACTTACGCGCTTCCTGCGCTAAATGAGTCGCCCTACCAATTACGTATATGTACACCTCGCTT
>JAWSUZ010000063.1:111309-111919 GCA_033852165.1 Agarilytica sp. | reverse complement strand
CAGCTACATGGGCACTTTTGCCGAGCTGAAGGATAACTCCAATAATACCGTCAGAAAAATGGGCGGTGTGATGGATGAGATTGGCGGTTTAGTGGCAGACGCCAACCAAGGCGATTTCAGTACGCAGATCGATTTGACCGGCAAGACCGGATTTTTCCTCACGCTCAGTGACAATCTTAATGCCTTAAATGCCACCACCAATAGTGGTCTCAGTGATATTTTACGTGTCATGAAGGCGATGGCCGATGGCGATTTAAGTCAAACGATTGATGCCAACTACATGGGCACTTTTGCCGAGCTGAAAGATAACTCCAACAATACCGTCAGAAAAATGAGCGGTGTGATGGATGAGATAGGCGGTTTAGTGGCAGACGCCAACCAAGGCGATTTCAGTACGCAGATCGATTTGACCGGCAAGACCGGATTTTTCCTCACGCTCAGTGACAATCTCAATACCTTAAATGCCACCACCAATAGTGGTCTCAGTGATATTTTACGAGTCATGAAGGCCATGGCCGAAGGGGATTTAAGTCAAACGATTGATGCCAGCTACATGGGCACTTTTGCCGAGCTGAAGGATAACTCCAATAATACCGTCAGAAAAATGAGC
>JAWSUZ010000063.1:87603-111256 GCA_033852165.1 Agarilytica sp. | reverse complement strand
GCAAGACCGGATTTTTCCTCACCCTCAGTGACAATCTCAACACCTTAAATGCCACCACCAATAGTGGTCTCAGTGATATTTTACGTGTGATGAAGGCCATGGCCGAAGGCGATTTAAGTCAAACGATTGATGCCAACTATATGGGCACTTTTGCCGAGCTGAAAGATAACTCCAACAATACCGTCAGAAAAATGAGCGGTGTGATCGATGAGATTGGCAGTTTAGTGGCAGACGCCAACCAAGGCGATTTCAGTACGCAGATCGATTTGACCGGCAAGACCGGATTTTTCCTCACCCTCAGTGACAATCTCAATACCTTAAATACCACCACCAATAGTGGTCTCAGTGATATTTTACGTGTGATGAAGGCGATGGCCGATGGCGATTTAAGTCAAACGATTGATGCCAACTATATGGGCACTTTTGCTGACCTGAAAGATAACTCCAATAATACCGTCAAAAAAATGAGCAGTGTGATGGATGAGATTGGCGGTTTAGTGGCAGACGCCAACCAAGGCGATTTTAGTGCTCAGATCGATTTGACCGGCAAGACCGGATTTTTCTACGAGCTCAGTGATAGTTTAAATACTATGGTTCGCACTACTGATGAGAGCCTTAAGGATGTTATCAGAGTCCTCGGAGCGATTGCAGAAGGAAACTTAACAGAAACAATTGTTCGAGATTACAAGGGTGATTTTGGTCAATTGAAGATCGATGCAAACAACACAGTCAACAGATTAACAGAGGTTATTCAAGGTCTCACGGACTCCTCCAGTTTAGTGCTAGATAATGCTAACAAAATAGAAATAAGTAATAGTAATTTAAATCAACGTATTGAAAAGCAGGCTTCTTCACTCGATGAAACGGCGTCAAGTATGGAAGAGATGACCAGTATCGTTCGATCCACTACTGAAAACACCTTGGAGGTGAATAGACTATCCCAGAATGCAGCTGAGATCGCAGAAAAAGGCGGCGAGGTGGTTCAAAAAGCAGTTAATGCCATGGACGAAATCAATAAATCCAGTAAAAAAATTGCTGATATTATTGGAGTGATTGATGAGATCGCGTTTCAAACCAACCTA
This sequence comes from Agarilytica sp., assembly GCA_033852165.1. GTDB lineage: Bacteria > Pseudomonadota > Gammaproteobacteria > Pseudomonadales > Cellvibrionaceae > Agarilytica. The sequence goes on along the minus strand of JAWSUZ010000063.1, from coordinate 110,174 downwards.
TTGGCTTTGAACGCCGCAGTTGAAGCCGCGAGAGCAGGTGAGCAAGGTCGGGGGTTTGCCGTGGTTGCGGCTGAAGTTCGTAGTTTGGCACAACGCTCGGCAGAGGCAGCTCGAGAAATAAATGATTTGATTGGCGACAGTATAGTCAAAGTGCAGGATGGGACTCTATTGGTGAACACCTCCGGTGACGCCCTGACGAAAATTGTAACGGCAGTGCAAGAAGTTTCGAAAATGATTCAACGCATAAATTCGGCTGCGGCTAAACAAACATCTGGCATTCAACAGGTCAATAACGCAATTTCGCAAATGGTACAAATTACGCAGCAAAATGCTGTATTTGTGGATCAAGCCACTGCAAATGGTGAATCGATGGCAGAGCAATCAAAACAGATGAATGGTTTGATCGACTTCTTTATATTAGCCCGGGCTTGATCGGGTCGTGTCCTTATCGTCACAGGTACGTTTCCAGCTTAACCGCAGGCTGATATGGTGTTACGACAAGGCCCCAGGTAATTAGTCCGCTAGTTTCCTTTGGTAATAACATTTGGAAATCATAAGGGAGGCAACGGAAATTGCACGAGTACTCTGCTGGAACGGAGAAAATACTGAACTGGCGGCGCACCATTGGATGCAATCCATAATACGCCAGGTCATATTGTAAGCCCACTATCAGATAATGATGATTTCATTAAGATGTACTATCAGAGCCTCGATAACAGGTGGCAAGAAAAAGGAATATCGTTGGTGTCTATCAAAGTATTTTCCACTGAAGTTACAACTTCAGTAATAATAGTGTGCTGCTTGGATATAAAAGCATTGAAGCCTTCAACCAAATCATAGCGCTCATCTCTCGACTTACAGTCTATGCGTTTAGTTAAGTCGCCTTTTCCTTTGGCCATCTCCGTTAAGGAATCGGCAACGTTCTTGATACTTTTGCTAATTGCGCGAGCAACCACAGATCCTACAATAGACAAAATTATTGCGGCGAAAACCGTAACCCCAGTAATGGTGAAAATCGCGTCGGATGCGCTATCTCTTGAGATCGTATCCCTTTTGGATAAAAGGCTTCTCTCCTCAGCAGCTAAACCACCTATGAGGGAATCAATTTGATCCATTAAAGGACAATGTCGTGTTATACAACGTTACCTGTCAGTGTAAGTATAAATTTTTATTCTTACACTGCATTTATTTCGCCATGAATTTATTCTTCTCTTTTAACCCTCCCAAGCTAACGCCCAATTAATACAGGCGCCAACGATCGAGTGTATTAACGAGGGTCAGTCATAATTTTCCAATGGATAATTAAAAATACTCTTTCGACTATTAGTCGCTGAGCATTTGTAAACGCGTTCAAACTCTGTTCAGCTAGCTCCAGATGCAGCACGATAAAGGCGAGCAAGCCAATTACATTATACTAAAAGAAACATCATAATCGCCGGTCTTGATTGTCGACGATCATAAGCGAGTACGTATCAATATTTCGGGTCTTACCAAAGCCGATGTTACGAACAGCAAAAAATATTTATCGAATAATAGTACTATTCTAAATCTCGTTTGCTGCCTAAGCGATGTATTTAACCCCTAGCCTATACTAACGAACTAACTGACGCAGGGGCACCTTCTGCCACATTGGCAGCAGTGGCGTGAATAACGAATCGTCCTTATCCATTAACCACATAACACTCGCTTTCATATCGAGATTGAGAAGAATACTGTCCATTAGGTGCGTCGGCGCCTCGGGAACGTCTCCCAAGGGATGATTGAAGCTATCCCAATGAACCGGGATTACCACTGAGGGCTCGGTCATTTCGACCACTTCCCGCCAATAGTGCTGCTGATATTCCTCAGTTTGAACCGCTATACCGGCAATACCTAAAAACAGAATATCCGCTTTAACATCACGCAATAAATCTTTGACATAACCCGCCGAACCGTTAATCAGAATCGTCGCTTGCGGGTGCTCGATCAATATCGCGTATGCACCACCCTCGGAGTAATCCATTAACCCTAAGGGCTGAGCAATTGGCTCTTCGATCACCGAACCCGGCCCTATATTCTCATCCAGCTCTGCATTGTAATCATGCATATGCGCTCCGATAGCCGTAGGCACGTACACGAAGTGCTTGGACCGCAATAAGGTCACTTTAAAATCGCCAAACTGTTGGCTACCCTTCTCATCAACGACAACGATCTGCTCTTCAGGTAAACCCCAGCCTCGGCCCACGTTTGCCGAAGACTCGGAACCAAACAATACGGCCCCCGTCAATTCAGCCACGGCTGGCGTATCCATCACATGGTCATAATGCGAATGAATGGGGATAATGGCCGACAGGTGATCAACCTCAGCCCTGGCCAATGAACGTTTCACCGCATCCATATCGGTTATCAAGTCGGAACTTACCTCGCTCACAGGAGGACGAGAGAACCAACCATCGGTCATGATTGAATGTTTCCCGTCGCTGACAAGCACCGTTGAGTTCCCCAGCCACTGAAAGGTTAGCTCGCCTTGTGCGGGCTCCAGTATTGGCGTTAGCGTGTACTCTTCCAACATATCTTCGTAATCAAGCTGTGCAAATGCGTAATAAACGCCCGCCGCACAAACAACGAATATCAATACTAGAATTTTAATTATTATTTTTATCATATGCACGCTCTACAATTTGATCCTTTAACTTTTAATGGTTAACCATTATTTTTTCTTGTTCATGTTTATTTAGCCTGACTAAATAAACTATCGATTTATGTCTGTCGATTCTTGCTTGTTTTTTAGCGCTATCGTTGCGGGCACTTAATGCAAGCATTTCTCTATTAAAGCCATAGAGTTTTATTTCAGCTATTACTACACAGAACTTTTCTATTTTGTATTTGCTATTTTCTTCACTAGCTAGCTATCTAACGACCTCTCAACCCGCCTCTCAATCCTTCCGACAAACCTCTACTGACAGATTCAATTAAAACGATAGCTTTTCGTTATCCGTAACCGGCCTATGCCAGTTCACACTTTCGCAGATTATGTTAACTCATAACTGGACCCGAATATACAATTGTAAACTCACTAAAATACTGAAAACCGAATCTCCAACGGCCAATTTTTTGAGACCATTCAGCCTGTGAAAATACTGATTAGACGCTTAATGCCATTCACCGCCGTATAAACCTGTTCAACGCCGTATAATACCGCTCACTCACAACGTTAAACGCGCGCCCACCTGAGAACCAAAGGTATGCGTGAAGCGTTTTTTCTTGCAAAAAATTCAATTTAGATCGATAAATTTCTGAATTAGGGCATCGAAAAATTACCGATAACATAACATTCCACGTATTCTGAGGCTAAAAAATAAATCTCTGTCTATTTATATTATTAAGAAAGCCTACTGACCGCCTGCTTTCAAACTGCAAAATGTACGATGTACGAACGAGAGAAAGTCATGACGATGCGACTTTCGGACATAGAGGAAAAACGCTCCCCAATCGTTTTGATGGCGGACTCACTGCCGATAATCCTCTTTGGCTTCTATGTAATAATCAAATACCAGCTGAGAATACTTCTCAGCTCCGATCTTTACAAATTTAATTATCATTGCTTGGAATGATGACTGCTTACCCATATCGAACGGTCATAATCTGCCCCCTCATCAACTCTCGCCATATCGCTATTTATCGGGGATCGCTAAATATTGATTTTCAACAGCTGATCAAAATGGTATATTTAGTCATGTAGATAACAAGCTATTTTTCTCGATTAAAGGAAAGGCAACAGTCGTCTATACATGTGATACAGCTTCATACATTGCTTGACCTAACAATTTTGTTTGCTGCAGCCGTTTAAAGGATTTTTTGAAACTCTGAAAATCTTTATCTGTCGCCTTACAAAAATGTTAAGCGAGTTGATTTTTATAAAGTAACGGAAAAGGGTTTGCAAACATGAATAAAAATTCGGATGGATGGTTAAATTTACCGAGTTTATCTTTACCCTTACGCACGCTATTTACAGGTTATTTGCTAGTAACCGGTATTGGCTTGTTAATGGCCGGAGGACAAATACTCTTAACTCACGGCATGGCAGATGGAAAGTTCGGAGTCTCCATTGACGATATTGTATACAGCTATTACGGCAATCGAGGGGGCAGCCGCTTAGAAGCCAAATTAAATGGCTCCATGAAGGACAAAGCTTCAGCAGAAGTCCGTGCCGAAATCATCCATTGGGTTCAAAATGGTTCTCCCGAGGAGGAATGGGAACCGAGAGTAAAACATCTTTTTAAAAATAACTGCACCCAATGCCACGGGAATATACCCGGCCTACCCGATTTCAATAAACTGGAAATCGTCAAAGAAATTTCCGAAGTCGACAAAGGCACATCTGTAGACTCATTAACCCGTGTTTCTCACATTCACTTATTTGGTATTGCTTTCATTTTCTTTTTTGTCGGCTTAATTTTTAGCTTGGTAGTCGGTATTAAATCTTGGATTAAAGCACTGATCATTTCGATTCCCTTTATTTTTCTTATTTTAGATGTCTTGTCGTGGTGGTTAGTTAAGTGGTATCCCAACTTTGCCATTCTTACGATCATCGGCGGCGTAGGGTATTCCATGGCTTCAGGCTTTATGATTTTCACTTCTCTTTATCAAATGTGGGTATTGCCTTTTAAGGGTAAACAATACAGTGATAACACGTGGAAAGAGTAGTGCTGTAGTGCGAATTGAAACATCAGATTTGCACCACTCGATGCGGGTGTTTGGTGATGCCAAGCAACGATATCGAGTGGTGTATCGATAACTGTTTACATCCCGTCTAACACCCGTCTTAGTCTACATCGTTTTATAGGCAGGCAGTATTCGAGCCTATTATTGTCCGCCTCATCTCAATGACTCAGCACCATAAAACTTTCCGACCAATAATCGCTAATTATTTCAATTAAGGAAATAGAACGGGATTAGTCTTTGAAATTATTACTGATCTAGAACAGGCACATCTCAACTGCTTGATTTTTGCGGAAGTTCCTACCCCTGTTTTTTTTGTCGTAAGTATTTGTGAGATTGATTAGAAAACCTGGCTAGCAAGCTCACAGCTCTGCCCAACAAATGAATCAAATTTGTCCTCGTCTTGCGCTATATCCGTAAGGGTATCGAATGTCTCACCAATAACATCGCAGAGCTTATTATTGGATTCTATCTGGTGTAATATCGCTCCGAGCTGTTTTTTGATGGCGAGGTTGATAATATCTAGGATCATTTCTTCTTGGTCGGCTTCCAGGGCAAGTGTTGGGAAGCGAACAACCAAGCTGGTGAGTAAGTCTTCTGACATTGCATAATAGTTTTCAATAAGGTATTTGTTTGCTGTCGCTATTCCATGGACGGATTCTTTTAGTTTGTCTGTCAAGTTCGATCTTGCAGAATCGAAGTCACGGTGCATGCTTTTTTTCTGAAGGTGGTTTATGCACCAAGCTTCAATAGAGTCGACAAAAAACATGAGGTTATCTTGCAGTGTGGCAATATAGCTGCAATCAAGTTTTTCTGTACTCAGGACAAAACAAGTATTTTCCGTGTTGATAATCAAAAACCCTTCATAGATTAATACTTTTTGTTTATTTGATTCAGTCTTGTTTTTTAGCTTGTTGGCCGCGGCACGGCTAATGCCTTTTCCAAACATCGATTTTGATGTTTCGTCGTCCATTGACATTTTAAAATATCCTGACAGGTCCAATTCATCAAAAAAAGATTTACATATACATGTGATCTTTTCGAGTGAGTTTGCGGCGATGATATTTCTTGATGATCTTACAATAATCCCGCACTGGAATGCTCTAAGCGTAGCATCACGAAATACCGATAAGTCTAACTGGCCTGATAATTCTGTCATAACCGAAATTTCTCCTACACTGTATAAGCGTGATGCATAAGCGTGATGTGTTTTTATTACAGACGAGTATTTAGGGAATTGCACGACAGACATCACAAAGAACTGCTGTAGAGGTACAAATGTGCGGTTTTAGTACATTTATTATATTATAAGAATCGTTTTAAATTATAAAAATATAAGCTGCGGTTATAACACCGGGGCTAAGATGAGGGACTATCGACATGAAGTCAGTATTGCAGCGTTATTATACTCTTGAGGAATTTCGAAACGAACTTATTCAGTCTCAATATACGGACGTGGAGGTACTTCAGGTGTCGGACGGTATATTCGAGACCATTCATAAAGAGACTGTGATTGGTTCCACCATTCTGGTCGATCGCTTTATGAAGAATGCTTATATTCAGTCGGCCAAATTGTATAAGGGCATCTGCCGCATCATTTTGCCCTATAGCTGCGCTCCAATCGTGGTCAATGGCAGTAAAATATTAAGAAATCGTCTGTTATTTTGGGCTCCAGAAGAGGAGCTTTGCCTAACAGGAAGGGAAAATGTCCATGCAGTGGTTATTAGTGTCGATATTGAAAAACTGAAGAATTATATCTGTGACGAAGATGTGGAAGGTTTACTTGCTCGAGCACCGTTGTTGAGAAGCCAGGATGACCTGGGTGAAATCGCCGAATTGAAGTCGATGCTTATTTATTTTACACATGCCGTGTTTTCCCAAATCCATGCGATTCCCATTGAAGCCGAGGCCGAGTTAGAGGAGTCCATGCTGCTTATGCTTGAACATCTACTTCGCTCCGAAAATCAATCGTGGAAGGTGCCGGCAACAGCATCACGGTATGCGATTATTCGGCGCGCACTTGACCACCTCAAAAAGGTAAATGGTGAGCCTGTTAGCGTATTGACATTAAGTCAAAAAGCTTGCTGCAGCGTGCGCGCTCTTGAATACGCATTTAAAAACACTTTGAATATGTCTCCAAAAAAATACCTGAACATTCGTAAAATGCATCAGATACGAACATGCCTTATTCAGGAGAAGATCACAAACATTAGCAATTTGTTAAAAAGTCACGGCGTGATTAATAAGGGGCGTTTTAGCCGAGACTATAATCAGCTCTTTGGCGAATACCCGAAAAAGACTTTAGGGAATAATAAAAATCGTGCTAGCTTTACTGAAGGTAATATTTTCTAGATTAGGAGCTTTAATCGGTCCGTTCCGCAGAGAAATGGTCGACGAACGTCACGAGGCTGATTAGAAAATCTGAATAGCAAGTTCACAACTCTGCCCAGAAAATGAATCAAAACTGTCTTCGTCTTTCGCTATATCGGTGAGGGTATCGAATGTCTCACCAATAACATCGCAGAGCTTATTGTTGGATTCTATCTGGTGTAATATCGCTCCGAGTTGTTTATTGATGGCGAGGTTGATAATGTCTAGGATCATTTCTTCTTGGTCGGCTTCCAGGGCAAGTGTTGGAAATCGAACAACCAAGCTTGTGAGTAAGTCTTCTGACATTGAGTAGTAGTTTTCAATAAGGTATTTGTTTGCTGTCGCTATTCCTCGGACAGAGTCTTTTAGTTTGTCTGTCAGGTTCGATCTTGCACATTCGAAGTCACGATGCATGCTTTTTTTCTGAAGGTGGTTTATGCACCATGCTTCAATTACGTCGACAAAAAATACGAGGTTATCTTTCAGTATGTCAATATAACTGGCGGAAAGTTTTTCTGTGCTCAAGAAAAAGTAGGTGCTTGATGTGTTGACAATCAAAAAACCGTCCTGCAATAATACTTTTTGATTTCCGGTTTGAGTATTATTTTTTAGTGTGTCGGCCGCGATGCGGCTAATGCCTTTTCCGAACATCGATTTTGATATTTCATCGTCCATTGATATTCTAAAATATCCTGACAAATCCAATTCGTCAAAAAAACATTTACATATATTTGTAATGTTATCGAGTGAATTTGCCGCGATGATATTTTTTGAGGATCTTACAATAACCCCGCATTGGAATGCTCTAAGCGAGGCGTCATGAAATACCGAATCGTCTGGCTGATCTGCAGAACCTGTCGTCATGAAAATCTCTCCTACAATGTATGGGCGTGATGTCTTTTCACTGGCAAGTATTTAGGAATTCTCACGACAAATACACCATTATCACGACAAAGTACTGTGATAGAAGCACAAGTTGCGGTTTTAGTACATTTTTCATGTTGAAAACACAGCTTTCAACGTGAAAATATAAGCGGCGGTTATAACGCTGAGTCTAAAACGAGGGACTTTAGTCTAAATCGATATAGAAGTTAATGGTGCAGCGTTATGACTCTCTTGAGGAATACCGAAACGAACTTATTCGGTATTAATATAAAGACTGTGAGGTACTTCAGGCGTCGGGCGGTAGATTCGATAGCGCTCATAAAGCGGCAGTTGTTGGTTCCACCATTCTGATCGATGGGTTTATCTAGCCAGCTTTTATTCAGTCGGCAAAATTGGATAAGGGCACCTGCCGCATCATCTTGCCATATAGCGGCGCCGCAACCGTGGTCAATGGCACTACCATCTTGAAAAATCGTCTATTGTTTTGGGCTCCAGAAGAAGAGCTTTTCCTAGCAGGAGCGGAAAATGTCCATGCCGTGATTATTGGTGTCGATATTGGAAAATTGAAGAATTATATTTGCGACGAAGATTTGACAGGTTTATTTTCTCGAGCACCGCTGTTGCGTAGTCAGGATGCCTTGGGTGATATCTCGGGATTAAAATCGATACTGATTGATTTTGTACAGGCCGTATTTTCTCAAATCCATGCGATTCCCATTGAAGCCGAGGCTGCGTTAGAGGAGTCCGTTCTGCTTATGCTTGAGCATCTACTTCGCACCGAAAATCAATCGTGGAAGATTCCTGCAACAGCATCACGGTATGCGATTATTCGGCGCGCACTTGACTACCTCGAGAAGGTAAATGACGAGTCTGTTAGCGTATTGGCGTTAAGTCAAAAAGCTTGCTGCAGTGTGCGTGCTCTTGAATATGCATTTAAAGATATTTTTAATATGCCGCCCAAAAAATATCTGAATATTCGTAAAATACACCAGATAAGAGCATGCCTGATTAAGGGGGGATCACAAACATTAGCAATTTGTTAAAAAGTTACGGTGTGATTAATAAGGGACGCTTTAGCCGAGACTATAATCAGCTCTTTGGCGAATATCCAAAAGACACTTTTGGGAATAACAAGAAGCCATCTAGCTTTATTACCGGTCATGTTTTCTAGATTAAGAATTCATTTTTGGCGTACTGACAGCATTTGGTAGCGCGTGCTTCAGGTATCTTGCATAATCACACCAACAGGCTTATCGAACCTTCGGTTCTTCGCACCACCTGCAGCAGGGTCTGTTCTAGCAGGCACCCTACTCATATCGGATTAAGGATTAAGGATTAAGGATAATAGATGCAAACATAAATCATAGGTTTTGCAATAGACCTATGCGTTAGTTTAGCGATGTTAGTTTTTGTCGTTACACGAAAAAAGAAAAGTATTGCACTCATCCTAATGGTGCTCCTCGAAATTTTGATCGGGAGTTTTGCACTGGCGGTTACGCTTGATGATCCCTGATATTTCGAATGGAAAAGGGCTCAAGCCTACAAATAATGACATATTGATTTTTCGTTAATCTAAAACCAGCTTCTAGGGAATATGGTTTTGGTCCTTTTGGACTCGATGAGTTTAGAGCATCAATCAAGTAGGTCGGCATTTTGATTGCAGTCCGATAGCGCCCAACCGAAAACCCATCAAATCTATGGCTCCCGCCTCCCCCGTCCGTCTGGATTCCCCCACTTTTATGCTACTCTTTGCTCTTAGGTATTGAGGCAGACGGAAAAGTATAAAATGCGCAAGATAGCCATAGTCGGAAATTCAGGATCAGGAAAAAGCACCCTCGCTTTAAAACTTGAAAATGAAGGACTCAATCATCTTGACCTTGATTCACTCGCGTGGGTTCAGACCCGAATGGCACTTCCTTAAGAGCTAAGCCCATTATCTGTAAGACTTACAGACAGGTACTACCCCTCGTTCCTCACGCTCTGCGTGGGAATGCGTATCAAGTTAGGAGAATAACGTCCTAATATTGAATGCAAAGCATGATACGCATTCCCACGCAGAGCGTGAGGAACGAGAATAAAAGGCAATAAAATCAATATCTTACGCTTAAGGAAGTGCCTTTCGGTGCAGACCCCCGCATTAGCCCGCAGAGCTCTTGATGATTCGCACAAAGACATATTGAATTTCATCAACGCGAATACTTCATGGGTCATCGAAGGATGTTATTCCGACCTCATTGAATACGCTGTAGAATTTTCTACCGAACTCATATTCATGAACATTGGAGTCGAGTTATGCTCAGAAAATGCAAAAACCCGGCCTTGGGAACCTCACAAATACGAATCTAAAGAAGCTCAGGATCAGAACCTTGCGATGTTACTCAACTGGATTGCACAGGTCCCCAATAGGGAAGATAGTTGTTGCAAAGTAATGCACGAGAAGCTGTATGATGAATACCCCAGAAAAAATTGATGCTGACTAGTAAACAGTGCAGTTCATAAGCAAAGGTTGTTACGTGCAGATAAAACTGAAGTAACGCGAGGTTACTCCGATGGAACCATTATTATGAAGCAAATTTTAGTCTATTCAGACAGCCTCAGCTGGGGAATCATTCCCGATTCAAGAAAGCGGTTACCGTTTGAAAAACGGTGGCCTGGTGTGTTTGAAAATGCGCTCTCTGAAGCAGGTCATCATAGTAGAGTCATTGAAAACTGCCTTAACGGCCGAAGAACGGTATGGAGCGATCCGTTTAAAGAAGGCCGCGATGGGTCCCAGGGCCTCGCTCAAGTGATTGAGATGCACTCCCCCTTAACGCTGGTCATATTGATGCTTGGATCAAACGATTTTCAGTGCACGCATGATCATAACGCATGGCTATCCGCTCAGGGAACGGCCAAATTAATTCAAATTATCCAAGCAGCACCAATTGAGCCCGGCATGCCTAAGCCGGATATTATGATTATCGCTCCACCGGCGATTATTAAACCCAAGGGGTCGATTGCACATAAATTTGAAGGCTCTGAAAAACGGTGCGTGGGGTTGGCCGCTGAACTAGAGAGTGTAGCCAAGGCGCATTCTGTCCATTATTTCGATGCCGGTAGCGTTACGGAAGCCAGTACTGTTGACGGTATTCACTTAGATGAAAATCAACATCAATTATTAGGTCGGGCCATAGCTTGCGCGGTGTCTGAATACGCTGCCTTTTAATAAGCACACGTTATAGCAATATTTACCTGATATCGTTAAACAGGCCTATACACGAACATTAAACTACTGCGGATATCAATAAACCCACTTTTAGCCTAGTGCCAAACCAGAATCCATCTCAGAATGAATATGAAAATCGAAATCAACGGCCTCATTGAAGAGCCTGAAATAGTCGAACTGTATCGAGCAAACAAATGGTCTTCTGCCGATAAGCCAAAACAGCTACTCCCAGCACTTCGTAATTCGCACACCCTCGTTACCGCTCGCATTTCCGGAATGCTTGTCGGTGTTGGCAATGCCATATCAGACGGGCACTTAGTCGTCTACTACCCCCACATGCTTGTTCACCCTGAGTATCAAGGCCAAGGTGTTGGTCGAAAATTGATGGAAGCAATGCAGTCTGTTTATGGGGGTTTTCACCAGCAGATGCTGACTGCAGATGGGAATGCCGTTGAATTTTATAAAGCGTTGGGATTTGAGCGCGCGGGCCAAACTGAATCCATGTGGATTTATACGGGTAATGAACACTAGGAGAAATGGGTCGTAATAATTTAAAGTTTATCTTTTATCTTTACCCCCCAAAGTCGTGGCGAAAGTAAGCATTCCACCACCCTATTGAAACCTGATGTAATAAGGAATTTTGAATGAGCATGCATTTATTATGATAAAAAGAATTTCGATGTGGCGCCTAAAGGATAAATCTGACGCCGATAGAATGAAAGAAGCGCTGACCAGCCTAAAAAATAATGTTCCCACACTGCTCGATATTGAAGTCGGCATTAATATATCTGAACATCAATCCGCTTATGACATTGTTTTTATTGGCTCATTCGCCACCAAATATGATTTAGACGCCTTCGATAAAAACAAATTCCATGGCAAAGTGGGTGATCTAGTTCGCCGCATTAAGGATCATAGGGTTGTTGTCGAATACGAGGTTTAGTTTTGAGGAAAAGAGGGGTTTACGCTCAACATTAGGCTATAGACATAATTGATATGAGTTTGTAGATTACTATCGCATTTCAATATTAATTACTGTTCGAAAATATGCTGTCGATACAGTTGGATTCTACCGTGAGAGATAAAAACACAACGAAAGCGTAAACAATAGTGGTGAATCAACTATTAACTAGGGCATCTCTAGTTTCTTGAGCGATGTCAGCGGGCTTTTAGCGCCGCACTTGCATGGTTGCCGGTGTGTTTTGCAAAAGAGAAGTGAAATCACGCGAACTAAGTGAGAGTACGCGATTAATCGCTTCACGCAACACAACTTCGTCTATGGGTTTTTGAATAAAATCTTCTGCTGACATTTCGCCAAAGGACATTACATACTCTTCTCTTGCCATTGATGAAACAAATATTATCGGGATGTGTTGTGTATTGGAGGTTCGTTTTATGTTGTAACACACATCATCCCCATCAAGTTTTGGCATATTGATATCTAACAATATTAAATCTGGATGATACTCGCCAATAATTTTCAAACACTCCACGCCATCTTCGGCGACCCGTATGTCAAAGTCGTCCATGAGCATCATAGACAGCATTCTAACTGAAATCTCATCATCTTCGACGATTAATATTTTATGTTTCATTTATATACCAGATTCGCCATTCGTCTTGAAGACTATTGTAGATGATGATAATTGAGCCTGTAAAAAATAATAGGCGCCACGCCAGATGACGACGTGAGATTATAGGATTGAAATAAAAACCTATTAATATCTAAAATTTTGCCACCTAAAGTTGTTTAATTTTGATTAATTCATAGCTTTAGTTATGACCGGCGTAAATAGTAATAATTATTATAGTGTAAATTTTTATTGTGTTGAATGTTCCGTATATTCCGGCATTAGACCTTATTTTCATATCGAGCTATATATACCAGCTTATTGGCTTTGAGAGTGACGATAGTGTTATATAAGGCGCATGTAACTTTATGCACGATTATAAGTGTGCCAAATCCCTCCACACCTTTTTGAGAACGGTTTCGATTACGTTGAAACACCATCAAGGTTACGAAATCTGAAGTCTGACTTACTGTCGAGATCATGGACGGTTGCCACAGATAATATCTGTTCTGCTCCCTGTCTTTTTTACGTGACACACAACCCCTCTACACTAAGCCTCTACAGCATCAAGAGTGGTTTTGTTTTGATCGCTTACGATGTGATTTAGACGCCTTCGATAAAGACGAAGCCCATGGGAAGGTCGGCGATCTAGTTCGCCAAATTAAAAACTATAGAGTTGTTATCGAATACGAGGTTTAGTTTTTTTTTGAAAAAGCGCATTGCGCGCCGGACATCAGACTATAGACACAATTGTTCTGAAGGATTTTCCTGTTATCGTATTTCAATATTATTTATTGTTCATGAATTAGGTGTATTCTACTGACCGCTTCGTAACTTGAAGATGAGCGGGCTTGGCTGATTATCGTTGTTGGCGTCTATTCCTCTAAAAAAAGAGGATTCAAATAACGAAACAGTCTATTGGCAATTTGAAACAATGTGAATCATTTAGCTTCAACTAAACAAAGGGTTATAAGATGGCTATAGCGAATATGCATAATGACAATGAATTGGAGTGTTTAATCGATCAGGCGGCGAAAGATCCCGTCCACTCACCCGCTTGTTATGCCGGACTGATGGGCACATCGGTATTTGTCCCAATTGAGCAAAATGAAGTGGATTCCGAATTATTATGCTGGGATGAAGGCGGTTTAGCTGTCTTGCCATGCTTTACTTCCTTAGATTTACTGCGAGAATTTCTGAATGAAATGATCGACAAAAAATCAATAGAAACTAAATCGAATTATTCTTACCTTCACATGCCAATCACAGAACTATTTCACTCGGAGTTGAAGGCCGCGATACATGTTAACCCCATGGCTGAAAGTGAGTGTGTTTTGATGCCGCATGATATCGAATACCTGTCATGCTCTAATGAAAAAGTGAACGCGATGACAGACGCAAACCCACTTGCTAGGCGCGATGATCAAGGTCCACCTTCTCTCTCAGTAGTGCAATAGATCTGCGTCAAAACTACTTTTCAGAACCCCAAGAATTTTCCGAGACGAGGTCTTCTAAAGGCCTTTCCTTTGCCCATTCTTCAAGCACCAATAGGGGCTTTTCATAAAATGCATCGACATGACCAATGCATAAAATGGCGACAGGCATACTACCCTCTGGCATTTTTAACAGGGTCATTAGCTCTGTAGGCTCAAAGAGAGAAACCCACCCCATACCAATCCCCTCGACACGAGAAGCCAACCACATATTTTGGATTGCACAGGAAATGGATGCCAGGTCCATTTCAGGAATCGTACGGCGGCCAAATATATGTTTCTCACGATTTTCCGGCAGGGCCGCAACAATCACCTCGGCACACTGTAAAACCCCTTCGACTTTTAGCTTAAGAAAATCGTCCTTCCGCTCACCCAATGCTTCAGCGGTAAGCACTCTTTCTTTTTCTACAATATTGAAGACATCCTGACGTATCGATCCATCGGTAATTCGAATAAAGCGCCAGGGTTGCATTAAACCGACACTTGGAGCCATATGCCCGGCGAGTAAAATCCGTTGCAGTATTTTTGCATCTACGGGTTCGCGATTAAAATGCCGCATGTCTCGGCGCTCGGCCATGACTTTATAAACTGCGGATTTTTCTTGTTCGGTATAACTGTGGTCGGTCTTCATCATCATTTTTCATTTGTTTTGGAATTGGATCGTAGTGCCTCGCAACAAGCGTCGATCACTTTTTCGAGTCGTTCTTTTTTTTCTATATTTTCTTTTCTAGCATCCCTTAAAATCTTTGGGGATAGCACGCCCACGCGCAATAATGCCTTTTTATTCGCTAGCAATACGACGCGTGTTAAAACTCCTGATTGAGCGAGTTTTTCGTTTAACCATAATGCTTGATCCTGCCCCAAAGAATAAGAGGAGAATAGGCCTTCGTGATGGCTAACTTCAACACCCAATAACTCAAACACAGGGGAAAATATTTGTCGGGTAAAAGCGGCGTATTCCGCAATGCTATCAATGACTTTAGATTGCCATGTTTTGTCATTTAATGCTTGGATAGCAATGGCTTGTGCGGGTCCGTTCACCTGCCACAGACCCAGTGCGTTCTCTAAGGCTTTAAGCAGTAAATCATTCGCAAAAACAAAGCCTAGTCGAATACCTGCTAAGCCAAAGAATTTACCAAAGGAGCGTAGCACGATGACATTCTCGGGCCTCGATTTTTCAGTCAGAACACTGCCTTCCGGCGTCAGGTCCATAAATGCTTCGTCGACAATCACATAAGCACCTTCGGCTAATTGCTGCGCCCAAGTGATCAATTGCGATTTTGAAATTTTAACGGTTGTGGGGTTGTTCGGGTTGATCACCAGTAAATGCTGGTCTTTGTTGTCGGCCAGTTGGCGATCAATGGACTTAAGCATTTCCCCGGCATCTAGCGAGGGGTAGTAGTTTAGCGGTGTTTGGGATTTCGTCCAATGCTTTACGTGTTCTTGGTAGCCCACTTCCGGTACGAGTATCGGTAGTTTTTTTAGCAGCGACGGTAGTATTTGTATTGCCGCTTGCGTGCCGGTTACTGCAACAAAATTCTCACAGTCATAATAGCCGGAAACGGCTTGATTAAACTCTCGGCCAATATAGGGTAAACGCGAAAAGCACTCGGGGCCAATGTCCCTAAATGGATAGGGAGCGGGGTTAATACCCGTCGACAGGTCGATCCACTCTTCAATGGGGATATTGTAGCGTTCGCTCGCGGAAATTATATCGCCGCCATGGAGGGGAAGTGATAAGGGCTGAGATAAGGAAAGGGGCAAGGTGGGGGGCGAGTTACGATTCATATCCACACATCCACTACGACAATAACCAAGCACCACAAGACGATGCTTTTCTTTAATAGGTCACAGGCTTTTGCTATCGAATCAGCTTGGGGTGTATCACCGCCATCACCTTCACTGGGGCCAAGGTTTTGTCGCTGCTGAATTTCGTTATGGTATTGCGCAGCTCCGCCAAGGGATACATTTATCGCTCCGGCGCCTGCTGACATCACAGGGCCTGCATTGGGGCTTTTCCAACTAAAGCCTTGTTGCTGCCAACACTTTATCGCTTGCGCTGTTTCGCCAACTAATGCGTAGCTTAACGCGGTTAAACGCGCGGGAATGAAATTGAGGACATCGTCCAAACGTGCGGCGGCCCAGCCAAAGTGAAGAAAGCGTGTGTTTTTGTAGCCCCACATTGCGTCTAGGGTATTGCTTAAACGGTATAAAATAACGCCGGGAACACCCAGTAAACAAAACCAAAAAATCGCAGCGAAAATGGCATCGGCACCGTTTTCCAATACGGATTCCGTTGCCGCTTTTGCGATGTCGCTTTCTTCTAGGTTGTCGGTATCGCGACTAACGATCATGCCAACGGCTTTGCGTGCGTCTGGGAGTTCATTACGGGAAAGAGGTAAGCGGATTCTATCGGCGTGTTCGATTAAGCTCCGATAACCAATTGCCGCGTATAAGACTACAGATGCAAAGACTGTCATCAGGAGGGGTGAGTCATTCAGCAGTGAGGCCACTAAACCCGCGACCAAAATAAAGGGGGTAATTGCCAGAAGTACGGCCAGTATGCCTTTCTGTTTTTGAGTGAGGTTTTGTATTCCTTTAAGGCGCTCTGTATTACTCCCTGTATCTTCCTCGTGTTTTACAGTTTTTCTTTCGCCCTCACTTTCATTCTCAACTTCATCGCCATCACACTCATGTCCTTCCCTAGCATTTACATTGTCGCTATTTAATAACGCTTCTAGCTTATCCACAATTGAACCAAAACCGACTAGGGGATGATAGCGTGAAGGTTCACCGAATAGACGATCGAGAATCAAGGCGGTTATGACCACTATACTTGTCAGCACTATGATCCTACCCCTTCTTGCTGTTCGTCTATAGCCAGCAATAAATCTTGTAGCTTTTCCGCGTATTCGCCAGGCTCTTGCCATAAACCTCGCTGGGTGGCTTCGAGTAAACGCTCGGCCATTTCTTCTAGGGCACTCGGGTTATTCGCTTGCATAAAGGCTTGATTGTTTTCGTCGAAAATTAAGGCATCGGCAACATTTTTATATTGATAATCATCGATTAAATTTGTCGTGGCATCGTAGGCGAAGAGATAGTCGACGGTGGCGGCCATTTCAAAGGCGCCTTTGTAACCGTGTTCTTGCATGCCTTTAATCCATTTGGGATTTAACACCCGTGAACGAATCACGCGATTTAGCTCTTCTTTTAATGTACGAATTTTTGGCGCTGAAGGGTTTGAATGATCGTTGTGATAGATCACGGGTTCTGCACCAGAGAATGCCGTCACGGCATTGGCCATGCCCCCTTGGAACTGGTAGTAATCATCGGAATCCAATAGGTCGTGTTCGCGATTATCTTGGTTTTGCACCACGGCTTCGAGCTGACTGAGTTGGTGTTTGAATGCTTGCTGCGCTTCTATGCCATCGCTGTCGGCCAGTGTCGTACCGCCTTTATCGTCGCTGTTTTCACCACTATCACCATCTCTACTAGCATCACCATACTTATGACCATGATCGCCGTAAGCGTATCCGCCCCAGTTTAAATAGGCTTCGGCAAGGTCGTCACGGGTTTCCCAGCAGCGCTCATCAATTAAGCCTTGCAGGCCAGCACCGTAGGCGCCCGGCTTGCTGCCGAATACTCTATAACTTGCTTGCCGTTGCGCGCTCTCTTGATCGAGACCTTCAGCCACTAAGCTTTCTACACGCGCATTAATATTATTTTTAATGGTGTTCATGCCACCGGGGTCGTCGTATTTCGCAATAGCCAGAACCGCTGCATCATAGAGTTTCATAACATTGGGAAAGGCATCTCGGAAAAAACCGGATACGCGCAAAGTGACATCAACACGAGGACGGTTAAGCAGCATGCAGGGAATAATTTCAAAATCGATAACACGTTGAGACCCGGCTGCCCAAACGGGTTTTATTCCCATTAAAGCAAAGGCTTGGGCAATATCATCTCCGCCCGTTCGCATGGTGGCGGTGCCCCAAACGGATAAACCCAATTGCTTGGGATAATCGCCGTGTTCTTGCAAGTGCCGTTCGATTAAAGCTTGTGCCGACAGTTGGCCAAGTGCCCAAGCGGCTTGCGACGGGATGGAACGGTTATCGACGGAGAAGAAATTACGGCCTGTGGGTAATGTGTCTAAGCGGCCTCTTGTCGGCGCGCCGCTGGGGCCAGGCTCAATAAACTTTCCATTCAATCCGGAGACTAGCGCCTGTATTTCTTGCTCGGCACTTTTATTTAATGCGGGGATTAATATTGCGCGCGCATAGTTAAGTTGCGCATAACTTGCGGGGAAGTCTTTGCGGAACTGGTCTGTTATTTCTGCTTCGTTTAGTACGTAGTGTTTAATCCACTGCATGGCGAGTAGCTCTAGGCGCTCACGTGTATCTGCATCGGTTCGCCAGGGGCCTTGGTTTATATCGCTGCTCTTTACGACATTATTCTTTTCAGCATTTTGCTCTACACCATTACGTTCTACAGCATAATCCTCTGCACCATTACGCTCTACATCAGTATGCTCTACACCACTAAATGCTATATCACTCAATGCCTCATCACATAACGCTAAAGGTCTTTCACCTTCCCAGGCTTCGCCCTTGATCGCTAAGGGATCGAAGCGTTCGCCTTTATGCTGTAAATTTAAATCGTTAGCAATGTTGTGCAATATACCCTGCGCTTCGGGCTCGGCCCCACGTGGCAGTCTCAACAAGGCGACTACGGTATCGCTTAATTTAAGTGTCTTAGGTAAGGCGCCTAGTATGTGTAGGCCATGGCGAATCTGCGCTTCTTTAATATCACAAAGATACGTATCCAACTCGGCCAAGACTTCTTGGTCTTCTACCTTAGCCGCGTTTTGGGTGCAGGCGAGTTCTTGCATCACATTGGTTGTTTTAACCTGTTGCAGGATTTTTTCGCGTAACCATTCTTCACGGCGAATATCCATGCCCATGGCTTGGTAATATTCGTCGACTAAGGTTTCCAATTCTGCAAGTTCGCCATAAACTTCTGCGCGCGTCATGGGCGGCATAAGATGGTCAATGATGACGGCTTGGCTGCGGCGTTTTGCTTGCGCGCCTTCGCCAGGGTCGTTAACGATAAACGGATAGAAGTGAGGCATTGGCCCCAAGGCGATATCGGGCCAACAATTTTCTGATAAAGCGGAGCCCTTACCCGGTAGCCATTCAAGGTTCCCGTGTTTGCCAACGTGAATAACCGCATCGACTTGGTAACAATGACGTAACCAAAAATAAAAAGCCAAGTAGCTGTGCGGCGGAATTAAATCGGGATCGTGGTAGTTGGCCAGTAAATCCATATTAAACCCGCGCGCGGGCTGTATGCCAATAAATGTTTCACCTAGGCGAATACCGGCCAACATAATACGGTTGTTGCGGCATTTCGGGTCGTCTTGTGGTTGTCCCCATTGCTTGATTACGGCTTCCTGACATGACTGAGGTAATTGTTTAAAGCCGCTCCAATAGTCATCCATGCTGATACTTTGCCAGCAGGGTAAGTTGTGTAAGGTATTAGGATTATTGGTGACGGATTCGAGTAAGGCTTCGATCAGTGCAGTTCCGTTTTCGGGAATGCCTTCTACCGGATAATTATCTTCGGCTAAAGCGCGCAAGATATTAATCGTCGACTCGGGGGTATCTAAACCCACACCATTGCCAATGCGCCCATCTTTGGTGGGGTAGTTCGCCAAGATCAGTGCAATGCGTTTTTCGTTATTTGTTTTCGTCGATAAGTCGCAATAGCGTGCAGCCAACTTGGCAACAAATGTCGCGCGTTCTTGATGTAGGGCGTAACGCACTACGGATATTTCGCAACGCTCGCAATAATAGGCTTCAGATTTAAAGCTGATTGCACGTGTAACAATTCGACCATCCATTTCTGGCAAGACTATTTGCATGGCGATGTCGCGACTGCGTAGGCCCTGGCTGCTGCTCTGCCAATCTTCTTCTGTACTGCTGGATAGTACTAGCTGTAAAACTGGAATCGATTTTGTAAACGGCGATTGAAATGTGCTGGGCTGGGAAGATAAATCCGGAGCTGAAACGGTATTGCTCGCAAAACCAGTGGTGTTAATAATCAGTTTGGCATTGGCTTGTTCGATAAGCGCGTTAACCAAGACTAATGATTCGGGGTCTTTTAATGAGGCAATGGCGATCGGTAAGGGTTGCAGGCCTTGGGATTCTAAGATTTCGATCAGACCATCAAACATTGCTGTGTTAGCGCTTTGCAAATGGCTGCGATAAAACAAGATGGCGCAGACACGCGAATTAACCGTGCCTGACCTTTCCTTTTGTTTTTCCCAACGCTTTTCCCAATCGAGAAAACAGGCTTGCGAATGTTTTAAATTTGATTGCGGCATGTAGAGCATGCAGCGTGGTAAAACTTCTGGATCATGCCAGAGGGCATCATGATTCAAATAGCTACTGGCGAGAAAATTAAAAAGTTGATGGTTATTAATCGCCCCGCCTTCACGTAAGAATCGCCAAACTAAAACGGCTTCGTCTTCGCTAACGTTTGAAGCCCGAAACAAGGTTTCATCGGGGGTATCATCACCGGGTACAACGATTAAAGTTCTATCCGGCCTGGCTTCGCTCCACGCGACTAATCGTTCAAATCCGTATTGCCAGTAATTCACACCACCCAATAAAGACAGTACGACTATTTTTGTGTTTTGAAGGACTTTGTCTTCATATAGATCAAAGGCGGCGGGTTTAACCAACTGCATCCAGTTGGCCAAACGAAGACTGGGGAAATTTTCGGGTAGTGACTCTGCGCTGTTGGCCAGCGCTGCCAGTGCGCTATCTGCTGCCGATAGGATGACAATATCGGCTGGCGACTGCTGAAGGTCGATGATGCCTTCATCATCGACAAATCCTCCGGGCTGAGCCGCCAATAAGTGCATTAGGCGACGGCCACTTCTGCCTCTTGCAAGGCTTTGTTGATGAGGTCTTTGCTGATGCCTTTGCCGATAAAGACTAGCTGGGTTAAGCGTTGTTCATCTGCGGTCCAAAGGCGGTCAAAATGAACATCTAAACGTTTGCCAACGGCTTGTATCACTTGCCGCATGGGCTTGCCCGGTAAAGCGGCAAAACCTTTTGCGCGGTAAATAGTATGCTCCGCCAGTAAGGTATTTAAAACACTTTGTATTTTGTCTGCATCGACTTCACCCATTGTAATGACGAAAGAATCAAAGTGATCATGGGCATGGTCGTGATGCCCACCGTGGGCGTGGTGATGATCGTGATGATTATGAATATGGTCGATTTTGTCTTCAGTCGCCGCTTCAATGCCCATGAGGACATCTAACGGTACTTCACCATTGCTGATGTAGGTGGTTTTAACCGCACTCGGCACCAGACCATCGACTATGGTTTTTACGCGATCGCGCGCATCTTCGTCCAATAAATCATTTTTACTTACGACGACCAAATCAGCCGCGCTAAGTTGGTCATCTAACAGTTCTTTTAAACTAGGATCGTGATCTAAGCTTTCGTCTGATAGACGCTGTGCTTGAACTTGCTCTTCATTGTGAGCAAAACGACCCGCTGCAACGGCAGGGCCATCGATTACGGTAATGACGGCATCGACGGTGCAGTATTGTTTTATTTCTGGCCAATTAAAGGCTTGAACTAATGGCTTTGGCAGTGCCAAACCAGAAGTTTCGATAAGGATATGGTCGATGTCGTCGCGACGCTCAACCAATTGTTTCATTACCGGTAAAAATTCTTCTTCTACGGTGCAGCAAATACAGCCATTGGCTAATTCGTAAATACCGTTTTCACCTTGTCCAACGGTGGCTGATTCGTCGTCACAATCTAGGGGGCAGCTACGCAATAGGTCTGCATCGATATCCAGCTCACCGAATTCATTTACGATGACGGCGATACGCTTGCCAGCGGCTTGTTTTAAAACGTTAGACAATAAGGTGGTTTTACCACTGCCTAAAAAACCGGTGACGATTGTCGTTGGGATTTTCTTGAGCTGCATAGTCGACTCCTGCGCCTGTGCGCGATTGTTTAGGAGAATACAAAAAGGGGCTGTTGGTATTATTGATGGCTAACATCAACTACCTACAGCCCTCGGTTATTATTGTGCAAGTTACACTATTTTTAGTGCCTAATCCGGATTATGAGCGCTTATATTGAGCGTTAGGCGCTCGTTTGTTCAAACTTCCAAGACTGGTATGCATTCCCACGCGGAGAGACTGTGAAAGTATTCCAAAACTTAAACGTTCTCGTTCCCACGCTCTGCGTGGGAACGCATACGTGAAGTGAAAACCGATCAGAATTATCGGATTTACCGGAATATGAACAAACAATATTC
>JAWSUZ010000063.1:0-87593 GCA_033852165.1 Agarilytica sp. | reverse complement strand
GTCTGCATTCCCACGCAGAGCGGGGGAACGAGGGTGTTGTCTCGTTCCCACGGTCCCCGTGGGAATGCATACCTAACTCAACATCAACACCCAAGATCCTACAAGTTCAACCTGGGTATGCATTCCCACGCAGACGATTACACGGATGTAATCGGTAGAACGACTCATTAGCGCAGGACGCGCGTCAGTAGAATAACGCAGGAGCAGTTATCGAGGAGACAAAGTCGAGCGTGAGGAACTAGGGGGTATATTCAACCCCCTCCGTTCTAGAAACCACATAATCGAGCTGCTTATGCTTTATCGTTTAAAACTCATAACCAAAGGTTACGCGAATTTCACGTGGCCCCATTGGGTGGGAGTGCAAGCCGTCGACGGTTGCGCCTAGGTTAGCAGGGTTATTCAAATCCCCGTCACTATTTTCATTTTCGCTAAAAGGCCTTGATTCATACAGGTAGGTAATATCATCACCGACTCGATCAGTGAGGTTCAATACCTCTAGACCCAGAAACAAACCCTTTTGGAATTGATACCCTGCGTTGGCATTCACTACCGATGTTGAACGAGATTTAACATTGCCACTTTCGTTCAAATTACGCGGCCCGAAATAACGAACGCGTAAGCCACCGTAGAAGCCGTTTTCCATCTCGAAGCTCGCGCCCATTGAAAATACATCGGCAATACTGTCTGGCACATAGTCGCCCAATAATACTGAAGTTACTTCACCTTCATCACTAACTAATGTCTCGTACTGCGTATCTTTAAAGCGCGCTTCGGCCTTAGTAAAATCAGCATCTAAAACAAACCAGTCAACAGGCTTGTAGTAAGCGCTCAACTCAAAGCCTTTGCGTCGTGTTCCTGCCTTAGGCTCAATACTGCCGTCATCACCCACAAACACCAACTCGGAATCCAGCTCTAAAGCAAACAGAACCAAGTTTAAATGTAGTGTATCGCTTACGTTACTGCTCACGCCTATTTCATAACCTTCTGACGGTGATATTAGCGGCACTCCGCCTTCATTACTGGCTACGCCTCGCGCATCGTTACTGTGTAGCCCTTTACCGTAATTCACAAAAAATTCGGTCTCATTAAAAGGGCCAAAACGTAGCGACACTTTTGGCGAGACTTGTGTATCGCTAGCAGAGCCCGAATCGATAGCATCCATTTTATCGTTCACATCCACGTTGAAATAGTCATACCGCAATCCAACGATACTGGCAAACCAATCACTCCACTGTGAGTGCAAGCTGGTGTATAGACCGCTTGAAAGCTCTTCAACTGTCGCATGCTTCAGTAACTCATGAATAACACGCGCTTCACTTTGACCCACGCCAACATTTTTTATGTCGTCATAGCGCAGGTCGAGACCAATATCCACTTGGTGATCTTGATTAAGATCCATCTCCCACTCGACTTTTCCGCCGAAAATAGTACGCTCGTCAAATTGTGTAATTTGATCTCCTTTCTCAGGATCATTTAGGAAGTAGGTGAAATTTCCAGACAGCGTTAGGTCATAATCCACGATATAAGCATTGGCATTAATCCGGCTAGTGTCTGTCAATTCTGCCCATTGCTGATAAGCCAATTGATAGCGATGTGTTTCACCGCCAGTGGTTGGGTCTAAGGTATCGTAACGACCTAAAGTGCCATCCCTAACCAGTTTTAGCGGGATTTGATCCGTACCGGACCAATCAGATTTAAAAAGCATAGTCGATACGGAATAACCATTATCGTTATTACCCGTGGTGTACTTTAAGAAAAAGTTATCTCGATTTAAATCGTCTGGACTTTCCCAATGGCCATCATCGTGAGTTTTTTCAAAAGCGTAAACCCATTTAGATTCGCCAGTGCTATAACCGCCATGGAATAAAAATCGACGATAATCACCTTCGCCAACTTTTAATTTAATTTGGTTCGTTTCTTTTTCTCTTGAGTAATATATTCGTGCTGAACCCGCTGAAGAAAAGTCGCCTTCGGACGCGTAGTAAGGGCCTTTTTTGTAGAGCATACGATCCATCATTTCTGGAATGAGGAAGTTGAGGTCGGTGTATCCTTGGCCGTGGCCGTGGGACACGACATTAACCGGTGCGCCTTCGAAGTAGGTCGCAAAATCTGTGCTGTGATCGAGGTTAAAACCGCGTAAAAAATATTGGTTAGCCTTACCACCACCGCTGTGCTGGGTGATAACCATTCCAGGAATAGTTTCCAGAATTTCAGCAGGACGAAGGATGGGCCGATGCTCAAGTTGATAACCTAAAACGGTGCCGATGGAGGCCGCTTCGGCTTCACCTGCAAGGGTATCTTTAACGGCTGATTCGGTGATGAAGACTTCTTCTAGTTCACCGGTAATGCCTGCTGCGAATACGGTCAAAGGTTGTGCAACTGCTAAAAGAAATACAGCACGCAATAAAACATTGTTCTTCATTGATTCGCCTTTGGTTACACACGAAAACAAGCATAAGCGCTTGATCTGAATACACTATTGGCGTCGGGATAATTAGAGGAGGGAAATACTTGCGTAAGTTTCCTCTGATGCAGTCCCCGACATCAGGTTTAATCGACTATAGGCAGGTCTTCTGGCTCACAGCTCAAACGCTTGTTATCACCTTCCCAGAGCAGATACTCCAGTGGTATTGATAACGGCTTGCTGCATACAGTTGCGGGGACAGCTGCTGTTACTTGTTGGTTTTTTGAACGAACCAGAAACTGATTCAACTCAATCGCTAACAAGACAGACATTCCCTATTAATCCGTAAGGAACCTAAAATCGAGGCGCGCATTGTATAGAAATTTGCTCACTGCCGATACGATATTGGTATAATTCTTCTCGATTACAGAAAAATGCTGGCTGCGCGGAATACAAAGCACTCCTATATGGGCAAAAAGATCTCCGGCATAAGTAAAGAGCTAGACATGAGAACTGCCCATAACTTTCAGCAATACGATACAAAATTTCTTAGCTTCCGAGCAAATACAGAATATAAATAGAGCAGTAAAATGAAAATAACCGACTTACCAAACGACGCAGGCGTAATGATCTGCGGTCACGGCAGCCGCGCAAAAATAGCGGAAGAAGAATTCAGTTTATTGGCCAAGGGCCTACGTCAGCGCTTTCCATCTTTAAAAGTCGAATATGGATTCTTGGAGTATTCCGCACCTAACATCCATATGTCTCTTGAGCGCTTGGTCGAGCAGGGCGTGAAAAAAATATATGCCGTTCCTGGGATGCTGTTTTCTGCCACCCACGCGCAGAATGACATTCCTTCCGTTTTAACGACGTTCCAAGAAAAGCACCCTGGCTTAGAAATCGAATACGGGAGAGAGCTGGGCTTGCACACGGAAATGATTACCGCATTTCAAACTCGTATATTGGAAGTGTTAGGCGTAGACCATGTACATGCCGGAGACCTTTACGACACGATGCTAGTGGTTGTAGGTCGCGGTACGTCCGTTTCAGAAGCCAATGCTGAAGCAGCAAAGCTTACGCGCATCATCAGTGAAAACTTGGGCTTTGGCTGGGCCGAAACCGTTTATTCCGGTGTAACCTACCCTTCTGTCGGTCGCGGATTAGAAATGGCGGTCAAACTCGGCTTCAAGAAAATTGTCGTAGCGCCTTACTTTCTATTCGGCGGAAAGTTAATTGATCGAATTTATGCTTACGTTGATAAGGTCGCGGAAGCCAACCCCGATATTTCTTTTTTAAAAGCGGATTATCTTCGTGATCAAGAGCACGTCCTGAACACCTTTATTGAGCGCATCAATGAGACGATATCAGGACCAGAGAAAGTCTTGTCGTTAATGGAAAGTTTCAAAACACGACTCGCAGCAGGCGAAGTTGATGTTCACCACCACCACGCGGAATTTCAGCCTGAAAGCGCAGACAGCTCGAAAGAAAATAAAAAAGCGTCTACACATACTCACGCTCACCGTGATGACCATTCCCACAGCCACTCTCACGACGACAGCCATTCTCATAGCAACGACGACCATTCTCACGGCCATCATCATGCACCGTATAAACATATCGGCCATCCTTATGGTCCGCGCACCATGATTAATGAAAATGTTTGCTGTTGCTTTATGGGGCAATTTCCGCAAGCGATTATCGATGAAGAGAAATCAAGTAGAGAGGAATTACCGGGAATACCCAGCTGCAAAAAAACGTAAGCCACCCATATCAATAAAACGTAGGGTGGAAAAGCCAAAGGCGCCTTCCACCTTTTACCTCACGCTTTCTAAGCCCCAACCCCATTACACCCTTTCACACCCCAATCCAAATCATTCAACCCCGGCTCGAAACATTTTGTCGGAAGGCGCTTCGCTTTTCCAACCTACACCACTCAATTCAGCCATGTCACCTCGTTCAGCGCCCTAAGCTTTCTCTTGACAGTTTTGTAAAAATTCATATGATGCAGGTCTAGTAATGTGTTCTGACCCATTTTACGGGTTAGTTAAAGGGAATATGGTGAGAATCCATAACTGTCCTCGCAACTGTAAGCACGAGTAACTATTCAATATGCCACTGTGGAAACGGGAAGGCGAATAGGAGCAATGATGTGTAAGTCAGGAGACCTACATTACTTAGTCGTTACTGTACCATTGGGCGAGGGGTCTTAGTGGGCGGATATACCGTTTCAGTAGCGTTAACATTTTATTGTTCACGACGTTTGCTGTAACGGGGAATCTATCGTTTCTATCAAATCTATTACTTAATATTTATACATTGTTAGCTTTGCCCAGCTAACTGTGCGTGTGCGCTATTCGTAATGCCTTCTACTTTATGGTTGAACGTCTGTAGTGCGAAATCACTCACGGTGTATACATCCTTAGATTTTGATGTCGACCCCCAACTCCTTTGCAGCAACATAGAAGGAGAGATCTTATTAAGCCTATAAAATTAGCGTTCGCCACCTTGTGCTTGGCAACGAGTTCCGTGGCTTTTGCCGCTGAAAAAAAACCCACCGACATCATTATTAGCGCGACAAAAATCGAGAAAAATTCCTCGACGCTCACACAGTCAGCTACGGTTGTGACGGAAGAAGAAATCAAAGAGCAAGGTTTCACGAATGTCACCGAAGTGCTTCGCCAGCAAGCCGGAATAGAGTTCAAGAAAGTAAATGGGCCGGGTCACTTTAGTTACATCAAAATGCGCGGTTTTAGTACCGGCCATATTTTGTTAGTGATTGATGGCGTGAAAATCAGTCACAACGGGGCACCCGATGGCATTGGGGCAATCCTCAACCAAATGGCCCCAGAAAGCATTGAAAAAATTGAAATATTACGTGGGCCACAAGCAGCTCTTTACGGTGCTAACAGCACTGCTGGTGTCATCGCTATTACGACCAAAAGTGGTAGCGAAGGACGACCTTCACTGAACATTGGCGCAGAACTAGGATCATTAAGCTGGAAAAAAGCGAGGGCGTCATTAAGCGGCGGCCATAAAGATGATAGCGGCATTCTAACTTACGCCATAAACCTTTCTAAAACTGATAGTGACGGCATTATCTATAAGGAATTCTATAAAGATACAGGCAGCCAACTTAAGCTAAACTACAGCAATAGTTCAATTGAAACCGGGATAAACTTTTGGCAAACAGAAAGTGAATTCAACTTTTCGGATTTTGTCGAACCTTATGACGATAGAACCAGAAACACGTTTTACGGATTTCAGATACCCGACCCTCATCAAGACGTTTCGACTAAAAGCAACTTAATCAACTGGTTTTTTAAATATACGCTGACAGATTCTCTTAGTCACAAACTGCAGTTTAACGTAACTGATAGCACACGAAAATCTAGAGATTTAGGTGATGGAACGCTTGGCGAAGTCATTGCACCCGAAGATGGCTTCCTCTGGAATCCAGCTACTCTTGCTGGCGACATTATTTCAATATCTGATGGGCCAAGAGCCGGCGAATTGAATTTCATTGATTACGATGAAGACAGCCAACAAATATCCTATGATATTTTCTATCAGTCTGACAGGTTCAACAGCGTGTTGGGTTTTGAGAGTTTTCGATCAAACGCTCAAAATAACGCATATTACTTACCAATACCCACATCAGGCGAGCTTGATTATAACGCCGCCTATTTAACCAGCGATTATACTGTTGGCGATTCAGGTATTGTTTTGGCGACCAGCATCCGTCACGACAATTATAAAAATTGGCGAGAAAAAACTACGGGAAGCCTCGGCATTAATTATAGCTTCGGTGAAGCATCATTATTTGCCAATTATGGAACCAGTTTTAAAACACCTAAACTCAGTGATACCACAGGAAATTATGGCAGCAATACGTTACTGCCCGAATCTGGAGCCACCTCTGAATTAGGTTTCCGCCAACAACTCATGCAGGGCCGTTTAGCCTGGGACGCCACGCTTTGGCGCACACAATTAGATGATGTTATTTTCTTAGACAGAACCATTGAAAACTCTCTCTCTTGGAATGGATTTGGTTTGTACAATAACGGTTCAGAACAACGTACCCAAGGACTAGAATTAAACCTAGCTTATAGCCTATCGTCAGAATTAACCCTCCAAGGTAATTATACTCACACCGATTCTGAAATGAAGGCAAGTGGTTCAAGCACCTGGACACGCACCGTACAAATAACACGAAACAAAGGCAACGTGGGATTATTTTACAGTGCCGACAAACTAACCACCTCCATTAACGCCTACTACAGCGGCCCTCGTTTACGCTGGTTAGGCGATGTAGAAATGAAACGCTATGTCCGTGTTGATGTTTCAAGTCGTTATAATTTTACTGACTCTTTCTCTGTGTATTCTCGTATCGAAAATTTATTAGATGAAGACATCGAGGAAGGCTTAGGCTATGAACCGCAGGGTACCTATGTCGTATTGGGGCTTGATTATAAATTATTTTAAATCCCTATTAGATTAACTCAATATTATGCAAAAGCCAGCGCCCCGCCTAGCATTGACCCTTCTCCTAATGAGCTCACTAGTGATACTCAGTTATCACTACTTTGAGCCCCAAGGACAATTCATTGTTGGCGGTGCGCTAGAAAGCACTTTGATCTCAGACGGAGATTTCCCCAAGACGGTTACCGACCCAACGGGTCAAACGTACATTATGCATGCACCGGCAAAACGGATTGTTTCCGTTATTCTCGCCGGAGATGAAATGCTGCAACAACTTAACGCTATAGACGAGGTCATCAGTGTTACTCACCTTGTCGACGACGAAAAGTTTTCTAACATTGTCGGCTATTACCCAGAATCCATACCGCGAAACCACGCAGGGCTTGAAGAAACATTATCTCTTGAGCCAGATTTAGTCATCGCGGCATCTTATACCGACGCCGTAACCATTCGACTCTTACTGGCGAATAATATTCCCGTGGTGCGTTTTGGATTGCATCACAGCTTTCGCGATATCGACAATAACATCCGCACTCTGGCAAAAGCCATCGACAGAAGCGCCCAGGCAGATATCGTACTCAACGATATGTGGAGACGAATAAACTACGTCCAATGTTTACACCAACAGAACGCTAAGTCTCCCATAAGCCAAGAGAAACCCAAAACGCTGTATTACGCACTCAATGGCGCAACAGCCGGGAAGAAAACGCTACTCGGCGAAATGATTCATTACGCTGGCGGCCACAATGTCATTGAAGATACCGACATTACCGGCCACACACATATTACTGTCGAGTATGCGGTTAGCCTTCAACCGGAAGTGCTGATCGTCACCGACTGGTTCGCCGTAGACGCCTCGGAAGCGCTAGAAAAATTACAAAAGCACCCCTTATGGCGCGATGTTCCCGCTGTGATCAATAAACGAGTTTATGTGATCAGAACCAACATTTCTGGAACGGTAACACCTTACCGGGTTCTAGGCATTGAAGAGTTGGCTAAAGTCTTTAACCCTGATCTATATCAGGCTAGCAATGTAAAACGTTGCCAACATTTTGCCCAACAAATTCCGCAAGCACTGAATAACTAACATTATATTTTTAAATTATTATTAAAAATAATACAAGAAACAAGAAACAACCAACATGATCAGTTCAAACCAACGCAAATATTATTTGATTCCCGCTTTAATTTGCGTGCTGTTAGTCGCTACGATTATTTCCGTTAGTGTTGGTCCAGCAAAACTGTCAATGCTGGACGTCTGCCAAGCTCTTCTGTCGGGCATCAGCCAAAACTTTTCAGATTTACTCTTCAGTGAACTTCCCCAATGGAAACAAAGTATCGTCAATAATGTGCGCTTACCGCGTGTTATTACCGGGGCTTTTGCCGGGGCCGCCTTTGCGGTATGCGGCGCGGTCTTACAAGGCGTATTTCGCAACCCTTTGGCCTCACCTTCTGTGCTTGGCGTTTCTTCCG
Organism: Agarilytica sp.; assembly: GCA_033852165.1. Taxonomy (GTDB): domain Bacteria; phylum Pseudomonadota; class Gammaproteobacteria; order Pseudomonadales; family Cellvibrionaceae; genus Agarilytica. The sequence goes on along the minus strand of JAWSUZ010000063.1, from coordinate 79,237 downwards.
GCGCATCGCTTGGTGCGGTTATCGCTATTTATCTTGGCTTGGCCAGTGTCACCATTTGGGCCTTGCCTCTTTTTGCATTTATTGGCGCAGCGACCACGATATTATTGGTCTACGCCATTGCCACTCATCGAGGCCATACGCCCATCGCCACGTTATTATTGGCTGGGGTTGCCATTTCAGCATTCAATGTTGCTATGTATTCGTTTATTTTATCGATGGCTTTAAAATACTGGGCCGTTGGTAAAACTATTATTTATTGGACGATGGGCGGACTCGATGGGCGAACCTGGGACCATGCCGCACTAATCGTTCCGGCCTTTGCTTTTTGCTTTACCTTTATTTTGGCGTTTCAACGCGATATGGACGCCCTTATGATGGGAGAGATTCACGCCTCTTCCGTCGGCGTCGATGTTGCAAAAACCCGCTTAATTTTATTATTCATCGCCTCGGCTCTGGTTGCCGCCGCCGTAGCGGTATCGGGTGGCATTGGCTTTGTGGGTTTAGTCGTACCGCATATTGTGCGGCGCCTCACAGGCCCTCACCATCGTTTCTTGATTCCGCTATCCGCCCTCTTGGGTGCTCTAGTGATTGTATTGGCGGATTTATTGTTACGAGGGCTACTTTACGAGAATAAAATACCTCTGGGTGTTATTACCGCATCTATGGGCGCCCCCTTCTTTTTATTTTTATTAATGAAACAACGCAAATTAATGCAAGGCTAAATTATGCAGACAATAATCGAAACACTATTTTCAAATACCAATAACAGTTGGAGTGTGGGCAGTTTCGGTGCTATTGCCGAGTTTACCTGGGATGGCAATGAAAAGGTCGAGAGCATACAAGACGCAGCGACAGGCCGTATTACTGAGCGTGGTGCCATGGTCATCACACCGCATACGCAATTAAAACCCATTGCTTACGAGACCCTGCGTAAAGATCCTCAATCCTGGGGGCAAGCCGTGGCATTTTGCCTACCCGAAGCCTTGGCGCAACGAGAAACCTTAGACAAGCTCACCGAGTTAGGCCCCGACTCTGGATCCTTAAAAACAGATAGTAAGGATCATATTTTGTTTGATATTGGTCTCAATTTAAAATTTATCGATGTCTGTATTCGTACCAATGACAACGATTTAATTCAGCGCTTGCGTCAGGCCTGCGGAAAAAGTTTGTTTGAAGCTGGCAACACTATTATGCAAGACATAATACAAGCCAGCCCCACACGCGTCTTTATTACCAATATCAGTCGCGCTGAAGTCTACCAAGAGATCGGCTTAGTCAAAGCACCAGAAGGCCCGCACACGCACGTGCTGCCAAAATTGCTATCAGCAGGACGAGCATTCTCGGCCAACACGCCGATCCCTAAGGGGTTTTTGCCTATGCTAACCCTTCATGCCGCTAACCCTTGTCGCGATAAAAAAGGTAATAGTAAGGACTTTGAATTTAGCGATCACCAGAACTTTCAAATCATGATGAACGATTGGGCTGACGACGACTATATACAACAGAAAAATAAAACATGGAAAGCGTTAACAGAAGGTAGACAACCCGAGGGTTTTGATTCTGGCGAAAATCGACAGCTACGCACGGCAACACGTATTTCCATACGCCAATATCACCATCTTCACGCTGAAAAAGACGCATTAATTGCTCAGTGGCGGGAAGCCTTCGACAAAGCTGTCAACACAGAAGAATTAGCCGACTAAGGCAAATACCAGATCATGCCTCTATTAGATTTTCGTTCGGTCGATTTCACTTACGATGAAAAAAGTATTTTGTCGGATATCAATTGCCAATTTAACGCCGGAGAAATGGTGGGTTTAATTGGTCCCAACGGGGCGGGAAAATCGACCTTATTAAAACTTATTATGGCCAACGTCAAGGCCAATCAAGGTGAGATCACCTTACAGGGGAAGCCGATCCGTCAGTTTAGTCGACGTGAATTGGCTCAGAAAGTGTCTTTAGTACCACAGGATACCGATATTGGTTACGCCTTTAGTATTGAAGAGGTGGTGGCCATGGGAAGAAACCCTCACTTGGGGCGTTTTGAGCCTGCGTCCAAAAAAGATTTGGATATTATTCAAGATGCACTCCAGCAAACGGGTTTACAGTCCATGGCGACACGTATGGTGAACACGCTATCCGGAGGGGAGCGCCAACGTGTTTTAATCGCGCGCTCAATTACTCAACAAACGCCCATTATTCTTTTTGATGAGGCAACCTCTAACTTAGATATTTGCCACCAACTCGAGGTATTAGAACTCGCGCAACAACTTGCCCATAGCGGCCGTTTGGTGATTTGCGCTATCCACGATCTCAATATGGCAGCTCGTTTTTTCGACCGTTTAATTTTATTGGCCAACAATTCTATTCAGGCCGATGACAAGCCTGTCGAGGTTCTTACTGAGATCAACCTGAAAACCTGCTTCGATATCGAAACCCGCGTTCGCGTTGATATGAATGATCATCCCAATCATTTACACATCACGCCGCTTAAATCGCTACACCCACAGAACCATTAACGTTTACCCATAAATAACTAGGAGCTATCGATGACACAGACAGCGGTATCATTTTATGAGACCAACGAAGGTGAAGGCACTTTGGAAATCTTCCCTCTGCCTTACAATACCGATTTTTTACTCACACTGCTCACGGATATTTTTGAGAATTTCTGGGATAAAATTTATTTCGGACCTCACGTTCAAGGTGCGGTATGGGAAGTGCGCGCGCCCAATAAGCCCAAGCGGATTAGTTTGTTGGATGGCTATTTGACTGTCGATTTTGATCATTGGCATTTTCATTTATGCATTGGTATTAATACGGGAACAAAACGTAACCCGACCTCAGCAAAACTGGCCGCTCATCGTTGTACGGCAAGGGCCGAATTGTACCGGCGGTTACGCGAGGACGGCAAGCCCAGCAGTTGGGGCTTGCGAATGTACAACGGTGCGGGCGAGCAACAGATGACGGTTTTCTTGCCCAACCCTTATCTTACGGTGGAGCAGAAAGTCCTAAAAGAACCCAAATTTGAACATTTGGAAATGTGGGATCATTTACGCAGTACTTACTTGAATTTACCGGCCGATCCTTTGGACCGACAATCCAGTCGTAAAGTATGTGGTTAACACCTCCTAACGATACTGAAAATTCTTTTGCAGATCTCAATACCCGCACAGAGCTAGAGTACTTCGGGAAGGGGTTACAAGACCGTCTAATGCCATGGATGGCATTAGCAGAGCCTACAGGGATGTACTTGTGGCGTGTCTTGTAAGCCATTCCTGAAGTGCATTAGCGGGCCAGCAGCCAAATATAAAACGATCTCACTTAAACTTTAAATTCAAATTTAAACGGCAAGTTACGGCATAGGATTTAACTTCTTAAATAGAATACCTCGAAAATATTGTCGCGCACTGTACTGCACAAAAAGTGAAACAAGGAAAGTAAAAAGGTCTTTATGTTAGCCCGCAATCCTTGTGAACTTAAAAAATATATGCAGATTTAGCCGAAACAAATCCGCGATGGTCGGCCTCTATAGGAGACGCTTAATCTAATCTGACATTAAAATTCACATTAAACTTAATTCAAAGCAAAGAAAAGACGAAACCAAATTCTTGTTGGGAAGCCGTGGGGCTTCCATTCAGCGTGGCTGGGTTAAATCGCTCCCGCTTAACAAATTTTATTACTGCCTGATCCAATAAGTAGTAGCCGCTCGTTTTCACTAATTCGACCTTGGTAACATGGCCTTCCTTATCTAAAGACAACCCGACTAAAACACGACCTTCTTGTTGACGGCGAATAGCATTACGCGGATAAGTGGGCTTACGACCCGAGAGTGTTTGTGCCTGCTGGCTGCCTTTTGATGCAAGGCTTTGCATATTGGCGTTAGACGTTTCTGGAGGCCGCGACGACTTTCTCTTCGCCTGAGTTAACGTTTTCGTTTTCGTTTTTTGAGGCTGCGCATCTGGTAACGGTATTCTCGGCACATCGCGTTGAAGCTCTTTTTTACGGACTGGCTGGGGGTTTTCTTCAGGCAAAGCCATATCAGGTTGGTGACGGGCACCTTCAGTATGTGTGTTAGCCGCGGTGGTTAATGATGGCTTGGAGAATACAGCCGATTTGGAACTGGCAATATTCTTATGCGATTTTTGTTGATGAATCAGGCGTTTCGTCGAGGCGCTTGTGGCCGAGGAGGTTTTTACGCTGACGGGCACGGGAGCTTCAACCGCCCAGCGAATATTAATCGCGGTTGGCGCCTTGGCAATATCGATGCTCGCTAATGTTAAATCGCTTGAGAAACCCAGTAATAGCAAACCATGTAATGCGACGGCCGCTAACGCAAAAAAGGATATAATCCATACACGAGTGGCCTTTTCGTTTTCAAAATAGCCTACTGACGCGTACAGGCTATCCGTCACGATCAGCAGGCTCTTGCTGATCATTAGAGGGCTCTTCGATTTTACCTTGGCCCACTTCACGCTTATCTGCGGCAAATGCAATATTGCTTAATCCAGATAAGGTTAGCCGCTCTAATACCTGTAGCGCGATTCCCAGTTCTGCTTTGCGATCGCCTTGAATAATAATCGGAATATCTTTAGAGCTTTCCTGCTGACGCTGAAACTCGATGGTTTCGACTAATTGTTTTAAATCAACAATCTGACCGTTAACGGCGATATTACCGTTTTTACTTATAGACACCTGAACACTTTCTTTAGAAATTAATTCTGGTTCTGATATTTTTGGCAACTCTACGGGCAGGCCTTTCTGCATCGTCATAGAGAGGAACATAATAATGAAAAACACTAAGAGCAGAAAAACCACATCTATCAATGGGAGTATTTCGACACGAGCGCCTTGATCTAGGCTCGCGCTATCCAGCTTCATGGCTAACAGCTTTCAGTTGTGCGGGCTTTTCTGACGGTTCATTTTCCAATGTTAAAAGTGCTTCGACATGTGATCCAACCTGCTCCAATCGTAAGGCCTGCTCTTGCACTTTGGACCGAAAGTAGTTGAATGGCAGTAAGGCCATCACCGCAACGGACAAGCCTGCAGCAGTAGTCACCAATGCCTGTGCAATTCCTCCGATGACTGCCGCTGGGTCATCAATGTTACTGCCACCTAACACTTGAAAAGACTGAATAATCCCAATCACTGTGCCTAAAATTCCGAGCATAGGCGCTAGGGTGATAATGGTATCCAATACAGACTGACCACGCCGCATACGGCTGAGCTGATGGTTGGCCGCATTTCCCAAAAGAAGTGGAATGGTATCGATTGTGGGGGAGTTAAATGCTTGATTCAGCATCAATAAAGCAGGGTCTTTACTCTTTTCGGCTTCTTGCCGAGCCGCGACGATTTGCTGCCGAGCCAATAGCGAGAGGCAAGCATCAATAGCAGCGGTGTTAAACCGAAACGTCAAGCGCCACCAGTAGCACAGCCGCTCTAGTGTTACGGTGACCAACAGCAATGAGCAAACCAGTAAAGGCCACATTAAGAGGCCGCCCTGGGTGAACCAGACAGGTATTGTAGGCATAGTCATCCATCCTCGTGGGTGAACTAATCACCTTGTTCTGAAGATCTGACTTACAACGCTTTACACGCTGATTACAGTAGCGGGACTGTGCCGGATTCAAACCGGACTTCCTGCAGAAACAAGGTGTATTTTAGGAGGCCGCATTCTAACCTAAATCACCGTGTAACGTTCATATTGCGTCCTTTAGACTGGCCTGTGCCCGCCAGACAACGTAGGGTGGAAAAGCCAAAGGCGCCTTCCACCTTTTTACCGTCCCTCTTTTTTACCTTTCCGCTTTCCACCGTCTCTCATCTGCCACCCATTCGATGCGTTGCCCCTTAACCCTCGTCACACAATCTTTATTTTCTGCTATCGAGTAAAGGGTTAATCGGTTGACACTTTTTTTTTGAAAAGCTTGTACTGCGGTTGCTTTGTCGGAAGACGCTTCGCTTTTCCGACCTACGTGCAATTACTGTCACGCATAAAAAAACCCGCCGATACAGGCGGGTTTTTGTTTAAAAAGTTTCGTTTGTAATATTAGTTACACGAACTCACTACACTCCAGTTCCCCGGCGTTGACTCTTCGAGTGCAACGATTGTGCTTGCATTGACATACGTACTGCCAAGATACGTCGCTGTGCCCGTCGCATAATATAAGGAGTATTGAATGTAGACTCGGTCTGTAGCGGCATGGCTTGCTAAAGACATTTCAAAACACGTACTGCCTTCGACAACATTCACGGTACGCGAAATGGGTGTTGCGGCATTTCCGGCTTGGTCTGACACATTGTAAGTTAAAATGTAGCTCCCCATAACGGCGGTATTAACGCTGCCGGATACTATGACGCTTGCACTGATATCGCCATCTCGATCATCCGTTGCCGTTACACCTGGATCTACAAATTGTCCATTCAACGAAACGCTCATCGTTGCATCGCCGAGTAAGGTCATAACCGGCGCGACGATATCCGGACCGGAGGGACAAGAACCTAGCGCGTAATATCCGACGGGAGATTCTTTCAATACTTGGGTGGAAAATAAGCTAGTGCCCAAGTTATCATTTGATCCCACTGCGTAGTAAGTTGTTGTGCCACCAAAACAAAAAGTGCCAAAACACATTTGCCCGACGACTTCTGAAGTCGCTCGACCTGCGCTCACATGAGCAGAGTTCGTCGCAGAGTGTTCAGCACAAGAAACAGCGGGAAGATCGATGTCGGTACGCCATGTTATTTCGGGGGCATAGCGCTCAATCGGCACCCAGCCATTAATAGACACAAACGGATCGGGATCTGCATCGGGAACGTCTTTTGAAACCCACGAGGCTAGTTTTTCATAAAAGGTCATTTCCACTTGCGTCATTAAACGGCCAGACGTTGCGCCGATGAATGCAAAACGAAATTCTTTTTGAGAATCAGCTGGCCCTGGGAAACGAGGCTCCAACCCCAATAAAATTTCTTCAGCTGAGTATTCATGATATTCGCCCGGCTCCATAATTTCACCACAGCCTGTGGTGGCTCCTTCGACGGGAAAGCGGATGGTTGGAATATTTTCGCTGGTTTGTAAGCCAAATAAGTATCGCTCTAGAGCGGGCATCTGGTAAACACCCCTGTAGCCATAATTACAGCCTATGGTGTAGGAGCCATCAAAATTGTCGATCCAGTCATTGCCGCCCAATAAACTTTCGACATTTCCCCATCCATTCCAATGTGCCCAATCACGCTTGAAGCCGGTTTCAGGTGCGTCAAAAAAAGCGGCAAAACGATGCGCAACTTCGTGCATAAGGTTGGCGGATCGCATTCCGCGATCGGCATTATCTAAAATCAAAATACTCTGTAACTGCTGAGCACTACCATAGGTTGAACCTGAGTCGAATTCACCTCGACCATAACCGAGAACATCGTTTCTAACACCAAGATTTAAACCGGCATTAAAGTTGGTCGCAGCAAAATCGACGTAGAGCTGCCGACTGCTCGATAAAAACGTTAAGAAATCGTAATCATCTCCAAATGCTTGATAGAACTCGTTAGTCAATTCCCAAATTTGGCCTGTGCTATGCTGCCGCAAGGTATTTTGAACGTCATCGGTGTTATCACTTTTAAGGTTTACAAAATTAGGGCTGGCCTGTGCAGTTGCTGAAATACTCGTTGGTACGATCAACGGTTCGTTTGCGTCTAACAATCCTACATTTGCCTCGCGGCCAAAGTAATCAAATTCTTCGTTATTACGAACAACAACAATTCTGCCCACTATCTCAAACCTAACACCCTCGGTACTATCGGGATCGGGCGTAAGGTATAAATCTCCTTGATAATTGTTATTAAATTGAAGCGCGGGAGAAGTCCATACATTATCACCGGCAAATTCATCTTGACCTTGCCCAGAATCGTTAAGACTAACTTCACTAGCAGCGCTAAAATAAACAGAAACGTTTTCCATAAAAACGCTATCTGCTGGTTCTGGCAATTCCACTTTAACAACGAAAGAATCTGAACCGTCGTTTCGAACTACGCTGGGTACAACATCCCAAGAATACATATTGGTAGGTAATGCACTTGCGGCTTCTGCAGAGGCTTCAGCTGGAGCAATTGCTTCAGCGCTCATTACTCCACCGCTAAACCCACTAAAATCAGGAAGAACCACATCGGAGTAGTAGAACGATTCGTTGATAAGTGGTTCGGCTGAAATAGCGGGTGCAGCGGCCAAGCAGGCAGCAAAACCCAGCATTAATTTACGCAGTGAAATATCCCTAAACAATTGATCTCGATTCATAAATAACATCCGATACGTGTGGTAGGTTTACCCTTCAGCAAAATTCAACAACAGAACGTATCCGAACAGCCATATAGCCTAGGAAGTCGTTTTGAATGAAGGTGCCAGGAAAGAAATTGGGGGCGATTAAAAGCCAAGCAGGCGCCTAGGTCAACATTAAGCCGGCTATTACGCCAACGGGATCACCTATTCCGGCAATAAAAGTCTGAATTCACACCACAGATACGCCACAACACATTAAAGAAGAGTGTCAGCCCTCCAAATACCCACACTAAACATTTCACAATACCGAATATGACGCCTTCGTCACATCCGGTCAGACGAAGGAAGACGCAAAAAAGAAGCTGTAAAGAAAGAGGAGAAGAAGCCGCAGCACTAATAGCGGTATCCGGATAGATAATTCGCGTGAAAACCCCAAACCATTTTAATAATGAGTGATTACAAAAGGTTTAATTTCCCATAAAAAACCCGCCTATGACAGCGGGTTCAATTCATCTAATCGTAAAAAATAAAATTAATTACACGAATTAACAACACTCCAGTTTCCCTGTGTCGCTTCTTCAAGCGCTACTACTGTATTCGCATCGGTATAGGTGCTGCCCAAGTATGTTGCTGTGCCGGTTGCGTAATACAATGAGTACTGTTCGTAAGCGCGCGATGCGGTCACATGATTCGCCAGTGTGGTTTCAAAACAGGTGCTGCCTTCTACCACATTCACCGTACGATCAATTGTTATCGCAGCGTTTCCGGCAGCGTCAGACACGTCGTACGTCAAAACATACGAACCGAGAGTCGTCGTATCGACGAATCCTGACGTTATTACATTTGCCGTAATATCACCATCACGGTCATCAGATGCGGTTACACCGGGATCGATGAATTGCCCATTCAACGAAACCGTCATAGGAGAGGCACCCAATCGGGCAATAACAGGGGCAACTGTATCTGGCCCAGCCGGACAGGAACCCAATTCATAGAAATTAGTATCGGTTTCTTTCAATGCTTGACTGGTCGTTGCGCCACTGCCCAAATTATCATTTGAACCCACGGCATAATAGGTCGTTGTCCCACCGAAACAAAAGGTACCAAAACAGGTTTGCCCTTCAACTTCTGAAAAAGCGCGATTCGAACTGACATGGTCGGCGTTTGTCGCCACGTATTCCACACAAGGATATGCCGGAATACTAATGTCTGTACGCCACGTAATTTCAGGAGCATAACGCCCAATAGGGACCCAGTTGCTGATTGACAACAATGGATCTGAATCACCTACAGGAATAGTTTTTGTCACCCAAGACGCTAGTTTCTCATAAAAGGTCATCTCCACAGCCGTCATTAATCTACCAGATGTCGCACCAATAAAGGCAATTCGAAATTCTTTTTGGGATTCTGCTGGCCCAGGAAAACGCGTTTCCATTCCGGCCAAAATATCATTTGCTGAAAACTCATGATACTCACCGGGCTCCATCACTTCCCCACAAGCGGTGGCGACACCTTCTTTAGGGAATCGAATGGTCGGAATATTTTCACTGGTTTGCAGACCAAACAAGTAGCGTTCAAGTGCCGGCATTTGATAAACGCCCCCGTTTCCTAAGTTACACCCAATCGTAAAAGAACCGTCTAAATTATCGATCCAATCTTTTCCACCCAGTAAGCTTTCAACACTTCCCCAGCCACTCCAGTGCGATGCATTACGCTTAAATCCCGTTTCGGGAGCATCAAGAAAAGCCGCAAAACGATGAGTAATTTCGTGCATAAAATTAGAAGATTTCAAGCCTCGACCAGCGTTATCTAAAATCAAAACACTTTGTAATTGTTGCGCGCTGCCATAATCTTGACTGATATCATACACGGATTTTCCGAGACCAAAAACATCGTTTCTAACCCCAAGATTCATACCGGCGGTAAAGTTTCCGAATGTAGAATATTCTACAAACAATTGACGGTTCGGCGACAAAAAAGTCAAAAAATCGTAGTCGTCACCAAATACTTGATAAAACTCTTGCGATATCCCTCTTAGATAGTTGGCTGATGACGCTTGACGCAAGGACTCTTGAACGTCACTTGCGATATCACTATTAAGGTTAACAAAGTGAGGGCTAGCTTGCGCCGTTGCAGAAACTAATCTTGATGTAATTAGAGGTTCATTATGATCCAGCAAACCTAACTGAGGGCGATTACCAAAATACTCGGATTCCACGCCATTGCGCACAACCACAATTTGCCCCACTTCGATAAATTCAAGACCTCTTGGGCTATCAGGATCAGTAGTAAATTTCCACTCTCGCTGCATACTACTATCAAATTGAATCAGGCCCGACGTCCAAATATTATCACCCGCCAATTCATCTTGGCCCTGCCCGGCATCATTAAGCGTCACATCGCCAGAAGGTATCAAATAAGATGATACATATTTCATAAAAACGCTGTCAGCTGCTTCTGGTAATTCCACGTTAACAACGAAGGACTCGGCCCCATCATCGAAAATCACACCAGGTACAACACTCCAAGAAAACATATCAGCAGCTACAGCAGGCGCAGAAACACCAGAGCTCGCTGCCGCAATAACTTCAGGATCAATTACATCCGAGTAAGATTCGGTCGAAAAAACAGAGGCGCTCATAGCACCAGCGAGTAGAAACCACGTAGCGCGATTGCGCGACGATAAAACACATTTTGACAATTCATCAAAACTCATAAATAACATCCAAACCTTCAGGTAAGTTTATTCCCCAGAAAAAAACATTAACGGCACGCAACCAAACTTCACCACCGATGGTGTGGAGAGGTTACGGTCATCAATTAAAATTTTGCGGAGGTATTTTTTAAAAACGTTTTACTTAAACAATAAAGCCCACCAAATTCAGTGGGCTTTAAATATCGAGAAACTAACGATTAATTACACGAAGTCACCAAACTCCAGTTACCCGCTGTGGCTTCGTCAAGCGCTACGACTTTATTCGCATCGGAGTAGGTGCTACCGAGGTAGGTTGCCGTACCCGTTGCGTAATATAATGAGTACTGCTCGTAAGCGCGCGCTGCAGTTACATGATTCGCCAGCGTGGTTTCAAAGCAAGTGCTGCCTTCCACCACATTCACCATACGAGGAATTGTTGTCGCGGCGTTGCCAGCAGCGTCCGACACGTCGTAGGTAAGAACATACAAGCCGAGAGTTGTCGTATCGACGAATCCCGAAGTTGTTACATTTGCTGTGATATCACCATCGCGATCATCGGACGCGGTTACGCCGGGATCAACGAATTGACCATTCAATGTGACGCTCATTGGAGAGTCGCCCAAACGGGTGATAACAGGCGCAATAGTATCTGGCCCTGCAGGACAAGAACCTAAATTATAGTACCCAGGTAGATCCGCTTTTAAGTCAACAACGGTGGAACCGCTAGTCCCCAATAATTCGCCAGACCCTACCGCAAAAAACTCATAGGTCGTGGTGCAAAAATACGTACCGAATAAACAGCTCGTCTCTTCGACTACGGATGCACGTGAAGCGAGTACATGATTATCGAGTGTATCGCTGTAGTCCTCACAGGTAATTTCCACGCCGCCAATCTGCTCAATTGCAGCGCGCATATTGGGCATGGGGCCAACCGGACGGTGAAGGTAGAACTCTTGAGGTGTTCCCGTTTGAACCAATAACGTACGCATTTCTTCCGGCGTTAAATAATTACCTGTGGCTGCCCGTGCAATACCTTGCATAGAAACCACCACGCCTGCTGTTAGAGCAGAGGCGCTAGACGTTCCGCCGAAGCTGCTGGTATACCAAAAATCCTGATTCGCAGCATCGCCGGATTTTGAGTAATGGTAGCCATAACCCGCAGTCATAACATTCTGCCCCCAGGCATGAACATCCACTCGTTCACCTGCGTCACTGTAAACCATTGGCGTACGCTGACCGGAATGCCCTGCGCCTACCATTATCGCGCCTGAATCACGATTCGAACGATCAAACAATCCGTTTAAAGCGGGGTCCTCCAAACTAATACCGCCATTGCCCGCGGCTTCCACAACAATCACGCCGTTCGCTGTTGCCGTTTGAATTGCGTCAAAAACACTTTGTCGGTGCTCTACCGGTATATATTTGTCACAGTTATCTTCCGTGTAATAAGACTGGCACACTAAAGAAGTCGGACCAGAAATCTGCATCTCGAGCAGAATCACACCACCATTGCCCACTGCTAACGCCGCATTTGTAATCGCTATAGCAATTCCAGGGTCAAAAGATTCTGTACCAATTAACGCATTGGTGGCAATACCTTCAATACCAAAACCGTTAGCTGGCGCGCCTATTAATGCAACAACAGCAGTACCATGATTGATCCAGTTAGAAGTCGTCTCTTCAATGCCGTTTTGGTAAAAGAGTTCAGGCATATCTTCATGAGTTTCGACCCACGCACCTTCAACGTCAATGAATGTGACATTTTCACCCTTCCCACCCACAAAAGTATGGGCATAATCGATATCCATACCGTTTGGCGCTGGGGCCTTAAAGGTTTGTAGTGGAGTAAAATCAGGAGTATCAGTCGCCGCTGCCGAAACTTCAGGGTTTAAGTAGGCAATTTCAACCGAAGGCATGCTATTAATAAAATTAACGAAAGAAACGGTGCTTGAGTCACTCAACCAAGTCGGTACTGGAATTTCGAAATAGAGGTTCAAGTCAGCCAGTTCTTTTCCTGAACGTTGCTCACCGGTAATTTTTAATTGCGATAAGGCTTCCTCACCAAAAGAAAATAAATTGTTAAAGCTTGCGCCCGTCAAGGTCACATAATCTTCCAGCTGAACTAATTCCAACTCTACATTTGGCAAGGTAAAAGATTGCGAGAAAAAACTTTCAGGTTTAACAAAAAAGTCACCCGCCCCACCACGCACGCCCGTGCCTTCTTTAAATTTAACGATAATTTTATCTTTCTGAAGCCCGGCCAAATCTAGGGTAGATATGGTCGACTTGGTTGGAAGATAACGTGAGATGAGTTGAGATTCAGCAGCGAAAGCCGAAACGCTCATAGCACTAGTAAGAAGTAAACACGAAACGCTTTTACGCGAAGACATAATATATCTGGACAATTTATCCAAAGTCATAAATAACATCCTAACTATCAGGTAAGTTAAACCCCAGACAAAACCTGACAACACGCATCTTGACAGCACAAGAAATCGTCATCAACAAAAATTCTAAGGAGGTATTTTCCGGAGATTAAATAAAAAAAACCGCTGCCTGTCAATGGTAAACATTACAAACCGCCAACCATTCATCAAATATGAAGCTTAACAAGAAAACCAATTAAAACGCTAAAGTTACACCGAACAAAACACCATACAAAAAATAAAATGGAAATAAAAAAACGAATTCACAATCAAATAAGAACCCAGAATGAACAAAAACAAACATCATAAATATTTTGTAAGCAGGGCGATTATTCAGAAGATAGGACAGGACGATCGACTTATTATTTTCCACCACAAAAAAACCAAGAACATATTGGAGCCATACCAAAGAATGACGAATCATGACCAGAATTTTGACTTTTCACAGAAGACACAAAAACAGTTAAAAAGCCAGGGGCATCAATAAAATTAAAACATTTCGGGTGACACTACAGAATAAATACAGTGAGAAATAAATCAAGAATGAAAATTCCGTCGACTCTAGACGATTGGCCGCTTCATTTCCGCCAATAGCAACGGGGTCACAGACTCAACATCAAGTGGACGGTGACAATAAAACCCTTGCAAATGCTCGCATTTTCTTTCCGCTAAATATTTTTTAACCTCCTCATCTTCAACCCCTTCAGCGACAATCGACAATCCCAGATTGTGGCCAAGAGCGATTATCGAATCAACAATCGCTTCATTTTGCCTATTTTCCGATAGGCCAATAATAAATGACTTATCTATTTTTAGCGTATCAACCGGTAGTTTCTGCAAATATCTCAGAGAGGAATATCCCGTACCAAAATCATCTATCGCAATTGCAATATTCATTGCCCTAATTTCATTCAGGAGACCTTGCGTATACTCTAGGTCTTCCATTAAGACCGTCTCTGTAATTTCGACAACGATTAAATATCCAGGGATATCATATTTTTTGAGTGCCCCTCGAATGCGATTAAGCAAGTTTTCATCCTGTAATTCTTTAGCGGAAAGATTTACAGAAACTGGGATATCAACAATACCCTGCTCCCGCCAACGCACTATTTGCTTGCATACTTCGTCAAAAACCCAAACACCTATCGGTCCAATCAACCCCGTTCGCTCCGCTATGGGAATAAATTCCATAGGGGGAATAATTTCCCCTTCACTCGGAATCCAACGCAATAGCGCTTCAACCCCGACAATACGGTCACTAATCGAATCCACCTGAGGCTGATAGTACAAACACAATTCATCGTTCCCCATTGCCTCACGTAGTTTATTTTCCACTTTCACGTAGTGAACCGCTAGCCGCTCTAGCGATTCATTAAAGTATTGAAAATTATTCCGGCCGGTATCTTTCGCGTGATACATGGCAATATCCGCTTTTCTGACAAGTTCTTTGGAATCACTGCTATCACAAGGAAATAAACTAATGCCGATACTGCAAGAAATATAAAATATGTGCCTTTCTATTTGAAACGGTTTTTTTAGGGATTTTAAAATTCGATTACTCATTATCGTCGCAAAACTATGTGACTGCAGCCCTTCAAGAAGCACTGTAAACTCATCTCCACCAAGGCGAGCGACGGTATCATGCTCACGCACGCTTTCAGTTAAACGACTTGCAACCTGCCGAAGGAGTTGATCTCCTATTTGATGCCCGCAAGTATCGTTTACTTTTTTAAATTGGTCTAAATCGATAAATAGAACCGCTACGACGCTATTGACTCTTCGCGCATAGGCTATGGCATGTTCCAGCCGATCCATAAACAAGGCTCGATTGGGAAGATCGGTTAAAACATCGTGATACGCTTGATGACGTATTAACGCTTCATTTTTTTTGCTTTCGGTAATATTACGAAAGCACCAAACCCGCCCTAACAAACGATCATCTTTCAGCTTTGCCGATGAGTGGTATTCATAAAAGCTTTCATCGTTAAACTCCAAAACTCCTGACAACTCCCGTAGCGGATCTTGTGTAAGATGACGAAGATCATGAACTAATATAGCCGGGTCTTTTATTTTTCGGTACAAATTCGCCAATGTGTGTTTTGGAAATTCAGACAAATCATTTTTATTTAAATCAAGTAAATCCGCGGCAAGCTGATTGTATTTAACCACATTGCCTTTTTCATCGTAGGCGATAATGGCTTCGCCAATCGCATCAAAGGTAGTATTAAGAGTCGACAGGGAATCTTCCAAACATGTACGTATCGATTCCAGTTCACCCAACCTGTCCTCAAGTTCAGAATTACGAGATGTTAATTCCTTAGAGGTTAACTTTAACGACCGCTCTAGCAGATGCCGATCTTGATCAGCCTGGACGTAGGCACTCGCTACGGCGTCCAATAAGCTTCGCCAACGCGGATCAAAATCATCCTCGCTTAATTGGTTCCGCTTAAGTTGGCGCTTTAGAAGCTTATGCATCAAGCACTTCTGTGAATGTGGTGATTGTCATAGTCTGATTATGTAAGGAACATTTTTGCTTTGACACAAGGGGTGAAATCTCCCCATAGGAATAAAATCCGCATAGCGCACATTGATCGGCCAATACATCCCTTACTGAATCCAGTTCTTCCTCAGCTTGTTGCTTCAGAACCAGACGTCGTCCAACACAGCTGATCAGTATTCCAAGCTCGGCTTGACTGGCTTCGTTAGCCTGACCACACAGTGATTCCAAAGCTTGCTCGGCGGCATTATTGGCGCCATCAATTAATCGATCAAAGTTAGCGTGCATCAACCGCGCATAAGACCCCTCCGGCATATCACCGGCAAACACCATGCTTTGGTCTTCCTCATTAATATTAAGGATCGTTCTAACAACACCTTGGTCTTCGCCTTCGCTGTGGACCGACAGGGGAAAACGTAAAGCAGATGCCGGTAATTCACTGGCATGCTCTCCTAAGTATTGCTTGTACAATTCAAGGGCGGACTGATTATCGAGTTCATAAAGGACATTCCCCTCTGAACGCGTTATTTTACGGTCAGGACCAAATGTATCCCAACCACCCAGAGAACCGTGGCCGATTCGGATGGCATCGCCATAAAGGCCACATAGCACGATTAAGCCCGACTCTACCCTGTCGTTATGCCAAACCCAGGTTTCCTCAAAACGATCATCATCGCCCGCCAACCCACCCGTTAAAACCACCCCTTCGGGCAATTGTGCGCTAATACCTTCTACGAGTAAGGTGCCATTTACATGCTGGCCATCGGATAAGACAAATACGTGTTTGAGGTCTTTTTTATCTAACTTAGCCGCTAACTTCGCTCCTGCGTCTCGACTGTCGGCAAAAAAACTAATATTTTCGCTGACCAAACATACGGGAGTTTTCTCCCATTCAATGGCTGTAACACAGAGGCTTTCGTCGTAAATTTCCGTATCCATAATCTCGCCGGATGTCGTACAACCGATGACATTTGCATTGGGAAAGGCATGCTTAAGAGACTGTCGAACGGCTGCGCTACGCATGAAAGTCCGTGATCCAAAAGCCAAAACAAGCTGTGAGAAGGAGCCTTCCGGTAGGGGGGTGGACCATGCTTCTTGATAAAGGCGAGACTGGAATATCTTCACTATTACTCCTTAACCAGGCCAAATAATTGCCGGGATATCAACGCTTAAAAACTACATGAGCAGTGTAAACTATAGCATCGAATCGAGGATTTGCCGTCTCATCCAGCCCCAAAAGAGGGCGAATATGGAATGAGAATAAGCTAGGTAATGAAGGGGATTGAGGGGGTCACGGGGGACAATAACCCTATATTTTAGTCGCAATTTTGGCACTGATATAAACAACGTCCTTGTTGGGATGATTCCTGGAAAAACCTAATCGCGTCTATCGGCCTGGATAGGCTAGACCTTATTCACACGGTGAGCCAAGGCACTTTCAACTGTCCTCGCCTTTGCGCCTTTTACCTTTGGACGATAGACATGGGCTTGGGCTTCATCGTAAAGATAAGAATCTCGAAATTCGTTAGTCCCCAATACATGGCCAACTAAAATCAATGAGGTCCGAGTAAATTTCTTTTCTCTCACTTTTCCGACAATGTCTTTTAAGGTTCCAACGACTTTATCTTGGTCCGGCCAGGACGTGCGATAACAAACCGCCACAGGGCAATCTTCACCGTAATGGGGAATCAATTCTTCCACAATTTTATGGATACGGGTCACACCGAGATGAATCGCCAGTGTCGCCTTAGTTGCTGCTAACGCTGGTAAACGCTCGCGCTCTGGGAAGGGGGTTTTTCCTTCGTAGCGCGTCATGATAATGGTTTGAGAAACGCCAGAAAGAGTGAGTTCTTTACCGAGCCATGCCGCTGAAGCCGAAGTCGCTGTAACGCCGGGGATTATTTCGTAGTCGATACCCAACGCATCCAAGCGACGAATTTGCTCACCTATCGCGCCATAAAGTGAAGGATCACCGGAATGAACACGAGCAACATCTTTTCCCGCCTTATGGGCGGCTTCTATGTGAGTAATAATTTGATCAAGGTCAATCGACGCGGTGTCGATAATTTTCTCTGCGCTGTCTTCAGCTTCAGACAATATTTCACGTGGCACTAAAGACCCTGCATAGAGTATGACGGGGCACTGGTTTATAAGCCTTAGCGCTTTAACCGTAATTAATTCAGGATCACCGGGGCCAGCCCCTATAAAATAAACAGTCATTAAAACTCCTCTGTAGCTATTACACTTTCTGCTACGGCGTTAAACGCCATGAAAATATCGTTATTTATATCTGTAAACTTCTCTATTTGATTGGCGCTTGCCTTGTATCAACGGCACTCATAATCCTACAGAGAAGTTTTATCCGACTAAAGTTTTTTACTGTAGCCTCTTGGGGTATAAACCCATTCTTGACTGCCATTAATAATATGGCGTGACTCACTATTACCCACCGACACCATGGTAAACATGTCGACATCATCGGAATGGAGTTTGTCTAATGTCGTGATCGTAATACTTTCATCCTCACGCGTTAACTGTCTCCCCAGTAATACTGGCGTTTCGGCTGGGCGATATTCCAAAAGAATGTCTCGAGCGGTATTAATTTGCCAATCACGTTTTTTGGAACGAGGATTGTAAAACGAAACAACAAAATCCCCTTGGCCACAGGCATGCAAACGCTTTTCAATTGTTTGCCAAGGCGTTAGTAAATCGGATAAAGAAATCGTGCAAAAATCATGACCTAGTATGGCCCCGACACGACTCGCCCCAGCTTGCATTGCGGAGATACCCGGCACAACTTCAATTTCCACGTCTAACCAACGTTGACTGTCAACAGTTGGCCAGCTATCAGGACGGTCACTACCATCGTCTACAATTTTGTTTTGTAATTGGTTATCGAGCAATTCGAACACCAAGGTGGCCATGGCGTAGATGCCAATATCACCACTGGAAATTAATGCTGTGGTTTTTCCACTTGCGGCTAAATCTAACGCTAAACGCGCACGATTAATTTCTTCACCTAAAGGTAATATATGGTGATTTTTGTTATTGCACACATCGCCCAACAAATCCAAATACAAACCATAAGCCACCAAGTCGCTACTGGCTTTTATCGCCGCCATCGCTTTGGGGGCGACGAGGTCGATATCACCTGGGCCTGTTCCTACTACGTATAACTTACTCATAAATTCTTTCTAACTCTTTATTAAAGCGTATTTAATATTTTCAACTTGAGATGGTCTCACAGCTAATCACTATCGGGGCGCTATTAATCGAAACTATAGGCTTCGATATAATATTCAGGCAAGGATACTCTTCGGGTAAGACGCGCTGCACCCAAAGCACTCGCAAAGCTCGCGGGGCAGGCTCTAAATACGTTCCTGCACGCTCGGCTGCCGCTTCCTCGATCGCATGCTCCTGCGCGATCTAATACACCCCATCCATGGGGTAAATGCGGCAGACGGTCTTACCCGAAGAGTATCCTTACCTTCCGCCGTGCTAGTAGTTACGTTCATACTTTGATGGGCATACACCAGCACACTTTATTAAGCTGTACCTTAGCCACAACATATCAGGTATAGAACCCAAAGACTCGCCGTAGCCAAAGTACTCGCCCTGCTCGCGGGACAGACCCTACCCCCTCCCATAGGGGCTCGGATGCAACATACATATCTCACCCATTACAACAGCTGGAGAAAGTAATATTCAGCCAAATCTAATATCACACCATTATGAAGATACCCCCTCAGCAGGGTAACTTTTCGCAATAGCACATGTTGCCTTTGCCGTTTTCTGTTTATTCAAAATCAACTCAGCCGTATCGCCAGTGACTTTTTGAGCTGCATATAAAGCCGCTGACTCCGCCACGCCATACACACCTACAATCTCGAAAACATAATCCGACTTTGTACTCAGTAAATGTTCCACCGAAGATAAACTTTGCTTATTAAAGGTGCCGTAAGGCTTAGCCAACGTTTTGGCCAATTCAATTAAACCCAACTCATCCGATTTAATATCGATACTGTTAATACTGGCCACTTGATCGATGGTAATACCTGCCTGCTCCAAACACTGAGTCAACAATGTACTTAACTCCTCTTCGGGGCAATTACGTTCACAGCCCATACCCACGGTATAAATGGGCTTTAAATAAGGTTTAGCCGTCGTCATCACCAACTGAGCATCCAATATTGTGGCGATGTCTTCAGCCCAAGCATTCGCCCCGCCTTCGTGACCCGATAAGAGAGGGATCACAAATTGGCCTTGTTCATCTAAAACTAGAACAGGTGGGTCATCGTGTTTATTTTGAATTACCGGCGCTAGGGTTCGAACCGCTATACCCGTTGCACAAATTAAAATAAGTGGATCGCCATCGCTAAACGCTCGCTGTACTTTTTCGCTGAACGGTTTGGGCTTAAACCATACTTCGCTGGAGACACCATTTTTATCGAGGCGCTCTTTTAAGCGACTCGCTAGACGGTGGCCAGCATCGGTTAACACTATGATTTTTATGTTTTTACTCTCTAACATTTTACTCATCTAATATTTTCACACGCAGTACTCGTATCACACCTACATCTATCCAACTCTCCAAACCTGCCACCGTTAAATTACTACCAGGTCGGAAGGTAAGGATACTCTTTGGGTAAGACCGTCTGCCGCATTTACCCCATGGATGGAGTGTATTAGATCGCGCAGGAGCATGCGATCGAGGATGCGGCGGCCGAGCGTACAGGGACGTATTTAGAGCCTGCCCCGCGAGCTTTGCAAGTGCTTTGGGTACAGCGTGTCTTACCCAAAGAGTATCCTTGCCTGCATATTATATCGAAGCCAAAGACATGCCTTAACTCTGCCCTTAACCACGGTCCCTATTTTTACGCGTCACAACAAACAACGAAAAATACGGCCCTGCTTCAGCCTCTAACAGACTCACATCCCGCACAATCACCTCAGCATCGCGCCCAATATATTCCAGGTAATTGGCATCCTCCGTCCTATTAGTAGCAGCAAGAGCACTTAAAATAGTTTGACGCGAACGCCCCGCCTTCATAATCACAACACTGTCGTGCGTCGCCAGCGCATTCACCAAATCAGCCTCACTATGCCGACCATTCACCACCGCAAACGACTCCCTCTGCATTGTTAACGGCAATTTCAAAGCAGACGATGCCGCATGTACCGACGATATGCCCGGCACCACCTCACAATGCACCCGATCTTGCAGACGCTCCAATAAATAGGCAAAAGATCCAAAAAACAACGGATCACCTTCACATAAAAAAACCACATGCTTACCGCGATCAACCGCCTCAAAAATAGACTTTGCCGCCGCATCATATCGAGCATTCGCAAGCGTTCTGTCATCACTCATCGGCATTACAATCGGGATTTCCTCTTGCGACTTATCAACGGTAGACAACACCTCAGCCGCTATATCTTTAGCCTGAGAGCGACCGTTTTCACTGGTAATAAAACACAGAACATCGGCATGCTTTATCAGGCGATGCGCCTTCATTGTCATCAATTCCGGATCACCCGGCCCAACGCCAACACCGGTAAATTCTGCTGACATAATTATTCTCCGCCTACAGTGCGAGCACTAGTGGGTTTGTTTTTTGTGAAGGTAAATATCTCCACCGGTAATTTTGCAACATACTTCAATTGACCATCGACAATCTGTCCGCGCCTTACACCAACTTCAACACTTTCTAACATTACGTTCGAATCCTCTAGAAACAATATTTCAGCGAACCCTCGTAATTGAATCTTCGTTTTTTCCATCACCGCACTGGCCACCAGCAAACCACCCTTGGGTAACTGTTGCCATGCCAGCATTAAAAGTTTTTCCAATTCCCCATCACTGCCACCAATAAAAACTTTATTCGCAGCAGGAAGATCTGCTAATGCCTCAGGCGCCCTACCTTCGTGAATATGTAAATTCGATACCACACCAAAGCGATTTCGATTTTCAACTAAACACGCCAAACGGTCCGAATGACACTCCACCGCGTGAACCG
Source organism: Agarilytica sp. (assembly GCA_033852165.1). GTDB lineage: Bacteria > Pseudomonadota > Gammaproteobacteria > Pseudomonadales > Cellvibrionaceae > Agarilytica. The sequence goes on along the minus strand of JAWSUZ010000063.1, from coordinate 57,342 downwards.
ACACATCCTCATTCCAATACGCCAGCTCGACCGCAACGCCACCACAACCCGCACCGACATCCCAAATCACGTCACCTTTGGCGGGCTGAAGATGAGACAAAATCGCCAAGCGAACCTCTCGCTTACTGATCATCCCCTTACCCGGATCAGCACCGGTACTATAATGAGAGTCAGGAATACCCGGAAATTCCGGTAAAATTCCGCCCTCCCCGCGCACCTCAATAATAGTGACATGCAAAGGGTCAAAAATACGATCAGGCGCAGACAACAACCCATCCACAGAAAAAATGTAAGAAGCCTCTTTTTCGTAACCTAAATTTTCATAAACACTTAATATTGATTCAGTAAATCCCGCCGCTGCACACTCTCTTGCTAAAACCTGCGGCTGACTGTTTTTATCTGTCAAAATTACTAGCGTAGAATTCACCTTTAACTTCGTGCGAATTTTTTCTAAAGGACGACCATGTAAACTTAGTACGCTAACATCCTGCAACGACAAGCCTTGACGATGACAAGCCGCTTGAATACTGGAAACTCCAGGGTAAAACGTCAGCTCTTCAGGCGGAAAATTTTCACCAAACCATCGGCCAATTCCGTAAAACAACGGATCTCCAGAGGCCAACACCACAATCGATTCATTTAACCGGTTTTCAATAAGTGCTTTTAATTCCGAAAGCTTAGGTAAAACCACTCGTTCGACTACACCACTGCCATCATCCAAAAGCGGACTGACAATTTCAAGCTGCCGTTGCGACCCCACAACAATACTCGACTGCCTTAACGCCTTCAGCGCGTCATCAGTAAAAACCGCCTGCTCAGAAACCCCCAAGCCCAGAATATGAATCATCAGTAATACTCACCACGGTTACAACGTAACAGCGCATTACACGTCGCCGACGACACAGCACTGCCACCCTCACGCCCCAACAGCGTAATACACTCCACACCCAATTCTTGATGCAACTCCCACAAAGCACTCTTCGACTCTGCAGCCCCCACAAATCCGACCGGCATACCAATAATCAACGCAGGCTTATCCAAACCAGCCTGTAACAACTCCAACAAACGAAACAACGCCGTCGGCGCATTCCCAATCACAACCACACTGTTTTGAATATTCTCCGTCCAAAGATTCAACGCCGCCATCGAACGCGTTTCTCCTTTCTCTTTCGCCAACCCTGCGGTTCTTTCATCATTCAAAAAACACAAAGGCTGCTTTGCGATCATTCGCTTGGTAATCCCCTGCTTCACCATCTCCACATCACAGAGAATATCGCAGCCATTCGCCAACGCCTGCAGTCCAGACTGACAAGCTCCATCACTAAAACGTACCTGCTCAGCAATATGCGGCAACCCCAAACTGTGCACAACACGCATCACCACCTGTTGCTGCTCACGATCATACGAACTTAAATCCGCTAACTCGCGAATCTGTCGAAAGCTCTCTTGTTCGATCGCCTTTGGGTTTACTTCGTAATTAAATGTCATTTTGTTTTTGTTCTTTTTAAGCTTTACTTTGTTTAGCATTAAACTTTCTACTCGATGGAAACTTTTTCTAGCCATCGATCATTATTTCTTAGCTCTCAGTTTTAACCGTAAAACCATATGCATTCCCACGGAGACCATGGGAACGAGAGGAATACACTCTCGAGCCCGATCATCGCTAGAACGACTCTGGCTCCCACGGTCCTCCGTGGTAACCCATACCGTTCCAACTGCTAAATACCAGTCTGCATTTTCACGGGGAACGAGAGAAACTATTTTTCTAGCCACCGATCATTATTTCTTAGCTCTCGGTTTTAACCGTAAAACCATATGCATTCCCACGGGGACCATGGGAACGAGAAATCTCTTATTTATTTAATTTTCGGATTTACCGAAAACATCTATGTGTTCCCGCTCAACAATTGGACAAGAGAAGAAAACCCAGTTTCACAATATCAATACCCGCACGTAGCTAGAGTACTTGGGGAAGTATTTTCAAGACCTTGCTCCGCCAATTACCACATGGATGTGGTGTAGTAGACAGTGCAGGAGCACACTGTCGAGGATGGCGGTGCAGAGCCTACAAGGACGTACTCGTGGCGTGTCTTGAAAATTCTTCCCCAAGTGCTATAGCGGTCCACGAACAAACCAACTCAACACAAACGCCTCACACTCACTACGAGAAGTAAAAACAACATCAACATCCGGCAAACAAGGCCGCGCCAACATAAACACCGGCAGCCCCAACACCCGAGCAGCATTCAACTTCTCAACCGTAGAATCCCCACCACTATCCTTACACACCAACGCATCAACCCCATACTCCCGCATCAACGCCAACTCATCCTCAAAAGCAAAAGGCCCAATCGCCTTCACCCAACTCATCGACTCCGGCAACACAACCTTAGGCACAACCGCCGTCCTCAACAACTGCCGCTGACCAACTAGCGTAGACATCCCCTCTAATTCATCAACCACCACTTGAGACAACTTCCCCGCCGTCAAAAATACAGATCTTTTATCGCGTAAATTCGGCAACAAACCTTCCCAGCCATCAAACAAACGCCAATCATCCCCCGCTTGCTTCTGCCAAGACTCACGATGAAAACGCCAAACCGGAATACCACAAACTCTGGCCGCATCAACCGCAGTTGCACTCATCACCTTCGCATACGGATGCGTCACATCCAAAATCGCCGTTACTCCTCGATTTCGAACAAATTTATCCAAACCACCAAACTGCGTAAAACCGCCACTGACAACCTCACAACTTACATCCGGCGTTCTCACCAAACCCGCCACACTGTAAATCAACGGCAACGACTTCTCATGTAAACACTCCGCCAGCTTTCGACCATCCGCCGTCCCCCCCAAAATCAACAACATCATTAGCTTACACTTCCAGACATAATCTTAGGGTTCGTACTGCCAACAAAATTACCCTGACGATCTATCGCACTCACCTCAACCGACACCTCAGCAGGAACAATACTCTTCGCAAATACCAAAGCCTGCTCACAAAGCGCAAACGCCAAATCAATCCCAACACCCTGACAAATCTTTAACACCTCAACACTCGTATTCGCGGCAAGAATCTTCTGTTTCAAAACCTCATCACCACCCAGCTCCGATGCCACACTCGCCATGTGCTCAAAATCAATCGCAGAAACCCGACTATTCAAATCCATATGTCCATTCGCCAACTTACTAATCTTTCCAATACCGCCACAAATACTCAGCTGCTTAATCGGCTTCTTTTTCAAATGCTTCAATACCGCACCCGCAAAATCACCCATCTCAATCAACGCCATCTCATCCATCTGATAAAACGCATTAATCGCCGCCTCACTACTATTCCCCGTGCTCGCCGCAATACGCTCAACCCCATTCGCAAACGCCACATCAATCCCCTGATGAATCGACGCAATCCACGCCGAACACGAAAAAGGCCGAACAATACCCGTCGTCCCTAAAATCGATAAACCACCCACAATACCCAATCGACCATTCATGGTTTTTAAGGCAATAGTCTCGCCGTTTTTAACACCAACAGAAACCAAAAAACCACCAGAGTAATTATGCTTAGCAGCTAAATCTTCCAAGTGCTGCGTCATCATCCGACGCGGCACCACATTAATCGCAGGCTCACCCACCGGCAAAGCCAAACCCTCACGCGTTACCGTCCCCACACCTTCCCCAGCAGAAAAAGAAACACCGGCAGCATCACATAAAATCAAATCCACAAACACCGTGGCACCGTGCGTAACATCAGGATCATCACCCGCATCTTTAACCACAGAAACGCGAACACATTTACCTTCAGAGAGAATTTTGGAAGCAGCCGGAACCGACTCATAAGCACTAATGGCCATCTCCACCGTTTTCCCTTTCGGTAAAGTAATACTCACCACACCAGATTGAAGATTAGCCAACAACGTTTGACACGCAGCAACACAGCACGCAGTCGCACAAGAACCGGTTGTTAAACCGCTTCGAAGCTTCGTGACTGTTTCACTGCTTTCAACCCACATATATATTTACAAACTATCCGCCAAACTGGAGAGCCATGACTAGGACTCAAAAAATCACAGGTCTATTTAATAGAATCAATCGAGTCTGACCCCATTGATCTCTTCGTTGGTTATTGACCTACATGCCTCAGTAAAATGTTAGATATGGATTCGGCATTGATCTCACAGACCGTATGCAGCAGGGATGCTGCGTCCGAGCCCCCACGGACGGGTTTACGGCGAGTCGGTGAGATCAATGCCGGATTCATGTCGGGGATAAAAAACCTTTCATTCCCCACCCAATATATCTAGCACTTAGGAATTTAAATTTTTATATATCTTGGATCAAGTCAGTCGGACCCAGTTAATATTTCACAAAGTCTGAGCAATCCAAAACCCACCCACAACAATCGAACAACTCGCAATAATATGCCGCTGCCACTGAAACAACCTCACATACCTCGCCTGAAACTTCCGCTGGACCGCCGCAAAACCAAAACCAAAAAACAACATCGACACACCCACACCCAACGAAAACACCAACAAATAACACAAAGCCGCAAAAAACTGCCCCTGCGCCATCACCGGCACCAAAGCCAAAGCCGGAGCACTACCCGCCAAGCCATGTAAAACACCCACCATCACTGGCGCATGATTACCAACACCCGACTCACCCCTCGCGCCTCCTGTATCTCCCACATCTGCCTCACTCAAAACCTGATGCCCATCATCCCCCACAATACGCCAATGCCGATGCACCAACGACCCATGTGAATGCTCAACCAAACTCAAACGCTGCCGTCGAATTTGCCAAAAACAGACCAAACCCAACGCCACCAACAAAACACCCACCGACACCTCAGCCGCATAAATCAAAACATCCGGCAACTGAAACCCCAAGCCAAATAACAAAGCGCCGCTCAACAGCAAGACACCCGCATGACCGACAGCCCAGTTTAAACAAAACCGTAATGTCCGCAAAAAACCTGGCTTATTATTACTCAACGACGACACCGCCATCACATGATCAGCATCCAAAGCGTGCATCAAGCCCAAACCAAAACCTACAGCAATAATCGAAAGCGAACTCGCTAACATTCGCCCACCTTCTTATTCGATGGCGCATTTTTATTGTCACTAGATTTTTCATCCCCATTCTGATTCCCCGACTTCAAAACAGAAGGATTAAAAATTGCCGCAATCGCATTTGGATTCGAAGGGAAAAATAAATGTAGATACGAAGCCGTTAAATTTCGCTCGCGGTAAATCGCCTCACCCGGCGCAGGATGACGCTGGCGAATGCCGTGCGTTACTGGCTCTGGCGTACCAGAACTTCGAGAACGGTGATGCGCATGTGCGCGGATTTCACCTTCTGGTAATGCCGCCGTCTGCATACCTTGGCAACCACGCTTACCGCGCATTGCACCATGCCCGGCTAGCAAACCCGCCATAGGATATTCATTTTCGTCTAAATCCGTTAACGTTTGCAGGCAATATAAAAACCCCCCACACTCAGCCAGCACTGGTTTATCGGATTCAAAGAAGGCCTTAATGTGTTTAATGATTTTGTGATTTTCAGATAAGGCTTTTGCATGTAATTCTGGGTAACCACCAGGAAACCAAAGCGCATCAACCTCAGGTAAGGTCTCATCACGCAGCGGGGAGAAATAGTGAACCTCCGCTCCCAGTGATTTTAACAAACGAACATTCGAATCGTAGATAAAGCTAAAAGCCTGATCTTTTGCGACTCCAACGGCAAGTCCGCTCAACACCGCTTCAACCGGAGGAAGATCAACCGATTGAAACTTCACAGTGTCTATTTTATCAATAAAATCTGTAAGCCCCGCCTCTTCCAACCAGTCCGCTCCGGCCTCAAAACGCAGCTCCAATTCAGCCTCAACCTCAGAGGCTTGCACCAAGCCCAAATGTCTTTCAGGTAAAGCCACTTCTTCAGAACGTTTTAAATGCGCCAACAACGGCAAGTCACTCGGTAACGCGTCCTCAATTAATTCACGGTGCCGATCGGAACCACAGTTGTTAGCGATTAAACCCGCAAACCTTACATCATCGCGGAAATTCACCAAGCCCGAAGCAATCGCTGCTGCGGTTTGCGCCATGCCTTTTACATCCATCACAATGGCTAATGGAATATTAAAGCGAGCAGCCAAGTCGGCACTCGATGGCTCACCATCAAATAACCCCATTGCTCCTTCAATTAAAATTAAATCTGCGACTTGCGCCGCTTCAAATAATTTTTGCTGACAATACGACTCCCCCGCCATCCACATATCCAATTGCTCTACCGGCTCGCCAGAAGCTTGTTCTAGAATTTGGGGGTCTAAATAATCGGGGCCGGTTTTAAACACGCGAACTTTTTTGCCTTGCCGTTTTAAAAGGCGAGCTAATGCAGCTGTAACCGTGGTTTTCCCCTGACCTGAAGCCGGTGCAGCAATAAATAACGCTGGGCACAATACCGCTTGAGGCTCGAATGAATCAGGCATTAGTATTCAATACCCTTTTGGGCTTTTACGCCCAAACGAAAGGCGTGGCGTTCATCTTGAACCACTGAAATAGTATCGGCGATATCTTGTAAAGGCAGAGCCATTGTTCTACCCGTAATAATTACATTTTGATCTTTGGGGCGCCGTTCCAGCGCCGCAACCACTGGTTCTACATCGAGATAACCATATTTGAACATGTAGGCCAGCTCATCAAAAACCAGCATGTCGATACTTTCATCTTGTAATAATTCTTCCGCTAAGGCCCAAGCTTTTTGCGCGGCGGCAATGTCTTTTTGTTTGTCTTGGGTTTCCCAAGTAAAACCATGACCCATCACATACCAATCGATCAACTCATGGTCTTTAAAAAATTTGTACTCGCCCGTTTCCATACGGCCTTTGATAAACTGGATAACCGCACACTTTTTCCCGTGGCCTGCCGAACGGGCCATCGTGCCAAATGCAGAACTGCTTTTACCTTTTCCGTTACCCTTCAATAGAATTAGGACGCCGCGCTCTTCAGTGGCTTTCGCAATTTTCGCGTCCATCACAGCTTTTCTATTCGCCATTCTAGTCTGGTGGCGTTGATCGGATGTTTCTGTCATTTCATTTTTTCACTTAAAATAAGTCTGCACAGGGCTTTTTATATTTCGTGTATTGCCTGCATTGGCAAACAGACAACTAAGCCAACAATGGAAAGTAATTTGCTGATAATGATTCGGCAATTTGACGCGCTTTTCCGCGTTTAACTTGGGTCTGCTCTATATCGATCACTACCACCTCACCTAACAGCGTAATATCGGAAAACTGTTGAGTGGTACGGCCATCGGTGATTAAGTAGGTACGCATTTGCAGCTTCGGGGTTTGTCGAAGTTGTTGCTTCTGATAATCCACAGTCTGCAATAAAACCTTTCTGAGCGGTGTTCCTCCGGCTGCAGGAATATTATCTAAAAAATCGCGCAATGCTTTGGGCGCGCGTTTTTTTGTCAGAAGCGTTTCAACTTTATCATTGCCAAAACCCAGCACGGTTAATTGCTCTCTCGCTAAATAGGCTTGATCGGCAATACTGAGAATCGCGGCTTTCGCATTGGCAAACAATTGGTTTTGCAAAGTGGAAGCGGAAGTGTCCAATAACACAATGTGTAAAACAGCTTCGCCAGATTTGGATTTTTTATAACGTAAGTGTTTGGGTGGCCACTTGGCAAAATTACTCACTAGAGTACTAAACCAATTGACTGAGGTTGAAGCTTTGCCAGACAAGCGACCTAGACCGGTTTGCGGCCCGTATTTTTTTGAACTCGTTGATGTTATTCGCTGAACACCCACTTGTTTAGGGGCAGTATAATCATTCACCTTGTAACCGGCTATGGATTCTGCCGTTTTTTGGCTCGTCGAGTCCATGCTTCCCCAATCTCCTGTCTCGCCACCCTCTTCTGCACGATTGTTCTTATCCGCAGATTCGCTTTTTTCCGGAGGTCGTGAAAATGGTTTTTCCTCCGGTGGATGTTTCGGGCCTTGCGGGGGCTGGGAATGAGGCGATTGGGATTGTCGTCGGTGCAATAGCACCAAGTTTTCAACCGCCCAAATATCGTCTTCTGTTACCGCGCTGCGTTTTTTCCACGCGGCATGGGCCACTGCCGCCTTAAACCAAACAATATCAGCGCGTAGACCATCCACATTTGCCTGGTCACAACGCTCCGCAATAAGCGTGCGCAATTCATTACTACAATATATATCGTCTATTTTTTCTCTGGCAAACAAAATATTGCGGGTTAAGGCATTTTGCTTATCACGATATTCCGCATAAAAGGCTTTAGGATTTTGATCGAAACCCTCACGCAACTGTACGATTTCGACACGCTCTTCAATCGTAAATTGATTACTGAGCGTAACGGCAAGGCCAAATCGATCCAGCAGCTGAGGTCGCAACTCCCCCTCATCTGGGTTCATGGTGCCCAACAAAGCAAATTGAGCACGATGGCTGTGACTAATACCATCACGCTCAACAACGTTCACACCGCTGGCCGATACATCGAGCAGTAAATCGACCAAGTGATCTTGCAGTAAATTTACTTCATCGACATACAGTACTCCGCCATCAGCACGGGCTAACAAGCCTGACTGAAACTCTACCTTTTGCTCATCTAATATTTGCTGGAGGTTCAATGTGCCCACCAACATTTCTTCTGTCGCACCAAGAGGCAAGGTAACAAAGGTGTTATCACGCCCAACTGCAACGGGCATAACATCGGCTAAACCCCGCGCCAATGTTGATTTAGCAGAACCACGGGGGCCACTGATGAGCACCCCGCCGATGGTCGGATCGATTACCGAAAGAATCAAAGCAAGCTTAAACGACTCCTGCCCCGCTACGGCGGTAAAAGGAAACCTAGACGCTTGTATTGGCATCCGCCTCTAACCCTTTTAAGACCCAACGATTAAGAACCCAAGCCGAGATAACCCCTAGGGCCAACCAAAAGATCAGATTGCTTGCTCCGCTGGCCAGAATAAATTTTTGATGCAGCGCCGTAAGTGTTTCCACCGCTGCAGGGTCTGGGTGACTAAATGCTGGCCCGCTCTGATGTGGAATATAAACTACATAAGGAATGGCAATTGCGATGATACCAGCGGCTTTTAGCTTCAAGGGCGCGTAAGCAATGACTAAAATACCAATGCCAACACACGCTACTGCTAGTACCCACCATAATTGACGATGCTCAACCGGAGCGGCATTTACGCCCGGAATTTCTGGAGGTAATCCAATACCAGGGGCCACAAAAAACGCCAAGAAACCGGCCACACCCCATACAACACCTTTAACAATATTCAGCCGTGCCACACCAACGCTTTGCAGTTGGGACATTAAGGCCAATAAGATGGCTGAAAATCCGATACCCGCTGAAATATTCGCGATGACGGTATAAAAGGTTCTTTCACTTCCATCTTCAGGCGCCCATTCTTCATCTGAATGCTCATGGGCTCCATGATCGTGAGCCCCGTGATCGTGAGCCCCGTGATCGTGAGCCCCGTGATCATGGGAGTCTTCCCCTACACTGGAAAGCACTGCGACCTCGTCTATTACCGCTGGACGCTCCTCAGGCTCTACAATTTCAAAGGCCTCAGCTTCAAAGATAATTGGGTTAACCGTCAATATTTGAACGGCACTTAACAAAAGCCCAGCCAAAAGGCCTACAAACAAGGCGTTATAGATAATCCGACGGAATACCATCATTCACTCCAATTTTAGAACTGCCAAAACAGAAAAAGCCCAAACCTCTTATCGGTCCAGGCCTATTGTACTGAGTAACTAGCAAGCAAATCGCTCTGATCAATAGGGTCAGGCTCGATTGAAATCAAAAGAGATAACCATAAAAGCCTATACCCAGATGGAGATCCATCGAGTCGGCCTCCATTGATCGCCTAATCTAACAATCGCTTAGGATCTTTAGTGGCAAGGAAAAGCCAATGCATGGCGCGTGTCATGAGCGGCATTGTGTGCAACACCCATCGGCAGAAAACCTACTGCGAACAATACAATCGCCCCAAAAATGAGAGCCGCAGCATTCTGAGCAAGAACAGAGATTACAGGCTTTGCTTGAGTCTGAGCGCTTGCAGAAGGTTGAACTGAAGCTTCTTGACCAGAAGAAATATGAATAGACATGTATGATCCTTTTGCACCCACCGTGCATTCGTTAACAGTAAAATAGGCCGGTATTCGGGCTCTCTAGAGGGCGAAAAGCCACGGTTTGCGCCTTCCCAGAATCTCCAGTGGCTTAAGCAAACGCTCTAGTACCGATGCGGGGGCAGCGATGGGGTCGAGCACTTATTAGCTGTAACAAATAAATGCTTTGCCATACTTCCCGATTATCCCGCTCTTTATGGTGATCAACATCAACTATACATTCAACAGTTGTTCAATACGACCAGAGCCGGCACCTACAATTCGCGCAATCTTATCAGTAATGGCCATTCTATGGAACTTGAAGACTCAGCCCTTGGCAGATTTTAGGTGTCTAGCTATTCACCTGAAGCCACAATTTCGGCCAGCTGATACCAAGTTGTGTCGACCTTACCGGTCGATTCGTACATAGAGACAGTGTAGCCGATTTTGCCCAGCTCTTCGTTTAGATTGCTGGCATATAACATCGAGCGGAATTGCTCATAACTGCCTTGATCTTCGGTATGTAAAAGCTCGTATAAGGCTTGAAGGGTGAACACCAAACCATCATCTATGAACTTGATTTGGTGGGTGTTTGTTGATGCAGGGGGAAGGTTAGGTTGCGAGGAAGGGGACGGAACGGATGAACGCTCCAAAACTCGCTGAATTGCAGTTTCCTCCTTACGAAGAATTTGGCAAAAAAAACGTAACGCAACTTCTGAGGTTATGCTCATGGGATCAATAGAGTCAGATTCTAACTTATGCTTTTAGGTAAATGGGCACGCCGATCTTAGCTGCCGCTTTAAGTAATTGCTTATCTAAAGAGGCTAGAGCAACTCCCTCTCGTACAGCCAACTCCAAATAGGCAGCATCATACGTTGATAACTTATAAGCTTTCGCTAAAGTCCGAGTCCGACCTAGAGAATAGTGATACGTTAATGGATCGACGTAAATGGGCAGGTTATCGAGCTGAGAAATAAAACGTTCCACCTCCCCCACCTCTAGCTCACCGGCTTTTTCTGCCGACAGCAACACATTCGAAGCCTCCAAATGCCACAAGTTGGGAACAAGCGTTTCAACATTTTCTAGGCTGAGTAGTACCTTCTCGGCATAACGCTGATCCACAGCTTTATTGCTGACCAGTAACCACCTCATAGCGACTGAGTTATCTAACACAAAGCCCGTCATTTACGGCCTTCGTTTCTATAGTCTCCCAAAACCTCGTCTGAGGTCTGATGTTTTTGTGCTTTTAGAATATTATCTATAGCAGCGCGAGTCTTTACTTTACTGCCAGTATGGCTTGGCACCAAATCAGCAATGGGCTTGCCCCTATTGGTTATCGTGAACGTCTCGCCCGACTCTACACGCCGGAGTATCTCCGGTAATTTTGTTTTCGCATCGTACGAACCAATTTCTTCGAACATAAATCACCTCCAAAACAGTATAGACCAGAGTACTAGTCTATACGGAGAAGATCAAGCGCCCATAAATTCTGGGCGCTCCTATCGAACTACATTAAAGATATTAAAATCGGTTAAAACTCTAGCAATTATGCTGCTTCAAGTTTTGGATTTGAACCGAATTCATTTTCTTCCTGAGCGCCCTCTTGACACATAAAAACAAGAAAAACAATACCAATTAGCGGAATAAACACCACTAGAAACCACCAGCCAGAACGATCGGTGTCATGCAATCGTCTTACAGATACCGCCAGCCCCGGAATAAAAACAGCTAAAACATATATCGCGTAAAGAATCCCGTTAGTACCGATCACGCTATCTATAACAAGCACCACACAAGCCACAATCATGTTAAATAGAAAAAACATCCAATACTCTTTCCTTCGTGCTCTTCCTGAAAACTGCCCGTATTTTTTTAATGCGCTTAAATACCATTCCATATTTTATCTCCTTAAAAATCCCCGATTAAGTAATTAAGCGGCTTGGGGGCACCACTTAACATTCCGATAAAGCGCACACGCGTTTTGTCGGCTGTAAAATCTATCCAGCAAGTTCACAACAGCTATTTAAATATAAATTTCAACCAGCAAGATAATCACTTTCACATAACCCGCGCTCAGACCTTTAGCCAGAAATACTGACATACAAGCTCGATCATATAGAAAACAATCAAACACACACAGAACAGCAAGAGACGCTAGTCGTAGTCTCGTATTGAAATTTAATTAAGGAAATTTAAAAGAAGAGATGCATCCATTCCCAAAAACCACTCCCAAAGCCAAAGTTACCGGCGAAAGAATACTGCACTATTTTTGACATTCATGCCAGTACCAAGCGCACTCGATCCTAAAACTGTGAGGTGATCCCCATAGCTATCGATCACTGCAGTGCATCATAAAGAACCGTATTGATACTATTGGCCATTAAAGCCCCCCCCCCTCCTCGTAACCAACGCCACGAACCACCGCATAGAGATAAGTCAAACTAGGCCGGATGTTTTCACGTAACCATAACAACAGAAGAAAACATTCCTAGTGAATATTTCCCTCCGGCTTATTATACTGCTGCGCAATGCTTGCTTAAGAACAGGTAAGCCGAAACTTCACCTTAAAAACACTCTTCGGTACAACAACGTTATGTCCTTAAAGATTCTATTTGTTCCTGTCTCTTCTGTGAAAGGGATCGGTGAGTACATGCGCTCACTGGCTTTGGCCAATGCGCTGGCAGATAAGATCGAGGATATCGAGATACGCTTCGTATTAAGCAATGAGGTAGCGTACGCAAAAGACTGCCCTTTTCCGGTATACAAAACCCCGACCTCCCCAACCAAGCACAACAGTCTGGTCATCGGCTATATCGATAAATTTAAACCCAACGCGGTCATATTCGATGCTTCTGGTCGTGCAAAACAATTGCAGCACTGTAAAAACAATGGCATTGCCACTGTTTTTATCGGCCAGCATACGAAAAAAATCTACAAAGGCTTACGCTGGCAGAGGCTTCGCTTTACCGACCGTATATGGGTTGTACAGCCAAAGTTCGCTATCGAGCCTTTAAGCTTTTGGGCCAAAACCAAAATCAGCTGGCTCGGCAAGCATAGCCCTGTGCCGATCGGCCCCATTTTTAGCCCTCCAAACCAAGAACGCCTAAGCAGCTTGCAACAACAATACGCACTTGAACCCGGACAATACGTCATCGTCAATGCAGGAGGTGGTGGTCACCACCGAGAATTTGAAGGTCAGCGGGTGAATACAGCCGACTTATTTGCTAAAGCAGCTGTATTACTGGCCGAAGCCACCGCCCAACAGAGGGAGCAATCGAGTTCCAAACTTAAGATAGTGATGATCTACGGCCCCAACTACACTGGGGCGGGCCTGTCGGATACAGACAAAATAAAAGACAATCACATCATATCCATTCCAACACTGGCCACAGAAGATTTTAACTCGCTATTAAGCGAAGCCCATTCGGCAATTTTGGGTGGCGGTAGCGCCTTACTTCAAGCAATCTCGTATGGTTTGAGTGTTGTCGCTGTTGCGATTTCGAAAGATCAACAAGAACGAATCAGCGCCTGTGTCGCTCAGGGCTTAGTAACACAGAGCCCTCCAGAACCTGAAAAAATGGCAGCCGCACAACTCACCTTGGAAAAGACTAAGAGAGATGGTGACGCCAAAACCGTTGAGAATGGCTTATATGCCGCCCTGGATGATTTAGATAGTTTATTAAACGCCGTCACGTAAACATTTTATACGAGGGGCGCCTCCTCATATAAACAAAACCCGATAGAGCGAGCAATCTCGATAAACATTGCTCAACAAAGGAAAAAACTTAAGGAAGCCTCCATTGAAAAGCATCATCCAAACCTTTCAATATTGTTTATCTAGCGTATTCAGATTTTTTGTTCCGGAGAAAATTACTGCTCCGGTAACAGAAGAAATAAAAGCCACCCACAATTCTGACGTAGTCTTTTACCGCTCGCTATCGATCCAAAATAAAACGCTCTTTAAAAAAGAGTCATGCTCTTTCTATCAATATCTAGCTACGATAGAAGGCAAAAAATTTGAGCGGGAAATCTACTCACCAACAAACCGGCTAATAAGTTTCATCGGGATGTGATCGCTGGTATCACGGCCATACCACACGTGCTTGATTTCCCCCTTGGCATCAATTAAAAAATCGGCAGGCACTAGCTTCACATTTGGGTTGTTTTTCGGCCTCCCGCCTTTGATCATCCCCCTCACGATTCTGGGCAGCTTAAACAGTAACGCTTTGAGCAGGGCTACCCCCGAGTGCTCTACCCCATACTTTTCATAGAGGGCTAAATCCGGGTCGCTAACCAAGCGAAAGGGCCTGGGGTGCTGGGCGACAAATTGCCTCACCTCTTCAGAGGTCGAGCTAAATACAGCGATAATTTCAATATTTTTATCTTTCCAAGCCTTATAGTGATTCGTCAATTCATAGACACGAAAATTACAAAACGGACATGCCGCATCGCGAAAAAATGACAAAATCACTTTCTTCCCCGTCAACTGACTGAGCTGAATGGAATCTCCGTAGACATCCTTAACATCAAAGTCCACTCGATTACACGGCATTGCTAGTCTCATCTAAATCTCCACATTCCACAGTCGTTATTGGCGTTTATACGAAAACCCCTTCCAATCGGATGAAAAGAAAATAGGCGCGCCAAAATATTAGCTGTGACGAACCTCACTTAACCCCTCCCCCCAGAATCCTCCAGCGCAGGTCCGACTTCCGGCAACCCTTCAATGAAACGGGGCCTAGAGAGCCAAATATTCCTTCAAAACGAATCAACTAATAAGCCTTCGAAACTGTACTATTTGGTTATTTGCGTCTACATTTTTAGTTAGGCTTTTAAATATACTCAGCGAAATAACACACGGCGATAGAAGAACAATATGAAAATTGAAGACGAGCCCCAAGCCGGGCTACCAATTAGTCTGCAAATGCGCATTATAGGGACCGTTATCCTCAGCGTCTTGGCGTGCTTAACCCCCAGTCTTTTTCTCGAATCAGGTATGACCGCAGCGATATCAGGACTTGTAGTCGGCTCTGTCGTTGGCATCATCTGCGCAATTATGATCGCCTCCCCTTGGCGTCAGGCCATCGATGATGCAAGAAAGTATGTTGCCAACGACCCCAGCGCTCTCGCCTCATACAACGACCGTAAGGACGAACTCAGCCAACTACTTTTATGCCAACACGTTCTCTCATCTAAGCTAGATTCCGTTATCAGTCGTCTCGACGACGCATCAAAAAACCTCCAAACCGTTTCTACCGAAACAGCCGCCACTGCAGAAGCTACGGCACAAGACATGAATCGCCAAAAGGCGGAGGTCGAGCAGGTTACGACAGCCATTACTGAAATGACGGCCACAGTAAATGAAGTGGCACAAAATGCTGCTGAGGCTGCCAACGCCACAGAAAATGCAAGGCAACAAGTCCAGCAGGGCAAAATAGTTGTCGAAAAAGGCATATCCACCACCAATCAATTGGCCGGCTGTGTTCAGGAAGCTGCTGACGTCGTGACCAGCCTCGCAGACGTTACCGACGCCATTGGCGGCGTGGTTGAAATGATTCGAAATATTGCGGAGCAAACCAACCTCCTCGCCCTAAACGCCGCGATCGAAGCGGCCCGTGCGGGTGAACAAGGTCGAGGATTCGCGGTTGTTGCGGACGAAGTCCGTAGCCTGGCCAGCAAAACACAATCGTCTACCGATGAAATTCAAGGCATGATTCAAGAACTACAAGGCGCAACCGAAAAAGCGGTTGAAGCGATGAATCAAGGTAAGCTTGTGTCAAAGGACAACGAACAACACTCTTCATTGATGGGCGAATCTCTCGACAGCATCGACCGGGCCGTCAACATCCTCTCAAACATGGTTATACAGATTGCCACGGCTGCTGAAGAACAGGGCACCGTCTCAGAAGAAATCAACCGCAACATCTGTAATATCAACGAGCTATCCGATAAAACCCAACGCAGCACCATGGACTCCCACGATAGCATCGATAAGCTCACCCAGCAGATCCATAAACTACAAGAGATAGTGATCCAGGCTGGCTAAAACTCACCTACAAGCTGGACCCCTACTGACGAACACTAGCTAATCCCCCATCAATCGATAACTCGATTGATGGGGGAAACTATTTTGGGCTGCCGTCCTAACTTCACCAACATTCCTTCGTATCCCTCCTTACCCTTACCGCACACGACTTTCCCCTCTTCAACTTTCAACATTAAGGGCTATTTCTAACCATTCAAAGATGACCAATGAAGTATCATTTAATAAAGAAAACGGATGACTATATTCTGCAAGCGTCGATAACGTAAGGTCTGATTTTGAGTTCTTTACATTCAATTCACACCCTCAGCCCTCAAGCCAAACAAATATTTATTTGAGGCTATTCCTATCTTAAGAGTCCTAATATAGAGGCCAATATTTATCTGAACCTCAAAATCATTAGATCGTTAAAGGTTCATGACATTGAAAAAAAGATAAGCCTCTATGCGAAATTTGCCTTACCCACGCGTCGATTGATCAGTTTTGGAGAATAATAATGTTAATAAAGAGACTTCTAATATCATCCTTAAGTTTGGGCCTAGCGCTAACTTTAGCCGCATGTGGCGGAGGGAGTGGAGGTAGTAGTTACAGCGGAGGAAACAATAATGGAAGTAATAGCGATCAGGGAGGTAGTGACAACGACAATACTTACAGCTATATCAAACCAGCATCAGATAGAGATTGGAATACAGCAACACTTACAGACGTAAGTTTATCAGTTGATTCTTTTGAAAATATGCTCAACCGACAAAACCTAGACAATTTAAATATCGATAGCATTTTAGTTGTCAAAGACAACCAACTCGTCTTTGAACAATACTTCCCCGGAGAAACCGCCAACGGTACAGCAATTAATTACGATAAAGACACAACCCACGAGGTCTATTCCGTATCGAAAAGTATTACCTCTTTAGCGCTTGGCATTGCAATCGATCAAGGTTTTATATTTTCCGTCGACGATGCCGTTGTGGATTATTTACCCGACCATAGTGACGTACTCAACGTAGGTGAAAAAGCCAACCTAACACTCGACAACAGCCTCACCATGCAAGCCGGGTTTACATGGAATGAACTCACAGGAACCTCTTTTCGGCAGTTTTCTCAAGCCTCAGACTCGGTTTCTTTTGTAGTATCCCAACCCCTCGCCAGCACCCCCGGCACAAGCTTTACCTACAACACCGGCGTGACACACATGGTTGGAGAAGTCATTAATGGTGCAACGGGTATGAACGTGGACGACTACACCAACACCCACCTATTCAATGACATGAACATTACAAATTTTTCGTGGAACCGACATGCCGACGGTACCGTGCTAGCAGGAAGTGGCCTTAACATCATGCCACGCGATATGGCGAAGATTGGCCAGCTCATGCTAAATGAAGGGGCCTGGAATGGCAGTGAATTGGTTTCTGCCGACTGGGTGGAACAATCGACACTCCCCCAAGCCAATATGCTTAGCACTCCTACAGCAAATGGCTACGGCTATTTTTGGTGGTTACGAGATTTTGAACTTGAAGACAACACAACGACTCCGGCATTCTTCGCTGCGGGCTACGGTGGACAATATATTTATGTTCTGCCCGAATTGGATATGGTTGTTGTATTTACTTCTGGCAATTACGGCACTGGAACACAGACATTGCCGCATACGTTAATGGATGACGATATTATGCCGAGCTTGATTTTTTAGTGATGGATTACGGGTTACGGGTTACGGAGATATTATTTCCGATAAAATAGAAGAACGAAAGCACTGAGAATTGAATGTTCGGAGAGGGTTTCCAAGACCATCTAATGCCAAGGATGGCATTAGTGAGCCTATAGGGACATACTTGTGGCGTGTCTTGGAAATCCTCTCCGAACAGTCAATACGGTCTCGAAACCAATACTAACCCACCCTAGTTCACTGAAAAGACAATTCAAGAAAAATCCTGCCGAAAAGGCGGCAAAGCGCTCAACAAAGCCTTACCGTAACGCTTTGTAATGAGACGCTTATCCAAAATAGAAACCCGCCCCTTATCCGACTCCGTTCGCAATAAACGACCACACGACTGAATTAAACGCATCGACGCATCCGGCACACTGATTTCCATAAAAGCATTCCCGCCCCGTGCTTCAATCCATTCCGCCAAAGCAGCCTCTAGCGGATCATCCGGTACAGAAAAAGGAATTTTTGCAATCACTACATGCGTACAATAATCACCGGGCAAATCGACACCCTCGGCAAAACTCGCCAATCCAAAAATAATACTCTTTTGGCCATCATCAACATGCTTCTTATGCTCCCGCACAAGCGCCTGTTTACTCTCAACACCCTGCATCAAAATTTTATTTTGAAAATTCTTGGGCAATTCATTATATACATCGTGCATTTGACGACGGGAAGAAAATAAAACCAAACTACCCGTTTCGTTTTGAATAAGCTCAGGCAGTAAATTAATAATACTCTCAGTATGCAATTGTGCGTTATTCGCCTCAACAGCACCCTTCGGAACACTCAGCGTTCCATTTTCTTGGAAATTAAACGGACTAGGAACCGTTTTATAATTGCTATCGTCAAAAGTACCAGCGCGATACTTAAAACGATCAAAGCTATTGAGCGCCGTTAGAGTCGCCGAAGTTACCACCGCTCCAAAGCAACGAGACCATAAGTCTTTCGCTAGCGCTTTCGAAGCCAATATCGGGCTCGCAACAACTTCGAAATCATAAAGGTCATTAAACTCAACCAAGGTTATCCAACGCGCAAAAGGCCAAGACTCATCCATTTTGGTATCAACATAATTCGACCATAGCGCATAGTTTGCCTCACTGCGCGCCAACCAACTGCCCAACATAGGATAAAGATTTTCCAAGTCCACCTTAGGCACAACCGGGTATTCTTCATCGATTAACGTCGACAATTCATTATAGAGTTTTTCGAGTACGCGATTAAGGTCCGCGAAAGCATCCCGCAATCTCAAGGCCAGACTCTCTAACGCTTTCGGTGCGACGCCTTTTTCAAAGCGAAGTCGCGGCGATTGCGAAGAGCGATCCACGTGCGACACAAGGTCTTGCAACACATACAAATGTTCTTCATGAATACTGCGCACCGCTTTAAACTTACTTTCCAAAGGCTTCGCTAATTCAGCAAAGTATGTCGCCTCTTCTACTGGCGCTAACAAAGCTGGCCATTGGCCTTCACTTTGACCCAACCAACGAATAACACTCTTGTAACGAATATTGTTCGCGAAATGATTGAGCGCCTTTTCAGGAAGATGATGACCTTCATCGAAGATATAAAGGGTTTCTTCTGGCGCAGGCAAAATGGCACCCCCACCCAAAGCCAAGTCAGCTAACACGAGGTCATGATTGGCAACAATCAAATCAGAATCATTTAAAGCATCACGTGCTTTAAAGAATGAACAGTTACGAATGTGTGAACACTTGCGGCCTGTGCATTGCCGGTAATCGGTCGTGACTCTCTGCCAGGACGCGGGGCTTATTTCTTCATCCCAATTATCACGATCTCCATCCCACTTAGAAGTCGAGAGTTTATCCATCATGTTTTTATATAAGCTCACATCCCCTTCATTAATAATCGAGGATTCGTCTTCATATACGGGAATTAAATCGGAACCATCATCCGAACACAGAATACGATCGAGCTTAGATAAACATAAATAACGGCCGCGGCCTTTAGCCAAACAAAAATCAAAATTTAGACCGCTGTGACGTAAAACATCGGGAATATCTTTTAGTACCACCTGCTCTTGCAATGCAATGGTAGCCGTCGCCAATACGACACGCTTATTGAGCGCTTTGGCAATGGGTAAGGTCGCTAACAAATAGGCAACCGTTTTACCCGTACCCGTACCGGCTTCAATAACACAAATATGGGAATCGGAACTGCGAACATCATCGTCGTCGAGTTCAATATTGCCGACCGTGCGCGCAATTTCCGCGATCATTAATTTTTGACCGTAACGCGGCTTTAACGATTTGGCCGACAGGAATTCACTGTACGCTTTTTGAATCGTCGCTTTAATTTTTTTATCTAGCATAAAGACACCACCATGATGCTGAGCAAATTAAACACCACCCTCAGCCAGCGATATTCTTGTATAAACAGGATTGGCATAGCTCTTCAGACAGGTCTCGCGATGTTGCGGTGGACACTGCTCCATATGCTTTTTAAATTTCTGACGCTCACCATCAAGATCCAACTCACTAAATACACGACTCTCATCACCAACACGAACCATCGGAGACTTATTTTCTAACATTTCGTACGCAAAACAATTCGTGGGGTGCAGTACATAATTTTGACAAATTTGGGAGTCCAGCATTTTCGTAATCGCATCGGTGCTGTCCAGCGATGCATCCAAAGGCTTACCAAAGCTCACATGCACATTGCCTTTATAGCCAACAATTCCCTTGGCAATACTTTGCACATCTTCATGCTGGCCTTTTTGGTATTCCCCCTGAGTTTCTTTTTCAACAATTTCGCGCGCTTTAGCAAAATCGCAGGGGTCATATTCATAAGAAATACTAACCGGGACAATTCGCAACGACTCTAAGTACTCATCAAACCCTCGCTGCTTACCCTTGTTTAACATCAGCATGCTGATGATTGCCGGGTTGGTTGCATCAATCCCGTCTTTTGCTCGGCCTTCTCGCTGGGCAATCCAAATATTTTCTTTATCACTATCGACTGAGTGATGAATATAACGCGATAACAATTTAGCCGCTTTTAACTTTTCACGTGGCGCCGTCGCGGAACGATTAACAATAAAACTCTTGTTTAAGCGCATAATATCCGAGGCGAAAGGCTTTGTTAAAAGGTTGTCACCAATCGCAATACGTAGAGTCGACACTTTGTTTTTGAACAAAGCCCAGTTGACAAAAGCCGAATCCATCGCGATATCACGATGATTGCTGACAAAGACCTGAGCACGATCACGTGAGATATTCTCGACACCAGACATTGAAAAGTGATCAACGGTGGCATTCAACATTTTTTGCAAATACCCTTCCATCAATGCCTGCAGGTCATCCACCGCATTCACATTAGACACTTCCTTGCGCAAGCGACCGCGAACGATGGGCCTCAATAACGGTGCAAAGTACCCTCCAATTCCTGGCAGCTTGAATTTAGCAATACTATCTAAAAACTCAGAGTCCGCTAACAGCCGGTCAAGAACAGGCCTCACTTCACTATCGTTATACGGTCTCATTGAATCAAATTCAGGCATATTTCCCACTAATATTCGTCTTATTATCACTATAACCACCAACCAGAGCTTTGATTCCGGGTTTTCTGGGGCCATTTATCATTATCTGCGCGATTATACCGACTGCAATGGCGGAGGCAATGCCATTTTCGGGAGACGGGAGACGGGAGACGGGAGACGGGAGACGGGAGACGGGAGACGGGAGACGGGAGACGGGAGACGGGAGACGGGAGACGGGAGACGCTTCGATGCGACTCACCCGAGTTAGGGTTAGGGCTTTATCATTTAAAATCGTCATTTCAGGGATGAAATGCCGAAGCGCCCATGGATGGGGCCACGCGTTTTTAAATGATAAAGCCCTAACGCTAACGGCTCGAAGCTGAAGGTCTACAAAAGCGGAAAACGGGAGGCTGGAGGTAAATACGAAAATCGCTGGGCTCTACTTCAAGCCATTGCAAACTTTTAATTGCGGCCCGGCACAAAATCACGCATTGAGAACGAAAGTAACGCCAATACCGCTATGCCCTATGCCCTATGCCCCCACTGAGTTTATTGATGGATCTAAGAGCGAAGTCTGATGCATATGTTAGACTTAAAGGATATTAGGATCATTTATTCAAATACCCCAAACCACAATAAAAATAGGGCTATCCAGCGCGAATGAAAATTCTTCTGGTCGAAGACAGCGCCACAATCCGCTATGCCATGTGTGCCTACATAGAGCATTCAGGCCACGATACATTGGTCGCTGAAAGTGGTGAGCAGGCACTTCAAATGCTCGACACCACCCCCGTTGATATGGTGATTATGGATGTTGAGATGCCTGGGCTAGACGGCTTCGAAACCACTCGCCTAATTCGAGAATGGCTCGGTGATCATTGGATTCCTATCATATTCGTTACCGGTAAAAGTGAAGCCTCAAGCCTAGAAGAAGGAATTGCCGCTGGCGGCGACGACTACCTGATAAAGCCCGTTAATGAAATCATCCTAAACGCTAAAATTCAGGCCATGGAACGCATTACTAAAATGCGTGATGAATTAGCCAAACTCAATAAAGAGCTTACAGTTCTCAGCCAATACGATGGATTAACCCAGCTCTACAATCGACGTACGTTTGAAGAAAAGGCAACGGAACTATGGGATTTATCCACGCGCAATAAAACACCGCTCTCCATTCTTCTGCTCGATATTGACCACTTCAAATTTTATAATGACTGCTACGGGCACCAAGCCGGAGACGAATGCATACGCCAAGTTTCCGCCACGCTTAAAAAATGCCTCCATCGTTCAGCCGATTTAGTGGGGCGCTACGGCGGTGAAGAATTCGTTGCCCTGCTGCCAAACACTCCCGAAACCGGTGCAACGCATATCTGCGAGCAGATTCGCATCTGTATTGAGGCCCTTGGCGTCAAACATCGTGACTCCTCTTGCAGCAAGGTTGTCACCGTCAGTATTGGCGCTAGCGTGGTGAATTACACCACGGGTACCGATTTAGACTTTCAAATTAATCGCGCAGACCTCGCCCTATACGAAGCCAAATCCAATGGCCGAAATTGCTCAGTTGTGCGCGAGTACAACCCTCAAAGTAAAATTCTGGTCATCGACAAAGACGAAGATATTCTCGAAATGATCAAGCAAAGCTTGATGGGACATTGCACAGTCGTTACTACGCCACACGATAACGAGTGCATCGCGTTGGCTGAAGAGTATTACCCTGATTTAATATTGCTTGATGTACAGGCAGGAAATCAGCAGCACGAATTGTGCTTAAGCCTCAAAGATAACCCCAAAACTAAGGGTGTGCCGGTTGTTTTAATGTCGCCCTCAGACGACGCAGAACTGAAACGCTTTGGAAAGGAAATACATGCAAACGGTTGTTTGTCTAAGCCTTTGGATCGCGATCGATTGATCGCGAAGGTCAATAAGTTTTTACTGTAGTTTTGGTTTGTGAACTATTTGATCTGAAAACTATTGGATCAGAGAATTAAGAACTCAATAGAGAGTCCCAAGCTTCTATCAACATCCCGTACCCCGTATCCTTTTATCCAATACCCCACTCCCCTATTCTCGAGACGACTCAACCAAAACTTGGTCAACAACCTCCTCAATCATTTCGATAGGTGCTGCATCCACATGAGCGACAAATAGAAATAAACTCGCAACAAAGAAAATACCGACAACATATTTATCACCCATGACACCAACTCTCGCTACATCTTGTTTCACATGGGATCAGTATAAGAATCTGTGAATGACGGAAATATGGACCAGATCACACTTTTTCTGTGGACTAAGACACGTTTTTTATAGATTTCACCAAAGACTGCGATTGTTGTTATATCGCGCCAAAAACCCAACGAAAACAATGATTTAAGCGCCAGCCCTCAACAAATGAAATGAAAGCCCTTAACGGGAAGAGACGTTAGCCCTCGCGTCGATGATGCCAATTCACAGGACGAGCAGTCTTATCAACTTGATCCACAACATCCAAGATCAAAGCAAACAATGCCATCCTAACCAGCAAGCCATTATCCGTTTGACGAAAAATCGCCAAATTAGGGTTTTGATTAAGATCACTGTCCAGCTCATTGGCACACGAACGAGAATCTCGAGGTAAGGGGTGCATAATGACCGTATTCGGCTCACAGAACTTAGTGTAAATCGCCTGATTGAGACGGAAGCGGCCACGGTAAATATCGGCCTCTTCTTTGGATTCAAAGCGCTCTTCTTGAATGCGAGTCGAATACACAATATCGACATTGCCAATACTGTTCACCAAGTCGCTAGACATGGTGACGTTATGACCCGCCTCATGCAATGGCGCCATGTACTTATCCGGCATCGCCAATTCTTGTGGCGAGACCAATACAATCTGAAGGTTACTAAAAAGGCTCAGTAAACGAATCAATGAATGCACCGTACGGCCAAACTTCAAATCACCGATCATGGCAATTCGAAGGCCATCCAAAGTACGTCCTTTGTCTCGCAGTTCTTTTTGAATCGTGTACAAATCCAAAAGAGCCTGACTAGGATGCTCGTTTGAACCATCACCGCCATTGATCACGGGAACACGACTGGCATCGGCAAATTCCACCATGGACCCCGATTCTGGATGACGCATGCAAATCACATCGCTATAACCTGAAAGTACCCGCGCAGTATCGTAAAGCGATTCACCTTTAGCTATTGCAGAACTTTTAAAACCCGTGGTTTCACGAACTTCGCCACCGAGTAGGTTAAACGCACAACCAAAACTGACCCGCGTTCGTGTTGAAGGCTCGAAAAACATATTACCGAGGATTGCGCCCTCAAGAACACGTGTGACTTTCTGACGATAGGCGTATGGCGCCATCGCATCCGCGACAGAAAAAATACGCTCGATATCTTCACGCGCAAACTGATCGACAGAAAGAATATGTTCACCGGCAAAATTCACTTACACCACCTCAAAAAATATTGTTGTTAACTGAGCTATTGTCATCAAGCTAACTGAAATCAAACCCTGGGGAAGGGCTACAAAGGTCCGTAGCATTCTATGCCTGTCGCCTCAATCTATAAAGAACATTCTTCTGAGGGGCAAAATCTAGCAATATGATCTCGACCAAATCCCGCTAAATTATCGAGTAAACTCGTCTTAGGAAGATCCGCCGCATGCTCAGCCTTAAGCTCAGCGATACGCGTATTGAATTGATCATAGCTCAGCATTTTATCCCCGCCGTTTAACAAACGGGCAGCCACGAATTCACGCCACTGGGTCTGCTGCTCGGCAGATAAGGCTGTTGGAAAATTCCTCGCGAGATAGCGAAACAACATACCGTTCAGCCTTCCATCTTCGAAAACAATATTGGCTGTCGATAACGCTTCGCCACTCATGGATCGGAGTTGGGTCATCACACGCTTATCCTCATTGCCGAGAAAGCCGTTATAAAGCTGGCATTCGGGGTCTTCCGAAGGCGTGAACTGATCCAGCTGGTACATCGCTTGCAGACGTTTGCCAATGGGGTTGGAACCACTGTTCATTGTGCGCAAAGCCTGCCAATGCCGTTCACACATAGGCTTATCGATACCCAAGCGAGCCGCCGATGACGCATCCAATAATTTCGTCGTCGCCAAAATTGGGCACTTATTAATGTGGACGAGCTTGATGGGCAAACGCTCCACACCTTCCGGTAAATCATCCTCACTCACAAACACACGATCGCGAATTTGCTCAGGGTTCATAAGCGCCATTGGGCCAGGGTCTACCGACAAGTCATATACGATGACCGCATTTTTATTCACCGGATGCATCGCCAAAGGCACAATCAAACCTGCGCAACCCCGAAGCGATGAAAAATGAGAAGAAATATGAAACAAAGGCTTACAGGCGTTCACATCTATTAGCTTAGAAACAGCCTGCTTACTGCGGTTATTCACCACGTAATCATAAAGCGCGGGCTTACGCTCCTTAATCAATTTCGCCATATTGATCGTCGCCTCAACATCCGAATAAGCGTCATGTGCCGATTGATGCGCAATACCATTGGCTGCGGTGAGGTTCTCTAACTTAAAACTCGGTTTTCCATCGACCATAGGCCACTCAATCCCATCGGGACGAAGGGCGTAAACCAACCGCACCATGTCGATAATATCCCAGCGTGAATTGCCGTTTTTCCATTCTCGCTCATAGGGGTCATAAAAATTGCGATACAGCGTATAACGCGTAACTTCATCGTCAAAACGTAGAGTGTTGTAACCGACACCGCAGGTCTTAGGTTTTGAAAACTCGCGATGAATACGCGCAATAAACTCACGCTCGGGCAAGCCTTTCTGCGCGGCTTCCTGAGGTAAAATCCCCGTCACCAAACACGCGTCGGGCTGAGGCCAGATATCCTCGGGCGGCTGGCAATACAACACCAGCGGATCACTGATGATATTGAGGTTTTCATCCGTCCGAACACCCGCGAACTGACTCGCACGGTCTACAGATGGTGAAATACCCCAGGTTTCGTAATCATGCCAATAGAAAGTATTCATAAGCGTTTTTTGGCTCGAGTATTGGATGGCCGCATCTTAGCATTACCTGAATTGATTTAGCTGCTGATAGCCCCCTATAGCACTTCGCAAAGTGCCTCCACGACACGCCATAGGTACATTCTGCAGGCTCGACTAATGCCATTTAGCATCCAGTAGGCAGAGGTTTAGAATACTGTGCGGGACACCTAAATTAGGAGATGGGTGTTAGGGCGAACCTGGACGATTTAGGGAGGACACAAGCAGAACGACTCAGAAGAGACAAAGCTCAGAACGCAGGGAACAAGAGTGTTGCACAGCCTTAATCCCTGCGATTGCACTAGCTTATCCCTGCGGTTACTTTTCCTAGCCCTTCTCCCAGACCTCCACTTTTTCAGATATACTTGCCTACCTGTATTCTGGGTAGAACATCATGGACCAACTTGAACACCTCTTTGACAATAATGCCAAGTGGGCTGAAGACATCAAGAAAGAAGATCCGAACTTCTTTTTACGACTGAGCAAACAACAAAAACCGGAATACCTCTGGATCGGATGCGCAGACAGCCGCGTACCCGCCAACGAGATCGTTGGGATGATGCCAGGAGAACTCTTCGTACATCGGAACATAGCTAACTGTGTCGTACACACCGACCTTAATTGCCTATCCGTCATCTACTACGCGATCCGCGTACTTAAGGTGAAGCACATCATAGTCTGTGGTCACTACGGCTGTGGCGGCGTCCATGCCGCAATGGAAGGCGTCCAGTACGGGCTAGCCGATCACTGGATTCGCAACATACGCGACGTTTATTACAACAAACGAGAAGAAATAGACGCCCTAGAAGACCACGAAGCAAAAACCCGCAGACTCTGCGAACTTAACGTCATCCAGCAAGTGGCGAACGTCAGCCATATCCCCGTCGTCCAAAATGCTTGGCAAACGGGCAAAGAGCTATCGGTACACGGCTGGATATACGACATTCACGACGGTCTACTCAATCGCCTCACCGACCCCTTTAGCAGCACCGATCAGCTACCAGAGCACTATCGAATCAACTGCGACCTATACGACCAATAAACCTTCGCCTCGTTACAGGAATTTACCGCCTCCAACTGGAAATTCCTGCATATTACGTCGATACTGATTAGTGCCCATTCCAGAATAGAGCCCACTGCGAACACCTAAATTCACCTATTGCACAGGACCGAAAATCGGGGAAAACCGCGAAAAACCGGGAAAACCGATATAGAGCCTCTTAAATAGTACACATTAGGTAAATCGAGTGACTGGCATTCTCTAGGGCAGATACCTGACTCAGCAAATATCTAGACGGAAATGACTTCATGATACGGTGGTATTTGGAAGGTTTCTTCCAAGAAGGCAATATAAAAACGCAACAGCCCATGCACGACTTCCCCACGATTGTGGGTAGAGATGAGTCACTAACGTGCGTTGTCAGCGCGCCGTCCGTATCGCGTAACCATGCAAAAATAACTGAACGCGGTTCCCGGCTATGGCTAGAAGACTTAGGCAGTAGCAACGGCACCTTCGTTAACCGTAAACCCATAACAAGCGCTGTCGAAATTGACCATGGCGACGTGATTCATTTCGGTTCAGCGGAAGTTCGCTTAATTGATTCTCAACATGCCAAGTCCCATACAGACTACGACGAAGGCGGCGGTAACGAAACCAAATTCATCTCCACAACAACACTCAGTGAACAATTTCCCTCTGGTGTTAGAGAGCTTGAGAAGTTAATCGCACATCGCACCGTCAACATGGTCTTTCAACCCATCATTAAAGCCCCAGAACTTATCACCTCCGGCTATGAAATTCTCGGACGAGGCGCTAGCCCGGACCTGCCAACGACGCCTATTGAGCTGTTTAGAATCGCGGAGAGTTTTGAACTCGAAGTCGAGCTGTCAGAAATGATGCGGGACAAAGGCGTGGCTGTAGCCGTAGCTCACGGGCTCAAGGGTGATCTACTGGTCAATACTCACCCCTCAGAAATGAAGAAACCCGAACGCTTAATGGATAGCCTCGCCAAACTGCGCAAACAGTTTCCCAGCGCGCCCATTACCCTTGAGATACATGAACAATGCGTCACGGGCAATAGTGATTTATTACGTTCAATCAAACAGAAACTTGATACACTGTCCATGAAATTGGCATTTGATGATTTTGGCGTCGGCCAGTCACGCTTTATGGATATGGTTGAAGCTAAACCAAACCTCGTCAAATACGACCGAGTACTAATCGACGGTATCGACGAGGGCGATGAATCCCGCATCCATCTCCTGCGCCATTTGAAAGAACTCGCAACGGAACTGTCGATTAACACACTTGCAGAATGTGTTAGCAGCGAGGGGGAATACAACGTTTGCAAGACCATGGGCTTTGAATATTATCAAGGTTACTACTTCTCCAAACCCCAACCTCCAGAAAACTTTTCTCGCTAAAATCGACTGTCCGCAGCGTTCTGAACACAATATATAAAAATAATCAAATAGAAAGATACACAATAAGAGTCATTAAAAGACTCATAATAAAAAACGCACACAAAACGACGGTTCACCCTAATTAATAGGGTTTCTTTTGGGGGAAATTATCGCCGTGTCATCAGAAATAGATTTAGAAATTCCGGGCTACGACATTATCGAGCCCATTGGCCGAGGTGGCATGGCCTCCGTGTATCGCGCTCGACAACACTCCTTCGATCGCAACGTGGCAATCAAAGTGCTCAAGCCCGATCTCAGCGAAGACGACGCCTTCTGCCAACGCTTCGTAATGGAATCGCTCATCGTCGCCAAATTGAATCACAGTAATATCGTACAAGTTTACGATGTAGGCGAAATTAAAAACCATTATTTCATTGCAATGGAATTTCTTTCCGGAGGCGACCTACACAAACGACTAAAAGCCGGGCTACCTGCAAGCGAAGCCGTATCCGTTATCAAACAAATCGCCTCCGCACTGGATTTTGCACACCGTAAAAACATTATTCACCGCGACTTAAAACCCGATAACGTTATGTTTCGTGAAGATGAAGCCGCCGTTCTCACTGACTTTGGTATCGCCAAAGAAACAGACGCAGACATTAACCTGACCCAAACAGGACTTATTGTCGGCACCCCCAAATACATGAGCCCCGAACAAATTCGCGGTCACGAACCGACTCCACAAGGCGACATTTACAGCCTTGGCATTATGTTTTATCAACTGCTTTGCAACCGCGTTCCTTTCGAAGGTCCCGATTTAATTGCAACAGCCTATAAACACTTTAACGACCCTGTACCGTTGCTACCGCCCCATCTTTCGCAGTACCAAGAATTATTGGAACACATGCTTGCGAAATCCGCCGAAGACCGTATCAGTCGCGGAAAAGATGTTGTCAAAGCACTGGAAAGCATCGAGCGAGACCACCCCATTCAAGAGAGCATTGACGATACCGTTATTCTCCAAACATCCTCAGTCGATAACGAAAACGACGAAACCCTGGTGAAGCAAGCCAGCATTGAAACGAAACTATTTTCCAGAGCAGAAACCGGCGTCGGCCCCAGTGATCCAACCCTGGTAAAAACAAACAAAAACGATAATAAAAAGAAAGAAAAGAAAAACACCAGAGCACCGGCACCAATAGGAACAGACCCCAAGCTAAACCGTGGGCAAGGCAGCAACACGAACAATAATGAGGAAAAAAGACAAAGCTCCTCCTCAGTAAAAAATTCGCAAAGCGATAATAAAACTAAGCCTTTTATCTTTGCGGGTGTCGCCGCAGCCGCAGTACTGGCAGTGACTTCTTTTTCCCTACTCAGCCCAAAAACACCCGAAAGAGTCCCGGCTCCAATAAAGGCAGTCACGATAAGCGAAGCCCCTTCAGAGCAAGTCACCAAGTTATTACTGGAAGCCCTCACAGCACTTGGCGAAAACCGCTTACGTAAAGGCGAAGGCAATGCCCTCAGCAAATACGAACAAATTTTGATTATTGCGCCCGGTAACAGTCAAGCGCTAGCCGGAAAGAAAACTATCGCCAAAAAATATTTATCCCTCGCAAAATCCGCGATCAATAATAAAAACTTTGGCAACGCCCAAGACCACATCGAAAACGCCATCGACATCAATCCAGAGATTGATATCAACAGCGTTCAAAACCGCTTAGACATAGCAAGACGCAACCAAAAAAGCCCAATAACAACCCTCAAAAAAGTTCAGATTGCGGGCCTACTCGAAAATGCCAATATTTTTGAAAAAGACGGAAAGCTATTTTCACCTGCTGGCGAAAATGCCAAAGAAAACTATTTGAAAATACTCCAAATAGACCCATACAATAGCGAAGCCAAAAGAAAGCTCACTGCATTGCAGGCGAAACGGTAAAACGGTACAACGGTACAACGGGAGACGGGAGACGGGAGACGGGAGACGGGAGACGGGAGACGGGAGACGGGAGACGGGAGACGGGAGACGGGAGACAATGCAGCCTAGCAGGGAAAGGTCATTAAGACTGAGCCTGCTAAGGTTTAATCTCTATCGCCGTGCCCTTTTCAACCAACTGCCAAATCTCATCCATTTCAGCATTCGTTACCGCAATACAACCATCCGTCCAGTTAAACAACTGCGTCAATCGTGACAACCAAGACAAGCCATTACGCTGCCCATGGATCATAATAAACCCACCAGGGGCTACACCTAAATCTTCCGCCCTAAGCTGATCAGCTTCATTGGGGTAGGAAATGTGAATGGATTTATAAAAGGCGCTATCCGATTTTTTATAATCGAGAACATACGCCCCTTCTGGAGTGCGCTCATCACCTTCTTGCTGCTTGTGCCCAACTGGGTTTGCACCAAAGACCACCGTATACTCCTTCACAACACGACCAGCATCCAAGAAAACCAACCGCTCCTTCGATTTTTCCACAACAACTAAATCGACCTTTGCACAGGCAATATTCGCAAACACCAAGCCCACAGACAAAACAAACAAAAATTTAAACAATGGCATACCCTAAACCCAATAAAAGAAAGCGGATTAGCCCACCAGACGCACCGCAAACAAAACCCACATCGCGAGCAACACAACCACCCCTCCTAGAAAAGACCGCATACGATGCCGAACATTATTGTAAGTCGTGTGAATAAAACTATGAAGAAAACGAAGGGAGACAAAGATCCAGGCTAAAACAACTTGAGCAAAATCAAACTCTTTAGTCACAAACAACAAAATACAAAGCACATAAAACAGCATCGGAAGCGATAACAAATTATCGTAATTATTGCTCACCTGCGCCATATGCTCCGGCACTTCTTGGCCTTTATTCACTTTATAATAGCCGAGTTTCAGCTCACCTTTTTTCACAGAAGAAAGTCTAATTTTCCCCAGCCAGAAACCAATAAAAAAAGTTAAAAAAGCTAAGGCAATAACAGGAAATAATATTGAATTTTGGTCCATCGTACAGTCTCTATTTATATAAATTTAATTTTCCACAAAACATACGTCCACTCACACATAATGGATCACCTGTCACTACTGCCCCGGTAAAATGTTAGATATGAATTTGGTGTTGATCTCTCAGACCGTATGCAGCATTACGCCAGGACGGCGTGTAATAGAGTAAGCATGGAGCAATTGCCGAGGGATGCTGAGTCCGAGCCCCCATTGACGGGTTTAAGACGAGCCGGAGAGAACAATGCCGATTTCATGTCGGCGGTAAAAAACTTTCCACGTGACGCACCAATGCAGCTAACTCGCAGAACAATACGATTTATTTAACTGGGACAGCAGTGATTCCCCATCCATAGATTCAACGTTCCAAACATCGAATGCCAGCACTGAATTTCAGTACATCCTAATTTTCACATCCAACTCGCATACAAAACGCAAACAGCCGTCAACGGCTACCCCAAATCTTAGCCACTGCCCGATCCGACCCCAGAAACCCTACAACAAGGCTCACCAAGCCCGTCCCGCCAAAAATAACAACCGGTAACAAATACCCCAACTCAGCCCCACCAGAAATCACCAATACAGCCGTCGCCAACAGCGAAAAGAGAACCCCCATCACAAGCAAAATCACCCGATGCGATGATTTATACGAGTACGGCCCCTCAGATGACTCAAAAATATTCAAAATGGGCCGAAAAACCGGCCTGATACTGTCTTTAACGCCCATGATGCAATTCCGCCCAAAATAGAGAGGAGAGTATTCACCTGAGCACCAATACAGTCAATGGAAAAAATGGGAGGCCGAAAATGCAATGCTGAACACATTGGAAGTTAAATTAAGTCGATGCTTGCACGTCGTTTCAGTGCTTCAGAAGCTGCTCCTATACCGCTTAATGCCATGAATTACATGGACGTAGAGTATTTCGAGGATGGCATTAGCGATGCCCATAGGATGCGCTTGTAGCATGTATTGGAAATACCTTACGAAATACTGAAGCCCTCCCATCAACCCAACTCAACTCAATAGCATTGGAACGAGACTGGAACGAGATTGAAACGAGAGACGCGGAAACTAAGCCTTACCAATGCTATTAACGCAGTTCACACAAAGGTCAATCTGCCTTTCCAGCTCACCAATCGCATTCGCCTCAACAGGCAGAGCCTTTGTATAAATTCTCATGCTCTCTAACAGGCTAGAAAGCTTCGTTGTAAGCCCACCCATAGTATCCCCAGAAGAATCCAAGGAACCTGCAACACTCTCTCTGTTTTTCGTAGTGGCAGCCACAGCCGCATATTCAATCGCCTCCAAACAGTGGCTCGCAGAATTGACCAACATCTGTAAATGGTCTTTAAATCGCCCATAGCGAATATCATCATCCTGCGGCATATTTTTGATTAAAATTGACAAGCTATTGCTATGAAAAACTGAGCGATTGCGAACATGAAGGTCGCAACCCGAGCTAAAACTCTTAAAAAGTAACTTAGCTTCGAGGCTATCGGAAGTGCAACCCGTGTGACGAACCCCCTTACGTGTTTGCATCTGAACCACAGCATCCAAACCCAACGCATGGCATACCTCAATAACCTCAGCCCCCAAATCATCCCCATCCGAACATTGGCCACTTTTTTGATGGAAGCCCATCAAAGCGCCCATTTCAAACACCTGATCTATGGCACTACGCGCCACGCTTTCCTGCTCTCGGTTATTTTCATATTGCTTAGCCCATTTTTGCTGCCGCTTCGCATTGTCTAGGGCTACATCGACCTTATGAAAAAGCTCATCCTCATCAAAAGGCTTCGTAATATAATCCTCAGCGCCACAGGCATAGCCCTCTATACGATCAGAGACTTGATCCAAGCCCGATAGAAAAATCACAGGAATAAACGCCGTATCGTCTGAAGATTTCAGTAATTGGCAGATGCTATACCCATCCAGACCCGGCATAATAATGTCGAGAAAGATAAGATCAGGCTTTAACTCTTTAATGGCTTCAAGGCAATTTTCGGTAGAATCCATTGTGATAACTTTGTACTTTTCCTCCAAACTACTAGCAACCATTTCTAAGTAAACTTCGCAGTCATCAACAACCAAAATAAGGGGCTTCATACGATTACTCAGCAGTCTCACTTAACAGGCTCGTCCCCGTAGGCATACATCAAAAGTATGCCAAACCAGAAACACAGCCACCTAGAAATGAGTTTAGTCAGGAATGCGAAGAGCAAGAAACAATCGATCAATATAGCGCCATTATTTGGCCTAAATCAGCGATAACCTTAAACGCTACTTCAACTGCGCCGTCATAGCCCCCAAGTCCATGACCGCCTGACAACGGGTGATCTTCCCACCCTTCAACGTAAAAAATGACATGACGTCGACATACACCTCTTTCCCCCTCGATTCTATCCCGAAGGCTTTCTCCGCTTGCTTCCCCAAAATCCGAAAATAAATGGCAACATTGTCATCCTCAGCAACCACGCTAATGATCTCGACCTTCGTATTCACAAAAGGCTGCCGCATAGTCGCCACAAAACGGCAGTACCAAGCCTTATCTTTAACCTCCTTTGAGATAGACACATTGTATTCGAAATCCGGCGCAATCAGCTCTTCTATAATCCGGGAGTTCCCCGCCTCCCAGACCTGCTGAATATACTTTTTGATAATTTCGCTATTGGTTTTCGACATAATGAACCAGTACCTAAACTTTGAGGGCTCTGCGAAGAACCATATGAAATACCCACCGCGCGTATCCTTAAGAATAGTACAAGCACGCACCAAAGAACTGCGTAAGAAAAAGACTTAAGGCCGCCAATTCAGCCCTCAAAAACTGCTACAAACATCCCCCTCAAAACGGTATTATCAAGCCAAGTTTACATGTTAAATCGCCCTTAATTGGATAAAAGGCAAGAATAATAATGCGCATACTACCGTTTCTTTTGGCTGGGCTTACCGGCCTACTCAGCACGCAAGCCCTGGCATACAGTGACATTGAAGTCATCGCCGAGACGACCGGCTGCAATGGCGAATCCGGCTTCACCACATTTGAACCTCGCAAACTCCACAAGATTAGCGACGCTTGGTGCAACGACCCCAACGACGCATCGCAAAAACTTCAGCAAGTGATGATCAAGTCGAGAGGAACAACAGGCGGCTTTAAAGTGATTTGGGTGACAAAATCCGAAGCCCGAAATATTATGCAGCAAATTAAAGAAGGCCGTTCAGCGAAACTTCATCGCGCATACGGCCCCAATGTTCGCATCGACGTGCACAATCATGACGGTGGACAAGCGCACCGGCCTCACCACCCGCCACATAATCGTTCTCAGCATAATGCGCGATCCAATAACGCTCAAAACGGAGCCGTCGCACAAAACACTCGATCCCCAATACAAACCCCGGCAATCGAAATGGACGGACCCAGCATTAACATTCTGGACCCTGCTATTGCGAGCACTCGCTCCATATCAAAAATCATGACCAGTGCCGACCTAAGCGAACGCGTGATCATTGGGAAAGTGGACGCTCCTGCCGGCTTAATTTCCGTCACTGTTAACGGTGCGTCTGCAGAGTTTGATCAAAACGGCGTATTTAAATCCAAAGTCACACTCGAAAAAGACAAAACCACTGTCGATGTTATCGCCATCGATAAACAAGGCAAACGACACAATGTCGAGTTTCACTTGCATAAAGCATTACCAGAAGGGTTAAAAATTGCAGACAGCAACAGCGACGATGAATACGGTAATTACTATGCGCTCATCATTGCCAACACCCAATACCAACACATGGACCCGCTGATCACCCCCGCCAACGATGCAAAAGTCCTCGGTGAATTACTGCAAAATAAATTCGGGTTTAACGTCACCAACCTTAACGACGCCACGCGTTATCAAATGATGACAGCATTAAATGATGTTCGCAGTAAGCTCACCGACAAAGACAACTTACTCATTTATTACGCGGGTCACGGCGCTTTCGATAAAACCAATAATCGAGGCCATTGGTTACCCACAGACGCTGAACCCACAAGCACCGCCAACTGGATCTCAACGATTGCCATTACCGACATCGTTAATTCCATGTCCGCCAAACACGTACTGCTAGTGGCCGATTCGTGTTATTCCGGCGCA
Organism: Agarilytica sp.; assembly: GCA_033852165.1. GTDB lineage: Bacteria > Pseudomonadota > Gammaproteobacteria > Pseudomonadales > Cellvibrionaceae > Agarilytica. Next base: position 21,368 of record JAWSUZ010000063.1, on the reverse strand, counting down.
CTCACACGCAACACAGCCATTAATCTAGACGCAGGCATGAGCGAAGATGCCCGCAACCAGTGGCTTCGCACAATGGCCAAAACGCCGTCTCGCCACCTACTCACATCCGGCGGCATTAAACCCGTACTCGACGACGGAGGTAACGGACATTCGGTTTTTGCCAGTGCCTTTATCGACGTACTCAAACAAAGCAACGGCATTATTGAAAGCTCCGACATATTTATGAAAGTAAAACGTAAAGTTGAAATTCGGGCAAAAGAACTGAATGTAGAACAAACGCCTTTGTATGCAAAGCTTCAAGAAAGCGAACATGAATTCGGTGAGTTTTTACTGGTTCCTAAAACGGTTCCTGAAAAATGATAGAAAACAACGGATCAATATCAGCATTAAATTCCCCCAGCCCAGAAGAAAACACAGAAGTAATCAATAACGACGAAAAAACCATTCTGTCAAAAACACACTTACACACTCAACCCACGTCACCCTGTCCAACTGTAGGATCATGCCTTAAAGAACGCTTCATACTCGAAGAAGAGATTGGCCGAGGCGGAATGGGCGTGGTCTATCGCGCATTGGATTTACGCAAACAAGAAACTGAAGATCGCGAACCCTATATCGCCATTAAATTAATCACTGCCGAACTCAAAGACACCAAAGCCTCACTAATTTCTTTGCAAAGAGAGGCCAAAAAATCTCAAAAACTCGCCCACCCCAATGTGGCCACCGTCTATGATTTCGATCGAGACGGAAACGATGCCTACTTGTGCATGGAGTTATTGGAAGGCGAACCGCTTTCTGATTTTTTAAAAAAATCGATTAATCGCGGCCTACCATTTAAAGAAGCCCTCCCCATTATTCAGGGAATGGCCCGAGGACTCGCATACGCCCACAGTGAAAATATTGTTCACTCCGATTTCAAACCCGGCAATGTATTCATTACCAACAATGGCAATGTAAAAATACTGGATTTTGGTATCGCCCGCGCGTCAAACACATCAGAGAACAGCAACGACCAAACCGTTTTTGATCCCGGTATGTGGGGAGCCATTACCCCTCGATACGCCAGCCCAGAAATGTTTTTAGGTAAAGACCCAGACCCTCGCGACGATATTTACGCACTCGGTTGCGTGGCCTACCAACTGCTTACCGGTAAACACCCATACAACGGCGAAACCTCCATCAAAGCGATAGAGGCAAAACTATCCCCACCGACAATCAAAGGCACCAGTCGCGAGGCTAACCGAATTCTCAAACAATCCGTATCACTGAGCAGAGAAAGCCGCACACTGACAATAGAAAAATTTCTTGATGGAATCGAACCGCCATCGCAAAACAATAAACGCGTCCTACCCGCCATATTAACCATCATCGTCATCGTTGCATCCAGCCTCGCCGGATGGTGGCAGTTTGATCGGATGGGAGATGACCGCGCAACCGGCTCAGAGAATAGCATCTGGTTCGCCACAGCCAAAAAAATCCCCACCACAATTCAGAGTAAGATCGACCGTCTATTTGAAGTTGCCGACGCGCACGCATCCGTGGGCCGATACCTTAGCCCCCCGACCAGCAATGCTGCAGAAGTGTATGTCGCCATATTAAAACTACAACCCGGCAATACAAAAGCCTTAGAAATTACGGGCGCGATTGCCGATGCAGTCAAACGTAAAATTAGTAAATTACGAGGTGAAAACAAACTCAGTGAAGCACGCGACACACTGAAAGAAGCCTTAAACGTAATGCCAGAACAACCAACGCTTAAAGAGCTTCAAGAGCTGCCAGAGCTGAAAAACCCGGAATAAAGAAGAGAGGGGAATTTCAGAGTAATTTTCTTAGCAGCTAGCAGCGCACCATTAATCCCCTCCGGGCTTCGATGTAATATTCAGGCAAAGATACTCTTTGGGTAAGACACGGCCCTAAAACCGAAAAGGAAATCAATCAATCAATATTATCGCAAGGTAACTGCATACTCACATCAAGACCACCTCCAGGGTGGTTTTCTAACAACACACACCCATCGTGTTTTTTCGCCACCCGCTGAGCAATGCTTAAACCCAGGCCAAAGCCTTCTGTGTGCATTTCGTTTCCACCACGATAAAAAGGCGTGAGTAACTTTTCACACTCGCCCTCATCAATACCTGGGCCGAAATCACGTATGCGAATCGTAATAAACTCCGGGGCACGACTAACGGTAATTTCGATTAGCGTACTTGCAGGGCTGTATTTACAAGCGTTGCGCAAGATATTTTCCAACGCACTCTGCAATAAATCCAAATACCCATTTATGAAGAGTTGTTGAGAAGAACAATCGTCATCAAACCCTATGTTTATCGTACGGGCCTTAAATTCAAACTGAACGTTTTCCAACACCGTCCCTAATAACACCTCCACATTAACCGCTGATTTAACCGCCGCTGCCTGCTCCATTCGCGTGTAATCGAGTATTCCCTGTATCAGCTTATCAATGCGTTCACACTCAAGGTCAATGCGTTCAATCATTTTCGAATCACCATCCGAACTCTGCTGCTGCAAAATCGCAGAAGCCGCCTGCAAGCGAGCTAACGGAGCACGTAACTCATGGGAAACGTCATGCATAAGCTGTTGCTGAAATTCGAAATTTTGACTTACCTTAATCGCCATAGCATTAAAGTCCCGCGCGAGTTCACCAATTTCATCACCACGCGTTAACAGAACGTCATCCAACCGCAACTGAAAATCGCCATCAGCAAAATTGCGGCTAAACGCGCCCAGTATTTTTAAAGGTCGTGTAATCATCCAAGTGAGCAAAACACTCACCACACTAGAAGCCAATAAAATAAGCACAAACTGCAAACGGGTGAGGCCGTGGAGGATAGTGCGCATAAACATCGGCACCACCCCAGGGTTCGTCTCCACACGGTAGCGTTCACCACTGGCACTGGTAAATTCAAAGGAAATCCTTTTTCGGGGTTTCGATTTTTTATTCGATATCGAATGCTCGATAGGACGATTAATCACGTCCCAGTTTGGGCGCTCTCCAGGCTTGGGTTTATGTTTTGAATTTTGTTGCCGCATTAGCTTAGGATCATGGAAAAATATCTCCTTATGTTTAGAATCCAATATTTTCAACCAATGATGCCGATGAAAAGCATGCAGTTCCGGCATCCGCCTAAATCGTTTTTGAGCTTGGTGAATCGATTGAAAAGGAACACCCTCCTCGTAAGCATCAACAATTACGCGGCTAACCTGTTCGATTTTTTGCCGGTGCTTTTCTTTAACGTCGATAGTCTTACTGTGTTTCAACACCACAAATATGGTGGCAAAAATAACAAATAAGCTGGCCAACCAAAACGCAAAAAATATCTTCCAAAATAAACTGCGAAATTTAAACACCTTAACGGTCCCCCTTCACTTCGGGCTTTTCCGCGCTAACAAACTGATACCCCGCCCCTCTCACTGTTTTGAGCAATGCCGGGTCCTTCCCCGCCTTGGTTAATTTTTGCCGGATACGGCTCACATGCACATCAATACTGCGATCGTAAGCACCAAGTTTTCGGTGTAAAACCTTGTCAGTTAAATATTCCTTGCTCAGCACTTTTCCCGCAGATGCCATTAATTGCTCCAAGGTATTAAATTCCGCGCTGGTGAGTTCCAGCGGCTCCGAATCGACACTGACCTCCCGTCGCCCCGCATCCATTTTTATGCCATGCAAACTCAGGCTTGTTGAACCTCCAGCTAAGCGATTCGAAGCCCCCGCACGGCGCAGTACAGCCTTCAGCCGTGCAGCCAGCTCCCGAGGGTTGCACGGCTTCCCCAAGTAATCATCCGCGCCCATTTCCAAGCCCACAATGCGATCAATATCGTCACCCCGCCCAGTCAACATAATCACAGGTGTCGACACCCGTTGGCGCAACAGCTGCAACACCTCCAAACCGCTCATTTTGGGCATCATAATATCCAGCACCAAGGCATCGTATTGCCCTTCCGCTTTCACCGCGTCCAAAGCCGCCTGACCGTTGTGGACCGCACTCGTTGCAAAGCCTTCGCCATTGAGAAACTCACAAAGCAATTCGCACAACTCCACGTCATCATCAACGAGCAGGATCTTATACATCACAGAATTCATATGGGGGGTCGCCAGATATCGGTAAAGAGTCAAGCCATAGCTAGCTTAACCGCACATTCCAAACTTTAAATCATTGCAGCAGAAGTGATGATAAGCTTTACATAACTTTACACAGCGTTAACCCATCTTAGCAGTTACCTGCCACATACTATCCATTCAAATCGAACTACACTCTACCCAATACCCGAACAGGAAGACCAACATGAAAAAACTACTCGTCGCCGTACTACTAACCGGCAGCATTGCAACAGCAGGAACTGTATTCGCCTTTGACCATCACAAAGAAGAAGGTAAAACACTCTGTGGAATGCATGGAGGGATGGGCGGCCACCATAAAATGCACGCATTTCTAATGGGTGAATTATTAGACCTAAGCGATGAACAAAAGCAAAGCGTCAAAGATATTATCGGAAACCGGAAAGGCCACCATAAGCACCTAAAACACGCTCGACACCAAGTGTTTCAGCAATTAATGGCATTAGACCCCGGCGCATCAGACTATGACGAAAAGGTAGCCGAAATCGCCAAAGCAACAGCCACCAAAGCAGAAGAACGTATTCTTGAAGCGGCCAGCAGACAAGCACAAATATACGCGATACTCTCGCCAGACCAACAGGAAAAGTTATTGGAACTTAAAAGAGAAATGAGACAAAAGTTCTAGGGGCTCCCCCATCATAAAGGATTAAAAACCCAGAACGTTAACGCGCTGAGGCTGATCTCCCCCCCAAAATGGACACCACTTCATAGGGGGAAGATCAATGCCAAAACGTAGAAAACACATAAGCTATCTACGCAACACCCAACTACCACCGCATTTCACGATTCGGGTAAAAACCGATCGTATGTCCATTTTTTTCAGACACTCTAATGATGAGCTGTAGACACTGACACTTTGACTTTGACTTCAACTTTTCTTTTGATCACCTCGACAATATCATTAACCGTTTCTGCCGTAATATTTTTCCAGCTGCCTACTCTATTTCTAGCCTCTCAAATACTTTCCAATCGAAAAACAACTTTCTCTGAAACGGAAAACGCATGTTTTTATAAGTAAAAATGATGATATCTAGATTGCGAAAATGGTAGTGATCTTCCCTCTCACCCATCGTACCACTTGCAGTAAGACTGCCTAGACTCTGCGCTTTCCGACCAACCTATTTGTATATTCTATTGCAGGGTATGACTCTTTTCTAAGAATGACGGTCATTTAAGAGTGGCTGATTTTTTAATTACCTGAAGTCATTAACGGTTCCTGAGAATGCCTGTCTACCTCGACAATAATTCTGTCCACCACGTCCAATGCTGTACTCAACTTATCCAGACTCGGATACACATGCCCGTCTTTTCCCGAGTGGTGTCCATGGCCAATAGGCGTCATAACGTAAAAACGTTGTTGGGCACAAAAATCAATAATCGTCTCATAAATCACCGACGGCTGAGCGCTATAACCATTCCCAGAGTATATTGCGTCATCAGGGAAACGGTCGCTGGAATAGTATTCATTAAAATCAAACGACTGGTTAATCTCAAAGCGTAGGCGGTATTCCCCATGTAGTACGGTGCTGGTATTCGAGGTGTATAAAAAATTACTAAGCATCGTTGCACCCGTATACGCATCGGTGATCACGTCCTTCTCCGTCGGGACATGCAAGCCCTCCTCCGAGATCAGCCCAAGCTGATGCAAAAAAACAGGCAGCGATTCAGGCCGAAGTCGCTGCCCTTTGCTAGCAGGCTCAACAACGAAATCAAAAACGTCACTAAAGTTTAAATCCTTAGACGTAAAAGGGTTTGAGGTTAACACCTGTTGCGCATTTTTTTTGGTCACTTTATTGACGAAGTTATTATCCGCAAGCTTTGACGTGATAAACAACGGCTGTACAAATTCCCCCTCCATCGTCTCTAGCCATATCGCGTACTGGGGCCATGTAAAGTGCGAGCCCTTGCGAAAATCGATAGTGATGTCTGCCCCTAAAGCTTCTGCTGTTGAATTATCTACCTGTATATAAGTGATCTCCGATTGACTCGCCTCGCTGCTGTTATCACTCGTGCGCAAAATATTGCCCCACTCATACAACGCCATAAACGGGCCGAATTGAGCGAGTGATAAAAGCACAATCGTAGTGCTCATTATAGTGGCCACCGGTAGCGCCCAATTTATCCGACCGGCTTTACTCCGTCGGTTTTTGAAGTAACGCAGCAAAGGCGCAAGGTTATTTTTCATGTGCCAAAGTGCCAGCACTAAAATGCTAAAACCCAGCACGGTATGCAGCATGGCTGTGGCGTCATTGTGACGGTTGATGAACATCAACGCGGAGGTCAGCATCATCGTGCTGAATGTAAGAAAAATGCTGAGAGTAATAAACGCACGGGTATTGGCTGACTGGCTCATGGAAGTAACGGCTCTAGAAAATCTGGTGGGCCACACTTTCCAAAAACTGCCGCTAAAAGCCTATTAAAAACTTCTTAAACTTTATTAAACCGTTGATTTACAAGGGAAAAACTTCTTTTTCTGTATCCAGTAACATTGCTGCTAGAACCTGCAATTGACGGGTATTGATGAGTTTGCTCGCTTTCTGTAGCGCTTTTTTTGCAGCATCGGTCCGACCTTGAAAGGTAAATAGCCGCGCTAATTGAAGTTGAGTGCTAGCAGTACCGATAGGACAGTGGATAACCCCATGATATTCAAGCGCATGCTGTAGTGCATTTTCCGCTTGCGCGAGATGTTCCAATTGTTCGTAATTCCGCCCCTGCAATTGGGCAATATATGCACGGTAAAGCCAGTCCTGGTGCTCAGTCGCAAACTTGTCAGCCTCGGTTAAGGTACTTAAACTTCGCTCGTGCCAGCCTTGCGCAGTTTGTGCCGAAGCTATCCAATAAAGTAGCTTAGCGTGTTCCTTCTCTCCGCCTTCACCCATTCGCTGAATGCCTTCCTGCAAAGTGGCTTGCGCCGCATCAAATTCACTTCGCTGAATGAGTATCACGCCTAACAGCCGGTGCGCGGTTATATTGTTACTCTCTAGACCAATGAGGCTGGACAGCAGTTCACTGGCAGTCTTCAGGTTGCCGAGGCGCTTCTCCTCCAATGCACGAGCCATCAAAGCATTATTGAATTCGCTATGAAAGTGTTGGCTGACCGGACGGGCATCGTTACCCACCTGCCTCGCGATGATTCCAGCAAGCTGCTCGAGAGCGAGGTCAAGTTTTTGCTCGATAATAACGCCAAATTTGAGTGTGCTTTTAAGATGCAGCTTGTAACTCAAACGGTAGTCTTCTACAGAGCCGGACAGTTCGGTTTCAACCAGTAGATTTGCTCCAGTTACCTCAAAAAGCCGTGCCACATCTTCACTCGCGTAATCGTGCTTCAAACCAGCATTCTGCATACTACCGAGCACGAATATCGGCTCCATCACTACTGCCTCGGCAGTTGATTCTACCTGCTTAATAAGTTGATCCATCGCACCGAGGTATACCCAATTATGGCCATTACCCGCAATAGTATTTTTGACCGGAAGGATGATAACGGTACCCGCCACTTGGGGGGATTTTTGATTAAAAAAGAAAGTGGTAAAGACAAGCGCCGCAACAAGTAGCACGGTTATAACAGGTCCGAGCATGGAGCGAGGAGCTGACGATTGAGCTATTGCAGCAACATTGTTTGAGGCATTGTTCGGGATATTATTCTTCGGGCCGAGCTCATTCAGGGTCGCATCTGTTTGCTCAACACCCACTAATTTACTGTCTACCCGTTCAACATCAGCCACCCAAGAATACCCTTTTCTAGGGTGCGTTTTTATAACGCTTGGCTGCTGGAATAATTTACGGATCTCGCCAACTGACTGGAACAAAACTTGTTCGCCGACGGTAACATCATCCCAAATGGTTTCTAACAGAAAGTTTTTGCTTAACACCTCTCTGGGATGCTGAAGCATTAACACGAGTAGGGAAAAGGTTTTCGGTCGTGCCTTTACGATGCCTTTCGGCCCTTCAATGGTGTAGTGAATTGGGTCGATTACAAACGAATGGGTTTTATAAACAAATGACACTGAATAACCTGGCGGATTTAATAGGCGCACACGATAACAGTTTGATCGCACCCAAAACAACTGCAGATAATGCCAGCATTGAGTACAGAACGACGAGGGGAAGGGGGCAGGACTTGCATTTTGCCGTCACAATTTGGCTACGCCCTAAGTCGGACGCGCCAAAATATTCACCAACTTTTCTTAATACTTGACCACCGCATCGTCACTCTAGGGCAAAAGGCAAGACCTGACACCACTATTTTGCGACATCTAAAAACTACCCCAAAACTTCTTTAAAAGCCTGCTCTAACTCAGGATACTTAAATTCAAAATCCGCTTCTTCTAAAGCTCTGGGTACGACTCGTTGACCGGTTAACAAAAGATGTGCCATCTCGCCGACTAAACACTTGATCACCCATCTGGGAGAGAAAAATAAGACAGGTCGATGAATTGCCTTACCCAGCGCTTTTGAAAAATATTTGTTGGTGACGGGGTTAGGAGAAGTACCATTAATCGGTCCTTGTATCGACTCAGTTTCAACGATAAAGTTTGCAATTCGAACCCAGTCTTCAATGTGAATCCAAGACATCCACTGTTTTCCTGAACCTAAATACGCGCCCATTCCAAAACGAAATGGCGGCAACATGGAGCGTAAAGCGCCCCCGCCCGCTCCCAATACAATTCCCGTTCTAATAGTGCAAACCCTTACGCCTTCTTTTGTTCCTTCAAAGGCTTTCTCTTCCCATTGCTGGCAAAGAACAGATTGATATTCAGAATGGGCAGCGCTTTGTTCAGTTAATATATTATCTCCTTGAGCGCCGTAAAATCCGACGGCGGAACCGCTGATCAACACTTTAGGTTTGTTTTGGCATTGTTGAATGTAATTAATGACCTGGCTGGTAACGTCAACACGGCTGCTTACAAATTCTTTTTTTAACGATTTTGTCCAGCGCTTACTTGCCAAATTCTGACCCGCAAGATTGATGATAACTTCCGGCTGTTGAGTTGCCGGAATGTCCACTAAAGACTCAATAGCGGCAACGCGGTCTTGAAAGACATCAAACACCTTCTGTTTCGAACGAGTTAGCACCACCACATGGTGGCCCTTTGCCAGTAAGTCTTTACACATAGCCTGGCCAATAAATCCAGTGCCTCCCGTAATTAGGTAATTCATGACGGCCTCCTATTTTTCCCACTCTATGAATGTTTTACGACTTACTATCATGCTTTCCCGTAAGTGGCACAAAGCGCACGGGCAATTTTGAAGTAACGGTATAGGTTCCTGTTGCGCTTTTTTTAACGAGTAAAAGTTCTTGGTTAAATGTGCTGTCGACAATCGGAATGACCATTCTGCCGCCGGGCTTTAGTTGTTCCAACAACTCTTCAGGTAACGAGGGCCCCGCTGCGGTAACAATAATGCTGTCGAATGGCGCTTCGTCAATCCAGCCGTAATAACCATCCTCCACCGTCGTAAAAACATTGGTGTAACCCAAGTGTTGTAATCTCTCTTTCGCACTTAACCCTAGAGATTCGATGATCTCTATACTGTATACCGCGCTCACCAGACCGGCTAACACAGCCGCTTGGTACCCCGATCCAGTCCCAATTTCTAGGACATGATCCTCGGGTTTAGGATCTAATAAATCCGTCATTAACGCCACAATAAAGGGCTGAGAAATGGTCTGGTTACTGCCGATAGACAATGGGCAGTCTTCATAAGCGTTACGCTGGCTAATGTCCGGTACAAACTCGCGCCGGTCTACAGTGGACATGACCTCAAGAACCCGTTCAGCCAACACTTTTTGGCCAGTATGTTTAGACGCTGATTGGGCGTGCCAACGGATTTTACTGATCATTTCGTCTTGCATTTTCATCACCCGGTTAGCCGCCCGGCGCTGCAACGGTATTCGATGAAATTAAAACCGCTTAGTGACAGAGTTGGCCCGTTTTTTACTCATGCTAGTGCCCGTGTAAATTGGGATTGTCGTTACGGTTATTCACCCTCCAACACCATTAGTTATAGCGCATGTAGACCAACATTTTAGCCTCCGCTGTTACTCAAATGCCTGTGCGATATTAACTCATTGAAATTCTTTGAAAATTTGGCAGGGTTGGCTCAATAAATAAATTAAGATTGGATATAACAATTGCGAGTTTGAGGTAAAGCGTTGTGGACGAATCAACGAGGTCTTCGTCTCTCGCTAATGGCTTTATTCCCGTAAAACCTCCCTTGGCTAGCTCACCCGGCGTTTTTCAAGAATCGCCCCGCTGTATTTATAACGCAGACGCTGATTTAGAGTAATTTCCCCAAGCTAACGGTTCTAAAGAAGTTAAGTCAGAGGTAGAAGGCTAGGGCAAGCCAGCCGTCATTAATGCGATTGTTAAGAGCTTTCACTCTAATTAGTAGGCTCATTTCTAATATACTTTCCATTATCTATCTTAGAAAAAAACTTCTCGATCATCGGGTGATCGATAGGCTCTAGACTAACATCGGGCTCCAAATTTTGTTCGGCTACGTAAGTTGAATGGGTGCTTTCATGAACCAACACATGGTACCAAGGTTTATTTTTGGGTGGGCGAGACTTCGCGACGTGCTCATACCACTCATCTGTCGCTTGGAATTTTCGATCAACATCTACAATTACTCCGCGATAATCGAAAAGTCGATGATGGATCAAATCACCGATTGAAAATTTTGCCCTATCAATTTTCGTTACAGTTCCCATATGTTTCTCACAGTAATCAAGCTAATTTTACTTCTAACACCCATAGCCGGTGCATTTATGTAGGTGGTTGCTTTAAGCCAGTGTAGCGACCAGTATAAATCAAGCGCAGGAATAAATGTCAACCTGACTGCATTGTTTTTAATCACAGTCACTTATTAGCATTTTCGCAGATTTTACCTTCGTGTTCTATGAGCCTGCGAACTGAAACTGAGTCTTCTCTAAGCCGACCCCGATCTCCTCCTATTTGCTGAATCGTTTTCTTAAGTTATTTTAAAATTCGGGAGAAAAATCAAAGAGGTATGAGCATTATCGGGTTAGATGCCTTAAGTTTACAAACCAGCTACAAACTTCTCTGCCACAAAATCGTTCGCAAAATCTCCCATAGACGCTTGTTTCCAAGCAGAAAAATGTGAAGCTAGTTTGGAGACGCAATCAAATAATTCCCCAGCACCAAAAAATCTATTCGCGTACTCAAAAACGTTTTTATAGCATCAGCTGGTGAACACACAATCGGTTCATTGTCGTTGAAGGACGTATTCAGAAGCATCGGCACGCCCGTTAGCTTTCCAAATTCACGGATGAGATTGTAATACTTTGGATTATTCTGTTCTTCAACCACTTGAACACGGCCCGTATTATCCGAGTGAATGACGGCAGGAATCAAACCCGCCTTTTCTGGAATCACATCCATGGCCATCAACATGTAATACGAGGCATTTGGTAAACCTTTGGTCTTAAACCAATCACCTACATTCTCTTTCAAAATACTAGGCGCAAAGGGCCGAAACTCCTCGCGGTGCTTCACCTTTACGTTCATTATTTCGCGAATAAGTGGATTGCGAGGGTCAGCCAATAAACTACGGTTGCCTAATGCACGCGGTCCAAACTCCATACGATCTTGAAACCAACTAACAATATTTCCCTGTGTTAATAAAACCGCCACCTCAGTTTCAATATCATCAATTCGTTTAACGCTTAAACCTGCTTTTTTGGCCTCAGCCTCATAGTTCTCATCCGAATATGCAGGCCCTAGATAGGTGTTCGGTAAATACGCTCGCTTCGAGTTCCCCATTTCTTTGTGCCAGATCGACAAAGCACACCCCAATGCCGTTCCGCCATCATGCGCTGCTGGCTGCACGAATAAATCCCGGATATGGGTGTTTTGATAAATCATATTATTCGAAACGCAATTTAATCCCACGCCCCCGGCCAAGCACACGTAATCTGTTTGCGTCTGTTCTAAAAAGTGACTAACAATGTGCATTAGTATGTTATTGGTCATCAACTGCAATCCATCTGCAATATCGTAGTGAATCTGTTGTAACGGTTCATTGACTTGACGTTTGTTTATTTCAAAGAGTTCCTCTAACGATTTAAAATCATTCGCACGAAACTTCATGATCTCAATATTGATTTTAAACAATCCATCATCAGTCAGCGTTACTATTTTTGTGAACGGTTCAAGTACTTTTTTCCCGTCCCCATTCGCAGACATACCCATAACCTTACAGGCATCATATGGACTAAATCCGAGAAACTCAGAAAACTTTTCCCAGAAGAACCCAATAGAATTCGGGTAATCAATACTCGCAATTTTCGTGAGATCATTGCCCTCCCCTAGATAGACACCGGCGGTATTGTCTTCACCAATTCCATCGATCGAAAGAGTCAATGCCTTGTAGAAGGGAGATGCAAAAAATGCCGATGCCGCATGCGCTCGATGGTGCGGCACCCAATGAAACTGCCCCGCAAATCCGAGATCCTTTAATTTACTTGGCACGGATGACACGTGCTCGTAAAAAAATGGCCTCGCCATCGCGGGTTCCCCAGCCACCATTTTCTTTTGCTTCGTCAAACTCTGAACTCTTAAGCCGCTCTTTCGGCAGAATGGAATAGGCTATATGTGCAACATCACTCATAGCAATATTCGCATGCTCCAACACATAATTAATAGCGCCCAATGGAAGTTCGTCTGGATTATTGATTAACGCTGGCTTCGCGTGTTTTATACGATTAAAACGTTCTTCCTCAAGTGCAAAAAGCACAACGCCATCTTTCATCAAGCACACAGCCGACTCATGATACGCAGAGTTTAACCCCAAAATAATCATAATTATTTTCCATCGCTCAGTTGAACTTATAAATTTATCAATACCGACTTCCGGCGCCTCACGCCGAACGAAGTGATTAGCACAACTACTGCCGTTAACGGTTTCGGTCTAATTTGTTTCCGAACAAGGTCATACCTGAATGGCACTTACTTAAGTGTTAAATGCAATGACTGAAATATTTACAGCTATATACTCGTCCCTCGTTCCTCACGCTCCGAGACTGTGAAAGTATTCTGAACTCAAACACCCTCGTTCCTCACGCTCCGCGTGGGAATGCATATCAAACTTCATAAATAACGCCGCTAATATTGAATACTGAGCACGGCATGCATTCCCACGCGGAGCGTGAGGAACGAGAGTAATGCTCTGTAACCTCTAGGGTTGCATGGATTAACACCTTAAGTAAGTTCCATTCAGGTCGTACCCCTACTAGGAAGAAGAGGTATCAACACTGCTAACGAGTTTTACAATCGGAGTGGGCCTCAAGTAATCGGAATAGAGACCCCAATAGCAGAACGGATAACAATGCCAGCTATGATTACAATCCCTCGGACTAGAAAACGTTAATCCGCATGTAGAATCGATGAAATTATGTTTCTGCCATATAGGAAGTGTCGTGCGAAGACTTCACGGATTTACGGTTAAATTCATCGGTAGTCATAAAACTCAACACGAGACAGCGGAGACTCCCCCCACTCTTTTTAAATTCTGACATCGGGCATACTCGCACCTGGAAACCATATTTATTCAGTACAGACTCAAGTTGAGGCGTACAGCCATCAATGAGAACCTGATCGCCAATCACGAGGTTATTACAGGCAAAATACCGATTCGCATCCTCTTCGCTGACCGCTATCGTGTTTTTAATTGAGCGTTTCAATGCCTGCACAGATTCAGCATCAAATGCACCCGGATAATATAAAACCGTATTTTTATCCAAAAAACTGAGCGCCATTGCCAAATGAAAATATCGATCATCAATAATCTTTAGATCGCAGCGTATATTCATATCGGGAATAGTTTTTTTGATAAACTCTAAAGCCTTAAGATTCGACCGAATACCGTGCCCTATAATGGCATCCATACCGTCAAACACGACATCCCCCAGCCCCTCTAGATAAACACCTTCAGGAACATTGACGATGTCATAATTACTCGCCTCAAACCAGCGAACATAATTTTCAACTTCAGGCTGACGCTCTGTCGCACGAAAATTACTCGGTATAAACATCTGATCAACAACAATCCCTGCATCACCCGAAAAAGTCATATCGAGACAACCTTCTACTGGTGGTACAAAACAAATCTCATCACCTAGCTCTTTTAGCGTCGTAACAAAATATTCCCATTGACTTTGTGCAAGCACTTTATCCACATCAACGGATGGATCCATCCACGGATTAATACTGTATTCCACATCAAAAAAATCCGGTGCGCACATGATTCGTTTTGTCATTTTCACTTCCCACTACATTTCATTACATTTTTCACGCGTAAAAGCCACACGCGAACCAATAGATAATAATTTTGCGGTTTCACCAACCCCATTGACGCTAATGTCTTGCCCAATGCGGTGTATGGCCAGGCTTTCTTTAAATATTGAAAAAGGAGAAGTCCGTCCAATCACACGCACACTGCCCAATGAATAAATTAAAACTACAGTACCCGTCACATATTTATTGAGGCTATCGATATATTCATTCAAAGACTCTCGTTGAGGGTCAAACCATCCTCCTTGATAAACCAATTCTGACCAGGCTTGATCGACACCAGTCTTATAATTATTTTGCCTACCGGTACAAACATAGCGTTCAAGATCACGATGCGCTTCAATCAGTGCGTGTGCCGCAGGATGAAAGTAGACAGAGCGTGTTTTTAATCCAATAAACCCGTCTTCAACCACATCGGAAATTCCAACCCCATACTTTTCTCCAATCTCGTTAAGGCACTGAATTAAATCAACTCCAGCAGTGGAAACATCATCCAGTTCGACCGGAACACCTTTCTCAAATCCAATTTTATGAATTTCCGACTCAATCGATTCGGATGTATGGCTTTGCGGCAAAATATGATTTAACGACAGATTTAAAGGATCAGAAAGGTCAGCAGATTCATAACTAATGCCCCACATATTGTCACTAATCGAGTAGACATTATCATTGACTTCATTTTGGCTTCCCAATATCTGAGCAGAAGAATTAATTGTGGTTGAGCTTGATACCGCCCCAACTCCCATTTCAAATCTCAGCTGATCATTACCAGCAAACCCGTGTATTACCCTATCAATATCTAAGTCGTTAATGACCTGACAGCAGATCATGACTTGCACCGCACGTGACAACGCTGCGGACAAATAGTACCCCCCCTGATAACGGGCGTGCGCTTTAATTGCCTGGCACAAAACATCTGAGAAATATTTTTCCTTCCCGTCTACAAATACAGTAGGAAAATATTTATCAAAATTGTCATCCACAGTTGCTGGATAACCACTTTTC
Organism: Agarilytica sp.; assembly: GCA_033852165.1. Lineage (GTDB taxonomy): Bacteria > Pseudomonadota > Gammaproteobacteria > Pseudomonadales > Cellvibrionaceae > Agarilytica. The sequence goes on along the minus strand of JAWSUZ010000063.1, from coordinate 5,912 downwards.
CCTGCACCCAAGTCTATCACCAGAAACCGCGTAGTTTCGGGATCTAAATGAGCCTTTAGTTGGTCTAATGGCGTATGAAAATTATCGTAGTACAGAATTAAATTTTTCATTGAATTCATCTATCCTTCGCGTTAATGATCGTCATACCGAAAAGACATACAAGATAACGATATTATCTGGCATGTTTTTATAGGTAAAATTCACTCAACCGGAATAAAAAAACAATGCTATATCGATCCGATATAAACAGCGACAAACTGCCATCAAACAATACAAAATTGTCGCCAATAATAATATTTACAAAGGATTTTGTTTTAACGGGACTTTCGACCTAAAAAGGTCAACAAAATAAGGAGCAACAAACCTTCATCAAATCTACCCTTTAGTTCCGTTGCAGGAATTATTACAACGGCCGGAAATTTAAATTAAAAATTAATTAAAAATACATATATGAACCTAAACTCCGTTCGCGCCAAAATGGCACCAAACTCGAAGAACCAAACCACACCTCAGTAAAACCGCGCAGCGACACTCTTGGTGTAAAATAAATAATATTTAGGCAAAACATTCAAACGATAGTTGATTTAGGTATAAAAGGATTGACAAAAAATGTCACTATGAGCCGAAAAGTTGACAGATAGTGTCATTAATCAATGAGGCTACCTCTATCACGATCGAGTTAAAATCTATTTGCACCCAAACTAAATAAGACACAGAAATTCATCCAGATGATATTAACTGCTTGTTTTAAATAAAGAATCTAAATTTATGGCCTTTAAAGGGCAAATGGAAAAACGTGAACTGCATCACATATGGAACTGAAATTGCAGCAAATACTAGGCATTAAATCAGCGCCTCTCTTAACTTTCGTATTGTTTCACCAAGACAGAGGCTGATACATTTCATCATCGTAATGGCTCCAATCGAAACTTTCATGGTTTTGATTAACTTTTCTGGCTCTACGAGAAAGGCAAACTCACGGTAACGTGAGGACGCAAAACCAGTGCCCTAGTGCTTAATTTAGGGGTCGAACGGTTACCAAATGAGGAGAGAATGTTCAAACTTAACCCCACTCTTAAGTGTGCAGATGCTTATTTAGAAAAGCTAATCGTGCGACTTTATCACTGATCGTTAAAGCTCATGTACCGAACTGAACAAGAGCAAATGATGAGGAACTATTATGTTTAGTCTACCTAAACATTGTAGGGATCCCTTGACGCTATTCAATCGTTGTATCGGCGGAATCTTGTTGGGATTAATTTTGACAAGTCAGATTGCCTTGGTTTATGCAAGTACCGGAACCAGCCTAACTTTTGAAGCGAATGTTATTGGCGCGCAGGAACAAGACAAAACGGTCACTGTAACTATTCAACTACTGACTTTAGACGCTGAAGTCATGGCTGCCCGTCACGCCTATATGCGAATAACGAGTGAAATTGGAACCTTCCGAGATCTCTATGTATATCCAGTTGATGAAAATGGTATTCCTTTAGGAAACGGCGAATTAGGCACTCATCTCAGCGGCTCTTTCACGCTCAGTAAATACGCCAAATCGGGTGTCTGGCAGACCAGTCAAATCGTCATATCGGACAATTTGGGTAATGAGCACTTTGTCGCAGTCAATGACTCTGACTGGACACTGACTATCGACAATCCGCTAGAAGATCTGACCTTACCACAATATGTCAAAAACACAGCCACGTTAACCACGTCAATCAGCACCGTTGGAGGACAAGAAGTACAGGTTATTCATACGAGTTGGCAGGTCGATGAGTCCACTGGGATGCGTGAAAGCTCGGCTTGTTATGTACAACTAACGGATGACATCCAGCACACCTATAGAACTGAAGAGTATGGTCAATATGATTCTGTTAACCACTTGTGTCAGGTGGACATTATTATGCCTCACTATATGGCAAGCACCACCTATACCCTGACGACTATGATCATGATAGATCAAGCATTAAATTCGCAAAATATTGATTTTTCTAATGAACCGCCATACCAAATTACACTGCTTACCAATAACCCTGACTACGAAGCTCCCGAGTTAGATTTGAATGCTCTTCACATCGAGTCACAACCGAGCAACCCTGAAGCGCCGGATGGAGAAACTCTGGTCACGATCACTTACCAGGTGAGAGACAATAATTCGGGTTTAAGATTTGGTGCGCTTCGTTTGCGGGATCCTCTAGGAGCATCACACTTTTACTATGCATACAATTCTGGGGGCTATGATTTATTCCCGTCCGATGACCCGACAGAGTGGCACACCTACACTCGCCAAATTATTTTGCCCGTAAATTCCCCTCCGGGTACTTGGGTAATGTACGAAATGTGGCTCCTAGATAGAGCAAAAAACACGATAACTAACGACCTGGGAGAGCTTTTAACTTTTGATGTGCCTGACGCAAACGCGGAGCTGATTAATCAAGCACCCGTGATTAGCGGTAACCCTAATACTGAAGTGACTGAAGGCGACAGTTATAGTTTTACCCCATCAACGAGTGACGCCGATGATGATGCATTAACTTTTAGTCTAACCAACAAACCCACTTGGGCGCAGTTCAATTCTGTAACAGGCGCTTTAACGGGTACGCCTTCTGCTGAGAATGTTGGTACTACATTCAATATCGTAATCAACGTCAGCGATGGTAACGACAGTGCGAGTTTACCGGCGTTCGATTTGACCGTGACCGCTATCGTAATTGAAAACCAAGCGCCCGTGATTAGCGGCAACCCTAATACTGAAGTGACTGAAGGAGACAGTTATAGTTTTACCCCATCAACGAGTGACGCCGATGATGATGGTTTAACTTTTAGTCTAACCAACAAACCCACTTGGGCGCAGTTCAATTCTGCAACAGGCGCTTTAACGGGTACACCTTCTGCTGATGATGTTGGTACCACACTCGATATCGTGATCAACGTCAGCGATGGTAACGACAGCGCGAGTTTACCAGCGTTCGATTTGACCGTGACCGCTATCGTAATTGAAAACCAAGCGCCGGTTGCGCATGGTGCTGAATTAAATACGCTAGTGGAGCAAATTTTGAATGGCCAGCTAAACGCTTCTGATCCTGACAATGACCTGCTAGCATTTTCATTGGTGAGCGGTAGTAGCTTCGGTCAGATAGTGCTTAATGAGAGCAGTGGTGTCTTCACTTACACCCCCAATCAAAATATTAGTGGTGAAGACAGTTTTACTTTTAAAGTCAATGACGGCGACCTGGATTCTAATGTCGCTTTAGTCACAGTCACTATTATCGGTGACACTCAAGCACCGTGGATTGTTGAAAGACCGCTAATCACAGAAGTTACTAAAACCTCCGCGGTGATTGAATGGCAAACCAATGAAATTACAGATGGTAAAGTGAAACTGAATGACAATGTAAACTTCATAGATGATGAGATGGGAACGAGTCATCGAGTCGTGGTTACAGGATTATCCGCAGCAACTAATTATCAAGTTGAGGTAGTCTCCGTCGATGCGGCAGGTAACGGTCCAGCGGAGGCGATCACTCAATTTACAACTTTAGAATCGAGCGATACTGAACCGCCGCATATTTTGAGTGGACCTATAGTGGTGGGCATTTCGAATAAACAGGCGACGCTAATGTGGACAACAAGCGAGCCAGCAAGTAGTGGCGTTCAATACGACGATGGTGAACAAGAGCTTGAGTCAAATGATAATACTCTTACCGTTGAGCACAGTATTGTTTTGAGCGAACTAATCCCGGAAACCCTGTACTTTGCCGGAGTATTTTCTTCCGATGGTAGCGGCAACGGTCCGACGATCAGTAATAGAATCAGTTTCACCACATTGCGTGAACCTGATAATGAAGTGCCCTTGTTTATTGGCGCTCCCTTGATTGTCAACGTGACCCATCAATCGGCGATTATCCGTTGGCAAACCGATGAGCCAGCCGATTCATTAATCCAATTCGGCGAGTCGTCCGAGACAATGGACCTTGATGAAATTAGAGTTGCTTTGACATCGCAACACAATCTGACGATGACCGGGCTGCAAGCGGATACCCGTTATTTCTTTCAGGTTAGTTCCACCGATGCAGCAGGTAACACCGCTGTTTATCCAGAGGTATTAAAGTTTAACACCAAAGTGCTAGGCCAACAGACCGCGCCTTTGATCATTGAAGAACCGACTGTCGAACGAATAACCGATCGAAGTATTAGCGTGTCGTGGCAGACCGATACAGCAACGGACAGTTGGCTGGATTGTACTGATGGATCCGCAAAAAAACGCCTTGCCTCAGGTAACTCACAAGTGAAGAAACATCTGCTCACCTTGGTAGGATTAACGCCCAGTGAAACCTATCAGTGCCAGGTAATATCGAGCAACCCTGCAGGCCATCAAAAAATCAGTGCCGTGTTGATGGCGAAAAACAGTTTTTCTGGTTCAAAACTTGTTTCGAAAAATGCAACTGAAGAGATCACAACCGCCGCCGAGCCCGATCTGTTTGCGCCAGAATTTTTAGTCATGCCCTCAGCTATAGAGAGCAACGAGAACAGTTTGGTTATCGGTTGGGAGAACGACGAGTTGAGCAGTGCTCTGGTGAAGTATCAGGAAGTTGGCGAAGAAGATATTTTGCATACAGGACTACTTGAACAAAGCAAAGCTCATCGCATTATTTTGGTCGGTTTAAAAGCACTCACCCAATACGAAATCTGGGTGACATCCCAAGATGATATGGGCAATCAGCGAGTTTCAGAATCATTATTAGCCATGACCGCTTTTAGTCATAGCCAACAAGCTTTGGAATTTGTCCTGTCACCTCGAGTGGAAAAAGACGAATTGGGTTATTGGCTTAAGTGGTCGAGCAATCGTTTAAGTTTTTCTCAACTGCAATACGGTTTTAGTGTTGAAAAAATGACTAATGCTGTAGCGAATGAAGCGCCAAGTTATGAACATCAGATACTGCTGGCTCACCTCGATAACAATCGGGATTATTTTGGTCAGGTCGAAGTCACCGATATCACGGGTGAGAAATTACAGAGTGCCTCTTTTACAATCATCAACCATGGCAAGGCTGAGTTTTCACTCGGCAGCTATAGCGTCGCTGAAGATGCAAACCAACTGACGCTCGTCGTGAATCGAGTGGATGGTTCTGATGGTGATTTAGTGGTGAACTACGAAATAAAAGAGGGGAGTGCTAAAGCTGGAAAAGATTTCACCGCGAATAGCGGCGAGTTGATTTTTAGCCGTAACGAGTTATACAAACAGATCTCGATAGTGATCATAAACAACAGCATTGTGGATAGCGACCGATTTTTTGAAGTCGACCTTTCAGGTGGAAACTTGGGTAGTACAAGCAATATCAAAGTCACGATTATTAATGAAGATACAGCCGCAGTGTCACCGCCGGTTAAAAGTGAGTCCTCAGGAGGAGGGGGAGGCAGTGCCGGGCTCTGGATGATTTTGTTAGGGGTTCTCAATATAGGGCTCCGTCGATTTTTGCTCTGCAAGCCGGTAAGTTAGGCCATAAAGAAGGGAATACGATTGGCTGTCTACTCGCCGCGCGTCGAAAGTGTTAGTTGATTGGCGCCCTGCATTTTTCACATACTTTTCTTTTCTGCTTCAGGGTTATCGAATATTGCGTAGCCTTTTTTCACGTGCCAATTTTCAAAGTATTTTAATGGCTTAGCTTTACCGCTGACGTTACCACGGAGAACCGCTTAGGGTCGACTCCTGTCATTCGCCAAAATAGTCCAGTATTTTCGTACCTTTTTCATCCGGCTGAAAGCGGCCTCTTAAACCGGTATATTTCTGCGTAAAATTTTCAAATATTTTTCAGATAATTTAAGTTTCAACCCCTCACCAAATCAGACAGACAATTTTCTTTCCCTTATGTTCGGTCTGGATCGCTTGACATTTTAAGAGTGGCTGATGAGAT
>JAWSUZ010000062.1:0-13315 GCA_033852165.1 Agarilytica sp. | reverse complement strand
CAACTAGCCTGACACAGGGGGCATGCTTGCGGCGTTAACTCTCATTGGTCCTGGCATATGAATAAAATAGTTGTTCGTGGAAATTATAGCGGCTTGTCTTCATTGCCTGTTCCTAAATACCATATAGAATAGCGGACATCGCCGGTAGGCGTTCGAAAATTAGAACTGATTTAATAAGGGGCAGTTATGTCAACAGTTATCGTGCACTTTGAATTTGAAAAAGAAACCAAAAATAGCGTACGCTACAAAGAAATACCGGAGGAAGGAAAGGCGCCGATCATGGGCTCTATTTATGTCCAGAAATGGTTTGCCGGAACCTCAAAGTCAATAAACATCACCATTGAAAAGAAAGACTGAGCAGTGACGGATAAACCTTTATCTCCAGAACAACTTGAGAATGTCGAAAAGACAACATTGAGCCACTACAACAATAGTGCGGAGTCCTTTTGGTTCGGAACAAAAAGTCACGATGTTTCTCAAAATTACCGTGCGCTCTTGTCCCAGTTCGAGCAGGGGGCTTCTCTGGATATATTGGATTTTGGTTGTGGCCCCGGTCGGGATGTAGGCTATTTTAAATCGTTAGGCCATCGGCCAGTGGGTCTTGATGGCAGCCAAAAATTTTGTGAGATGGCGAGAGAGTACAGCGGGTGTGAAATACTCTGCCAAGAATTTCTCACACTCGATTTACCGACCGCGGCGTTTGATGCTGTCTTCGCCAATGCCTCCTTGTTTCATGTGCCCAGCCAAGAGCTTCCCCGCATCCTGACCGAGTTGCACAAAAGCCTAAGGCCTGGTGGTATTCTATTTTCTTCCAACCCACGCGGTAACAGCGAAGGGTGGTCGGGTGGTCGATATGGAAATTTCATTGAATTCGATGAAGCGAGTACCATCTTACGAGCAGCTCACTTCAGTATTTTGACTCATTATTATCGGCCCGAGGGTGTGCCGAGAGATCAGCAACCTTGGCTTGCGATTGTTTGCAAAAGCGTATAAAACTGCCATGAGCAAGAATTTAAAATTTGAGAAATAATTGTGCTTGAATAATGGCGCCAGGTCTTGCTTTTGCCCTAGTAAAACAAGTCTTTGGTCATGCATTAAGAAAGTTTGGCGAATATTTTGGCGTGCCCGACCTAGGGGTGTAGCAGAATTGTGACGGCAAAAGGCAAGACTTGACCCCGCCCTGCGATATTTTCAGTGACAATTTCACGGGCTCCGCCAGACTGTAATGCAGTGTAATGTACAATCGAACATAATCTCTGTAGTGTGAAAAGTGGCCGGAAACAATACTTTAACAAGAATTATTTATCTGCTCTTACATACCTATTCTTATTCTCATGAATCAGAATTATATCTCATTGTATCGCCATCCACGATGGATTGTTTCTTATTAAAATTCTCCGAAAAATTTGAGTGATATTAAAATAGTTTCGTGACCCTTACAAAAAATAGTATGTTAAGTGAAACGATTCTGCGAATAAAATCAATACGATGGTATATCTCATAGAAACAAAAAATACCAGGTTGTTCGTTACAATTACTCTATCTATTGCTTTGCTATTCTCTTTTGATATTCAAGCACTTTCGCTGGATGAGGCGATAAATCGGCAGCTAGACGCCTCTGATTTCGGTATTCCGTGTAGTGGAGGAGTTCTAGATTACGGATTACCCGATCTCCAGGAGGGGTTAGCAGTTATTTGCAATCGTCCCATCTTATTGTCTAGATCTTTATATGTTGGTGGTGGCGCGACAAACCCTACACTCGCATTGAAGGCAAATTCGCTCGATATATTTTCACAGGAGGTGCTTAACGAGTCGATATATTCGTCGATTGGAATCGGTTCCGTAACCTCTACAGCTATCCCTAATTTAGATGCTGGATATTATGATGAGTCACAAAAATCCGATAACAAATTAGAAAATAAACATTTTGACTATCAGAGTTGGAGCTTTTTTTTTACTGCTGAAAATGAGGCACTAGAGCGTAAGACATCAATATCTGAAAATGGCTTTGATTCTAGTTTGGCTCGATTATTGGCCGGTGTAGCTTATATATCCAGTGCTTCCACTGCTTACGGTATAGCCTTGGATAAAAGCGAACAAAAAGGAGACTTCGAGGGCGCGGGGAATCGAGAAAGCGCAGGCGCTTTTCGTTTTGATTCTACAGGCTTGCGCTTGTTTGGCTCATTTAGCCCTACAACCAAAATGTCTCTTCGAGTTGCAATTGCCTATGACCATGTTACTGCGGAGAGAAGACGCTTCGCAAGCTTTTATGAAGTCGATGAGGGTGGGTGGGATATTATTTCTGTGGAAGGAAATCCATCGGCGAATTACAAATACAATCAGTATGGTTTCAGCTTTCAAGGGGCGTACGAATTTAGTCTAGGCCGGTTAATGTTGAGCCCTCAAGTTGGCGTGGATTGGCTGAGCACTGATTATGGAACGTACAGTGAGCAAGGGGATTCAGGTTTAGAGCTCACTTTCCATAACGACAAACGAAAATCTTTGCAGTTTGTAATGGGAATTCAGAGTGCCTACGTTATTGGGACAAAGTATGGCGTATTTATTCCGCAATTTAACTTGTTGTGGCGACATGAATTTAACAGTGATGAGCGTGATGTAAGCGTAAGCTTTGTTCATGACCCTAGCTCAATGACATTTTCTTATCAGACAGATATCCTGGATGAACGTTTTGCAGAGCTGAGTTTCGGAAGCGTTTTTGTGTTTAAACACGGCACTCAAGTATTTATGAACCTGAAAACACTTAAGTCACACAAATATTTTAATAGCGTTAGTGTCAGCACTGGATTGAGAATCGAACTGTGAGAATGTGTCTATGGCGATCAGGGATTTTGCATCTAATAAAGCGTGTGATTTAAATCGTCCCTCCCAAAATTTTCCGGTGCAATTTTCTTCGGTGTTTGCTTGTCTAGCTATGGGTTCATTCAATGCCCTCATAGACCAACTAATATCACGCAACTGAGGAATCAAGGGGTCACCCATTAGCCAGTATGTGTCAACAGGCAATACACAGATCAAGGGGTCAGAGTAATTGAAATTTATGTTTCCCATAGTCAACGACACTAAAAATCGATTACTTTGAGCCTTTGATTCATGTTTGGCCAAAAGAAAATCATGGGCATCTGTTATATAACGAGGATGAGTAGTCAGCACCTAATAAGCTGTTATGCTCTAACAATATGACTACTCGATCGGAACGAGACAAAAAGACAAAAGCCAGGCAAAATCTGAAAAATAACAGCCTCATAATTGGGTGCGTTATTTTCCTTTCTATGCTGGGTTACGGCATACTCGATCATCTATTTCGTACGGTATTGTCACAGCTTGACGTAGTAAGTAAAGAATACAGCTGTAATCGGAATGGTTGCGAGTATAATATTGAGGTGTTTAACAGTGATTACGTTGGCTTAGATGCCGTTGTTACTGTTATTGCCTATAAAAGGGTCTGGCATGGAGATGTGAAAACTATGGAGGTAGTTTCAAGAGATAGGAAAACTTTTCGTATAGAAAGTAAAGAGAATGTAAATTTAAAGAGTTTTATAAAAACTGCTATAAAGCCTTCAGTATTAGAATTTATGGTTAATGTCCAAGAGTAGCATAAACAAATATTGTAACGGAAAATAAATAGGGTGATATATGAGTAAGAAAATTTTATTAGTAATATTAGTCTCGTTGTCCTTTTCTGTGATGGCTGGTGGAAAAAACAGCTCTACGCGAGTAAAAGCTGAGGCTGGAACTTTTAATGCGTCAGAGTATTGTTTCTATGCGCACGAAATTTATAGTGAAGGATCAATTGTAAAGCAGGAAGGGACCAAAATGTCTTGCCAAATCCCAAAAGAAGCAGAAAAGGGAAGAAGGACAATTTGGCTTCCACTCAAAGCTTAGTTATCATAAATTGCTCAAACACCCCCTTTGGCGAGATCTCGGGAAATTGTCACGTTATGTGCTAACAAGGATTCAAGAATGGCAATAAATCTAAAGGAAGTTGATGGCATAAAAATAATGCCGAAGCACAAGGCCCCCTGTGTCAGGGTAGTTCTTTATGGGGCTTGTAAGTTTGTATTCGTTTCAACTTTTTCCGACAGCTCCCTGTAGTAACCAAATTACTATATCAGCCACATAGTAGATCATATTTCACACATTCCGATCAGATTTCTATAGACTCACGCGCCTGCCTCCGTCTTTCATCCAAAGCTCTACAAAGTCACCTCGAAAAAGTTATCATCACTATTACTGGTACGAGTAAGTACATAATATTAAACAAAATCAACCTCACGGTATTACACACTATGGTTTCTTTGGTAACCCGTCTCTTTCCACTTTGGGCGCTATTATTTTCTTTTGTTGCCTATTTCTACCCCTCTCTATTTACGGGATTCAAGAACTGGATTATTCCTTTGTTAATGATCATCATGTTTGGCATGGGCTCAACACTGAAGGTTGATGATTTTCGGCGAGTAATAAAACTGAAACGGGTTGTCGGATTTGGCGTTTTATTGCAATACAGTGTTATGCCTCTCGCGGCATTTGCGATATCTCATCTGATGAACTTACCCACAGAACTGTTGGTGGGCATGGTTCTCGTGGGTAGCGCTTCTGGAGGTACAGCATCAAATGTCATTTGTTTTCTCGCCAAAGGTGATGTAGCACTTTCCATTAGCATAACGCTTACCTCAACATTGTTAGCCGTATTTATGTTACCCGTTCTAACATGGTTATATGTGGGCGAATCCGTGTCAGTCCCGTTTTTCAGCATGATGATCTCTGTAACCAAGATTGTCATCTTGCCAGTGTTGTTGGGTGTGGCGATAAATACCCTATGGAATGAAAATCTTGAACAAATTAGCAGTCTGTTTTCGCTTCTCTCTGTTGCGGGGATCATATTTGTTATAGCGATTATCGTTGGGTTAAATCAATCCAAATTCTCAACAGTGGGAACTGCTCTAGTCTTCGCTGTTGTTCTTCATAATGCCATTGGTTTACTTGGTGGTTTTTATGGGGCTAAGTTGCTGGGGTATTCTGATAAGGTGGCGAGAACCTTAAGTATCGAGGTGGGAATGCAAAATTCCGGATTAGCGGTTGCATTAGCCGTAAAATATTATGGAGCATCGACAGCCATACCAGGTGCATTGTTTAGTATCTGGCACAACTTAACGGGATCGGTTCTCGCCAGCTATTGGAGCCGGCAAGCGTCATCTAAAAAACCTGTATTGGAGTGAATCATTCAAACGCGGTCAATATTTCTCTATGGACCAATAAGCTTCCACGAAAAGGAAGAAAAACACGCCATATTTATGGATGTGTTTTTCCTTTTCTAAAAATGGCTGTCATCTTCGGTTTGAGCTTTTCACGACTAATGCATGGGATAGGTAAGGATGGAAATATATTGGCAGTACCGCTTGAGTCAACGGTTTCCGGGGGTATGGTTGAAGCCAATTTTTACGCGATGACTTAATACTCAATGCTGAACTTCCCCCTATAATGTAAACACCTCCACTAACAGCAGGAGGTGGCAAATGCCAAAAAGTCATTATGAGGATAGAGATATGCTAGAAATGATTGATATTGGAGTTGAAAATTCCACGGCTATCAGAATGTCTGGAAAAATCACAAAAGACGAAATGACCAGAGTTCTTTCTGATACAAAAGAAAAAATTAAACGTTACGGTAGTATCGTCATTTATGAAGAAATTGAGAGCTTTGAAGGCGTTGAGCTCGCCGCTATTGTCGAGGAATTCAAGTATTTGTTTGATGTTGGATTGTCCAATATAAAGAAGGTCGCTGTAGTAACCGACAAAAAGTGGATTGAGGTAATCGCTAATATCGAAGATAAGATATTCAGAAAAATCGATATAAAGTGCTTTTCAATGAATGATAAAGAGCTTGCCGTCAAGTACCTGAAAGATGCATAACGAAACAAGGAAAAATCGCCCTGTAGGCTGGGCGCTTGCGGCGTTAACTGAGCTAATGAAGAAAATAATGCATATAATCGGAATATTGTTTACCTGCTACGTTGGGTTTGGCGTATTACTATTCGTAATACAGCGCAGTTTTATATATTTTCCTACTGAACCAGTGGCCCATGGATATGATGAGGTAGTATTTGAAAACGGCGGAGAACATACAAAAAGTATTTTATTAAATAGCGGTAACCGAAATGCGATATTATATTTTGGTGGAAACGCTGAGGCAGTTGCACATAGCGCTTCCGAGTTTGAATATGAGTTTCCCTTTTATTCGGTATACTTAATTAATTATAGAGGGTATGGCGGAAGCAGTGGTAAGCCGGAGGAGAAAGCTCTCTATTCTGATGCGTTGTATATCTTCGATCAATTGTCCACATTGTATGATAGTGTTTCAGTTATAGGTCGGAGCTTAGGAAGTGGCGTAGCATCTTACATCGCTTCTGAGCGGGACGTAAAAAAACTGGTATTGGTTACTCCCTTTGATAGCATCCAAAGTGTTGCCCAAAAGCGTTTCCCTTTGTACCCAATGTCAATACTACTTACGGATAAGTTTAATTCCTCCGGGCGCGCTAGTAAAATAAATTCTGAGGTCCTAATTCTGGCCGCTGAAAATGACCAGGTGATAGGTGGAGTCCATACTGAAAATCTGATAAAATCATTTACAAATAGCCCGCCTAGCGTTGAAATTATTGAAGATTCAGGTCACAACGATATTTCTCATCACAGTAAGTACTATCGAACAATCAGAGATTTTCTTAAAATTGAAGATAGTTAACAAGCCTATAAACAAAGACGTAAAAATCGGCGCTTGTTATAGGAATGTTAGTGTCCTATCCGTATTGCCGCCTATTCAAGCTACATTAAGGTGTTGTAGAGAAATATGAGAGAAAGCCTAAAGATAAAGGTCATCAAGGTTTGTGATGAAAAAATTGAGAAGAAGGGAGGAAATGTGGGGCTATCATTTTACGCATTTTTCGCGAACAAAAATGACGATCCTGAATTGTTGATGGAGGCTGCTGAGTGGTGGATTATGACGCATAAACTGGATCATTTTGAGAAAGCAGTGAAAATCAAAAAAATGGTTGAGTCCCTTTAATGTAAATAAGCCTGATCATCGTAGATAATCATACTGACAAGTGCGGGCAGTCGGATACTTTTCCGCTCGTCCCTCACTACAAAAATATCGCTGCTACCAGCGTTAGCACAACACGGAGAATTAACTTTGAATCATAGCGCCCCTAAATATTTATATTTTTCAGGATTACTTATCCCTTTTTGGCTCTCTATAGGCGTAATTGTCGCTGGCAATATATATCCTGATTACAGCCATTTAAATTTTGCAATGAGCCAGCTTGGAGCTGTAGGGTCGCCAACACAGTTCTTGTCACCCATTATTAATAATTACCCGCTTGGCCTTCTTTTTATTATATTTGGCATATCTGTATTTAGATCATTCCCCACTTCCAGGCTTACGAAGTTAACGGCCGTATTATTGGTTATGCATGGAATTGGGAGTATTTGTGCCGGTTATTTTCCTTGTGACGCAGGGTGCAACCCAGAAAGCCCCTCTTTAAGTCAGAATCTACACAATTTATCCGGGCTGGTAATGGCCCTTACGCTTGTAATAGCTAGCTCTGTCTGGGCCTACTTATCAATAAAACTGGTAGGTTTGAAGTGGTTTTCGGTGTTTTCTGTAATCTGTACCTTTGTTGCTCTGGCAGTCATTCCGGCCATGGGTTCGGCAATTGAAGGCGGGGGAGGGTTTGGTTTGTACCAACGAATTAATTACGGTGCATCTGTTATTTGGGTCGCTACTTTGGCTGTTGTTCTTTATCAGCACAGCAGTAAAAAGGACTAACAAAACACGCCATTTGAACCATGCCGCTTCGTTCTTTTTGTGTGGACTAACATTTGTACAGAAACCATTAAGCAGCATGGTCAGGTGCGCATAACATTAAGCAGTGTGAACATGGATATAATATACCGAGAATTCAAAGACGCCGATCAAGTCAGCCTTAGCTCCCTCATGTCCGAGCTAGGATATGAGCTTGATTGTAATATCTTGTGTAATCGCATAGGCGACATACGCGCTCATGGTGGCGAGGTCATAGTTGCTGAACTTGGCGGTGCGGTGATTGGGTGTATCAATGCAATTATCGATATTCGACTTGCCGAAGGTAAAGTGGGAGAAATAGTGAGCCTTGTTGTATCTGAAGAGCATAGAGGAATGGGTATTGGTAAAGCTCTAGTCAAAAGAGCAGAGTCTTGGCTTAGTAGTCGGTGCGATCTTATTCGCGTGCGTGCAAACACTATTCGACGTGAGGCTCACGATTTCTATCGGTTACTGGGTTATCAAGAGATAAAGTCACAGAAAGTGTTCACTAAAAATGTGTAACAAGGATGTAAAGCACGCTCGAACTGGGTTGCCACGGGCTACACTATGGCCCGTCCTGTTGCTTGTAAGCTCCTCTGCTTATGCCTACTGAAGAAATCACTCAATATTACACCGATACTGCGAATCGAGATGTTCGCGAAGATCTGGTCTTTGCAGTGAGCCTGATTGGGCGTGAAAAGGTTGCCGTGGATTGTGGGTGTGGCGCAGGATCAGATATTGCCTTTTTAAGAGCTAAAGGATTTAAAGTGCATGCCTTCGATATTGAAGAAGAATCGATTAGCTTGTGTCGGGAACGCTTTGGCAGCGACGAAAATGTCCACTTATCTTGCGAAAGCTTTAGTTCATTCGAGTACCCTCAATCTACATTGCTGGTAGCGGATGCAAGTTTGTTTTTTTGTCCGGCAGGGGAATTTGATAATGTCTGGAGTCATATTTCCAAGTCTCTTGATGCTGGCGGCATATTTTGCGGTTCCTTTCTTGGGCCTAACGATACGATGGCTGGCCCAAGCTATGACAAGAAAGCGTTTTGGGAGCATATTCTAGTATTCAACGAAGAAGATCTCAGGCTTATACTGAGCGATTTCGAAATTTTGAAGTTCACCGAACACAATGTGTCAGGTGAAAGTCCCCAAGGCATTCCACACCAGTGGCATATTTACTCTGTTGTTGCTAAAAAATTCAACCATTAAATGCATCTGAAAAATAACACGTCGAGTATTTTATAGGTCGTTGTTAAGCTAAAACCACATTCGATTCGAATGATTTAGGTTCACGATAATCGATATGCGACGCTATTTGCTAACGGCTCCTAATTTTCTTTAATTTTTCTTATATATAGTCGTATTCTCTGGAAATGTTTTTGGGGGGGGGAGCCTGTTGGGTGGTGAAATGTACGATTAAAACTGTTTTGGTCTTAGAGCCTGTAGCGTTTATTCCAATTAATATAAGAAAACCGAAAGCTGGCGCGATGAGTGCTGTATGGCATGTGTATTGCCCTATGTTTTGGCAGTTGGACGGAAGAATAGTGCCTGTGCGTCTAATAAGATGTTATGTGTAAAGGGCGCCGATATTGGTGAACCCATTCGCCACTATGTAACGGTGCATGCCTCCATACCGTGTTGAAAAATAATATGACAAATGAAGGTCGCAACGCCACGTCTAAAGGCGTTATCTTTTTAATCTGGAAGGTGTAGTTATGAACACGAGAATAGATTATTTTGATGGACTACGTGGCGTTGCAATTTTGTTGGTGCTCGGATTTCATGCCTATTCTAAATGGCCGGAAATGGTTCCGTATGGTGATACGTATCAATATTTCCCGATTTTTAATTTTGGTTGGGTTGGCGTACAGCTGTTTTTCCTGGTGTCGGGTTTTGTTATATTTATGACATTGGATAAGACAAAAACATTTCATTTGTTTATGTATAAACGCTGGTTAAGGCTGTTTCCTGGAATGCTATTGGCGTGTTTATTGATTTACACCACCTCGTTTATACTTGATTCTCGCCCAGCAGGAAGCCCAAGTGTCTTGAGTGTAATCCAAGGTCTTACTTTTATAGAACCATATTGGTGGGGGAAAATTACGGGTTTAAATATTGTTGGTCTAGAAGGAGCGTTTTGGTCTCTCTATGTTGAATTTAAGTTTTATGTGGTAGCCGGTTTTATTTATTTCATTCTTGGCCGGAAATTGTTGCCGCCATGCCTTTTGTTGATGTTCGCTGGCTCTGTGGTTTTTTCTTATGCTGTCCAAGTTGTTGACGTAAAGGCCATTAATATTGCGCACAAAATATGTGAGACTTTTTCGTTTAAGTATTTTGGTTGGTTTGCTTCGGGGTCTTTTTACTACTTATTTTACCAAAACAAGAGGGTGAAATATTTTTTTGTGGCTTTATTAATATCAATTTTAAGCTCAATGTTTATTGGTTCAATATACGCTGTATTCGCCGCGCTAATGATTTCATTACTATTTTCAGCGAGCCTAAGAGTTGGTTTTGTTCAGCGGATATTGAGCAATAGATGCCTAGTGTTTTTTGGCTTCATAAGTTATCCATTGTATCTTATGCATGAGAATGCGATGGTGTCGATGATTGTTCAGTTCTCAGCGTACCAGTCTTGGTTAAATATGTTGTTTCATCCGCTATTGCCTATCACTATCTTATCTGTGGTCGCTTACTTAATTGCGTCTAGGTACGAGAGGCTTGTAAGAGATATCATAAAAATGGCGGTGGAAAATATAAAAATAGCAGCTACCTATAAGCATGAGATTCCTCTCGTAGAGAAGATTAAAATCAAAAAAAACGACTAGAAAAAGGAAGAAAGTGTCGAACTTAGTATCTCGTTATTTAGTCGGTTTATAATTTCGTTTTTTTGGGGGGGGGGAGGTATGTTGTGTTTTGTCTTGTAAGATAATTCATAATTCTTGTTGTGGGAGCGGCTGTTAATTTTGATAAGTGTCGAATAATAACAGCCTAAAACGATCGACCATATTTACAATCTCTTAGAGATGTTGCGTGGGATTCGAGACTAACGTCACATTTTCAGCCTCTCTCCCACGGCTAGATACTAAAGAATATTATCCTCATTCGAATGGGTTTCATTTACATCCAAAATTGTCGATCCAAAAATTATGATTGTCTGAATTTTCTAGGCTTCTACAGTTAGCGGCCCATTGTCCTCTGAATTTTCCTCTGAATTTTCCTCTGCATTTTTTTCAGTCACTTTGATGAATAGAAGGTAAGCGACAAAGAAGACCACAGAAGACAAGGCCGCAATAGAACTGGATACAGCAGGGTTGTATACACCACCGAAAATGTTGAGGTAAAGGTGCCCCAGCAAGCCGATAAGCGAAGCGGCGAACACGGCGTAAGGATTGATCTTTTGGGGGCCGATAACGCCGAATAAAATAGGGACTAAGGTCGCCGC
The DNA here is from genome assembly GCA_033852165.1 of Agarilytica sp. Taxonomy (GTDB): domain Bacteria; phylum Pseudomonadota; class Gammaproteobacteria; order Pseudomonadales; family Cellvibrionaceae; genus Agarilytica. The sequence continues at coordinate 2,014 of JAWSUZ010000062.1, read as the reverse complement.
GGCTAAGCCATAAATTCCTTTCTGTGCGAACAAGCCAACCATACGCGGTGGGTCCCAAGCAATGATCAGAGAAACTACACCAATCGATACCAGTACCCAGCGGGATAATATCAGCCCCTTGCGTTGAAACTCTTCAGGTGTCTTCGTTTTGGCGAAGGGGCGGTATATATCCGATACCACCATTGCCGATAGCGCTACCAGAATTCCGTCGAGTGTACTGAGGCCTGCAGCTAGGAGCGTTATCGTGATGAATGGCAGCAAGTAAGGGCCGATATTCGTTGAAGCAAACTCATGATGTAGATATTGCGTGACGATTGTATTCATACTCTCGGTTTCGATTCCCGCAAGTCGGGCAAAAATACCCACCACCACAAAGCTACCAAAAATGGTTCCCACCACAATACAGGTGATTATGAATGTCCGGACATGTGATTCATTCTTAATGTACAGCACCTTTGAAAGAATATGGGGCTGCAGCATCAAGGCAAAGGTCACCACAAACCCGCTAATAAATATCGAGAAAAAATCATTGTAGAGCTTTGATTCCGGATTGATGAGTTTGGCATAATTAGGCCCGACGCTTTCGAGTGCAACCATAATTCCGCCGTCAAAATATTTAAAGCCCTGGATCATGACGAATATTGAAATAAATACCATCATAAAGCCTTGAAAGGTATTTGTGTAAATGTGCGCGTAGGTTCCACCCATTAACACGTAACTAAAGACAAAGAGCAGGCAGAGCACTAACGCGGCTTTTTGCGATACCGGAAAAATAGAACTCATGAGTACCGAGCAGCCGACCAAAATTAGAATAACAAAGGTGATGGTCAGTAAATTAATAAAAGCAAAGTACAGGCTCAAACCACGATGGCCGTAGCGGTCGTTTAGCCAACCGGGAATCGTCAGAGATCCCTGTTTAACTCCGAGTCGACGAAAGCCCTTACTGATGATGACAATTGCCAAGAGCATCCCGGCGAGCGCGGATATCCCGTAATGAATGTATGCAGACAAACCATCTTGATAGAGAAACGCTGGGTTGATTACAAAGGTGGCCGTGCTTGAAACCGAAGCCATCATCGTAATCCCAATAAAAATGGGATTAATGTCCTTATTTCCAATAGCAAAACTTTTTATGTCCTTTGTTTTTTTCATCCCTAGCCAAGACAAGTAAAAGGTCAGAGTAACGAAAGCGGCAAGTAGCCCGTACTTAAAAACTTCCTGATCCATAATTTTTCTCTAGTACATGAAACGTTTGTTGTCCAGCAACATCTATAATGACGAGTTGTTGGTGTTTTAACTGTTCAGCGGAGCGGTGTAACGGAATATCTTTTTAGCGTTTTCTCTATGTTGTTGAATGTTTTTAGTCGCCATCTTTTCTCGTATTTGTTGTAGATGTTCCAAGACTATAAGGGTAGGCGTTATATTGTTTAGGTTTAAAAAATGTCATCGTTAATATTTTTTTAACTATAGTCCAGAAAATATAGGCGTGTAACATCAGTTTTATATTCGGGTGTAAAACCGAACGATGAGTGTATGTGAATGCGTTTAGTTCGTAGAACTATACAAAGGTATGGTGAAGATGAGACGGTATAAAAATTAGTTTTTTATACCCGTGTGAATGCATTTTGAACTTTGTTGAGTCGAAAAAACTCACACATGCACGGTTTTTATAACCACTTACTTGTTAAAGCGATAAATTATTTTATTAGTCACGGCTACACATGGCTAATGGCGGAGTGGTTGTTGGATAATGCAAATAAAGAATGAAAATAAAAAATACTATTCGAAATGATCGGAGAGTGGATTAATGAAAATAAAACTGTGGTGTGATTTAAGGGGGTTGAACCGAATGGCACTTCCTTAAGGTCTTAATATCAGATAACCATAGGGGTTGCAGCGCATTATTCTCGTTCCTCACGCTCCGAGACTGTGAAAGTATTCCGAATTCGAAAATCCTCGTTCCCACGGTCTCCGTGGGAATGCAGACCAAAGGATGTTTATTGCACTTAATTCG
>JAWSUZ010000061.1:0-29299 GCA_033852165.1 Agarilytica sp. | reverse complement strand
GGAAATGCTTGACCACATCAGAGACGGGAGACGGAGAAATTAATCACCCGCCGAAAATAGATCAACCAACGAAAGCCAGCTTAAAGCCATCAACCTGCCGGTGACTGCCCAGTTTTACCAGTCGAAAATTCCACCACGTTGTTAGTCAGCTTTTGACGGCTAGCGAGGATCTCTTGTACTTGTTGATCCGACAGCAAACGAAACAGCGGCACCAAGCGCTCAAGTGCGGCATCTAAATGCCCTGCAGCAGCATGATCATCGCCTGATTTTATTAATTCAAGGACATGATCAACCGAAAGAGCCTTTCGCGCTTCTGCGTCAAGATGCTTTTGATAGTCTTCTAGGCTCAATTCAAGTATCTGACTGGCGCCAACGTTAGACGCTCGCTCAAGCGCCTCGATAGAGAGACCGATTAGCGTATCCGCCTCCGTATCACTGTCCACCTGAACTGAGCTCACACCGATAGAGACGGTAATTTTTATACGTTTACCATCTAACTTGGCTTTTAACGTTTCAATGGTATGGCAAATACGATTAGCCATTTCCAACGCATTTTCAGTAAGCGCCATGGGCATCGATACGACGTAGCGCGCCAAACTCACGCGCGCAATACTGTCTTCTTTACGGAAGGTCTCATCCAAGACTTTGGCTACGCGCTTAATGACTTTTTCTGTGCCTTCACGGCCAATACGAACAAATAAGTCTTTGTAATGATCGACCTCAATCGCAATCATGGTTAAATTAGATTCGTGCCGCGCAGCAAAGGACAATTCTTTTTCCAGCTGTAAGCGCAAGCCTCGATGATTAAGCAAGTCCGTCAAACTGTCGATGGTTGCATGCTCTTTCAATGAGCGGTTCTGCTCACGAAATTTAGCGTAGGAACGCGCGCGTGCTTTTATGTCTGTAGCATGGAAAGGCTTGGTAACAAAATCCGTTGCTCCCAGTGAAAATGCTTTTTGCTTGGCGGACTCAGGATTACCTGCACCCGTCGCCACAATGACCGGTAACTCGCGAATATTCTCATCGGTATGGGATCGAATCGCTTCCAGCAATTCAAAGCCGTCCATCTCTGGCATGGCTAGATCTGTGAAAACAACGTGAATGTCTGGGTCACGTTCGATAATGGCTAGGCCATCAACACCATCGACCCCCAGAATCACTTCAAAACTGTCATCAAACATACGAGTTGCCGCAACGCGAACAACGCGTGAGTCGTCTATTACCAGCACTTTGATTTTATGTTTATCGTCTGCCATAGCCACCTCAACCTTTATTTCCGCTTGATTCCCATAACAGGAATCTATTGCTTCAAGCCTATACCAGTTACAGCTCCCAATCCAGACATCAGGAGGGCTGTTCAAATATCACACGACAAATGGTCGTTTCCGACGATAAGATTCCCGGAAATGGCAGTAAATTCGCTCGAAACGTTATTAAACCCGGGGTACGGGGTACGGGGTACGGAATATAGATGAATGAAATTTGAAGGGAGCAATTAATATTAATAGGCGAGAAAAGGAAAGAATACTGAGCACTTATATAAGATTAAGGCGCTCAGTATTCAAAATCGGACTCAGTGGACTTCTGAAGAAGCGCCAGCTTGACCTTCAGCTTTCGCCGCATCAGAACGGGATTTAGCATACAAGGCGTCAAAATTAACGGGCGGTAACATCAACGGCTGAAAGCCACCGCGAACAGCCAAGCTGTCTATGGTTTCACGCGCATATGGAAATAGAATCGATGGGCAAGTTGAAGAGACAACGTGCTTAATCTGCTCTTGTTCCAGACCGGTGATGTAGAACAAACCCGCCTGGTGAACTTCAACCAAGAACATAACGTTCTCATCTTGCTTCACTGTAATCGTAAGATGCAGAACCACTTCGTAGTGATTGTCGCCTACCTTATCCACTTTCGTGTGTAAGTCTTGCGCTAAAGAAGGCTTAGTTGTTGGACGGTCAGAAATCACCATCGGTGACTCAAAGGACATATCTTTCAAATAAATACGCTGTAATGCGAACTGGCCTTTAGACTCGGTGCCTGCTTCGGGAGCCGCTTGAGGCTTCTCTTCAGTATCAGTAGTCATAATATATCAAACTCAAATTTTGTAGTTATGGATTCACAATGGGGCTGGTTATGGCGATTTCAACACTCGGCGACTAGCATTTGATCAAGCTGACCAGCGGCATTGAGCGCCATTAAATCATCGCAACCACCAATGTGCTGCCCGCCAATCCATATTTGAGGCACTGTAAATTGGCCTGATTTATTCAAAAGGTCAACTCGTGCCTGACGATTACCGTCCACTGAGATTTCTTTAAACTCTACCGCTTTGCTTCGTAAAAGTGCCTTTGCGTGTTGGCAATAGCCACAGGTCTGCGTGGTATAAATTACAACGTCTGTCATGCTTAAATCGCTAGCCTTTTACTACTGGCAAATTTTGCCCAGTCCACTCAGCCATTCCACCTTGCATGCGATTAGCATTAAAACCATTTTCTTTTAATGTTTTAACAGCTGCTCCTGAGTGCTGGCCCACCTTGTCCACAACGACAACGAGTTTACTTTTGTGCTTTTCGAGCTCGCTAAGGCGACTCGCAAGTTTCTGATGCGTCAGGTGAATCGCATCAACGATATGGCCCTCCTTAAACTCTTTAGTTTCACGAATATCAACAACCACGGCTTCGTCTTTATTCACTAGACGAGTCAGCTCGTGCAAAGTCAGTGCTTTGCCTCCACGTTGTCCCTCAAATACAATCAGAGCAGTCACAAGCGCAGCCAAAATAGCCGCCAAGATCCACTGCTCCGTCAAAAATGCCATCACATCATCCACAAGCGATCGTCCTATTGTTTAACCGGTAAAAATCGGGCGGCAGTATACATGAATTTGCAAGAAAAAGGTCGCTCAAGAGGGGTGGCGAACGTTTTTTGAACGACTCAAAGTCACGACAAAACATTTGCCTCTCGATTGCTTCACCCAACAATGAGCTTTTGATGACAACAAACAACTATATCGAGCCGGGGAAGGCTGGCCACCTAACCTATATGTGACAACCGATATCAGTTTATCGAAGAGCACTGACCACCTTTCTCGACATCTCATTTCTGTAAAACATTGCCGCTCAACGAGAGCTGCGCTTAGAATAGAGGTCTTCGTCCATTATTGGATTGTCCTAACTACCCATCATTGCATCGGAATTTTGTATGACTGAAGTAAAAGGCCCAGTTGCCCTCATTATCCTCGATGGCTTCGGCTATTCAGAAAGCGATAAGTACAACGCGATTAGCGCCGCTGACGCACCCACCTGGCAATCAGTTTGGCAAAAGTCTCCATCAACAACGATTGCAACTTCCGGTATGAGTGTTGGCTTACCAGAAGGCCAGATGGGAAATTCTGAAGTCGGCCACATGAGCCTGGGGGCGGGGCGAGTGGTCTATCAAAACTTCACTCGGATTAACAAAGCTATTTCAGACGGTGATTTCTTTGAAAATCCTGTTTATTGCGCGGCAATTGACAAAGCGGTTAGCCAAAACAAAGCCGTGCACATCATGGGCTTATTGTCTGCGGGCGGCGTACACAGCCACGAAAATCACATTTTTGCGATTATGGAGCTGGCCGTTAAACGCGGCGCGAAACAACTTTATTTGCACGCATTTTTAGACGGTCGTGACTGCCCACCTCGCAGCGCGGAACCCTCCATTAAACGCACAGAAGAAAAGTTCAAGGAACTCGGCCTTGGTCGCATAGCTTCAGTATGCGGCCGCTTCTTTGCTCTCGATCGCGACAACCGCTGGGACCGCGTGCAAACCGCATACGATTTAATGACGGCAGCGCAATCCGAATACAAGGCGTCGTCCGCGCTTGATGCGCTGTCCGACGCCTATGCACGCGAAGAGAACGATGAGTTTGTTAAACCTACCAGCATTACCGATGCACAAGGCAACGGTGTTTCCATTGCTGATGGCGACAGTGTGATCTTCATGAACTTTCGTCCAGACCGTGCACGTCAAATCACCAATGCCTTTGTCGACGATAACTTCGACGGTTTTACTCGCAACGCACGCCCAGCACTTGCCGATTTTGTGATGACAACCGAATACGCAGCTAGCATCGATGCGCCCTGTGCTTACCCACCTATACCCGTAGTCAATTCTTTTGGGGAAGTTCTACAGAATCAAAAGAAAACGCAACTGCGGATCGCAGAAACCGAAAAATACGCCCACGTTACGTTCTTTTTTAGTGGCGGCCAGGAAGCCGAATATGAAGGTGAAGAACGTATATTAATACAATCGCCTGATGTGGAAACATACGATCTCCTTCCCGAAATGAGCGCTTTCGAGGTGACCGACAAATTGGTTGAAGCTATCGAGTCTGGGAAATACGACGCGATCATATGCAATTACGCGAACTGTGATCAAGTCGGCCATACCGGCGATTTCGACGCAGCGGTCAAAGCCGTTGAAGCGGTCGACAAATGCCTTACAAAAGTATTTGCTGCCCTCAAAAAAGTCGGCGGCGAAGCCTTGATAACCGCAGACCATGGCAATGCAGAGGAGATGTTCGATGAGGTGTCCGGCCAACCCCATACTCAACATACAACACTCCCCGTCCCATTGGTTTATATCGGTAATAAACAGGTCAAACTTGCCAGCGGCGGTAGCTTGGCAGATATAGCGCCATCCCTGCTGGACTTACTTGGTATTGAACAGCCCAGCGAAATGACTGGGCGCAGCTTAATCCTTAACTCAGCAGAAAAAATATCGGGATAAACCCCAAGGATCGCAGCACCAGAGCTGCCGAAATGTTTCTATTTTGGCAGCTCTTATGCAATCATCCCTGATCAAAATAAAATCCCAATACTGCTTTGAGCAAACCGTATGCCTTCAGTGACAAAACTTGCAGAATTTTACCGCTGTCTTTTTATGCGCACTTTGCTTTGCCTTTTCCTTACAAGCTTTTCGCATACAAGTCTCGCAGATGAAGCTGAACAAGCAAAACAGCTCGAAAAGCTAAAACAAACCATCAACGCGTTACGCAAAGAACTCGAAAGTACACGCACGAATCGTGACGAAATTAGCCAGACACTCGAAACCACCGAGAAAAATATCGGCAAGCTAAGCAAGAAAGCCAGAAAAATCGAGTCCACTCTAAAAGAGCGCCAACAAAACCTTAAAAAGCTTCGCAATGAAAGAAGCCAGCTCAATACGAAAAAAGGAGAGCAGGAAGGTATCGTCGGTGACTACATCAATGCAGCTTATCGTCTAGGACAACAGGGGAACTTGCGTTTATTGCTCAACCAAGAAGATCCTTCTCGCGTGTCACGCAATCTGCGCTATTACGACTATTTTGTTCAGGCTCGAGCCGAAAAAATCGGCCAATACCTTTCAACCATTGACCGCATCAATTCCATTGAGCCTGAAATTGCTTTTCAGACTGAGCAAGTTCAACAGGATTTTAATTCTCTAAAAAATCAACGCGATAAGTTACGCGGCGCACAAAAACAAAGGCGTCACACCTTAGCCAAACTCGACGCTCGTATTGGCAACCAAGATCAAAAGCTAAAGTTGAAGCTCGAGGATCGTCGACAACTGCAACGACTGCTCACCAAAGTCATTGAAAATGTCGCCGATATCAAATTTAGCGGCAGTGATACAAACTTTTCCAGCCTGAAAGGAAAGCTTCCCTGGCCAACACAGGGCAAGGTTGTTAAAAAATTCGGCTCCAATCGTATTGCCAACAAAATGAAATGGGAAGGCATGCTGATCGCCTCAAAAGCAGGCGATTCTGTGAAATCCGTGCACTACGGCCGCGTGATATTTTCGGATTATTTGCGCGGACACGGCCTATTAATTATAGTCGACCACGGTACAGGCTTTATGAGCCTATACGCACACAATCAAGCTCTCTATAAAGAACTCGGAGAATGGGTAGCGCAAGGCGATATCATTGCAGCAGTGGGCAGCAGCGGTGGGCAGCGTACCTCTGCTCTATACTTTGAATTACGCTACAAAGGTAAGCCAACCAACCCTCAACGGTGGTTGCGACGCGCCTAATGCTCAACGAGCAGCACTGACACAAAGAACGAAAAACACTTACTCAATAAGTAATCCACTTAAAATAAGACATAAGGGCATCGCGAAAAAAGTGCATTTTTAGAGATGCCCATAAACCAATATCGCTTCTAGGAGCATCCATTGACTGACTTTGCAGGCGCACGAGCAACCATTTCATTTCTAGGCTTAGCTCTATTGTTTTCCAATATCGCATTTGGCGAAAAGAAACATGAAGAAGACCCAAAACAGGAACAAGAAGACAGCCCCAATACCATTAGCGTGCTCCCACTTGAAGAACTCAGAGTCTTTACACGTGCTTATGACCATATTCGCAAGTCCTACGTCAAAGATATCGACGATAAAACTCTTCTTGAATACGCCATCAAAGGTATGCTCAACGAGCTGGACCCCCACTCAAGCTATTTAGATGCCTCCTCGTTCGAAGACCTTCAAGTCAACACCACCGGAGAATTTGGTGGCCTCGGTATCGAGGTCGGAACAGAAGATGGGTACATTAAAGTCATTTCGCCAATCGATGACACTCCCGCTGCACGTGCAGGCGTTGAAGCCGGAGACCTCATTATCAAGCTCGACGGCACCTCTGTTAAAGGGCTAGGTCTAGACAAAGCTGTAGAGAAAATGCGCGGCCCCAAAGGAAGTGAGCTCACCATTACAGTTGTACGTGAGGGAGTCGACAAGCCCTTTGATATCACCATCGAACGAGACATTATCAAAGTCCGAAGCGTACGCGCAGAAATAAAAGAAGATGATTTCGCCTATATCCGTATCGCGCAATTTCAACTGCACACAGGTAAAGATGTTGCCAAGGAATTCGCCAAGCTTCTCAAGAAGAACCCAGAACTCCAAGGCGTGATATTAGACCTGCGCAACAATCCCGGCGGCGTTTTGCAGTCATCTGTTGAAGTAAGCGACCACTTCCTAGAAGACGGGCTAGTTGTTTACACCGAGGGGCGCCAAGAAGACTCTAATACCCGCTTCGAAGCAACACCTGGCGATATCACTAACGGCCTTCCCATCATCGTACTAATCAACGATGGTTCAGCATCCGCGTCTGAAATTGTAGCTGGCGCCCTCCAGGATCACGGCCGGGCGCTTATTTTGGGCACACAGAGCTTTGGGAAGGGGTCCGTGCAGTCGATCATCCAGATTACCAACGAACGTGCACTGAAACTCACCACCGCCTTGTATTACACCCCCAGCGGCCGCTCTATTCAAGCAAAAGGAATAGAGCCGGACATTCTCGTGGAACGCGTTCGCGTTACCGCCGTTCGTCAAAAATCAGGCGTCAATGAGGCAGGCCTTAGCGGTCACTTGGAAAACACAAAAAAATCCGGAAAGAAAAAGAAAAATAGCAAATCTGAAAATACCGAACTGCAGAATACAGACAGCCAGCTATATGAAGCCATAACCATGCTGCGCGGACTTAATTTGCTAAAAAAGTGGGAACGAAAACATGCGGCCCAAGCTAAACTGCAAGCACAAGAAATACAGGCTCCAGAAGAAACTGAGTAAGCGAGAACTGGAACGATAATCCCCCAGTTCAACTCCCCCACGAGACACACAAAATTAGGCCAGTATTTTGGCGAAAACAAATACGTATGGGGCCTCGCGCCCCTCACCAACTAGTCAAGATGTTAGATGAAGACTGCCTCAAATCTCTTTTTTTACGTTTCTTTTAGCTTTTTATTTATATTTAGCACCCCCCAAGCAATAGCCGAAGATATTGCTGAGAGCTTTACTGATCAATTTATTGCTCCGCTCCCAATCCCGTCATCAACCTTTCCTTCTGATAATCTCACGACTAACAACCTTACGACTAAGCCTTCTGCTAACTCTTCAAGCGATCCATTAAGAGCGGCCCCCAATCAAGAATACCGCGCAAAAATATCCATAATCATCGATGACCTTGGGTACCAATATGCCCCCGCGCAGACTTTAACAGACCTACCCTACGCTCTAACACTTGCCATTATTCCCTTCACGCCCTACAGCACAGCGATAGCAAAACTCGCACAATCGAAACATAAGGAAGTGATGCTACACGCCCCCATGGAAGCACTAGGGCCTGACCAGTGGGAAAAGGGCCTAACAAGTACAATGAACGAACATGAAACCATTATAACACTCGAATCTATGCTGAAAAACGTTCCATATGCAAAGGGTGTCAATAATCATGGAGGAAGTAAATTGACGCAAAATCAGGAGCATATGGACTGGCTGATGAAATTTTTAGCGAGTAAAGAACTCTACTTTATCGACAGCCGCACAATAGCATCAACAGTTGCCGCATCCTCCGCCAAGTCGACAGGAATCGCCTTTAGCGAAAGAGATGTTTTTTTGGATAACGTAAAATCGGTTGACCTTATTCGCATACAAATCGAAAAACTTCTCGCCTTGGCACTCAAGCAGGGCCACGCTATTGGAATAGGTCATCCCTACCCTGAAACACTTGAATCCCTGGCAAAAGAATTACCAAAATTACAGCAATCCGGAATTCAGCTCGTCAACATTTCCGAATTGATTCAGACGACATATTCAGAAACGCAAATTTTTGATAAGTCTCTAAGCTTCCAGCCCCTCCGTGACGCCCAATAACACGCATTAGCTCACATTCAGAACCTAGACTGGACCGCATTATTCGACATTCATATCGGATTGTGAATATTTGGACTCATTCCTTATTGAAAGAAATAGTAAAAACGGTGACAATTTGCAAATCGGTATGCAAAAAGCGACGAAAAGACTATACTTTGACCAAATTTGGTATCGGTTTAATCGTTTTCTGAGTACAATTTAAAAGCACCGTGTCACTGAATTTTAGTAATCGACCCCATTGGTCATAAACAGATGCAATTGATTAAGGATCGCAATCCGAGAGGAACAACATAATGGCTATGAATAGAACAGGCGAAGCAGGTAACTGCCCAGGACGATCAGGACGTTTTTTCCAAAAAGCTGATTACTGGTATTACACAACACGCGAAGGCGTAGATATCGGACCCTTCGACAGCGCTAACGAAGCCGAAACAGGTGTTAGTGATTTTATTGATTTCATCATTCACGCAGAACCTCGCGTGATTGCGTCTTTAGAAAAGTACGGCCGAGCAGCCTAACTTTTCGTCATTTGGCTTTCGCCTTTTGACCCTGATGATAGGGCGAACACTTCGCCCACATTACCCAAGAAAACAAAAACTTTATGTGGTCAGTCTTCTCTGACCACTATTCCTTTTTCTGCCATATAGCGCTTCGCTTCCGGTACGGTGTACTGTGCAAAGTGAAATATGCTCGCGGCAAGAACAGCGTCTGCGCCGCCCTTGATTACACCATCCACCAAGTGCTGCAAGTTCCCGACACCACCCGAAGCAATGACTGGCACCGGCACCGCATCCGATATTGCCCGCGTAACACCGAGATCAAAACCATCTTTCGTTCCATCGCGGTCCATGCTCGTCAATAGAATTTCACCGGCACCGTTTTTCGTCATCTTAACAGCCCAATCAACGGCATTGATCCCCGTTGGCTTACGTCCGCCATGGGTAAAAATCTCCCAGCGATTAGGCTCGCCTTCAGCACTCACCTTTTTTGCATCAATCGCCACAACAATACACTGGGAACCAAAGCGGTCGGCAGCTGCTTTTACAAAATCGGGGTTTGTTACAGCAGCAGAGTTAATCGAAACTTTATCCGCGCCCGCATTCAGCATATTGCGAATATCTTGCAGAGTCCGAATACCACCACCGACAGTCAGCGGAATAAACACTTCCGCGGCAATTTTTTCAACTGTATGGACCGTGGTATCACGATCTTCATGGCTGGCCGTTATATCAAGAAAGGTAATCTCATCTGCACCCTGCTCGTTGTAGCGCTTAGCCACCTCAACCGGGTCACCAGCATCACGAATACCAACAAACTGCACGCCTTTAACGACACGCCCTTTATCAACATCCAAACAGGGGATAATTCTTTTGGCTAAAGCCATAATATCTCACTAACCTTTTTTACTATCACAGTAAGCCTGAGCTTCAACAATATCGAGGGTGCCCTCATAAATCGCCCGCCCTGTAATTGCACCCATAATACCGGCTTTCTCTTGATCGACCAGCGCACGGATATCGTCCATATTGGTAATACCTCCAGAGGCGATAACAGGAATAGGAGAAGCCTTGGCCATCTCGACAGTCGCTTCAACATTCACACCTTGCATCATGCCGTCACGCGCAATATCAGTGTATACAATGGAAGAAACGCCGTCACCCGCGAAGCGTTTAGCAAGTTCAGTTGCTTTAACTTCGGAAACTTCAGCCCAGCCATCGGTCGCGACAAAACCATCTTTTGCATCCAGACCAACAATAACGTGCCCTGGAAATTCCCGACACGCCAACTCAACAAACTCAGGCTCTTTAACAGCTTTTGTACCGATAATAACGTAGGTCACACCCGCATCAAGGTAATGCTCAATAGTTGCAAGAGAGCGAATACCACCACCGATTTGAATCGGCAATTTTGGATAAGCCTTGGCAATATCAGTGACCACTTCGCCATGAATTGGCTTACCGTCAAAGGCGCCATTTAAATCGACCAAGTGCAATCGCTGTGCTCCTTTTTCAACCCACTGCGCTGCAATAGCAACCGGATCATCAGAAAACACGGTTGACTCATCCATTAGGCCCTGGCGCAAACGTACGCATGCACCGTCTTTTAAATCAATTGCAGGTATAACAATCATGAAACTCTCACTGATTAAATGTGCCGTCCCACTGAACAAAGTTTTTCAACAATTGTAATCCGTGGGTATGGCTTTTTTCGGGGTGAAATTGCACGGCAAATAAATTGTTTCGCGCAATCACCGAAGTAAAATTAAGGCCGTATTGTGTTTGTGCAGCAATCAAATCCGGCTCAGCCGAAAAGACGTAATAGCCGTGCACAAAATAAAAACGGCTGTTTTGAGGAATGCCCGACCAAAGCGGATGATCGATTTTTTGCTCGACCTGATTCCAGCCCATATGTGGAACTTTTAAACGCTCAGACGGCGCAGAGGCTTCTGTATTAGCTTTGTTGAACTCGGCATCGTTCGCAAAATAGCGAACCTCCCCAGGCAATACACCCAAGCATTCAACCCCGCCATTTTCTTCGCTGGATTGCATCAAGGACTGCATACCCACGCAAATGGCCAATACCGGCTTACCATCGGCAAGAGATTTGGCGACAGCCTTATCAAACTCCAAACGTTTGATCTCTGCGACGCAATCTCGGATCGCACCAACCCCAGGAAAAATGACCCTGTCAGCCTCTGCCACTTCAGCAGCAGAACTCGTTACCGTAATTTCAGCATCGGGAGCCACGTGCGCAAGTGCGCTCGCCACGGAATGCAAATTACCCATGCCATAATCAATAACAGCAATTTTGTTTGAACTCATTAAATTCGGTACTTCCTATCTATAAGGGCAACTTTATAAAGGTAATCTTTTTGCAAACAATATTGATGCAAGCGTTACAGAGCACCCTTCGTCGAAGGCAAAGCATTACCCAGACGAACATCCACCTCTAATGCCATTCGAATCGCTCGACCGAACGCTTTAAATACCGTTTCGATTTGATGATGGGCGTTTGATCCACGCAAGCAATCTATGTGCAAAGTCACCTGAGCATGATTCACAAAGCCGTGGAAAAATTCCCAGAACAATTCAGTATCAAACTGGCCGATGCGCTTCTGCGTAAAAGGGATATGCATAGTAAGACCAGGACGCCCGGAAAAATCCAAAACGACACGAGACAGCGCCTCATCCAATGGAACATAAGCGTGACCATAGCGGCGTATACCACGCTTATCGCCTACAGCTTTTGCAACGGCTTGCCCTAGAGTAATGCCGATATCTTCTACCGTATGGTGATCGTCAATATGCGTATCACCCTTGCAGGTAACATCCAGGTCAATGAGACCATGACGCGCAATTTGATCCATCATGTGCTCTAAAAACGGCACACCCGTGTCAAATTTTGAATCGCCAGAGCCGTCAATATTCAACGAAACACTGATTTGGGTTTCCAAAGTATCTCGGCTGACACTCGCTTTACGTTCACTCATAATTTAGCTTTTTAAGAAGTTGGCAAAAATAAGAGACGAATTATAGCGGTAACGCGGTAACAAGAGCCAGAAACCTATTGCTGGACGTTAACCCCAAACCGAGCAATGACAATAATTGTCAGCAAAAACCGACAATTATTGTCACTTTTTGCCGATTAAAGATTTCCTTTTGATGCCGTAGCTCTATACCAACTTCACGATCTAACAATTGGAAGACCGATAAAAACTAACGTTTTCAACAACTTGCAAACAAATAAACCTTAATCAGCCCAACTTGGCATGACTCTTCCTATATAAATTAATGAAAGTGAAGCATCTAGACTCGATTGCCTTCCGTGATGATGTCGAACGATGCTTCTGCCTTCCATGCTTGTCACTAAACCACTTTGAGCCCCTCCACGTTTTCGTAGAGGGGCTTTTTTTATCTCGTTTTAACATCCAAATTATAACGCCCTCCGCTCTCCACAGATCTTTCATCCTCTATCTTATCGTCCAAGCCCCTCATCAACAGTCCTTAATTCCCCACTCTAATACTTTTGATTTAAGACGCTGGAAGTCCAAATAGCTTGATGCCTGCACTTGCCTCGACACTTCGGAATCGGCTTTACCCCCAAGCCCAGCAGTATTGCACCCTTATCTATCACAGGATTATCACAAGACCCTACATGACCAGCACAAAAGCGAGCGAAAGCGGTCTCATAATACTGCGGACTCATGAGACCTTATGGAACTATGATGCCGACGTCGGATGGTTCTGACCCAGCCTCTAAATTTGGGAGCCAGTACACTCTAAGCTCAGGCTTAAATGTCAACGGCGCGAATAACAAATCAGGCTCACAATAAGCGGACAAAAAATGCCCTCGCAACAGACCAAAAAAAAATGGGTTTCGTGGCTTCCCTATATCGCCCTCCCCCTTATCCTTTATTTTGGTAACGTGGAACTGCAAACTTATCTCGGCAAAAAAGCCCTCAGCCAAGTTGATCTACCCCACCTCAATTTTGAAGAAGCCCTAATTAAAGCCAAAGCAGAAGACAAACAGGTCTTAATCGACATATCGGCAATCTGGTGCCCCGCTTGTCGCAAGCTGGACACGCTAGTCCTCGCGGAAGAAAGCGTTCAGAACGCGATCAATAAAGAGTTCGTATTTGCTCGAATAGAATACGAATCGGATGCTGGCAAATCCTTTATGGAAAAGTATCAAGTCAATGGCTTCCCAACCTTGTTGATTCTGGATCATCAAGGCAAGAAAATTCGCAAGCTTCCACTCACATTTTCTCCCGAACAGTTTATCTCGCTAATTCAGTAAACCTGGCGCAGTAAACATATTTCAGAGGAGTTTCGAGCGAAAATAGATCGTTTTTATCGATAATCGGCGCCTATTTTTTTCATATTGTCACAACAATCACAGCTAGTGCTGCGAGTTCTTGCTCTTCCCTCTGACTTTTGACAGACTTGCCCCCAGCGCCGGCATATGACCCTTGGCGCATTAAAAAATAGCAATAAATGACAGCACTAGAAACAAATCTTACACTTTCGACTTCCAAAGCTACCGAACACCCTATTACCCCTATAAAGCCTCTTAAAATCGCGCTTTTGGGTTATCGCAGCCATCCGTTTGTTGGAGGGCAAGGTATCTACATTAAATACCTTAGCGCCGCACTTGCAGCTTTAGGTCACCAAGTCGATGTGTACTCCGGCCCTCCCTATCCAAACGTTGAGGACTCCGTGCGTCTGATAAAAGTGCCCAGCCTGGATTTGTTTGAACAACCCGACCACGTAACCGCGCTTCGCCCCAAACATCTGCTGTCGTATACAGATACCATCGAGTGGTTGAGTATGCTCACAGGGGGATTCTCCGAACCCTATACCTTTGGCCGCAGAATTAAGCGAATTTTACGCAATCGCGATTACGATATTATCCACGACAACCAAAGCCTTAGTTACGGCCTACTCGATTTGCAAAATCGAGGCGCCCGCGTGGTTAGCACAATTCACCACCCCATTCACCGCGACCGTGAAATTGCCTTAGCAGCCGCACCGAAAAAAAGTGACCGCTTACTAATAAAACGGTGGTACTCCTTTTTACGGATGCAAAATAAGGTCGCACTCAAGCTCAAACATGTGGTTACCGTATCGCATGCGTCGCAAAAAGATATTGCTCAGTTTTTTAAACGCTGCCCGAGTAAAACCGAAGTCATTACCAACGGCATCGATACGCATGCGTTTAAACCTAACGATCAAATCAAGCGCAAGCCGTTTCGCATTATTACAACGGCCTCGTCTGATCAACCGTTAAAGGGCCTCACATTTCTACTGCAGGCAATTGCCAAGTTAAAACCTCAATTTCCAGACATCCACCTACAAGTCATTGGAAAATTGAAAGAAAACGGTGAGTCACAGAAACTGATTCAAAAGTTAGGTATTGGCGATGCCATATCTTTTACTTCCGGTATCAGCACCGAAAAGCTTGTCGAGCACTACGCCGAATCTTCCGTGATGGTTTGTCCGTCGATATATGAAGGCTTTGGCCTACCCCTCGGCGAAGCAATGGCCTGCGGGCTACCCGTGATCACCACCGACGGCGGCGCATTACCCGAAGTCGCTGGCGATGCAGGCTTAATTGTTAAAAGTGGCGATAGTGATGCCATTGCCAATAAACTCGAGACTCTATTCCGCAACCCAGCCTTTGCTATTCATATGGGGCAAAAAGCGCGAAAACACATCGAAAACCATTATTCCTGGAGCATGGTGGCAAACAAACTCAGCCAATACTACCAAAGCATTATTTAAGGTGTTAACCGTTGACTTCCAGCACCTCACCCTGCGCCCAGGCGAGTGCGTACTGGATATGGGATGCGGTGAAGGTCGACACGCTATCGGCGCAATGGTCAATCAACCCGATATCAACATGGTCGCCGTCGATCTTAGCCTAGAAGACCTCAATACCGCCAAGCAACGGCACGAAGGGTTTTTTCAGCCAAACGCCTTACCTTGCTTATACACCCAAGCGAATGGCCTCACACTGCCATTTGGTGATCACGCATTCGACCACGTCATTTGCTCAGAAGTACTGGAACATATCCCTGATTACCAATCGATACTCCGCGAACTGAATCGCGTACTCAAACCAGGGGGAACTCTCAACGTAAGCGTACCGCGCTACTGGCCCGAAAAAATTTGCTGGTGGCTGAGCAAAGAGTATCATCAGGTTGAAGGCGGACACATCCGCATTTTTAAAAGCCGAAAACTGCGCAAAGAAATTCAACAGCTCTCCCTAACATTCCGTCATCGCCACTGGGCCCACGCATTGCATGTACCATACTGGTGGTTACGCTGCGCCTTTTGGAAACATGGAGAGAATTTCGTGTTAACTCGCATCTACCACCGCTTTTTAGTTTGGGACTTATTAAAAAGACCTCGACTGACTCAACTGCTTGACGCTATCTTTAATCCTTTAATAGGTAAAAGTATTGTGATGTATTTTGATAAGCCGAATGAAAAAACGCAGAGCGAAGCTATTCAAAAGGAATTAAACCCTTGAGTTTTCTCGCGGATACATTGGATCAAAATTCAGCAATTATCCTCCACCGTGTGCATCGCTATGTGTTGGGATGCCAACGCGAAGACGGTGGAATATTGTGGTTTAATCAAGGCAAGTTAGACCCATGGAACCACACTGAGGCTGCCATGGCCTTGAGTATCAATAAAGATTTCAAGGGTTTTCAGCAGGCATTTAATTGGCTTGTCGACAATCAAAATAACGACGGCAGTTGGTTTGCCAAATACTATGGCGACGAAACCGACGAAGATTTAGACCGCGCAAAAATCGAAACCAATTTTGTCGCCTATCCGGCCTGCGGATTGTGGCACTACTACTTAATTAGCCAAGATATAGACTACGTTAAGCGTGTTTTTCCTAGTATCGAAAAAGCCATCAATTTTGTACTTTCGCTTCAGAAACCTGAAGGTGATATCCAATGGGCAATTTCAGAAAAAGAATCACTGCCACACGATGCGCTCGTTACCGCTTGCTCATCGATATTACGCAGCCTTGAATGTGCTATTAACCTCGCTGATCAACTTCAAATAGATCATCAGTGGGCAAGTCCCTACCGAAAACTAGCAGACGCCTTAAAAAATAAACCCTGGCGCTTTGACCGTAGTTGGGAACCTAAAATACGCTTTTCAATGGATTGGTTTTATCCCATCCTTACCGGAATTTTTAATCAGGAAGAAGCTTCCCACCGTATCGATTCACGCTGGGATGATTTTATTCAGCCAGAATATGGATGCAGATGTGTGAGTGATGAACCCTGGGTTACCGTCGCTGAATCGAGTGAATTATGTATAGCTCTTATCGCCTCAGGTCGACGTAGCGAAGCACAAACTGTATTTAATCAGCTGCTCCAATGGCAAGACGAAGACGGCGGTTTTTGGACCGGCTATTCTTATCGCGACAAAGTCATTTGGCCAAGAGAAAAAACCACATGGACGGCTGCCGCAACACTCTTAGCCCTGGATGCCATTGAGGGAATAACGCCCGCCTCAGAGCTATTCACATCCCCCAGCCAGCTGCTTTTGCCCTAATTTACATCGATAACCGGGGAGGAGGGTAAGAATAGCCTTACTCCCTTTCTAGCAATCTACCCATTCATAGTTTGCGCAAAAATCCCAAAGACTTAACTTGCGCAATTTTTTCAAAACCACATTTCTGTAGTACGCGTTGAAAACCTAAGAAAGGACCCTGCCCACCGTCTTCGGGGAACTCAAATAAATCGTGGACCGCAAAAATACCGCCTTGCGCCAGTAGACCCGACCACAACATACAATCCGCCATAGAGTTTTCAGGGCTGTGGCCACCATCTACAAAAACAAAGCCTAAGGGCGTTGTCCAATGCCGAGCCACGAGCTTTGATGACGCAACCAAAGGCACCACGGTATCATCCAGGTTCGCCAGGGCTAGGGTACGACGAAAGACAGGGAAGCTGTCCACGCATTGATCGTCCTGACTATAGAGGGCTGCATCGTGGTATTCCTCACCCAGTTGATGCTCTTCCGAACCACGATGATGATCAAGAGCGTAAAGGGTGTTATCGGTTTGCCGACAAGCTTCGCCGATATAGACCGTCGATTTTCCACAATAGCTGCCAATTTCTAAGCAGGGACCGATGCCAGCAATACCTAAAGCATGTTCGTGCAACGCATCCCCTTCTTCATCATCGAGGAAACCTTTAATTGAATTTTCAAAAATAAACTTTGATAATGCAGACAAATCAATAACTCATAGCTGTGGTTAACGCATTGCGTAAAGAACATAAGCCTTTATTGCTCATAAAGCTTAGTCAGTGGTGGAGCGCATTATATGTCAAACGTATCCTTCTGCCACAGTTCGATGCCTTAGGCTGCCACCCATTTTTTTATCACCCTAAATCTATCTCGATTGCTGGCGAAAACATCGTTGCTGGTCAGCATCTTCATATCATCAGTGAAAAGTTTAAACCCGTGAGCTTTTCAACTTGGTCGAGTAAGCAGAGTCAGGGGCATATACAAATTGGCGATCACTGCTTGATTTCACCCGGCACGAATATTTCGTCCGCTGAAAAAATCAGTATTGGCCATAACTGCATGATTGCCGCTGACGTCAACATTTCCGATTGTGATTGGCACGGTGTATACAACCGAACTCGCCCCTTCCGATGCACATCTCCGATAACGATAGAAGACAATGTTTGGATTGGCTTACGAGCCATTATTGGTAAAGGCATTACCATTGGAGAAAATTCTATTGTTGCCGCTGGCGCCGTAGTAACGGAAGACGTGCCAAGCAATTCCATCGTCGGCGGCAACCCAGCCAAGCTCATCAAGAAAATCAACCCCAAACGCAGGATGTTAACACGTGAATTTCTTTTTAATTCACAAGAAAACAACCCCGGGTTTTACCAAGAAAACCAAAACCTTCTCCATCAGTACCTATTTAGCCAAAACTCCTTGTTTTATTGGTTAAAATCAAAAGTATCCCCCTCTAAACGTGACTGACATTTCGTTGAAAATTTAATTTTACAGACCAAATCCTTATCATATGATTATTTTAATTTTCGCGTAATGCTACGTAGATCACTCCATTCCTCGCGCCATTTGTAATATCGTCGGTACAGAGCTAATCGAAAGTACCTGATATCACCTGTTGAATTTTACATATTCCGACCCGGTGTTTTAGGTTAAATATCCATCAGCTCTCACACAGTCAGTGACTCCATACAGAAAGTGTCACGCTAAAAATAGAATGATAAAAATAGAAATCTGAAAAATCTTTAGGGGTTCCCATCTCGACTTTTACAACCTCAACTAAAGCGAGAACAGATCTTTAAATAAACACATAAAGCAAGAAACAGTGCCAAGCGACCATAAGTGAAACCTTAAACAACGCCACGCCAAACGGCTTAATAATGAGAGAACAACATGATTCGCAGTAACAGAAATGAAGCTCCACGTGTAGAAACACCGATACCAGCACCTAGCGTTAATATCAATCAACCTCCCGCACAAAAAACCACCGTCGCGAGTCCAGCAACGCCCACCGCTGTCATCGGGCCCAAAATTCGCTTTAAAGGTGAACTCGTTGGCGAAGAAGACTTACTGGTTCAAGGGCAAATAGACGGCACAATTGACTTGCGCAACAACAATCTCATCGTGGGCGAACAAGGCACCGTTAAAGCCAACGTACTCGCGAAGACCATCATCATTGAAGGTAACGTTGAAGGCGATATTTACGGCAAAGAACATATTGCCATCAAATCATCCAGTAACGTTAAAGGTAACCTCGTTGCCGACCGCGTAACACTGGAAGACGGGGCGAAATTCAAAGGCTCTATCGACATGGATATTAGCGCCCACAAAAGCAAGTTCGACCAAGCCAAAACTGTCATTGAACCCACATCTGCGCCATCATCTTCGGAGAAACCCGCACCAAAGACGATCAGCTAGGGCATAAATCTCAGACATGCCCTTAAGTCGAACATGCAAGACGAAAAAAACGACTTAACCTTAATATCTACGCCTTTACACCCGTAAAGGCGTCCTTTCACCTACAAAATCGATCTATCAACAGACGTTTTTTATATAAAAATTCCACATCAATAGCGAAACGGCCTAACTTTTAGCGCCACCGAATGAGACCTGTATCACGTTTTGATCTAAAATTAAGGAACAGTCTTTGACCGGTACCAGCAAAAATGAAGCCAAACGCATGCGCATTCCTGATTGTACTCGCCCTCTCGAGCACCTCTTTTGCCAGCGGAATCTATCGCTACGTTGATGAGCATGGCCACGTTAGCTTTTCCGATCAAGCACGCCATGACGGCTACATACCTTTGGTTAAAACCTGGAAGGGCTGGAACCCCCTTGCACCACCTGCAAATTTATACGCTCGTATTTATGAATATTCCCCACTCATTGAATCCGTCGCGAGCCGCTATCAGGTCTCACCCAGCCTCATAAAAGCCGTTATCCATGCAGAAAGCCACTTTGATCCCCTAGCCCGCTCCAGCAAGGGCGCAATGGGACTCATGCAGCTAATGCCCGGTACGGCGAGACAGTATTACGTGGTGAATAGGCAAGATCCGCAACAGAATATTGAAGGCGGCACACGCTACCTGAAAGATTTACTTAAGATGTTTAATAATGATGTGCGCCTGAGTGTGGCCGCATATAACGCAGGACAAAATGCCGTAAAGCGCCGGGGTAATAAAATTCCACCCTATCCAGAAACTCAGCGCTACGTGAAAAAGGTGCTTGCCCTGTATGACGATTATCAAACTCAAAGCAACAACTCACAGCTAGCCCAGAACTAATGCCCATCCTAAACCGATATCTACTAGCGTAAAATTCAATCGCTCATCTTCGAGAAGCTAAACCAAGCGATACACCCCGCTCATTTCCCGTTCCCCGTTCCCCGTTCCCCTATTTTCCCTCTTAAATCGTAACCGTCAGTTTTTCCACAATCGACAACGACAAACGGTTTAACAAGCGATTAAGTGTCGCAACATAATTGTCTATACCTCTCCCCACTGACGCTTCGGATAAGCTAACCGAACCCACCGACAACACTTTATCTGCAGATTTATTTAACAAGGTCCACTTCGCGCGCAAGTTCACTTGACCGCCACGCACACCATCAAATTGCTCGATGACAACGCGTATTTGATAATCAGGACGAACGCGATTATCCCAAGGAAAGCCCCATACAGCATCCAGATTCAGCGCACCGGAAATATCATCTGCAAGTACGCGCGTCATACTTTCTTTAAGGTTTCCGGCCCAGGCATGATAACCCGATACACGCACTTGTTGGCTCGAAGTCAGGCTCACCACAGATGGGTTTTCAATATAGTCCGGCAATATTACTGGACCCACACCAATAGAGATCTTTCCGAGAGAATGCTCTACAGGCTCAATAGAAGAATCCGCAAACAGCGAATAGAAACGTGTCGCAGGTCCGCTCGATGCGCACGAAGCTAAACCACACAGAAGACTCAACAACACCAAGCCCAAGCGTATTTTTTTTTCGCTTTTTATTACATTACGCACCCACTGTTTACTCATCTTTTTTGGCTCCGTATATCAGTGCATTAGGATGTCGGTTCAGCTCATTCATCAGCAAGCCCATGGCGTCTGCCGCATCGCCCACTGATTTCAGCATTTCGGTTAATTCGTATTTAAACTCTGAGTCTGGCGCTATCGCCTGATCAATGCTTTTCATCGTGATGGCCACCTGGCTCAAAGCGTCATTAGCACTCGACAAAGTTTTCCCCAAATTTTCGACCGCGCCATCCATTTTCTGAGCGGTGTTTCGCTCCGCTAGCGTCCCAAGAATTACATTTAAGTTCGACATACTACTGGCAAGATCCCTACCGATATCATCGAAAGGTATTTTACTAACATTATCGAGCACGTCAGATAACTGTTTAGTAATCAGTTCAATGGAGTCGTCTGCCGTTGGAATTTCCGAAACGTTTTCGCCGTGAATTAATGTGGCCGAGGCCTGATCTTCAAAAAAAGCGAGCTCAATATAGCGGGAACCAGTAATTAAGCTTCCTGTTTTCATTTGAGCACGTAAACCCTGGGCAATCATGTTATCGATTTTTTTATCAACCTCTTCACGCGTCGGTGTTGTGCCCGGCTCTAAACGCTGCGGCTCCATAGCAATATAAACATGTAAGGTGTTTTCGATATTCTCAGCGCTGGTTAATTCAATGTTCACCACCTCACCAATCTTGATACCGCGAAATTCAACCGGAGCTCCAACCGTCAAGCCCCGCACAGTACTGGAAAATTTCAGTACGTAAAAATATTCAATATCAAACTGTCCCTCTAAAACAGACTCTCGATCAGGGTGTAAATAGAAGCGGTGCATAGGATCAGCAGTTTCACTTTTTTCATGACTCACCGCATTGTCAAAGGAGACACCCCCGCTCACCAACGAAGCCAAAGAGGTCATCTTCGCTTTAATACCATCGGCACCAATATCGAGGCCAAAACCACTCACATTCCAAAAACGGCTCCGAGTTCTCACCAATGCATCGTGTGGAGCATGAATAAAAAAGCTGATGTCGACATAATCGCTATTCGGAGATAATTGATAACTTGTGACTTCCCCAACGCGAATTTCCCGAAAATAAATGGGCGAACCAATATCGAGGGAACCCAGCTCCTGAGCACGAAACACATATTGCGTACCAGGCTGACCCGATACAAATCCTGGCGACTCATCTAAGCCAATAAACTTTCTCGTATGATCGCCTTTTTCTCCCGGATCCATAACAATATAAACACCGGAGATTAAAGTTCCCAAGTTGGACACCCCCGTAGCACTGATGCGCGGAGTAACAACCCAGAAGCGTGTATTTTCGCTGAGGTGCTCTGACACACTGCGATCAATCTCAACTTTAAGCTCAACACTTTTCAGGTCCGAACTTAAACGTACAGATTGCACCGTGCCCACTTGAACATCTTTCAGTTTAATGAGTGTTTGGCCCGCAATAACATCAGAAGCTTCTGTGAAGGTAATTTGAATAACCGCGCCTTTTTCTAAACGCGCTTGAACCGCCAGCCAAACGGCAATGGCAAGAGCCACCAATGGAACGATCCATACAGGCGAAATTGTACGAATCTGTTGAACGATAGCGTTATTGATCATCTTGTTTTTCCAATGCGTCCCATAGCAAACGAGGGTCGAACGTCTCAGCAGCAATCATCGTCATGACTACAACCGCACCAAACGCGATAATAGCGCCTTCTGGCTCGACAGTGTAGACAAAACCAAATTGAACCAGCGCGGTAAAGATCGTCACAACAAAGACATCGACCATTGACCATCGCCCCACCACTTCGGTCACACGATAAAGAAATGCGCGGTGTTTAATACCCTTCGTCCATCCCCCATACACCGACAAAATTAAATACGATAAAATTGTCAACTTGAGGACCGGTACGACAATACTCGCAACAAACACCACGGTTGCCACCCAATAGAGCCCAGCCCCAACAAGCGCTATCACGCCAGAAAGAATCGTATCGGTTTCCGTCTCTCCCAGCGAAGAGTATGTCATGACAGGCAAGAGATTAGCGGGGATATACAGAATAATGGAAGCCAGCACAAAAGCCGTCGCCTTTTGCATACTAGCCGGTATTCGTTTGTGAATCTTCGACTGACAGCGCGGGCACTCCCCTTCATTTTCAACGATCGACTCGCCTACCATCGCCTGGCAGATGTTACAGTCATAAACGTATTCTCGATTATGGGTTGTAAAATAATTATTCGGATTAATCCAAGACCACAGGTTTTGGCGATCCAGCTTTACATTCACAAGAATTAAAACACCGACCAACAAGAACAAGGCATATACACCAATTTCCAAATGCAATATCGCCATATCGGCCATCTTAACTGAGGCAACAACAACACTAAGTAAGAAGACTTCTAACATACTCCATGATCGCGTTTGCACTAACCAACGCAATACCGTGGTCTGCCCCGGCAAGCGGCGATTAAATTCATAGGGAATCACTAAATAGAGAAAAGCCAGAATTTCAAAAAGCGGAAACAGAAATATCGTGGTAATGATCAAAGCCGCAAGTACCCAGTTACCCCGCGCCAACAAGGCCCAAAACCCATCGAATATGGTAACGGTTTGGCTTTGCGAACCAATTTCCAAGGTTAAAAAAGGGGCTAGCTGGCATATCGCAAACAACACCGCAGAAGTAATCGCCAAGGCACCCGCAGACTGCAACCATTTTCCATGGCCGATATGTAGCAAACTTTCACATACACGGCATACCATTTTATGCTCGGGTGAAATTGCGACGACAGATTGCAGTTCGCCACAATCGTGGCACATCAACCAATCTTTCTTTTCAGCAACAAGCTCTGACAAGAAAACTCTCTCTTAACACGTGATAAAAATTGTGGATGACATCAACTAACAAAAAGTAGGATTCAGGCTAGATTGACCCGGCTGTTATGGGATCAGTTTTAACCTTTAGGCCAAATAAAACCTCGCCACCAACTGAGTACACTGAAGCTACTAAATAGTTAGACTCTGCCACTCGCTAATTTTGAAAATTGTTTTTTTAACCAAGGTACCGCACTTACAGTACGTAGACCTTCATTTCGCAGCCAACGAACAACAAGGTCGTCGGAACCAAATAAACCTTTAAACCCTTCCATTGCCGACATGGCCAATAAATTATGCGTTTGACGCCTTCGCTCATAACGCTTACCAATGGAAGGGTCCGACATCGGTATTCCCCGTCGCACTGCGCGCTGAATTTCTTCAGCCAATACGTCAATATCGTACAGCCCAATATTGGCACCCTGACCGGCCAACGGATGTATCGTATGCGCGGCGTCACCTACCAAGACAATACCCGGCACAACGTAGCGCGTAGCATGCCGCTGTTTTAAAGGAAAACTCATGCGCTTTTGCGTGTGTTCAACTCGGCCCAATTTTGCTTCAAATTCTGATGTTAGCCTTCGGCAAAAAGCATCATCATCTAAGGCCATCGCCTCTTCGGCTACTTTATGGTCTATCGACCATACAATTGAACAATGGTGCTGATCTTCGCCATCGAGAGTCAACGGCAAAAATGCCAAAGGCCCATTTGTACTAAAGCGCTGCCATGCCGTAAACCCATGCGGTTTTTCGGTTCGAATTGTCGATACAATTGCCGTATGGCCGTAATCCCATTCGCGAACGTTTATATTGGTCATTTCACGTAAACGAGAATTGGCGCCATCGGCGGCAATCACTAGGGAAGCCGATATTTCCTCACCATTATTTAACGTGAGAAGTGTTTTGTCCGGCTGCCGATTCGCAACGCTTTGCGATTCAACCTCACCCCCATCAGGGCCTCGGCTATAGGATTCTACGCAAGTATTAAAAAGGATTTCGATTCCGCTCAAATTTTCAAGTAAGGCATTTACAATAACTTTGTTTTCGACGATATGGCCAAGGTTTTCCTCGTGTGCGAGAACGCTCCCCGATCCAAAATGAATATCCGCAGTACCGTCACCATCCCACACATGCATATCGAAATAGGGACAGGCCCGCGCAGATTGTATTTTCTCCCAAACGCCGATCCGGTCGAATAGCGCTTCATTGGATTTTGAAAGCGCGATAACGCGAGGATCAATACTTGAAAGATCGAGAACGCTGGGCGCGCCTGCGTCTATCACTACGATACGAAGGGACTGCAATTCTTTGGACGCTCTAGATTCCCTAGAATCTCGGGCGCCCCGAGACATTCCCACAAGGTCACCCGGAAGAACCGAGGCCAAAACATTCGCAAGCGCCAAGCCCACCATGCCGCCACCGACAATTGCTATATCGTATTCATTCGCGTCGACATTATGATGTGAATGTAATTCAGACATGGATATTCTCAAGAAGCGGAAAGTGAGCCTTTGCCCATCATTTGATCAAAGAAAGTTTTTTTGATGCCTTGGTTTAAATTGAGCCCGATAAGCGCGAGATTTCGTGCGCCTTGCAGCACCAAACGCTGATCTGAAAAAACACGGTTAAAACCGTGGCTGATCATGCTCGTCAACCACTGGTCCGATTGCTGTTTTTCAATATAGGGTTTGAGCATAGCCAAACTACCGAGAGATTCACCACGTGCCCTATATTGAGCAATAGTCGATGTTAAACGTTCTGCATCGCGCAGTGCCAGATTAAAGCCCTGACCCGCCACCGGATGCAAAGAATGTGCGGCATTCCCCATTAACACAACCGAAGACCTTACTTGCTCCTTGGCTAGCATACGTTTTAACGGGTAATGAAAACGCTCGCCAATACGCGTGAACTTTCCTAATCGATAGCCAAAGGCTGTTTGTAGCTCTTCCGCAAATTGCTCATCAGTCCAAGCCAACGCGCTCTCTAAGCGCGCATTAGGTGTCGTCCAAACGAGGCTCGATGTTCTGGCATCGTCGCTTTCACCTAATGGCAGTAAAGCGACTGGCCCTGTATCAGTAAAACGCTCATAAGCCACCCCCAGATGAGGTTTTTCAAAAGCGACATTGGCAATAATAGCGGCTTGTTGATAATCAAAAGATTCCGTTGCTATACCCAGCGAGTTTCGCAACGAGGAATTGGCACCATCGGCAATCACGACCAACTGACATTTAATCTGGATATTCTGTTCCGCTTCGAGGGATAAGGTCGCACCGTCGGCGCCGATTTTAAGCGATGAAACGTTTGCTGGCGCTAAACGTGTAATACGACTCTGCTCGATAACACCTTTAGCCAGGGACCGCCCCAACCAAGCATTATCGACGACATAGCCCAAGGGTTCGCCGTCATTATCGTTTTCAGAATAAGAGGTCGAGCCCATATGGCCACGATCGCTCACATGCACCCGACGAATAGCAGTGGCATGTTCGCCAATTGATTGCCATAAACCTAGTCGATCAAAAATATCCGCGCTGTCCCGAGATATTGCTGTAGAGCGGTGATCGAAACTGGGCTGGTAAAGATTATCGTTCAACTCTAAGGGGAATTTATCGATCAGGCAGATTTGCAGATCCGGCAAATGTTGGCTCATCAGCTGGGCAAGCGACAAGCCTGCCATGCCGCCGCCGACAATCGCGATATCGTAAGCCTGTTCCGTTCCCATTTGTTTTGAATGTATCTCTTTAGAATAGAAATTAGTATAGAAAATTTTCGACCGGTTTTCGGTGCACAGATCTATAAGGTTTTCAGCACTTCGTTAGAGTTAAAACCTCAGCAGTGTTAATTCCCAGCCATTAGCGCTTCGATATCCTCAACCGTTTTCGGTGCGTCGATGCTCAAGACTTGCGGCCCGTCTTTGCTGATCAGTACATCGTCTTCAATACGAATACCGATGCCCCGCCATTTGGCTGCTACTTCTGTATTGTCGGGTGAAATGTAAATTCCAGGCTCCACCGTCATCATCATTCCCGGCTCTAACACACGCCATTCACCACCGACCTTATAATCCCCAACATCATGCACATCCATACCGATCCAATGACCAATACGGTGCATGTAAAAATCTTTATACGCTGCACTTTCGATGAGTTCTTCTACATCACCCTTAAGTAAACCTAAGTCGACAAGACCTTTAGTAATCACTTGAACGGAAGCATCGTGCGGTTCGTTCCAGTGGTTGCCCACTAACGCTTTTTCGAGTGCGGCTTCTTGTGCGGCCAAAACTATTCGGTATACCGCTGCCTGTTCGTCGCTAAACTTTCCATTAACGGGAAATGTGCGGGTAATATCAGAGGCGTAATTTTCGAACTCACAACCGGCGTCAACCAGAACTAAATCACCGCTCTTTAACTTCGCTGAATTTTCAACGTAGTGAAGAATGCAGCCGTTTTTACCGCCGCCAACAATGGCGTTATAGGCAGGAAAACGCCCGCCCCTTTTTGCGCAATAGAAATTGATTTCGGCTTCTAGTTCATATTCCATGACCCCCGGCTTACAAGCCTGCATGGCCACTTTGTGGGCATTTGCCGAAATTTCAGCCGCACGTTTCATGATGCGGACTTCTTCAGCACTTTTATACAGACGCATATCATGGAGAATATGGTCAAGATCAAGAAAGTCACCCGGAGGAGAAGCACCTGAACGCGCCTTCGCACGAATCGTATTGACCCACTCCATCACATGCTGATCAAATCCGGCATCTTTACCGAGGGTGTAATACACTCGGTCTCGGCCTTCGAGCAGGCCAGGCAAAATTTCATCGATATCGCCAATTGGAAAAGCATCGTCGGCACCGTATTGCTGACATACGCCTTCTGGCCCCGCGCGTAAACCATCCCAGATTTCACGCTCGCTGTCCTTTTCCCGGCAGAACCAAATAACCTCGCCATGCTCACGGCCAGGTATTAGCACCAAAACCGAGTCAGGTTCTTGAAAGCCCGTTAGATAGACAAAATCACTGTCCTGACGAAACGGATACTCAGTATCTCGGCTGCGAATTTTCTCATTAGCAGACGGCAATATCGCAATGCTATTGGCTTCAAGCATGCCCATAAGCTGCTTGCGGCGGCGGGTATATTCGGTTTTAGACGTACTCATCAATGAATTACCTGACCATTCGACTCTGAACCCGAGTCGTCATCGGAAGATTCGGAGGTTTCAATACGAGAGATCTCGGTATAAACCGTGAGCACTGCCACCTTCACGTACTCAACCAACTCTACCCAATAACTTTCGTTTTCTTCTAGATTATCGTCTTTATCGACACTAATTTGGGTGATTTGAGCCAAGTCTCTCAGCGCATCAGCAACCTCTGAGCTAAGTTGAGCCTGACCACTAAGGCCCGACAAGCCTAGACCGTGTAAAAACCCTTCGCACCAAGACCCCAACTCCGAAGCCCTGCGCTCAATGGTTGATTCGTCGCTGGGCAATAATGGCGTAAAACTGAAGTTCACGTCATCCATCAAGTTTCGCGTATCCAAATACAAACCGTCGATTAACTGAGCTTGCTCGTCTTCCAAGTCTACATGCTCGATATCCAAAAACTGTACGGCTTCATTAGGCCAGTCAGCTTTTGTCGGAATGTCGCCACCACTTATGCGGCCACACAGCACACCCTGTAATTCAGACGGAGAACAAACCGCGCCCAAATTTAACAATAGCTCGTTTAATACAAAGAAATCGACCTTATTCGGCATCACAAACTCCAGATTCAATTAGCCGGGATGCTACCACTTTTACCCCAGCTTCGATGAGTATTTTGAGTACTTCCCCCCCTTTTTGGATAAAAAAGCTATACTTTTCTAGAATTCACTTTACCATCCGTGATACACGCAACAGAGAACTGTGACGACCAAAATGTCCGCCTCATCACTACAAAATATAGAAGATAAACTGGACGAGCTCATTCGCTTGTGCACTCACTTGGAAAAGGAAAATGCCACACTACAGGCAAAAGAGGCCAGCTGGGACCAAGAGCGCACACGCTTGACGGAAAAAAACGAGATCGCGCGTAAACGCGTAGAAGCGATGATTACCCACCTGAAAAATCTAGAAACGGAATCCTGAGATCCACACCATGAGTGAAACCGCTACCACCTACGTCAACATCCTTGATAAAGACTACCAAGTTGCCTGCCCAGAAAGCGAGCAACCTGCGCTAACTCGCGCTGCCGACGAACTCGACAAGCGCATGCGCGCCATTCGCTCATCAGGCTCTATTGTTGGGTTGGAACGGATTGCAGTAATGACAGCACTAAACCTTTGCCATGAATTGCAACAAGCGCAAAAGGCCGCTCCGTCTAAAGACGTAGAAGCGCTGGACCGTATTGCGAAGAAATTGGAAGATGCGTTGCAGAGTCATTGAGCGCTGACAATAACGCGCTATCTCCTGAACTCTAAATAAACCCTCTAGCCACCTTTTAGGAAAACGTAGCAAGCTCGATCCAAGAAGCCCTCATCTACTTCTAAAATTCACTATATTGACTCTCCATGCAGCCCACAAGCAATGATCCACTATTTAATAACTGCACTAATAGATTTTACCGCTGCTATTTATGTGCTTCACGCGCCATCCAAGTTTCCAAAATCCACATCGTTTCTATTAATATCAATGGGCATTTAGAGGTGGCCCCGGAAATT
>JAWSUZ010000008.1:0-149165 GCA_033852165.1 Agarilytica sp. | reverse complement strand
AAACCGAAATGGCCGATATTAATCCGGAACCCTTTACGTTTATCGCCACAGACGATGTGGAACTCAACAGCTTACAAACTGCAAGTATCCGAACGGCAACAGGCTCGGGTACAAGCGACACCATCATCGGCATTAACACCGTTGCTGCGATCAGCATCAGTGGTGGCCAATACGCCATTGATGAAAACGAATTCCGAGACGATGCCTCCATCGTTCGTGCGGGCCAACGTATTCGCGTACAACATGTCAGTGACAATGCTTTTGGTTCCAATACATTTACCACGTTAACCATCGGTACTTATAGCGCAACCTTCCGTTCAACGACCATCGTTAACCTTCCTCCAACAGCCAGCAACGTTAGCATCAATGGTGTGATCGATAACAATGCCTATGTTGGGGATTTACTGAGCAGTACTTACGATTACGCCGACCTTGAAAGTAACCCTCAAGGCACTGCTACTTATCAATGGCTTCGAAACGGTACTGCCATTAATGCGGCAACAAACAACACCTACACCGTCACAGCAGACGACAGCAACCAAACGCTTTCGCTTGAGATTACGCCCATCGCAACCCAAGGCGAACGCATCGGCATCGCGACACTTTCTGATAACACGATAAGTGTTATCAATAGCGTTCCAACAATTAGTAATATTCAAATCGAAGACATCAACAACGGTAGCCTCATGGTGGGTGATGTTTTACTGGTGACTTATGACTACAGCGATGTGGACAATGACCCGGAAGCAACCGCTAGCTATTCCTGGTTACGTAACGGAACAGAAATTTCCGGTGCAGCAAGTGCAACCTACACATTGACTGAAGCCGATGCGGCGCAAAACATTACCGTCAGCGTTACAACAAATGCAGCAAACGGCAATAACGACATCGTCACAATTGGATCCCCTGCAATAGTCACGGGTAACGTCCCGCCGATCGCCAGCAGTCTTACGGTTACAGGTGATGCAAACGTAAACGGTGAGCTTACCGCTAACTTTACCTTCAGCGATGTGGATGGAGATCTTCAAGATACAGGTGGAGAACTATATCAATGGATTCGCAATGGCAGCGATATTGCCGGAGCTACCAATAGCACCTACACCATCACCAACAATGACAGCGGTGAAAACATTGCATTCAGGGTAACCCCCTTTGCACAAAGTGGCAGCATGGAAGGGCTTGCTGTGACCTCTGCAACCGTTGCAATCAACGCTCGACCCGAAGCCCAAAACGCAGCGATTCAAAACGAATCTGAAAACACAATTACCACCGCACTTGTGGGAAATATTTTAACTGCCGCATACAACTTCAGTGATGCGGAAAATGATTTACAAAACACAGAATCTTCCAGTATCCGATGGATGCGTAATGGCAGTGTAATTTCCGGAGCAACATCAGAAACGTATACCGTTAGCGAAGAGGACAGCGGCCAAACACTCACATTCGAAGTGAGCCCTATTGCAAATACCGGCAGTGTAAACGGAGTGACCGTTCCGTCACTGGGCGTTGATGTTCTGAACAGTGCGCCAGTCGCCACCAATGTCGAGATCTCGGGGACCACCAATATCGGTGATACGCTCACCGGTAGCTATGTTTACCGTGATGATGAAAATGATCCCGACTCCGGCACCACCTTTCGATGGTTGCGTGCTGGAAGTGAACAAGTTTCAGTTGCCCAAAACTATACGATTACCGTGGCTGATAACGGCCAATCGATCACGTTTGAAGTGACGCCCCGCTCCTCAAGTGGAGCGAGAATAGGAACGCCAGTCCTGTCTTCACCGTTACTAATTCCCGCGAACACTGCCCCGACCGCATCGAATGTGATTATTGATGATGCTAATGGTGGCAACGCCAATGTGGGTGATGTGCTGAACAGTGATTTTGACTACAACGATAGCGAAGGGGATCTCGATGGGCTTCACCTGTACCAATGGTTCCGAAATGATGTGGTCATTGCGGGAGCCGCCGCTGCGAGCTATACCGTAACGCCTGGAGACAGTGGCCAACGCATTAACTATGACGTTACGCCTATCGCGTTAATTGGTATTACAACCGGAACAACTGTTCGATCTGCACCCATCACTATTTTTAACCGAACACCGACGGTAACAGACGTCGCTATCCGCAATGATTATGGCAATAGCGCAGAGATTGGTGAGACCTTAAATGGTGATTACGGCTTTCTTGATCTCGACGGTGATTTGCAAGGCGCGAGTACTTTCCGCTGGATACGCAACGGCAATGAAATCGTCGCGACCACCCGCAGTTATCAAATCACGTCGGATGATAACGGGCTAGACCTCGTGTTCGAAGTCACACCGGTCGCCAGCACAGGTATAACAACGGGAGATGCCGTTGAGTCCTCCCCCGTTAACGTGACGCTGAACGCCGCTCCTTCGGCAACTGCGGTGACGATTATCGAAGCGAATATTGGCAGTACCGTAGTCGCTGATGTTCTGAATGGTAACTATACCTTCGAAGATGCGGAAGAAGATGCGGAAGATGAATCCACCTTCCAGTGGACCCGCGACCTAAGCCCAATTGCAGGGGCAACCAGCCAAACCTATACCGTCACCGAAGCCGATAGCGGCAATAATATTCGTTTTAATGTTACGCCTATGGCGCTGACCGGATACCCCATGGGCTTAACCGTACAGTCCAGCCCCATTAACGTGATAAACAGTGCACCGACCGTCAGCAATATCATCATTACTGACGAGAATGGCGATATTTTGTTGGTGGGTGACAGGGTGAATGTCTCTCACGCCTACAGTGATCTCGATGGTGATGCTCGAGGCACAAGCACCTTCCGTTGGTTGCGTAATAGTACGGCCATTAGCGGCGCTACGGCCAATACCTACATGATGGTGGCGGAAGACAGTGGCCAAATAATCCAGGTGGAAGTGACGCCGGTTGCATTAACTGGAATACTCATCGGAACTCCGCTTCTCTCAAGTGAACTGGTGACGGACAACTCCGCACCCGTGGCCAGTAATGTGGAAATCACTGGCGATAGCGAAGGCAATGCGAATGTGGCCGATGTCCTTGAGGCTGCTTATTTTTATGACGATGCCGATAACGACAGCGAAGGAATCAGCATCTTCCAATGGACACGAAATAATATTGCTATCAGCGGAGCCACGAACAATGCCTACACAGTCACGCTTGCTGATAGCGGTACGAACATTGGTTTTAGTGTCATACCAGTAGCGACGGGCGGAACGACCAGCGGCGCTAATGTTCCGGCCACTGCCGTGGCGATCAATAACGTTCCCACGGCAACAGCCGTTACGATTATCGATGACAATGGCGGTAGTGCCTTGGTTGGTGACATGCTGAGAGGCGACTACTTCTTCGGAGATGCTGAGGGTGACCCGGAAGGCACGAGTACCTTCCGTTGGCTGCGCAATGATAGTGCTATCGTTGGTGAAACCGGTATTACTTACACCGTGGATATTGCCGATAGCGGGCAAGCTCTGACGTTTGAAGTCACACCGATTGCCAGCATTGGCAGTACGAGGGGCGTGGCCATTGTATCGGTAGGTCTTGGTGTCAATAACAGCGTACCTGAGGCGACCTTCGTCGAGATTAATGATGAGAATGAAGGTGGTGCCGGGATTGGCGATACCTTGCGCGGTAGCTATACCTATGACGACCTTGACGAAGATCCCGAGGCTGGGGCCAGCTTCCGATGGATAAGAAATGAAATTACCGTGGTGGGGACAGCAAATGCTTACACCTTAACGGTGGACGACAATGGTCAAAGCCTAGTGTTTGAAGTGACCCCCGAGGCTACAAGCGGGGCGAGCCCTGGCCTTCCTGCGCAATCTGCAGACTTTACTGTTCCGTTGAACGAAGCCCCAACCGTAACGGGTGTGGGGATTAATGACCAGAACGGCAATGACGCGGTGGTGGGTGATGTGCTCAATGGGGTGTATTCCTACGATGATAGCGACGGTGATATCGAGGGGCCCAGCCGATTTCGTTGGTTGCGTAACGATTCGCCAATTACGGGCGCGACTCTTGGCAGTTACACCGTGGTGATGGCCGATGTTGGGCAATCGCTCAGTTTTGAAGTGACACCCGTGACCGTGACGGGGATTACAGATGGCTTGGCACGTATTTCTACATCTCTGAATGTGGTTCCTGTATTTACGCTGCTTTATAGCGCTGGGAGCGATGGCAGTATCAGTGGCGATGCCGGTCAAACAATTAGTAACGGCAGAGACGGCAGTGCTGTGAGTGCAGTGCCAGATACCGGATATAGCTTTGTACAATGGAGCGATGGACTTGCAACCGCTAGTAGAGAGGACACCAATGTAACGGCTAATCTGAGTGTTAGCGCGAGTTTCAGTCTCGATAGTTATACCGTGAATGCGAGTGCAGGAGCGGGCGGTGACATTTCCCCGTCCAGTCAAAGCATCAGCCACGGTTCGACAGCACAAATCACAGTGATTCCGAACACGGGATACAGCATCAGCGATGTGACAGGATGTGAGGGTTCACTATCCGGAAACATCTTCACCACGGGCACGATAACGAGCGCTTGCTCGGTCAATGTGAGCTTTAGTTTAGACAGCTATACCGTGAGTGCGAGTGCAGGAACGGGCGGCGATATCACGCCACCAAGTCAAATCATCAGTCACGGTTCGCTAGCGCAAATCAATGTGACTCCGAATACCGGTTATAGCATCAACGCTGTGACAGGGTGTGGGGGCTCATTATCTGGAAATGCCTTCACTACTGGCACGATAACGAGTGCTTGTTCGGTTAGTGCCAGTTTCAATATCGCCGCACCAATACTGGCGAATGGTACCGACAGAACGTTTACGCAAAACACAGCAATCTCGGCTTTCAGTTTTACGAATAGTGGTGGAGGAGGCCTGGCCAGCTGTTCGGCGAATTCGTTGCCGGCGGGATTGAGTGTGGCTGTTTCAGGAACGACTTGTCGGATTGCCGGTACACCAACAGGAATACAGGGTGCGACGACGCACACGATTACCGCAACCAATGCAACAGGTAGCGATACCGCCACGGTACGAATCACCGTCAATGTCGCTGTGCCAATACTGGCGAATGCTTCCGACAGAACGTATACGCAAAATACTGCAATCTCGGCCTTTAACTTTACGAATAGTGGTGGTGGAAACCTAACCAGCTGTTCGGCAAATTCGCTGCCGGCGGGATTGAGTGTGGCTATTCTAGGAGCGTCTTGTCGTATATCCGGTACTCCCACAGGAACACAAGGTGCGACAACGCATACGATTACCGTAACCAATGCAACAGGTAGCGATACCGCCACGGTACGAATCACCGTAAATGTCGCTGCGCCAATATTGGCGAATGCTTCCGACAGAACGTATACGCAAAATACTGAGATCTCGGCCTTTAACTTTACGAACAGTGGTGGTGGAAGCCTAACCAGCTGTTCGGCGAATTCGTTGCCCGCGGGATTGAGTGTGGCTATTTCAGGGGCATCTTGTCGTATTTCCGGTACTCCCACAGGAACACAAGGTGCGACAACTCATACGATTACCGTAACCAATGCTACAGGTAGCGATACTGCCACGGTAAGAGTCACCGTGAATGTCGCTGCTCCAATACTGGCGAATGCTTCCGACAGAACGTATACGCAAAATACTGCGATATCGGCCTTTAACTTTACGAATAGTGGTGGTGGAAGCCTAGCCAGCTGTTCGGCGAATTCGTTGCCAGCCGGGTTGAGTTTGGCTATTTCAGGAACGACTTGTCGGATTACCGGTACACCAACAGGAATTCAGGGCGCGACAACTCATACGATTACCGCGACAAATGCAACAGGCAGTGACACGGCCACCGTGCGGATGAGCGTCAATGTCGCCGCGCCGATATTGGCGAATGTTTCCGACAGAACATATACGCAAAATACTGCGATCTCAGCTTTTAACTTTACGAATAGTGGTGGCGGAAGCCTAACCAGTTGTTCCGCGAATTCGTTGCCGGCGGGATTAAGTGTGGCTATTTCAGGAACGACTTGTCGTATTACGGGCACTCCTACAGGAATACAGGGTGCGACAACACATACGATTACAGCGACAAACGCAACAGGCAGTGAAATAGCCACGGTACGAATCACAGTCAATGCCGCCGCGCCGATATTGGCAAACACTTCAGACAGAACGTATACGCAAAGCACAGCGATCTTGGCTTTTAACTTTACGAATAATGGTGGCGGAAGCCTAACCAGTTGTTCGGCGAATTCGCTGGCGGCTGGTTTAAGCGTGGCGATATCAGGAGCGACCTGTCGGATTATGGGAATACCCTCAGAAATACAAGCTGCAACAACGCATACGATTACAGCAACCAACGCGACAGGCAGTGATACAGCCACGGTAGTGATTACCGTGCTTCCCGATTATGACTTGGACGATGACGGCCTGATCGAAATTAATAGTTTAGAAGACTTGGATGAGATGCGGAATCATCTTTATGGAACTGCACTCTACGGTTCGAGCAGCGGTTGTCCCGTTAGTGGCGGATGTGTAGGTTTTGAATTAACAGCGGATCTGGATTTTGATACCAATGCTGATGGAGTGATGGATGCTAATGATACCTATTGGAATGCTGGCAGAGGCTGGAATCCCGTGGGCTACATAAATGAAACTACTCGTTTTGCCGCGACCTTTGAAGGCAATGGCTATGTGATCAATAACCTCTATATCGATTCACCTTTACAAAATATGGGTTTATTTGGCGGTATTGGTGACGCTCGCATACAAAACCTGGGCTTGAGCGGGGCATTGGCCAGTATTACGGGGGCGGGTCATGTTGGTTCGATTGCGGGCCGGGCCTATGACTCTGAGATATTAGCGGTATATAGCACCGTGCCATTGACGTCGGGCGGGGCGGGCCACACGGGCGGTCTTGTTGGTTGGGCTCTTCGCTCACTTATCCGCGCCAGCTTTTACAGTGGGGCGGTTAATGCTACTGTTGGTGGTCAATATACCGGTGGTTTAGTGGGGGCTCTCACTAATAATTCCAGTATCGAGGCGAGTTACTCCGTCGCTTCGGTGGAGTCGGTAGACCTAGGTTATGTTGGTGGTCTTGTTGGTCGCTGCTGGAATGTTGGCACTATCACTGCCAGTTATTGGGCCACGGACACTTCTGGGCAAGCTTCTAATGCTTGTGGTGGTATAGGCGTTACGCTCGCCGAATTGCAATGTCCGGTTGTGGCTGACAATGTGGCTTGCGCAAGCAGCACATTGTATGAAGGTTGGGCGAACTACTTCGATGCCCTAGGCGATTCCTATTGGGACTTTGGTGCAGCCAATGAGTTGCCTGGTTTAAATTTGGATTCTTTTGTTCACCGTGATTCTGATGGCGACGGTATTATGGATCTGGATGATTCGACGCCGCATGGGTAATTGTGTGAACGGAAGTGCGGAAGGTCGATATTGAATCGTGAGTTGGGATGCTCGCCTTAGCTTTAAATAAGGCTAGTAATCCATTGGCGGTATCTAACTTTCTTTGTTTTCTCAAACTTTTCAGCCTTGTGCGCGATTTTTTCTTAGCTTCGGGCGAATAAATACATAACAAAAATGATATATATACAGTGCTGTCATTTTAATGTGGGAAATCATAGGAGCTATTTTGATAGCAATTCGAAATTCTCATGGGGCGCTGTTAGCTTTTCGGCACTTGATGATCGGTATGGTGTATTCAAAAGGGGCTGAAGAAGCGTAGGGTAAAGAATGACATTGTAACGCCGTGAAAATTTTAGCACCTACCGCTGGAGTTATTTAATAAGTTAGGGCTAATTGTTTAATCGTGGGAGTTTTATGTCAAAAGGTAAAATTACTGTTGAGGGAGCTCTAGCCACTTTGTCGCTGGCGAGTGGAGAGCCTTTGTCAAAAAGCCTCGTGGACCTTAAAACCTTCTATTGCCTTTTAGTGGGTAGTGATGTTTTTGCTAACGACTATACATGCTATTTGCTTTGTTTTGATGATCAAGTTTGCTTAGTTCCTGAAATGACAACAGGGGTTATTACTTTAAAGAGTTGGTTTTCTCCCATGAATAAAACGGGGAGGTCGGTGGTGGCTTAGCTTGATTCTTTACCCCGTGCTTGGCGAAAAAATATAGAGTGCTATCGTGACAGTCATGTTTGCTCGGTTCATTCCTTGCAGGCTTTCATAGGTGCTTAAGATAAACGTAAAATCATTATGTTTAGAAGACGCTAAATGAGCACACTCTCCATTTCTTGCCAATTATGTCTTTATTGTTTCTGGCTTTGTGATCATTAATGAATATATGTTCGTTATTTCTGATTGAGTCATTCGGGATATGCTTCCAGATGGCGCGATAATTGTTGAGGGAGGGTTTAACTGAAACAATCTTTTTAAAGCTATTCGATATGGCATTGTGAATATGGAATCTATGGATAAGGGGGGAGGCAAAAATACTTTATCCAATTTAGGCGATACAACGTATAAGATTCCATCGTAAAAACACAGCAGCCATTTTTAAACCGAAAAACCCAGAATAAAGTCTCAGCTCAATGGAAAATTCTCGTTTTTAGTTTGTTGGGCGAACTACGCGATTCTCTTGCGACATCAACTACTAATCAATTGAAGATTAAATGAGAAAAACACTGTAGTGGAATGTTCGAGTTTCCATATTTAGCTTAAATTAGGGTTTCGCCATAGACAGGTATCCCTTATGTTTATAGTGCGGTATATTGTTTTCGCGCTTCAACTGTGGCTCTATTGATGGGTTTAGTTCTATCATTTTCAGCCATCTCTCTGTTATACGAAATAATAAGGAAATTAACATGCCGATACCCGTTAAACTTTATAAGCAACCTAGTGTGAACGTAAATAGCGGAGGAAACCCCGTTGAGATCCCTCAGGGGCAGCTAAATCGACACAAACCCTTCAATACATCCACACAAGTCCGTATCAGAAACTTCGTCTGGGCAAATACGCCAGTCAAGCCCGGAGTGACCTTTTTAACTTCGCAAGGGAGTCGATTGGTTTTAGAGGCGCGTCAAAACCGCATTATCTATCTACTCGTAAGATCAAATACAGGAGGGCAAAATAAAGTGTTTATGCAGCCCTCCAACGGTTTTGTCAATGACGTTGTGATGTTTCCCTTTGAAGACGCTGGGCGAAAACTGCAAACGGTGAAGACGCTAGCTGAATATGAGGTTCAAATATTGATTGGCGTGTTGTCCACAACAGGCTGGGCCACTTTCTCTATTGTTATGGGCGTTGATGTTTTTCAATTTTTTGTCAACAATAAAAACAATTTGCCGCGCTGGCCTACTATGCTTCAGGCGCTACTGCAGACAAATAGAGATCTGAAAGTGTATGCGCCTACTTTAAGGAGTAAATTAATTCAGTCAACGTTATTGGTGGCACTAGAGGGCAGCGAATTTGCTGCTTCAAACAAAGGCGATATAAGTGGAAAATTGGCAGAAGCGGCTATAAAAGACCCCAAAATTGCTGGTCGAGCCATGGGTATTATCGCCGGTAAATTAGGTGCGAATATATTAAACGGCCGCCTCTCAGTTTTGTCCGCGGTTTGGGCTGTACTGCTGACGGTTGCCACAAAGGCTGCGGCGTCTATTCCAGGCGCAGTAGGTTTAGCAACAAACGAAGTGGCCGCTTTGGGAGTTGCAGATAAGGCTGCTTTTTCTAATGAGCTTCTCAACTTGGTAAAGCGGGCTGATATTAAGTTAAGCCAAGCTGATGCAGAAAAAATAATCGAAGAAGTGGCCAGGCATCCAAAGGAAATAAAAGGCTCCTTAGTTCAACTGGCAGAAGCCTTTAAATCCGAATAGTTAGGAGGCGTCCACTATTATAAATGCTCACTGGGGTGAAAAATAAAATGATAAAACTTCGCACTATTTTCGCAGGATTTTTCTTGGTTGTCTTCACTCAGGTAGGTTGTGCCGTCAATGACGGTGCCACCTATGAAGCCGAGGCTCAGGCCCTGTGTAATGTCTTTAGTCCCGATTTTTGGTCGTCTGTACCTAGTGAGATGCAACCCATCGAAAAACAGCAACTACTCTCCGACAGGATTTCCCAGGCGGTCCAATCACCGGAAATGAAAGCGCTGATCGAAAAATTACCGTCGCTTACTCCCTCCGAACGTTACTCGCACTATTTAATGCGTATTCAAGAGTTGAGTGGTAAAAAACAAGCCTGTCCGGCAATAAAAGATTATTTTTCCTTTTAGTTGAGACCCTGCTTTTATCATGAATTCAAAGCTCCGAAAACAAATCAATTATGCGAAGGCGGCCGTGGTCGTTGGCGCTATTAGCCTGCTAGTTGTTCTGTTTCTTTTTTTGGGGGCCGGGCTGCTGCCCAAGAATTTTCGCTACATACTGGAGTGGTTGAGTCCCATCAGCGTCGCAATAGCAACCCTCGCTCTATTTTGCGCAGTAATTGCTTATCTTAAGCGAGAAGATATTCGATACGTCAGTGTGGGGGCAGGACTGGCGGGAATTGCTCTTGCGCTTAACTTCATTTGGCTCGCAATCGGCTTAATAATTGTACTGGTTGTCGTGGTCTATTTTTTATCCAATTGAAATCGCTTGGATCATCTTCGTAGGCTTTTATTGGCGTTTAACAAAGCGTAAAAATCATTATGTTATTAGAGAATAAATGAGCACATTCTTGACTCCCTTCTCTTCATGTGTGTCTTGTTTGTTGCTTTCAGAGTATAAGATGAGCTAGTACTAATTTTTTAAGGGGGTTCCCGTGAAGGTGTTTGTTATAGCTCTATTTCTTCCGTTTTTCGTTTCATGTACAGCGAATGATGTTGTGATTATGTCATATAGTAGTGTCTTTAAGTTGTCCATCCCTGTAAGTCAATTGACAGGCGGGACAATATTTTATTCTGATGAGCTATCCGTAAAGTCAAATAGTGGACAGCTTGTTTCCGCAAAGATAATTTCTCACGAAAGTGAAGGCTTCTCTCCAAATTTTTATCTTCGCCACTATCCAAAATATCTGTTAGGCGTGAAGAAAACTGGAAGCCTAAATTCGGAGATAGATAAGAAATTCCTAAACTCTCGAAATGAAATAGATCATATTTACGGTTTGAAAAACCTAAAAATAGATAGGGATGCCAAAACTACCGTATTTAGCTTATGTAAAATGGATTCTTACCTGGCATTTTTTGTGAAGAATGATTTTGATGAGCACATTTTGACAGTTCATGCGAACGGTTACAGCGAGTCAAATTTCAGTAAGTATTTAAAAGGATTAGTACTCGTTGAATAGCGCAGGTGTGCGCTATGACTGCCACTACAATTCTAACACTTCCCGCTGGAATTGCTGAACAAGCAGCTGTATGTTGTTGTCCCGTCTTTTACGTAAGTTAAGTTAGAGCCAATTGTCTAAGCGTAGAGATTTTTATGCCAAAAGGTAAAATTACTGTTGAGGGAACTCTAGCCACTTTGTCGCTGGCGAGTGGAGCGTCTTTCTCAAAAAGTCTCGAGGACCTTAAAACCTTCTATTGTCTTTTAGTGGGCAGCGATGTTTTTGCTAACGACTTTACATGCTATTTGCTTTGTTTTGATGATCAAGTTTGGTTAGTTCCTGAAATGACTGCAGGGGCTGTTACTTTAAAAAGTTGGTTTTCTCCCATCAATGAAACGGGGCGCTCGGTCGTGGCTCAGCTTGATTCTTTACCCCGTGCTTGGCGAAAAAAATATGGTTTTTGCCGGGTATAGAAGTGGATTTAAAAGTTCTTCTTCCTGTTGAAATAAACAAAATTCAATGCCAGCTTACGATTATTTACAATAAATCACTAGAAAACGTATTCTGACAATAAAAAGCATATCCATGATATCTAGTAATGACTCTGAATCGATATGTGTTGTCGTTCCTGGATATGCTATCTAGACAACAGAAAAGGATACTGTTGCTTTTTGAAAAAAGGCTCGGCCAGCCTCGGGCGACTTTTTTTTTCCTTCAGTTTTCTGGCTCGTTTCGGACCAGCCGAATTTTCCTGAAAGCCCTTTCTGGTGCTCTATTAGTCGATTAGCACAAAAAACGCTATTTGTGTGACGTGCATCTCTCTGCTTTTAATATCATCCGCGTAAGATGCGCGCCATACACGTCACACGTATCGGTTAGTTAGTCGAACATTCGGAATTTCACTGCAAGGGATTGGATGCTATCCGTTTCTCTTTTGGGGTTCTCCCCCCTGTACTTTCCTGCTGTTCTCCTTTTACTTAAAAACGAAACATTCTCTTTTGGAGTTGTACTCAATGGATATTTCTCGCCTGCGTTCTATTTCTCGCATCAGCATTCTGCTCTGTTCCATCATCGGTATTTATGCCTGTGATAGTGGTGGTGGCAGTAATAGGGCTCCTACCTCAGTAGCTGCATCTCCTACGCCAATTCCTAGCGATGTTCCAGGCCCAAGCGGTCCCAAGGTTACCCCGATACCTACCCTACAACTCGGTGCGCCGACGACTAAACCAATTGCTATACCGCCTTCGTCCAATAAGACGAATGTGCAATTTATTTCCGTTGTCAGTGGCACGTATCAACCGGATGAACTCATTCTAGATGAAGTAGATGAGAACGGTACCGTCGTGACATTGGATGTTGCTCGATTACATGATGGCGGCGTCGATGGCGATGCTTTCCGTGGTGACCGAACGTATTCGGGTAATGTTCCCGTTAGCAGTCGCTCTTCCGTGGAGCGTTTATTTCGTGTCAGAGCTGTCGATGATGGAATCAGTGATGACGCTAACATCGAATCAGGTACAGGACGTTTTTGGATTAGTGGTTGCCCTGTTGTTGCACGGCCGTCTAACCCAGCTAAGGCGATGCTGGACAGTCGTCTA
Source organism: Agarilytica sp. (assembly GCA_033852165.1). GTDB lineage: Bacteria > Pseudomonadota > Gammaproteobacteria > Pseudomonadales > Cellvibrionaceae > Agarilytica. Next base: position 136,321 of record JAWSUZ010000008.1, on the reverse strand, counting down.
AATAGTTTTATTTTTACTGACGAAGTACTTGTCACGTTCGCCGATGACGTGGCCCCAGACCTCGATGAACTCAATAATATTTTGTCTGCCGTGGGTGGCCGAGTGGTGGGGTGTATTCCTGCACTGCGTCAGTATTTGGTTGAAATTACTGAAAACTCCACCGTGGACGACGTCTATGTTGATATTGATACGCTGCTTGCAATCGATACTGTGGACGATGCGACACCAAATATTCAAGTATTGGCGTTGATAGAAAGTGAGCCGGATCTCTGTGATGAACAAGAGTGCCAATGGTATCTCGATCGTATCCGAGCGCCTCAAGCGTGGTCTATAGCGGGGGGCGGCGACGAACAACGAGCTGTTGCTGTGATCGATTTTGGCGTTGATTGTACTCATGCGGAACTGCCGTGTGACGGCAATATATTTAATGAAGATCTCATTGACCATGGTACTGGGGTTGCTGGTTTAATTGGTGCGAAAAACGATGATGGCACGGACCTAGTTGGGGTCGCTTGGAACACGGATCTATTCCCTTATAGCTTTTTGGGTGAAGGCGGCAGTCAGTACAAGATGAGTGAGCTCATCACGCAAAGTATGTCTGAATCGAGTATTCGGGTTATAAATATTAGTGCTGCGACCGCGCTAGATCCCGGCGGCCAAATCCGTAACGCGATGTGTAGTGCAATAGACAGTGGGCGTCTTCTTGTGGTGGCTGCCGGTAATGCAGCAAAGGCAAATGACTGCGAACTTGAGAATATTTATCCGGCGCAATACAACACGCAAGGTGTATGTAGCAATGGCGTTGATCTCGCTTCGGGTTTAATTGTGGTGGGTGCAACGGACATCGATAACAACCTCGCTGAATGGGAAGGTGGTTTGCTATGTTCCAATACCTTACACGTGGATATCTTCGCTCCCGGTAAAGGTATTTACACCTCTAGCGGCACTGACAGTTATACGTCGAAAGACGGTACCAGCTTTGCAAGCCCATTAGTGGCCGGTAGCGCTGCGGTTTTATGGGCCGCAGAGCCTAGCCTTACCGTCAAAGAATTGCACGATCAACTTGTGAGCAGTTCCGCAATCCTTTCGCTAAATGCTAGCGATGATCGTTTCAAAACCACGGATACATTCCTCGAAGGGCGAAACCTATTGGATTTATACCGCGCCGTTGGTGGGCAGGAAACAGCGCCAGCTGTGACGGTAGTTACCCCTGACGCCTTCGCGTTTAATACAGAAAGTGACGTTGCACTGGATGAGTTTATTACTTCCAACGAAGTCATCATTACGGGATTTTCTTCGACGGCTCCAATAGATATTGTCGGCGGTTTTTACTCGATCAATGGAGCTCCATTTACCAGTGCTGCCGGATTGGTGGGTGCAGGCCAAAGCGTTGTGCTGCAAGTCAGAAGCTCAACCCAACCGGAAGAATTACGTCGCGCGACCCTAACGCTAGGGGATGCAATCGAATCCTTCGAAGTGGTGACTGAATTACCGGATATCCAGGCCGATAACTTTAATTTTATTGACCGTAAAAATGCTGGATTGGGAAGTGAAGTTGATTCGAATATTTTGGCAATTCAGGGAATTAGTGACGGGACGACTGTCACCATTGAGGGGGGGCTTTACTCGATTGATGGCTTTGACTTTACTGGTCTTCCTGGCATTTTGAATGCGAATCAAGAGATTCAAATTCGAGTTATTACCTCTAATACCGCTGAAACCATTCATACGGCTACCATCACGATTGGTGGCGTTACCGATTCCTACACTGTTGAAACGGAAATCATCGATAGTGACCCAACGCCGTACTCCTTTGCGCCTAAAGATGATGTGGACCCGAATACAATACAATTCGCGGATATCGTGACAGTAATCGATGACAATTCCCTTGATACGGTAGAAGGGCTAAACGTTGATACGGCAATTAGTATTAGTGGTGGCCTTTACTCAATTGATGGCGGCCCACTTCGAGATGATGCTTCAACGGTTAGTGCCGGGCAGACTGTGCGTGTTTTACATACCAGTGCCAATACCTTTGGTTCGAATGCTTTTACAACGCTTACTATTGGCAGCTATAGCGCTACATTTCGTTCGACTACGGTTGCGAGTCCTGCACCTGTTGAGAATCTAGCGCCGGTTGCGAGTAACGTTAACATTGAGGGAGGGGACGGCAGCGAAGTCTATGTTGGCGATACTCTAACTAGTACCTATGAATACAGCGATTTAGAAGGCGATGCGCAGGGCGAAGCCATTTATCAATGGTTGAGAAATGGAAGATCTATTGTTGGTGCAACCAATTCAGCATATACCTTGATCGCAGATGATAGCGGTGAAACGATTGCACTTAACATTTCTGCTGTAGCTAATGAAGGCGAAGCCATCGGCAATGCCGTTTTGTCGACTAACAATGTTGTCGTCAGTAATAGCGCTCCGACTATTAGTAATGTTCAAATTGTTGATGATAATGGCAGCACCGTTATGGTGGGCGATACGCTTAGTGTAACTTTCAATTACAACGACTTAGATAGCGACCCTGAAGGCGCTCATGGTTATGTTTGGTTTCGTGACGGCAGCGATATTGGTGGTGCCACGAATTCGACCTATATCCTGACTGTTGCCGATGTTAATCGAACGATCACGGTCTCGGTAACCCCAAATGCTAACGGTGGGGATGCCACGGGTTCTGCAGGAGGGTCGGCGGGTATTGATATTCCTAACGCAGCGCCTACAGCGACAGCTGTTGTTATCAACGGCAGTACCAATATTGGCAGTACCTTAGAAGGTGGCTACCTCTATGAAGATATTGAAGATGATGTGGAATCAGGTTCAACCTACCGTTGGCTGCGTGGAGATATCGAGGTCGCCACAACACAAAATTATACCTTAGCTATTGAAGATGCCGGACAAGCCCTTGTTTTTGAGGTGAGGCCAAGAGCTGCCAATGGCACCGCTATTGGCGTTGCCGTGGCCTCAGAGCCGACATCAGTTCCTCAGGCTTATGAGGTGAGTTACATCGCGGGAGCCGGTGGGAGTCTTTTGGGCAACGCGGCACAAGTCATATTACATGGAAATAACGCGACAACGATTACGGCCCAGCCGGATGAGGGCTATGTCTTTACTCTATGGAGCGATGGCGTTACCACCGCAAGTCGTGCTGAGATTAATGTGATCGCAACGATTAATGTTAATGCCAGCTTCACCATTAGCACCTATTCTGTCACCGCCACCGCAGGAGACGGGGGGAGTGTTAACACCGTCAGTCAATCTGTGAATCATGGCCAAGCAGTTTCAATTACGATCACACCTGATGCAGGTTATCGAATTGATACGGTAACAGGTTGTTCGGGTTCCATCGAAGGCAACCTCTTCACCACCAACGCCATCACTGGAGCGTGCGACTTGTTGGCTACTTTTGTGTTGGATGTTGCAATACCAAACCAATTTACCTTCATGACAATTAACGATGCTGTCCCGAATGAGTTAAGAGGATCGAATACGGTTGTTCTTTCGGGCAGTAACGGAACTGCTTCAATTAGCGTAAGCGGTGGTGAATATCAGGTTAACAGTGGTTCGTACATTAGTGAACCAGGCACGATTGCTATCGGCGATAGTTTGACTGTTCGCCTTACCTCCCCTATCGGCTACGACATGACCAGTCGCATGACCATTAACGTGGGTGGGGTAACCGCTGACTTTTTGGTGGCAACCATAAATCGTCCTGATTACGATCTAGACGAGGACGGATTGATTGAAATCAATCGATTAGAAGACCTGAATGAAATGAGAAATTATTTGGATGGTAGTGCTCTTTATGGCATGAGCAATGGTTGTCCTATTGACGGGGGTTGTATCGGATTTGAATTAGCAGCAGATCTGGATTTTGATAGTAATGCTGATGGTGTTATGGATGCCAATGATGCCTATTGGAATGATGGGTTAGGGTGGTTGCCTGTACGCGGTTTTAGCGGGGTATTTGAGGGAAATGGCCACATCATTACGAACCTCTATGTTGACCGTCCTATGGAAGCAGATGTGGGTTTATTCGGAAATGTTAGAGATGCCACGATACGAAATCTGGGCCTTAGTGGCGCCCTAGCATCTGTTCGAGGAAACAGAAATGTTGCGTCGGTTGCTGGTCAAGCTTTTGGTAGTGATATACATGCTGTCTACAGTACTGTGACGGTTGGATCTGAATCTTTATTGTTTTCATACACTGGTGGCATTGTTGGAAACCTTGTGAACTCTAACTTAAGGGTGAGTTTTTATGGTGGCGCTGTAGAGTCAAATGGTAGAAATGTTGGTGGTTTAGTTGCTTATATGGGGTTAGGTTCCAGTATTGAGGCGAGTTACTCGATTGCGCCGGTGACCTCATACATACCACGAGATTTTGAGCTTCGTTTCGACCCCCGGAATGTAGGGGGGCTTGTTGGTACGGCTGATAGTGTGGAGGTCCTAGTAACAGCCAGCTATTGGGCTATCGATCGTTCAGGAGTGAATATCAGCTTTGGCGGCACAGCTGTTCCTACCTTAGCTGAATTACAGTGCCCAATTTCTGCCGATGATATTGCTTGTAGCAATAGGACCTTATTTGAGGGCTGGTCAAACTATCTCGATGATGATGGCCTTCCGTACTGGAATTTCGGTACGAATACTGAATTACCGGCTCTTATTTGGGATGGTTTGGCGCTCAGAGATGGGGATGGAGATGGTGTTATTGATTCGCGCGATGCCTTCCCTACAAACTATGCCGCTTCCCGCGATACTGATGCTGACGGCCACCCCGATAGTTGGACGCTCGCTTGCGATATTATGTGTATTGCAGGTTCTGGGCTCACTTATGATTATTTCCCGACAAGCGTGGAGGCTTCCTTGGATGCTGATTTGGACGGTAGGCCCGATTCGTGGAATGAGGGGTGTGACGAGGTATGCCAGTCGGTCTCTGGCTTAAGCTTGGATCTAGAGCCTGCAGATTATGATAACGATGGGATCGTTGATATTGCTGATAATGACGATAACAATGACCGTCAGACTGACGCTGACGCCGACTCGGATGGTCTGTTGGATATAAGTTCTCTCGATCAGCTCAATGCCATGCGATATGAGCTTGCGGGGCTTAGTTTTAAAACGAGTATTGATTCAGTGGGTGACAGCTCGGGTTGTCCTGTTCGACTACATAAAGGGCGAATGACCCGTAATTGTCTGGGCTATGCCCTGCAGAACGATTTGGATTTTGATTCAAACAGTGATGGTTTCATCGATGGTAACGATAGTTATTGGAATGCTGGTGAAGGCTGGTTACCTGTGGGCACCGCGGTCATAGGGGATGAATTTAGCGCTACCTTCGATGGTCAGGGACACTTGATTCGTAACCTTTTTATCGACAGGCCGGAAGATTCCAATATCGGTTTGTTTGGCGGTATTCGTGGTGCAGAGATTGTTGAGTTAGGTTTGACTGGTTCTTTAGCGCGTGTAAATGCTCGAGGTGTCGTTGGAGCGTTTGCGGGCAGCTCATACAGGTCTCAAATACGAGCCAGTTTCTCTACTGTAGTTGTTCGTGCTAACGATGTCTTTGGTCATGATGTTGGTGGCTTTATTGGTAGCAGTATGCGTAGCGATATAAGTGTTAGTTATGCGACAGGCTCGGTTTCAGGTTCGCGTAGCCTTGGTGGTCTTGTCGGTGACTTCATCTTGGGAGGCTCAATAGAGGGAAGCTTTTCTGCTGGTGTTGTTGATAATAGTGGTGGCCTCATCGGGAGCGGTGACGTTAATCTAATAACTGACAGTTATGGGGCTGGGCATGTTGATCTTGACTTTGAACGGTCGTTAGAAATACTACAATGCCCAATAGCGGCCAGTAGCTCGTGTGGTGACGGGTTATACTATAGGCGTTGGGAGGAGTATCAGGATGACAGTGGAAACCGTTATTGGGATTTTGGAGATGCTAGTCAGCTGCCTGGACTGATCATCAAGGGCCGAACTTACCGTGATGGCGATGGCGATGGTTCTATTGATGAAGAGGATGCCTTTCCTGCCCTATTTGCAGCATCTTTAGACGTCGATACTGATGGCTACCCTGATCGTATCTCTTTAGGTTGCGATACTTCTTGTTTTGACGCGTCAGGTCTTGAGTACGATCAATTCCCAGGGAATTCAGCTGTAGCAATCGATGATGATATGGATGGTTTTCCTGATGTATGGAATCCAAGTTGTGATGGGAACTGTCAGAGCGATTCAGGTTTCACCCTAGATAATTCGTTAGCCGATACGGATAACGATGGTAGGCCCAATAGTAGTGATACCGATGACGACGGGAATAATGAGGACGATGCAGATATAGATTCCGATGGCCTGTTGGAAATTACTTCGCTTGAACAGCTAAATGCAATGCGTTTCAGTTTGCTGGGAATTGGTATGCAGTTATCCGAGGGAGCTACTATTGACAGCTCTGGTTGTCCGCGTCGAGTTGTTGAACAGGCAATGATATTCGCGTGTCATGGGTATGAACTAACTAGTGATATAGACTTTGACAGCAATGACGACGGGTTGATGAACGCTGACGATGCCTACTGGAATGATGCCGCGGGCTGGGAGCCAATCGGCGATTCTGGAAATCGTTTCGTTACTACATTTGAAGGTAATGGCTTTGGGATTTTCAACTTGTATATTGATCGCCCTGGGAGTGAGCACCAAGGGCTTTTCGGCTATACGGAAGGCGCGACTGTTCGAGGTCTTGTATTAACGGGGTCGTTGTCACAAGTACGAGGACTTAGGAGTGTCGGTGCTATTGCTGGTCGTGCGTATGTAAATACGACTATAGAAGGTGTAATTAGTACTGTGCCAATAATTACTGAAACATCATCCTTGGGGTATGCCGGTGGTCTGGTCGGATATCTTGATGGTTCCACGATACGTGCGAGCTTTACTAGTGGGTCGGTGAGTTCGCAGGGCTATTACGTAGGAGGGCTGGTAGGGTCGGTAGTAAACTTGTCCAGTATTGAGGCTAGCTTGTCTACTGGTTATGTGAGCGGTAGTTCCAGTGTGGGAGGCCTGCTGGGGAATTACAGCCGCTCAGGTGTCGTGATAGCAAACTATTGGGCGACGGATACTTCCGTTCAAGACTCTAGCGCTGGGGGTGCCGGTGCTACCGGAGCTACCCTAGCCGAATTACAATGCCCAACCACTCCTGATGATAGCGTCTGTGCCAGCGTAACTTTATTCGAAGGCTGGGATACCTACCAAGATGCCGAAGGCAACCCCTACTGGGATTTCGGCACAGCAACTGAATTACCAGGCTTAGATCTAGGCGGATTTACCCACAGAGATTCCGACGGTAATGGCATTTTGGATATCGATGAAGTGACTCCACAGTAAATATAAGGGCCATGCAATCCACATGGCCTCGGCAAACGATATTGAAGTGAAAGAAACCATGTAAATGACTGTTATCTCTACAAGGAAAAGACGCCGTTAACCTTGCTGATAATGATTCATATTTCTATTGGTTTTCGTGAACAAGTTTATCGTTTATCAAAAGGAGTTTTCAGGGCGCATTTTATGCGCCCTTTTTTTGTTCATACCTTTGTCTATGCGCCAATTCGTTCATTAGTTGAGTAAAGTCCACAACCATTGTCTATTATTAAAAGTAAGTGAATAGACTAGCGTGGGAACTTTCGAATGCCCGTCGATATTGAAACAATTACCGGTTTACTTCTCAAAGCTCGTGAGAGCTCCTTGGTATGCATCAAGCCTGTATTGAAAAAGCATGATTTAACCGAGCAACAGTGGCGAGTCATTCGTGAACTGCACAAGCACGGCGATTTGAATGCGCAGAAACTAGCGCGCGAGAGTGGTATTTTAAGTCCGAGTTTATCGAGGATCTTAGCCCGATTTACCGAGGTGGGTGTTGTTGTGCGTAAGGTCAATAAAGATGATCAGCGTGCGCAAAATATTCGTCTCAGTGCGAAAGGTAAACGCATTCACAGTAAAATTCACCCGCAAGTTGAAAAACAGTACAAGGCGATGGCCAAGGCTGTTGGTGATGACAAGTTTACTAAGTTACAAGTCCTGCTGCGCCACGTATCGGATAGCTTAACTAGCTAGTGCCCATCTATAAATTGGTGTCTACTGCGAACGAATTTAAAACGCCATTTTCACACCACAAGATATCGTTGTTTGGAATGACCAAACGCCCATATCTTGTGATGCAAACCTGACATTTTAAATTCGCTCTCGCTACGACCCTATTTATGGATGAGCTCTAGCTAAACATCAACGTTTACCAATTGAGACAAAATGGGAAAGCCAATAAAATGCGCTTTCCCAATATATCCACGTGTCTCCGAATCTATGTCTTCTTTACCTAAAACAACTATTCTCGATCTTTCCTCCCCCAATCATTTTGTAGCTGAGCTGATGGGGACTTTCTTTCTCGTGCTGGCGGGCTGCGGCGCGATCGTGGTCAACGATGAGCTGGGCGGCGTTATTGGCCATAACGGCATAGCAATGGCGTTTGGGTTAGTGGTGATGGTCCTGATCTATGCCGTGGGTAATATCTCCGGGGCGCACTTTAACCCTGCTGTGACTCTGGGCTTTTATTTAGCGGGTCGTTTTCAGGCGAATCGAATTTTTCCTTATATCGTTGCCCAGTTGGTGGGAGCCTGTGTAGCGGCCTGGCTATTGAAATTGTGCTTTCCTGATCATGCCTCTCTGGGTGCTACTTTGCCGACTTTTAGTGTGATGAACGCCTTTATCGTCGAGATGATACTTTCTTTTGCCCTGATGTTTGTGATTTTGAACGTTTCTACGGGGTCAATGGAGAAAGGGATTATGGCGGGGGTGGCTGTTGGTGGCACGGTTGCATTGGAGGCTCTGGTGGCAGGCCCGTTAACCGGCGCTTCGATGAACCCTGCACGTTCCGTGGGGCCTGCTTTACTTTCGGGGCAGCTGGATCATCTTTGGACTTATATCGCTGCACCGATAGTGGGTATGGGTTTGGCTTTTCCGACCTGTCGATTCATTCAGGGGCCAGGCTGCTGCGGTCCTGCAAGCTCAGAAGAGGGATAGAGCCGGTGCTTTTTCTCAGTAAAGGGTGAGCTCTCCACCGAAATCATGCAGGGGAAGTACAAATTCCATTTAGGGATCCAGCATAGATATCATTCAGTAAATTGTTAATTCCTAAAAGCCAGGTAATAGTGGGGCAGAGCTATTTTGCTAATGCCCTGGCTGGAATTGCCTTTAAGTGCCGGCTTGTCATGGTCTTCTCTACCGTTTTGAGCAAAGATTCCTTGCGGGTCTTTGTTTTAAAGACGGGTGAGGGAAGCCATGGGGTGAGGATTGGATTTTTCGGCCCACAAACTTTCTATAAAAACAAGATTGTGCGATAAACGTTAAATTCGCATAATTCGCACCTCAGATTATCTCTCATTCGATTCTTCTTACGGTTACAGTCCATTTTATGAACAGCATTCAAACACGTATCGCTCAAGAATTGAGCGTTGGCGAAAGCCAAGTCAGCTCTGCCATTTCCTTGTTAGATGGAGGTGCCACGGTCCCCTTTATTTCGCGTTACCGAAAAGAAGTGACCGGAGGCCTGGATGATGGCCAGTTGAGGACTCTGGAAGAGCGCCTCAACTACTTGAGAGAATTAGAAGATCGTCGGCTTACGATTCTAAAATCGATTACCGAGCAGGAAAAGCTGACACCAGAACTCGCAGCTCAAATAGGAAAGGCAGAAACCAAAACACAGCTAGAAGATTTGTATTTGCCTTATAAGCCTAAGCGCAGAACAAAGGCGCAGACGGCCCGTGAAGCGGGGCTAGAGCCTTTGGCGGACTCTTTGTTTGACGATCGCTCATTGTTGCCGGAAGTTGAAGCGGCAAAATATTTTAATCCTGAACACAAAATTGAAGACATAAAATCGGCTTTAGACGGCGCCAAACAGATCTTGATGGAGCGTTTCAGTGAAAATGCAGGTTTGCTGGAAAGGCTTCGTGATTTTATGCGCAGTGAAACCTTCCTAAAAGCTGAAGTGATTCCGGGTAAAGAAAACGAAGGTGAAAAGTTTCGTGATTATTTTGAGCATAAAGAACGTTTTTCGGGAGTCCCATCACACAGGGCTCTGGCAATGTTCCGTGGCCGTAACGAGAGTATTTTGACGATTGCCTTTACCTTGGAAACTGAGCTAGAAATAGGACAAAAGCACCCCTGTGAATTAATGGTATCTGAATTTTGGGAAATCAAAGACGAAGGCCGCGCAGCTGATGCATGGCTTCTGGAGTGTGTACGTTGGGCGTGGCGAGTTAAGCTTGCGACGCATTTAGAGACGGATCTTTTAGCTGATTTACGTGAGCGATCAGAGGCGGACGCGATTGATGTATTCGCAAAGAATTTAAAAGACGTGTTATTGGCAGCACCGGCTGGTCAAAAAGCAACAATAGGCTTAGACCCAGGGCTTAGAACAGGGGTGAAGGTCGCTGTCGTTGATGCAACCGGTCAAATTTTAGATCATTGCGCTATTTTCCCGACACCTCCGCACAACAAGCTTCATGAGTCGGAGTTGGTTTTGGTTGCGCTGTGTAAAAAACATAACGTGAATTTAATTGCGATTGGTAATGGAACGGGTAGTCGCGAAACTGAAAAATTTGTTGGTGATGTACTTAAAGCGCATAAAGATATTAATGCGCAGAAAGTGATGGTGAACGAGGCTGGCGCTTCGATTTATTCTGCTTCGGAATTTGGCGCTAAAGAATTTCCTGATTTAGATGTGACGATTCGGGGTGCCATATCGATTGCACGTCGCTTACAAGACCCGTTGGCGGAATTGGTGAAAATTGACCCTAAATCAATTGGTGTGGGGCAATATCAGCACGATGTGTCGCAATCACGTTTGGCTAAATCCTTGAATGTTGTTGTGGAAGACTGTGTGAACGGTGTTGGGGTTGAGATTAATACCGCTTCTGCTCCGTTGTTATCTCGTGTGTCGGGTTTAAGTGAAAGCATTGCTAATAATATCATTGAATATCGGAATTCAATTGGCGGTTTAAAAAGCCGCTCACAATTAAAAGAAGTGCCGCGTTTGGGGGCAAAAGCTTTTGAGCAGGCGGCTGGATTTTTGCGTATTGCGAAAGGGGACAACCCTTTAGATGCGTCTGCTGTGCATCCTGAATCGTATTCTTTAGTTAAACGTATTGCTGAAAAAAATGGTAAGTCGCTGTCGTCCCTTATTGGCGACACAAAATTTTTACGCTCCCTAAAAGCCGAAGACTATATTGACGAAAAATTTGGTTTGCCTACGGTAAAGGATATTTTACAAGAGCTTGAAAAACCGGGGCGAGATCCTCGGCCTGAATTTAAAACGGCGCAATTTCAAGAAGGCGTTGAAAAAATCTCCGATCTTCAGCCGGGTATGGTGCTAGAAGGCGCTATTACGAATGTTACAAACTTCGGTGCTTTTGTCGATGTAGGCGTTCATCAGGATGGTTTAGTGCATATTTCTGCATTGGCGAATCGCTTTGTTAAAGATCCGCGAGAAGTTGTAAAAGCTGGGGATATTGTGCAAGTGAAGGTCATGGAGGTAGACCCTCATCGTAAGCGTATCGCCTTATCGATGCGTTTAGATGATACGCCCGAAGAGCGTGAAGAGGGTTCTCGTTCTGGCCGACCTGCGCGTAATCAAAATACGCCTCGTCAACAAAAGCCAGAGCCGACAGGAGCTATGGCGGCATTGTTTGCCCAAGCAAAACAAAAATCAAAGCGCTTATAAAATAGGGCTTTGATTTGTCAGTTTATCACTTTGTTAATTTTGCGGGTTCAGAGCTAAAGCCATTATGAGATGGAATGTTTGTTTTAGCTTGGAAGAAAATTAAAATCTAACACACAGACAAAAACACAGTCTTTATTCACAAGAAGGAGGCTGTGTTTTACGTCGGAAGTGTAAGCTTCTAAAAAAGACTTTGAGTCAACGCACCGGCTTAAGCTCTTGTTTGTTCAAATCATACGCCTTACGGCCAGATGAATTTGTGGGTCTTGCTTAATCTGGGGCGCTACACACGTACTTAGTGCTTATTGGCGGAGGTTTCTCGTCGATTTTCTTTGCGGCGGTCCTCTTGTACCAACTCCTCATTTCCGTCGGCAGTTTTTCGTCGATCGGGCGTTTGTCTTTCTTCTAGAGCTTCATCAAGCTGTTCTAGTACAAATGGGGTTGCGTTATCGTTTGTCATAATTATCTCTACTGCGCGAAGTCCTGAGCTTCGGTGTTTAAAGGGGGTCTTACTTTTAACCCTCTAATTGTAGACGAGTTTTTAGTGCTTGCTCGCTCTTTGCTGGGTGAGTATAGCGATAATAGTAACATCGAATCATAAAAAACCACTGTGCTTACAACCCTTTGATACGGCGATATCGGTACAATCGTTTTTTGGAGTGGTAAGTGGAATTTAAAGCATAAAAATTGAAAGCCGTTAAATGAATTCATTATTAACCGGGAAATTTGAATTGTGATGGAGTTGGCAGTCGATATTTCGGTAAGCCTACTCTGAGTCATAATTAGTGATTGTCCATAAGCAGGCTTGTGGTGAGAGCGAATTTAAATTCTCCGGTTTACCCCACTAGATATGGGGGGCTGGTTACGCTACGTAGCCATATCTAGTGGGGTAAAGATTGTGTTTTAACTCTGTACGCAATGGCAATCTGTTTATAGGTGCTCACGAATGAAGTTGCTGGGTTTTCTAGCCAATCATTTGTAATAGTTCGTTATTGGCGTGAGGTTGAGTTTGGTGGTTAATATAATTCGATAGGGTCTTTATTGTTACGACTAATATCAACTCAAAATATTGTTGCGGGCTAAACCCTGCTGAGTAAAAAGCATCGAGGGCCTCCTCATTTACCCAGCCTCGCGTGTTGATAATCTCTCTCACAATTGTTGCAACTGCTAGGTCTTTGTTTTCTTCAATCACTTCGCTATTGATTAGTGCGTGTACCGTTTGAGGTGCTGTCCCGAATTTTTTGGCCATAGCTTGGTGGGCAACACTACAAAATTCACATTTGTTTTCGATACTGGCAGTTAGTAGGGCGACTTGCGCGAGTGCAGGTGGCAATGAGCTCTGCGAAATCAATTTGTTCAGATCAAGATAGGCTTTCAGTGTGACGGGCGCTTCAGCCATATAGCCGAACAGATTAGGCACGAAGCCGTAGGCGTCCTTTACAGACTGCAGTATTTCTTTGCGTTCGCCGTCGCTATTTTCGATGGTGTGAAAAGTATAGTCGGTCATATTCTTATCCTTGATAAAGCGTTGTTCGTTTAGAGAGAGGCTATTGTAGGTAGACTGGCGCGAACGTTGAATGCTATTTTGACCATATTAATTGCTTTAGCGTACAAATATGATTGCAGATCTTCTTAAATTGTTTCGAATGCATGCCGAGGTGTATCACAACGCCAAAGTGTGTGGGGATTGGCTTATTCGGGAGAGTGAGTTAGGGCAAACCTGCTTTCATATGCCTACAGAGGGCGCCTGCATTTTGAGTATCCCTGGTTTTCCCGATGAAACATTAGACGCGGGAGAGTTAGTGATTTTTCCCCGAGAGCTTCCCCATTCGATGTGCCCTGCGTCGGAGATCGAGGGGCGGCAGGAGCATTTGCCGTATGCTCACGCCGCTGAAGTTGACGGCACGGGGATGTTATGCGGAAAGATTCTCTTTCAGCATATTGGTGGTGAAGCGCTTATCAGTGCGTTGCCCAAAGTGATGATATTCAAGCATTCTGCGAACACTACGTGGTTGCACCAGCTGCGTCAGTTGTTGATCGACGAGAGTTACCTGAATGCGGAGGGCTTGGTGATTGACCGCCTATCTGAACTGGTGTTTGTCTACGCGATGCGACACTACGTTGAGCGGGATTGTGCCGATGTTGGCGTGCTGGCATTATATGGCCATTCAAAGCTACGGCGAGCCTTACTTGAAATTCATCGCTCGCCCCAAGAAGCTTGGACATTAGGGGGGTTGGCTGCGGTGAGTGGTTTATCGCGAACAGGCTTGGCGGAAAGTTTCAAAGCGGTCAGTGGCTGGACTACAATGCAGTACCTTACTTGGTGGCGGATGCAATTAGCCTATGATTATTTGAGTCGGGGGGATAGCGTGAGTAAGGTTGCGGAGGCTGTTGGTTATCGTTCTGAAGCCGCATTTTCTCGAGCCTTCAGGAGAGAATTTTCTTTGCATGCAGGTGAGGTACGACGAGCACATAAATAATTGGGTTTCGTTTACGGAGGTTGAAAGATAATTACTGGGCGAAATGGCAACTAAATAAACGGCAAGTAGACTATTTTATAAGAGAGTTAGATCGTGGAAGAAATTATTGACCTATTACGAGAACACAATTCAGCCGTTAATTTACCGCTGGAGCTTCCCAGTGAGGAAGCGCTTGTTTGTATTGAAGAGGAAATATTGATTCCTATACCCTTTGATCTTCGCAAGTTTTTGATGGAAGTCAGTGATGTGATTGTTGGGGTGATTGAGCCTGTTACAGCCGCTGACCCGCGTTCTCATACTTATTTGCCCGAAGTAACCTCGCGCGCATGGGAGGTTGGGCTGCCGCGCGAGTATGTTCCGGTTTGTGAATACGGAGGTGGCTATGCTTGCATTGACCAGGCTGGGAAAGTTTATTTTTGGGATGGCAATGATTTAACGATGGAGTGGGAAGATTTTTGGCAATGGTGTCGTGATGTTTGGATTCTTGAGGAATAGACTGGGGAGTGAATTGAGGCGTGAGTTGAGGGGGTAGGTCTGGAATTGAATCAAGGGGTAAATCGTAGAGGTCTATGTTGTCGGGTGGGGGATAACTTGGAGGCGTGGTGCTATTTGCTTTTCGCCTCTAAGGGCAATTCAACGTAGAACGTCGAGTGGGTATTGCTATCATTTTTGTAATAAATTCTCCCTTGGTGTGCATCGACAGCGCTTTTTGTAATCGCTAGCCCTAAACCTGTTTTCTTCTCCCCGCCAGTCGCTTGTGTGCTGATTGCTGAAAATGCCTTAAAGAGTTTGGATTGCTCTTCTTTTGCAATGCCTGGACCGGCATCTTTCACTGATACGATAAAGGACTTCCCATCGCACATGAGTTTTATATCGACAGATGAGTTGGGTTCAGAATATTTGATGGCATTCGTTACTAGGTTATCAAATACCTGTTTTATTTTTAAGAGATCGACAGTCGCCATTACTTTAGGCGCTATTTCTTGGTAGATTTCGATGCCTTTGGAGCTGGCTTCAAGTTGGTACAAATCGAGGCGTTCAAGTAAGGCTTCAGAGATGTCGACTTTTTCTTTGTGAAGGTGGACTACACCGCTTTCAATCACGGACACGTCCAGCAGTTCTTCCAGTAGCTCGAGCAAATCAACGCTGCTATTGGAAATCATGTTGAGTAGCTTTTTGAAGCGTTCGGGTGTTGGGGGTTTTCGAAGTAAAAAGTCTGCGGCTGTTTTTATTGAGCCAAGAGGACCGCGTATGTCATGCGCAGCTGTTCCTAGGAATTGGTTTTTTAATTTATTGAGTTTGTCTAGCTCGAAATAGGATTCTATGCGATCAGCTGCATTGTTGACTCGACACAGAAATTCTTCGGGGATAAGAGGCTTTAAAACAAAATCGCTGGCGCCAGATTTAATAAACTGGGCAGCCATGCTGCGCCCACCTTGTGATGAAATCCCAATGATTTCGAGCCGTGCTCGGGGGTGGTCTTCTCTGATATGCATGGTGAGTTCAAACCCGCTCATTCCGTCCATGTTGCAGTCAATAACCGCGATAATAATGTTGGGGTTTTTGTCCAGAGTTTGTATTGCCTCGTCTCCGGAAGCTGCAGTATGCACAATAAAGCTCTGGCGTTTCAGCATTCGAGAAATGGAGTTTCTGGCGACTTTGCTGTCATCGACGACTAAAATTTCAACTTCTCTATTTAAATAAAGACGATTCACCATCCATGTAACATATTCTAGGTTATAACTTCCCCGTTTATTGGCGTAATCCGCGATTCCCTTGTGCCATAAGTCCTCTTCCATAGACTCACCTTTTTGACCGGTAAAGATGATGGCAGGAATTTTTGCCGCAACAACGAAGTCTACCGCTTCGCCATTAGGGGCGTCAGGTAGGTGGTAATCGACGACGGATGCGAAATATTGGCCTTCATTCTTGGCCAGTATTTCTTTGACTTCCTTTAGTGTTTCAACACAGTCAACTTCAAATCCGTGCGTTTTGGTAATAAAGTCCTCCAGCATGACAGCAAAGGACTTGCTGTCTTCAACGAGGAGTACTTTATGTTGCGTTTGATTTGTCATTACGGATATATAGCGTAGAGCGTAATACAAAAAGCATAGGACAGAATGGCTTGGTTTTCTTATAAAATCTGGGTATTAAGCCCGTTTATTTGAGGTCTGGCTTGTGGCGAATGAGGCTTGTGAAGCGGGTAGTAGATGAAGGAAAAGAGAATGGCTTTATTTGTCGTGTAAGAACGGCTTGGTGGCGTCCGTATTCGTTATAAGTCTGCGCTAGAAGGGCAGGCCACCTGGAAGTATTGTCGGGGTGGGTACCGTTTCTGTAGGTATTGCCCGTCCATTTTTAGCTCTGTATTTTCTCGTTACTTTATTGTCTCTTCTGCCTTCATGATGACGTATGGCGCGTGAGGTTTTTGTTTGGCGGCTGGTGGGTTGCCGACTTGGACTGCAATGCCGAACACGCGGTGCATGCTAGGCCCTTGCTCGGAAATAGATGCTTGAAACATAATGTTGTATAGCCCTTCTTCTTGCGAATCTATTTGCAGCGTTAGTGACGGGCGCGTGATTCCTAAGTCAAAGCTGTGTTGGTTAGTATCGCTAATATTAATGCCAAGAGAGGGTTTGGCGCTAATTAATAGCTCACCAGCTGATGGTGCTTGAAATGAAATAGTGACGCTCTTGGTGCTGTGAGGCTCCATCTGTATTAGGTCTGGCTCAGCGAGTCGGATGGGAGCGCCGGGTTTTTGGTATTGGTATGTAGGCTTCATTTTTTCTGCGAGAGCGCCTGGCGCAACTGTGATTGAAAATAGGGCGAGTGCAATAGCGAGGCTGGATAATGTTTTCATGATTAATTGTTTCCAGTATTGATGCTGAGCTCAAAGCACGTTCGTGATGTGCTTGGATTGCGATCGTGAAGTTCGATAATGTGACGACCGGTGTTGAGCGGCGTGTTGCCACTTTCTGAATCGGTAGAGCTGGAGTTTAAGAAAGCTATTTCCATCCCGTCCTTATAAACCGTTAATTCGGGATTGCTGATAGCGGGACCGAAAGTTCTTTGAGCTTCAATTGTGTAGTTCCCAGAGCTGTTGATGTCGACAGAAGCAAATCGACGGACATCAAAGCCGTTGTAGTTGTCATTTCTTCTCGGGGGATCAATGATCGTATTCATCCCGTTTACAGTGCAAAGTGTTACTGAGCTGCCGACGACAAGGGTTTGGTATATGGGAAGGCTATCGGATACGCCTCCGTCATTTGTTTCGCCACTGCCAAAAGCGCCACGGCCAAAAATTTGTTGGGATGTCATAAGGTCATCTAACCCTGCTTCTTCACTTACACTGAGTATAGATCTCAATGAGTTGGTGAAGCTGTAAATACTCGTTAAGGCCTCACCATCTCGGTAACTGGATGATCTCAATGTTTCGTAAATGGGTGAAAAGCCAAGACTGATGGTGTCAGCATCATCATCATTGCTGTCGACTAAGTCGTACAGAATCAGGTTGACGGAGTTTTCGCTAAACCAGCCGAAGTTGCTAGCATTATGGTTCTCCAGTGAGTAGATGAACCCGTTACTTTGTTCAGCGCTACGGGAGTCTTCATATATACCTGAAGCCGAGGCAATCGCCGTAAAGACATTGGCCAGGCCCTCACTAAATACTACTCGCATATCGGTGAGTGTTTGGGGGCCGTGATCGCCTCCGATACTGTCTGAGCGCGACAATTTATCTTCTAGAAAGTGAGTGAATTCATGTTGAACCACGGAGCGGTCATATTCATCGGTATCATTATCTTCATCGCCTAGAATATAGATGTAAGTTCCATCATAACTCGATGTGCCGATATTGCCGGCTGCTGAGTTGCCGTTAATGGCTCTGTTACTGGGGCTCCAGCGTAGCTCGATATCGGGCATTGAGAGGCTGACATCCGCAGTTAGGAGAAGTTGAATGGATTGGTATACGGAGTCGAGTATGGCAAAAGGAGCGGCGACACGAATATTGCCGTATTCGTTACCTGTCCATCCCGAGCTAGCGTGTAGGTCTCGGATTTGGGGGGATTCACCCGTGCAGCTAATACTGCCTTGCATAAGGTAAAGGGCGTTGCCTTGTGTGTTGTCGGTCACGCGAACTTGCCAAGAGGGTGTTCCTGTTTTGAGCAGTTCGGCTCTCACGCTAATGCGGAGCGATTCATTCATTGGTGCCTGTAATGCATATCTACCGAAGGCGTCAGTGGTGGCGCTGGAAAACAAGTCACCGCTCGCGTATCTCAGCGAGACTACTGCCCCTTTAACGGGTTCCACACTGATGTTGTCATAATTGAGCGCCCCGCCTGATGAGTGGGGAACAAAATCGTAGGTGATGTCTCCTGTGATAGTGGTGTTCCCTGTCGATGCCGAGCCGCAGCTGGTTGCTTTGCTTCCGCCTCCACCGCCGCCGCAGCAGGTAAGGGTTAGTGCGAGTGCTGCGATTCCGAGAAATTTCAGATACATATAAATTCCTTGTTCTATATTTTCTGAACGGAAAGGGTTCAGTTCTTATTTTTATACTTAGAAAATACGCCGTCACGATTTTAGTGAGAAAATTAAGTGTACGCAATTATGTGGCGCTTGTGAGTGAGTTATCCAAATTAAATGCTGGTGTGGAATGCGTTACTGCAGCGGCCCATTTATTTGAAATTCGATGTAGTCAACGATATAGGCCTACCACTGATCGATTACTGATCTTTGTTTGAGGGTCCTAGGTCGAGCTGGCGGGGAGGCTCATTTTGTTTGCTGGTCTGCACTTGTGGCGCGAAATTGCCTATGAGCCATCTTCAAGCCCAATAAAACTCGCTTTTCGCTTGATCCTAATCATTAAAATCCCTATAATTCTGCTCGCCCAAATTGGCGGTTAGTAATCGCAGGAAGTGGGTGTAATTGGGGCAAAGAAAGTTAGTGTCGCTTTGTACGTTAAAATACAATTTCGATACGGCTGCGGAGTCGTCTAATTTCAGTAGCTCTTAGGGATGTTGCTTGAACCGACAATGGCAATGCAGAGTCGAGTTGAGTTTCATTTCGTGTTTTGCAGGCATTATCGTTAAGTCCACGCGTTCGAAAACACGCAAGTAAAGAGTTAGTTGATTGTGAAATCCCCGGTTTGGTTTAACGCGCTTAGTCAGCTCTTCATCCTGATGCTGGCGTCGCTAATTTTACTGACCGAAGACGTTGTTACCGCATATTCATACAGTTTAGGAGCTTTGGTTTATATTATTCCAAACCTCTATTTTGTCCATTACGCCTTCCGATATTCCGGTGCAGAGAATGCATCTTTGATTGCTCAATCCTTCAGTTGGGGTGAGTCTGGAAAAGTCGCATTAGCGAGTTGTGGTTTTATATTGGTTTATCGGTTTGTTGATGAGCTAAACCACGCAAGTTTATTTGCCGGTTTTTTTAGCATGATCGTATTTCAGTGGTTTGTTGCGGCTCGTATTGTTAAGGCGCGCGACAAATCAAACGCAGATTAAAAAATAGGTTTAACTGATTCTATGTCGAGTGAAAGCGGCGAAGCGCTAACCACTATTGGTTATATTCAGCACCACCTCCAAAACATGACCTATGGCAAATTGCCTGTCGGAGCTGCCCAGTGTGATGGTTCTCTGGTTGAACAAGCAAAATGGGGCTTGGCGCATTGTGCCGAAGAAGCCAAGCAAATGGGCTTTGCAGCATTTCATGTGGATACACTGGGTTGGGGCATTGTCCTCGGCCTTATTTTTAGCTTTATCTTTTATCGCGCGGCGAAAAATGCTTCTGCTGAGGAAGTGCCACGTGGCTTGCAAAGTTTTATCGAGCTATTGGTTGAGTTTATTAATGGCATTGTTAACGACATGTTCCATCACACCAGCCGTTTTGTTGCGCCGTTAGCGCTCACCATTTTTTGTTGGGTGTTGATGATGAATCTTATGGATATTGTTCCTGTCGACTGGTTGCCGCAACTGGCGACTATAATTACCGGTGATCCTCATTTCTTCTTTAAGGTGGTGCCGACCACTGATCCGAATGCGACCTTGGGCATGTCTTTTACGGTCTTTGGGCTGATTGTGTTTTTCAGTTGCCGAGAAAAAGGCGTGTGGGGCTTCATTAAAGAGTTGACGTGTCATCCATTTTTAGCGCCTAAAGAAAGGTGGTATCTAAATCTTATCCTCATTCCAATAAATACTGCAATTGAAGGAATTACCTTGCTTTCCAAGCCGGTATCCCTTGGTCTGCGACTTTTTGGAAACCTATATGCAGCGGAGATGATTTTTATATTAATCGCTTTGATGTTTAGTGCTGGTTTGATGTTTGGCGCGATGGGAGGGGTTTTGCAATGGATGTGGTCGGTTTTTCATATTTTGGTAATTCCACTGCAAGCATTTATTTTCATGGTGTTGACTGTCGTTTACTTGGGCATGGCCTTTGATTCTCATGATGATCAACACTAACATTTTCATTTTCAATTTTTTAATTATGACATCTCAATAGGAGTAAATAATGGAACAAGCAATTGTATTTTTTGCCGCGGCACTTCTTATCGGTATTGCTGGACTTGGTACGGCTTTAGGTTTTGGTGCTTTAGGTGGTAAGTTGTTGGAAGCATCTGCTCGTCAACCAGAGCAGGCGCCAGCGTTGCAAGGCAAGATGTTTTTGATGGCGGGTCTTTTGGATGCGGTTCCTATGATTGGTGTAGGTATTGGCATGTACTTGATCTTCGCTGTTGCACCTACTCTTTAAACACCAACTTAACTCAGTTGAATTAAAACCTTAGTGAGGTATTGGTGTGAATATTAATTTAACGCTAATCGGTCAGTCGCTGTCCTTTCTAGTGTTTGTTTTCTTTTGCATGAAGTTTGTTTGGCCGTTTATTCTTGGCGCTATGAAAGAGCGTGAAGACCGGATTGCTCAAGGACTTGAAAACGCAGACAAAGCAGACAAAGATCTCGAGCTTGCTAAAAAGCACGCGGTTGATCAAATGAAAGAAGCGAAAAATCAAGCGGCAACAATTGTTGAGCAAGCTAACCAGCGTGGAAATCAAATCGTTGAAGAAGCTAAAGAAATTGCAACTGTAGAAGCTGATCGAGTTAAGGCTCAGGCTGAAGCAGAAGTTGAACGTCAAGTAGGTCAGGCACGTGAAGAATTGCGTGGAAAACTGGCTGCGCTTGCTTTAATTGGCGCAGAGAAAATTCTTGGCTCCTCAATCGATGCGAGTGCGCACAACGCTATGCTCGAAAAACTTGCAGCGGAACTATAGGCGAGAGTCACATGGCAGAATTAACTACGCTAGCTCGACCCTATGCCAAAGCTGCTTTTGAGTTTGCTCGCGGCGAGAAAGATTTACAGGGTTGGCAAAGTGGATTGTCACAAGCAGCTTCCGTTTCATTGGATGCTTCTATTGTGGCAATGCTGTCTTCGCCAAGTCTGACTTCTGTCGAAAAAGGCAAAACGTTTACAGATGTTTGCGGCGATGCACTTAACGAAAAACTCAGTAATTTCGTTAGTGTGTTGGCTGAAAATAATCGTTTAGGGTTGCTTCCAGAAATTTTTGAATTGTTTGAGCTTTACAAAGCCGATCAAGAAAAAACAGTTGATGTCGAAATCCAAACGGCTTTCGAAATGTCGGCTGAGCTGGAGCAGAAGCTGGCAACAGCATTAAAAGCAAAGCTAGAGCGTGATGTTGAGCTCACTACAGTGGTTGATAAATCACTGATTGGTGGGGCATTGATCCGCGCTGGCGACACAGTCATTGATGGTTCGGCCAGAGGGCGTTTAGCGAAGCTCTCAGAAGCAATGACGGCCTAACCAGCACCATCTTGTATGGGGCTTGTTCAGGTGCAGTGGTCTGACCTAGCAAACAATGCGGTTTTATTGTGCTCTGTGTATTCAGGCACGCATTTGAACAGAACTCGAATTAAAGGTTAAGGAATTACAGTATGCAACAACTGAATCCTTCTGAAATAAGTGAAGTTATTAAGCAGCGTATCGACAGCTTGTCGATTACGACTGAAGCACAAAACGAAGGTACCGTCGTTTCCGTAACAGACGGTATTATTCGTATACACGGTCTTGCCGACGTAATGTATGGTGAGATGATTGAATTTGAAGGCAATATCTACGGCATGGCTCTTAACTTAGAGCGTGATTCTGTAGGTGCGGTAATCCTTGGTGACTATCACGGTGTTGCTGAAGGCCAAACCTGTAAATGTACAGGTCGTATTTTGGAAGTCCCAGTGGGCCCCGAGCTACTTGGCCGTGTTGTCGATACTTTGGGTAACCCTATCGACGGCAAAGGTCCAGTTGGCACTAAGCTGACTGACGCGCTCGAGAAAATTGCACCGGGCGTTATTGCTCGTAAGTCAGTTGATCAGCCGGTCCAAATTGGTTTGAAAGCTGTTGATACCATGGTTCCAATTGGTCGTGGTCAACGTGAACTGATTATTGGTGATCGCCAGACGGGTAAAACCGCTATTGCGATTGATGCCATCATCAACCAAAAAGGCACAGGCATTAAGTGTGTCTATGTAGCGATTGGTCAAAAAGCTTCTTCAGTTGCGGCAGTTGTTCGTAAGCTTGAAGAGCACGGCGCAATGGGACACACCATTGTTGTTGCTGCTACTGCTGCCGACCCCGCTTCTATGCAGTATTTGGCTCCATTTGCTGGTTGTACCATGGGCGAATACTTCCGTGATCGCGGCGAAGATGCCTTGATCATCTATGATGATTTGACCAAGCAAGCCTGGGCTTATCGTCAAATTTCATTGCTGCTTCGTCGTCCTCCGGGCCGTGAAGCGTATCCTGGTGATGTTTTCTACTTGCATTCCCGTTTGTTAGAACGTGCTGCTCGTGTAAACACTGATTACGTTGAAAAGTTCACTAACGGTGAAGTAAAAGGCAAAACCGGTTCTTTGACCGCGTTGCCCATCATCGAAACCCAAGCGGGTGACGTTTCGGCTTTCGTACCGACTAACGTTATTTCGATTACCGATGGTCAGATCTTCCTTGAGACTGATTTGTTTAATGCGGGCATACGCCCAGCAATGAACGCTGGTATTTCGGTATCTCGTGTGGGCGGTGCTGCGCAAACTAAGATCATCAAAAAGCTTTCGGGTGGTATTCGTACCGCATTGGCGCGTTACCGTGAATTGGCGGCGTTTTCACAGTTCGCATCCGATTTGGATGACGCGACCAAAGCTGAACTCGATCGTGGCATACGTGTTACTGAGTTAATGAAACAGAAGCAGTATTCACCTCAGAGCGTTGCTGAAATGGCGACAGTTGTTTACGCCGTGGATAAAGGTTATTTGGGTGATGTTGAAGTTGCCAAAATTGGTGATTTTGAAGCTGCCTTGCTTTCATTCATGAACAGCGTTAAGTCTGAGCTTATGAATGAAATCAACTCTACTGGTAAATACAACGATGAAATTGCAGGCCAACTTAAAGCCGCAATTGAAGAGTTTAAATCTACTCAGAGTTGGTAAGCACTTAAGATCTGATGAAGAGTTGAAGTCGATTTTAGTAAAATCGAAATAACTGTTAGAGCGCCGGAATTTGCTCCTGCATTTCCAGCATACGCCACATACTTGTGGCTAACTCAACCAGAGAGATACTTGTTTACGTCGGTATCTCAAGCAGAAAAGAGTTATGGCTAGCGGAAAAGAAATACGTACCAAAATTGGTAGCATTAAAAATACGCAAAAAATCACCAGCGCCATGGAAATGGTTGCGGCGAGTAAAATGCGTAAAGCTCAGCTGCGTATGTCGACAGGAAAACCCTATGCAGAGCGTATACGTGCCGTAGTTGGGCACATCGCGGCAGGTAACCCTGAGTACAAGCACGTGTATTTAACTGAGCGTGAAGTTAAGCGAGTGGGTTACATTATCGTGTCCACTGACCGGGGCCTTTGTGGTGGTTTGAACGTCAACGCTTTTAAAGAAGCGATTGTTCACAGTAAAGGTTTTGCCGATAAAGATATCGATGTTGATCTTTGTATGATCGGTGCGAAAGGTGCCTCGTTCTTTGGCAGCTTAGGCGGCAACATCGTTGCAAGCGTGCGTGATATTGGTGAAAAACCGGTGTTAACGGACCTTATCGGAAGCGTAAAGATAATGTTGGATGGTTTTGTTGAAGGCAAGATCGATCAGCTTTATCTCGTGAGCAACGAATTCGTTAATACCATGACGCAAAATCCAAGGGTGCAGCAGTTATTGCCTTTGGAGGCGGATACTGACGAGAAGTTGAAAAAGCATTCTTGGGATTATATTTATGAGCCCGATGCCAATTCCTTGTTAGATGGTTTGATGATGCGTTATATCGAATCGCAGGTTTATCAGGCCGTCGTTGAAAATGGCGCTTGTGAACAGGCGGCTCGAATGGTTGCAATGAAGAGTGCAACGGATAATGCCGGTGACCTGATTGATGATCTTCAGTTGGTGTATAACAAGGCGCGTCAATCGGCCATTACACAAGAACTGTCAGAGATCGTCAGTGGCGCTGCGGCGGTTTAGTGCAGCGGCGGTTTTAGATTAGAAGCGCAGCGGCGTTTAGCAAGACATTAGAGGCTATGGCGGTTTAACCGACGCATAGCGAAAGTTTTTGAATTTTAAATATTGAGAGATTACGAGGAAGCGAGCATGAGTAGCGGACGTATCGTACAAATTATCGGCGCAGTTATCGATGTGGAATTTCCACGCGATTCTGTCCCCAAGGTATACGACGCATTGACAGTGGTCAGTAAAGATTTGACCTTGGAAGTGCAGCAACAATTGGGTGATGGCGTTGTGCGCGCGATCGCTATGGGTGGTTCTGAAGGTGTTAGTCGCGGCTTGGAAGTGACTAACTCCCATGCACCGATTTCTGTACCAGTAGGTACAGAGACTTTAGGCCGCATCATGGACGTTTTGGGTAAGCCCATTGATGAGTGTGGTCCTATCGGCGAAAAAGAGCGTGCCTCTATTCACCGTAAACCACCTGCTTATGACGAGTTGGCGGCGAGTTCCGACCTTCTTGAAACCGGTATTAAAGTGATCGACTTAATTTGCCCCTTTGCTAAAGGTGGTAAAGTGGGTTTGTTCGGTGGTGCCGGTGTTGGTAAAACCGTCAACATGATGGAATTAATTAATAACATCGCCAAAGCACACAGTGGTTTGTCAGTATTCGCTGGTGTGGGTGAGCGTACTCGTGAAGGTAATGATTTCTACCACGAGATGCAGGAAGCCGGTGTTGTTAACGTTGAGAAATTCGACGAATCAAAAGTGGCCATGGTTTATGGTCAGATGAATGAGCCCCCCGGTAACCGCTTACGCGTTGCCTTGACGGGTTTGACCATGGCTGAAAAATTCCGCGATGATGGCAAAGACGTACTATTGTTCATTGATAACATCTATCGTTACACCTTGGCGGGAACTGAAGTATCTGCATTGTTGGGTCGTATGCCTTCTGCGGTTGGTTATCAGCCTACACTTGCAGAAGAAATGGGATTGCTTCAAGAGCGTATTACTTCGACTAAGGCCGGTTCCATCACTTCTATCCAAGCGGTATACGTACCTGCGGATGATTTGACCGATCCATCGCCAGCAACAACCTTTGCTCACTTGGATTCTACAGTTGTATTGAGTCGTGAAATTGCAGCAAAAGGTATTTACCCTGCGATCGATCCATTGGATTCGACTTCTCGTCAGCTTGATCCACTTATCATTGGTCAAGATCACTATGACGTAGCACGTGGTGTTCAAGCGGTATTGCAACGTTATAAAGAATTGAAAGATATCATCGCGATTCTTGGTATGGACGAGCTTTCTGAAGAAGATAAGCTGTCTGTTACGCGTGCACGTAAAATTGAAAGCTTCTTGTCACAACCGTTCCACGTGGCAGAAATTTTCACTGGCGCACCAGGTAAATACGTGAGTCTTAAAGAGACTATCTCTAGCTTTAAAGATCTTCTTTCTGGTACTTACGATGACCTTCCAGAGCAAGCGTTCTATATGGTTGGCGGTATCGAAGAAGCCATCGAAAAAGCGAAAAAACTTGCTGAGAAAGCAGCTTAATTCGCTTATAGCGTTATAGAGAGAGGCTAGGTAATCATGGCTATGACAGTACATTGCGACATCGTAAGTGCCGAGCAAGCAATTTTCTCCGGTTTGGTGGAATTGGTTGTGGCAAATGCAACGGAAGGTGAAGTTGGTATTGAATACGGACACGCACCTTTCCTTTCTGGGCTTAAACCAGGCCCAGTAAGAGTTAAAAAGCAAAACGGCGAAGAAGAAGTCTTCTACGTTTCTGGTGGCTACTTAGAAGTTCAACCATATGCAGTTACCGTGCTGGCAGATACAGCATTGCGTGAAGGCGATATGGACGAAGAAGCAGCACAAGAAGCGGTTCGTCAGGCTGAGAAAGTACTTAAAGATCAGCCCGATGGAATGGATTATGCGAAAGCAGCTGCACAACTTGCAGAAGCTGTTGCACAGATTCGCACATTAAAAGCTATTCGCAAGCTTAAGTAAATTTGCCTCCGGCAAATCAAAGAAAGGGTAGCCTAGGCTACCCTTTTTCGTGTCTGGGGTTTACCCTAGCAACACAGGCAGCTATACCCAATAAAAGTTTTGAACCTCACTTCTATTTGTAGGCTTGGGTTTATCATACAAAAATTACTGCTCTGGAATTAGTCTGGTCAAGCCGTTGTGCGCGAGTAGGGTCTATATTTCTAGAGTAAAAAAAGTAATGCCTCATTCGGTACTCAAAAACTAGGATTCCATATGTTAGAAATCGTCATTCTTGCAGCGGGTAAAGGAACACGCATGCGCTCCGATTTACCCAAAGTCCTCCATCCCTTAGCTGGTAAGCCCTTTCTGCAGCATGTGCTCGATAGGGCTGATGAATTGGCTTCGGCCAATACCTTTGTTGTTGTTGGGCACGGAGCAGAAACCGTGCGTAAGAATGTTCGAGCGAAACAGCTAACATTTGTGGAGCAGCTGGATCAGTTAGGAACGGGGCACGCGGTGAAACAAGCTTTGTCGCACTTTAATGATGAGTCGACGGTTTTAATTCTCTATGGCGATGTGCCGCTTATAACAACTGAAACTCTTTCTGCTTTGGTTGCAGTTGTCACCGAAAAAGCATTAGGCCTATTGACGGTTTGTCTGCAGGACCCGACGGGCTACGGTCGAATCGTCCGGGATGATTCTGGAAAGGTTCAGGCTATTGTCGAGCAAAAAGACGCAAATAAAGACGAACTCTTGATAACTGAGGTAAACACTGGTGTTTTAGCGGTTAAAACCAAAGACCTTCAGAGTTGGTTGCCGGCTTTAAGTGACGATAATGTTCAAAAAGAATATTTGCTGACCGACATTATTGCGATGGCCAATAAAGAAGGTAAAAAAATTATCACGACGCAGCCGTCTCAAACTTTTGAGGTTCTTGGTGTTAATAACCGTATTCAGCAGGCAGAGCTGGAACGTGTTTTTCAGTCAGCGATTGCAGGCCGATTGATGGAAAGTGGTGTGACGCTATTGGACCCTTCGCGATTTGACTGTCGGGGTGAAATAACGGCTGGCAAGGATTGCATTATTGATGTGAACTGCGTTTTTGAAGGCGATGTGACCTTGGGTGATGGGGTTACGATCGGCCCCAATTGTCATATCAAAGATGCGAAAATTGGCAACAATGTCGAGATTAAATCTCACACGGTTATCGATTCAGCGACTTTGGGGTGCGACGTCACAGTGGGGCCGTTTGCGAGGTTGCGACCACAAGCGGTGCTCGGTGATCGGTCTAAAGTAGGGAATTTTGTAGAAATTAAAAAATCGAAGATCGGTGTTAACAGTAAAGTGAGTCATCTGAGCTATGTTGGTGACGCCAAAATTGGCGACAACGTCAATATTGGTGCGGGAACGATTACCTGTAATTACGATGGCGTGAATAAATTTCCAACCAACATCGCTGATGGTGTTTTTGTGGGTTCAAATACGGCCTTGGTTGCTCCTGTATCCTTAGGTGAAAACGTGACGGTTGCTGCTGGCTCTGTGGTGACGGTTGATGTTCCCGATGAGGCTTTGGCTGTTGCGAGATCACGCCAACGAAATATCGACGGCTGGGTGCGGCCAAGCAAGGACGATTAGTCTGCTCACCTTATGTCTGTCGTGGCCGCTTCACGCTTTAGGAGCGGCGTAGTCATTCTCCTAGCTGATAGCCTTGGTTATCAGCCTTCCCCCTTTAGTGTTTTATAAGACCGTTACCAATATTCAGAAGCTATGTGCAGAAACAAAACTTATCCTGATTCCCAAAGTTTTAAGGCTCCAGCTTTGCCACTCCTCCAGTTGCCACTAGCAAAGTTAATCCCTGCTTAGGGTATTAAGCGATTTTTGAATATAGCCGTCGGACAGTATTAAGCATCACGTAAGACGCTCAATTCGCTAGATGTATAGTTTCATTCCGGTTACTATTCCTTTCGAAACGAAACTTACTGCTCTGTCTCCAAATGCCAAAACGCTATACTCAACGCCGTAGAGGCGAAATAATCTCCCTTCTTAACGAAAGGGGTGAGCTTAGTGTAGACTTTTTGTCTAATCGCTTCGAAGTTTCGGAAGTTACGGTTCGAAAGGATTTGGCTGAGCTTGAAGCCAGTGGTTTACTGCTCCGCCGCCATGGTGGCGCGATACCGCTACCATCAGAGCTAATAAATGAAGCCTCCACTACCTTACATTCAGAGCGTAAAAATGTGATTGCGCAGGCGGCGGTACGCCTTATTCGGGATCACAACCGTATCATTATCGACAGTGGGAGCACGACTTCAGCCCTCATTCCCCTCCTACAGCAAAAACTGGGTTTGGTTGTGATGACCAATACCCTAGATGTTGCGAATCGGTTAAGAGATCTTGAAAACGAACCCACGCTGCTAATGACGGGGGGGACTTGGGATTCGCGCTCTGAATCTTTCCAGGGCCAGCTCGCTGAAGAAATGTTACAGCAATACGATTTTGACCAGCTCTTTATTGGCGCAGATGGAATTGATCTTGAGCGTGGCACAACGACCTATAACGAACTCAACAGCCTAAGCCGTGTTATGGCTGAAGTTGCACGAGAGGTTGTAGTGATGGCCGAGTCGAGCAAGATAAAACGAAAAATTCATAATTTGGAATTGCCTTGGTCTTTGGTGGACATATTAGTCACCGACAATGATATCGATGAAAAAACAAAACAACAGCTTAGTAAATGTGATGTAAAAGTAATATGTGCCTAACGGTTTTGGCGCAACTATATATTCGTTTATTAGCATAACAAAAATTAATGTGAGTCTAGGATATGTGCGGAATTGTTGCTGGTGTCGGTCAACGTAATGTCATCAAAATTTTAATCGAAGGGCTTCGGCGTTTAGAATATCGTGGTTATGATTCTTCTGGTGTGGCCATCATTGAGTCAAAACAAAAATTACACGTGGCAAAGGCAGTTGGTAAAGTTCAGGCGCTTTCTACATTAGTGGATACATCACCAATGCCAGGTAAAACCGGCATTGCCCATACGCGTTGGGCGACACACGGTGAGCCTATTGAACGGAATGCACATCCCCATTGCTCTGGTCCGATATCTGTTGTTCATAATGGCATCATTGAAAATTATAAACTCTTAAAATCTGAATTACAGAAACAAGGCTATGAATTTGTTTCTGATACGGATAGTGAAGTTATTGCTCATCTTTATCATTCAATTCAGAAAGAAACGACGGACCTATTTGAAGCATTGAAGTTGACGATTGCAAAGTTAAAAGGTGCTTATGGTTTATGCGTCATGTCGACTGAAGAGCCCGGCGTCATCCTTGGTGCTAGGAGTGGAAGTCCATTAGTCGTGGGCTTAGGCATAGAAGAAAACTTTTTAGCATCGGATCAGCTCGCTTTAAGAAAGGTTACGGATAATTTTATTTACCTAGAAGAGGGCGATATCGCGCGTATTACAGAAAACAGCGTTGAGATATTTGATTGCGAATTTAACGCGGTTGAGCGCGAGCAAATCACGATTACCGAAAATGCTGAT
The DNA here is from genome assembly GCA_033852165.1 of Agarilytica sp. Lineage (GTDB taxonomy): Bacteria > Pseudomonadota > Gammaproteobacteria > Pseudomonadales > Cellvibrionaceae > Agarilytica. The sequence goes on along the minus strand of JAWSUZ010000008.1, from coordinate 106,044 downwards.
CCAGCCGATAAAGGCCAAGCTCGCCACTATATGCAAAAGGAAATACATGAGCAGCCGCAATCAATAGCCAATACATTAGAAGGTCGATTAAGCGAGTCTGGAATTATTTCAGAAATTTTTGGTAGCAACTCAGAGAAAAAATTTTCGGAAATCGAATCGGTGCAAATAGTAGCTTGTGGGACAAGCTATCACGCGGGTCTTATCGCTAAGCATTATATTGAAGAGTGGGCCGATATTCCTTGTCTTGTCGATATTGCATCGGAGTATCGTTATCGTAAAGTGATTAAGCCGCGCAATGCACTTTTCGTATCGATCAGCCAGTCAGGCGAAACAGCCGACACTTTAGCCGCTTTGAGAAAAGCTCAAGAGCTTGGCTATCGCTCTACCTTAACGGTATGTAATGTTAACAACAGTTCGTTGGTGCGGGAGTCGGATTTTGCGTTAATGACGAAGGCGGGAGTCGAAATTGGTGTTGCCTCGACTAAGGCTTTCACGACGCAGATTGTTGCCCTTCAAATACTTGCACTTATGATTGGGAAAGCGAAAGGATTGTCTGCTGAAAAAGAAGCCATCTTGGTTAGTGAGCTAAAGACACTTCCAGGGTTATGCGAAGAGGTTCTGGCGTTAGACGAGGCAATAGAAAAAATCAGTGAAGATTTTGTAGAAAAGAACCATGCGCTCTTTTTGGGGCGCGGCGTTCAGCACCCAGTTGCTTTAGAGGGCGCTTTAAAACTAAAAGAAATATCCTATATTCACGCAGAAGCCTATCCAGCCGGTGAGCTGAAACACGGACCGTTGGCTCTAGTTGATAGTGATATGCCAGTGATAACGCTGGCACCCAATAATGAGCTGTTAGAAAAGTTAAAATCGAATCTCGAAGAGGTTCAGGCTCGCGGTGGTAAACTCTATGTTTTTGCTGATGGAGAGGCTGGATTTGAGGCGGATGAGAACACCGTAGTGTTCAATCTCCCGCGAGTACCGTCTAGCCTTGAGGCGGTGATTTATACCTTGCCGCTCCAAATGTTGTCATACCATGTGGCCGTTATGCGTGGTACTGATGTCGATCAGCCCCGTAATCTCGCGAAGTCTGTGACTGTCGAGTAATAATGAAGTGTTGCCTTCCTTAAAATTGAAATTCTTTTAGGGTATAAGAACCGAGGTATGAAGAGCAAATTTCTTAAATAAAAGAAACTAACAGCAGAGTCACTATACTAAATTAGTGCTGATCCATAATTTGTTTGCAGTAGGAGTCAGTTTTGGAACAGCACTGATTAGTTAGTGTCCATCCATAAACAGGTATCTACTGCGAATGAATTTAAAACACCATTTTCACACCACAAGATATGGTTATTTGGAATGACCAAACGCCCATATCGTGTAGTGCAAATCTGGCATTTTAAAATCGCTCTCGCTACGACCCGATTTATGGATGGGCACTAGCTAGTCTCGCTATAGGCGGGGGCGGAAGTAACTGTTTTCATGTCTTCTCTATCCTTTTTCGCCTTTTTTCTATACAGTCCAGCTCTTTTTCTTTCGTTGCAAACCTGACTAATGAAAAATCACTCAGCTGATTTTGACCAGGCATTACTGGTAAAACTCATAGCGCTAAAGGCTGTGACATTGCTGGTGTCGTGCTTGGTTGTTTTGGCGACCTATTTATATTTTAAGCTTGATCTGCCCTACCAGCAGCTTAGCAGTACATTGTGTGTCAGTGCCTTTGTTATCGTGCTGTGGTTGGTCAGACTCAAAATACGAGTGCCGGTATCGGAATTTGAAATATTCGTGTTGCTGGTGAGCGATGTGGTGATTCTATCGTTATTGGTCGATCAAACCGGTGGTAGCGCTAACCCTTTTACTTCATCTTTACTGGTTCCATTGGCCTTATCAGCTGCGTTATTGAGAAAGCGCTATAGCCTTTCGGCTGTGTTAGTGGCGGTGCTTGTTTATGCCAACTGGACCTTTGGTGGTGACTCTACAGAGCATATTAATCATTCAAATTTTTCACTTCATCTATACGGTATGTGGATCAATTTTTTGATTAGTGCAGCGATATTATTTCTATTTATTACCTATGCAATGGACTCCGTTCGGAGTCGAGAAACCCAGTTACAGCAAGCGCGTGAAAAAATCTTGAGGGACGAGCAGTTAGTAGCCGTTGCGACGTTAACTGCTACTACTGCACATGCTTTGGGGTCGCCGCTTTCGACGATGGCAATTCTAGTTGAAGAATGGGAGCGGGAGGGTGAGCTTGATGATGAGAGGCGTGTTTTTAAAGAACAGCTAATGATCTGTAAAAAATACTTGGGGGGCATAGGTACGGTCTCTCGTGGCGTTGAGGTTAGTCAGCAATCGTCAATGAGTGTGGGAGATTTCTTTGTTGAGCTTCGACACTATTTTCATTTGTTACACCCGGAAGAAAATGTCAGTTTTTCACTTGCGCCAGCTACTGAAGCTAAAAATATTTTACAAAACAGATCCTTTTTGATGGCATTGGTCAATTTAATTGAAAACTCGCTGCAGTCGGGAGGCGATACAACATTGGTGAGCTTTACAAGCTCGAATAATTTTCTGAGGATCTCAATTCTCGATAATGGTGTTGGTTTGAGTATTGCGGTAAAAAATAAAATGGGTAAACCATTTATGTCATCAAAAAAAGGTGGCTGGGGGTTAGGCGTTTATTTGTCGAACTCTACAATCGAGCAATTTGGCGGTGAGATATCTATGCATGAGGGCGTTAATGGTGGCACGGAAACGACGGTAGATATTGCCTTTAATGATGCATTTGATGGTGTCGATTAAACCCAAATAAACTATCAAGGCCAATAGCGTTCATTAAACCTGTTTCGTTTGTAAAAGGTAATAATGAAGCATGATCAAAGAAACGAGCTGTTTAACGTGAATTATATCGAGCGAATATTATTAGTTGAAGATGATGAGACTTTGGGTGTTATCACAAAAAACGCATTGGAAAAACGTGGCTATACGGTTGTCCATATGACGACGCTCGCTTCCGCAAGGTTGGCATATGAACAGGCCAGTTTTTCCATTGCTATTCTTGATTTAAAGTTGGAAGACGAAACTTCTCTGGCGTTGATTCCAGAGTTGCGCAAACGTAATGCCGAAATGAAAATTTTAATGTTAACGGCTTATGCTAGCATTGCGACGGCGGTTGAAGCGGTTAAGTTGGGGGCCAATAATTATTTGCCAAAGCCCGCAAATGTCAGTGAAATACTCAGTGCGTTAGAGCTGGAAGAATCCATTGAAAATGGCGTGGGTGAGAGCATGTCAGTGATGTCACCCAAGCGGTTAGAGTGGGAATATATTCAGCGAGCACTACTAAAAAATGATGGCAATGTGTCGGCAACTGCGCGTGAGCTTAATATGCATCGCCGAACTCTACAGCGTAAACTCCAAAAACATCCCGTTAAAGATTAACTGAACTCCTTAGATAAAATATAGAGGCCGACCTTGCGACTTGATCAACTACTAGTAACGCGAAAACTTGCAGCATCCCGTACTCAAAGCCAAAAAATGATTCAAGGCGGACAAGTCAGTGTTCATCTCGGAGGGCAGTGGAAAATACTGACCAAACCTTCTTATAAGTGTGAAGATTTTTTCGAGGTTCGAGTTGCGCTGGGTGAAGAGCAAAAATACGTATCACGTGCGGGTTTAAAGCTAGAAGGCGCATTGAAGCGTACAGAATTATCGGTTGCTGGACGGACAGTTCTAGATGTTGGTCAAAGTACGGGTGGATTTACTGACTGCTTGCTTCAGTTGGGCGCTGCCAGGGTTGTAGGTATTGATGTCGGTCGAGATCAGCTATCACCGCAGATACGTGAGGATGAGCGTGTGACGTGCATTGAGAAAGTGAATGCACGGGAATTAGACGCTGAGCAATTACTGGCTGCTTCTGGTGTTGCTGAATTTGATTTGATCGTTATGGATGTGTCTTTTATTTCCCAATCCCTTATTTTGCCGCGTTTAGCGCCCTTGCTTGTTGATGGCGGGACATTGTTAACGCTGGTTAAGCCTCAGTTTGAGGTAGGAGTTGGGGGTGTGGGAAAAGGCGGTATTGTTAAAAACCCTTCCCTCTATGCCGGTGTTGAACTTAAGTTAAGGGAGCAGGTGACGGGGCTCGGCTTAACACTGCGCGATTACTTCGACAGCCCTATTACAGGCGGTGATGGCAATCGTGAGTTTTTTATATTTGCCGAAAAACACATGTCTTAGCTATTGCCTATGTCTTAAATGTGGTCGTTAAGCGAGCAGGTGTAATGCCCTAAAAGGCGCCTGTGTTGACCATTTAGATTGTTTCAGTTTTGTTCGTTTCAAATTTTGCGTTACTTAGATACGCCACCTAAGGTTAATAAGCCGGTTGTTTTTTTGCGGCAGATTTAAGCCTTTAGGCGGTGATTGTGCGTCGATATCTATATTGTGTGATTGTGTGTGCAGCGGCCTTTACGAGCGCGTGTGGTGGTGGTGGCGGTGGTAGCGGCGGCGGAAGTGGAGGCAGCGGTGGCGGTGGTTCCTCTTCGGGTTCAACTCCGAGTCCTACAATTACGCCAATAGTTACGCCTGCTTCTACGGTTACATCAAGTCCGATGGCAACGCTAACACCTGTTCAAACGGCAGTTCCTAGTTCAACAGTTAGTCCAATAATTAGCCCAACAGTGGCGCCGAGTTCCGTGGTGACTATTTCAGGTGCGCTGACCTATGATTTTGTTCCGCATTCTTCCTTCGGGGCGGCACTGAATTACGACAATATCTCAGTGAAGCCTATACGAGGCGCATCGATTCGGGTGCTTTCATCTTCCAATCAAGTGCTTGGTCAAACAACCAGTGATGCATCTGGCTTATACAGCGTGACAGTGGCTCAAAACCTTAATGTTTCTATTCGAGTCTTGGCAGAATTGAGTCGAAGCGGATCACCGTCGTGGGATTTTGCGGTGACGGATAATACCAATGGCAATGCGCAGTACGTGTTGCAAGGCTCGTTAGTCAATTCGGGTACCGACAATACCATTCGAGATTTACATGCAGCTTCAGGTTGGGGTGGAGCGGGGTACACGACTACGCGTGCGGCAGCGCCTTTTGCGATTTTAGATTCGGTTTATGAGGGGCTTCAGCAGGTGTTGATTGCTGACCCCACTGTAGCCCTGCCTCCGGCGGAGCTGCGTTGGAGTATTCTAAATCAAGCGGTAGGAGGGAGTCGTGCTGACGGTAATATTGGGACATCGTTCTATGACCCCTCCGAAGACAATATGTATATTTTGGGAGACGAAAATAATGACACGGACGAATACGATAAGAGCGTGATTCAGCATGAGTGGGGGCATTATTTAGAAGACACGCTATCCCGCTCAGACAGTATTGGTGGGTCTCACAGTTTAAGTGGCTCTTTTGATATGAGGTTGGTGTTGAGTGAGGGTTTTGCCAATGCCTTTTCTGCCATTGCCAGTGAGCAGCAATTTTATGCAGATTCAGGTGGAACGCTACAAAGCCGAGGGTTTCGTTTTTCTCTAGAAGCCAATAGTTTTGGCAATGCCGGTTGGTTTAGCGAAAATTCGATTGGCAAAATAATCTACGACATTGCGGATGACAATAATGATGGTGTGGATACATTGTCCGCAGGCTTTACTCCGATATATAACGCAATGACCTCTAGTGACTACAGCCAGTCCACAGCGATGATCTCGATTTATTTACTCATCGCAGAAATTAAAGAGTTCAGCTCTAGTGAGGTCGATGATGTTCTCGATGCATTAATGTTGGAGGAGGGGCTAACAGGTAGTGGCGTTTACGGCGATGGAGAAACGAACGATAGCGCAGCCAACCGCTCCTTTATTTTACCGGTTTACAATAGCTTATCCATTGGCGGCACAGTGAATGTGTGCGGCAACAATTTGGAAGGCCTTAATGAGGGGAATGGCATGGATGCGCGCCGTTTTATTCGAGTGAATATTCCTTCTGCGGGAAGTTATTTTATTTCGGCGTCGACAACCTTGGGCACAGGAGCCAAAGATCCTGATATTGAAGTGTTTAGGCGAGGAAGTCGCTTCAAGGTTCTTGATTCTGGTGTGTCGGACTCAGAGTCCGGAAGTGTCAATTTTACTGATATTGGTGAGTACATTTTAGAGGTTTATGATTTTCTCAACATCGATGGTGAGACGGGAGGAGGCTCTGCTTGCTTTGATGTCTCGATTTCTGCTGCATAAATACATTTTCAGCCATTTACCCAAAATTTAGGTGCCTGTCATAGGGCGTGTAATGTGTTGAGCGTTTCAGATTTGAATCCGCTTTATTAGACGGTTTAAGCTGTGCGGAGGCGCTAATTTATTTCGAACTGTCAAATCTTAAGCTAATTGCTTTGAATGTGTCTAAGAGTGTTTGGGTTCAAAAAGCTGTGATTCTATACAGGTAGGTCTGCTACAATGCCGGCCCATGATAGCCGCAGAATTACTCAACGACCTAAACGACGCGCAACGCACAGCCGTTAGCGCTCCTCCCGCAAACCAACTGGTATTAGCCGGTGCAGGCAGTGGTAAAACACGTGTCTTGGTGCAACGTATTGCCTGGTTAATTCGTGTTGAAGGGTTTTCCCCTAACGAAATTATGGCGGTGACCTTTACCAATAAGGCCGCACACGAAATGCGAGAGCGCTTGGGGGCAGCGATGGGTGATGCGCCTCACGGGGCCTCGCCGCGTGGCATGTGGGTTGGAACCTTCCATGGTATTGCTCACCGGCTGCTTAAGTCTCATTGGAAGCTAGCTGGCTTACCCGAAAATTTTCAAATCCTAGACAGTGATGACCAATTACGCCTCATTAAACGTGTCTATCAAGCCTTAAATATCGATGAGACACGCTGGCCTTATAAGCAGGCGCAATGGTTTATCAATGGTAAAAAAGACGAGGGCATTCGCCCCGCCTATATTCAAGATGGCAGTGACCCTCACACCGCAACCATGAAAATGGTGTACACCGCATACGAAGAAGCTTGCGCGCGCGGTGGGATGGTGGATTTTGCTGAGTTGTTATTGCGTTCACATGAGCTGTGGCTCAATAACAAAGACCTACTCGCGCATTACCAAGAGCGTTTCAAGTTTCTATTGGTAGACGAGTTTCAAGATACTAACTCTGTTCAGTACGCTTGGTTGCGTGTGCTAGCCGGAAAGACTATGCGAGTCACCGCTGTTGGTGACGATGATCAGTCTATTTACGGCTGGCGCGGTGCAAAAATTGAAAACATTCAAAAGTTTGAGCAAGATTTTGCGCCGGTACGTGTTTGTCGTTTAGAGCAAAACTACCGTTCAACGGCGACGATTTTGAAAGCAGCAAACGCCGTGATTGCCAATAATATTGACCGTCTTGGTAAAACGTTGTGGACCAGCGGTGAAGATGGCGACCCCATTGATTTGTATGCGGCTTTTAATGAGCAAGACGAAGCGCGCTATATCGTTCAGCGCATCGCCGAATGGAGGGATTCCGGGCGCTCTATCAATGACGTGGCTATTTTGTACCGTTCGAATGCCCAATCGCGAGTGCTGGAAGAACAGCTACTACGTGAAAATATGCCCTACCGTATTTATGGTGGCGTACGATTCTATGAGCGTTTAGAAATCAAAAATGCTCTTTCATATTTACGACTATTGCTGAACCGTAATGATGATGCGGCGTTTGAGCGTGTGATCAATACGCCAACGCGTGGCATTGGAAATAAAACGCTAGAAACTATTCGTTTATTTGCCCGCGAGCAAGGCTGCTCAATGTATGACGCCGCGATGGGAGCCATTAATAATGACGTCTTTACCGCGCGAGCCGCAAATGCAATAAAATCCTTTTTTGCGCTTATTGAGCAACTAGATGTTGGTATCGATGAATTGTCGCTTGCTGATTTGGTGGATGAAGTCATCAAAGGCAGTGGGCTGTTAGATTTCCATAAAATGGAAAAAGGTGAACGAGGACAAGCCCGCGTAGAAAACTTGGAAGAACTCGTAAACGCCTGTCGCTCATTCAAGTCGCAAGACGAAGATATGAGACCTCTGCAAGAGTTTCTCGATGCTGCAGCTCTAGATGCTGGAGATGGCCAAGCGGATGAGTACGAAGATGCGGTGCAAATGATGACGCTGCACAGCGCTAAAGGGCTGGAGTTCCCCTTAGTGTTTTTGGCTGGCGTAGAAGAAAACTTATTTCCTCATAAGCGCTCAGTAGAAGATCCGGATGGCTTGGAAGAAGAGCGCCGTCTTTGCTATGTCGGTATTACCCGAGCAATGAAGCGCTTAGTGATTTCCTATGCTGAAACTCGGCGTATGTACGGCGAAGAAAAAATGAATACGGTTTCTCGCTTTGTGCGCGAAATTCCAAAAGAGCTTATTCAAGAGGTGCGGATAAAGGCGACAATTCGCCGTCCCGTCAGTTTTGCAGCGCCTCGCTTTAGTGATGAGCTGCCAGATTACCCAGGGCTTAAATTGGGTCGTCGTGTGAAGCATGGTAAATACGCTGAGGGGGTCATCGTGCAAATTATCGGTAGCGGTCCCAAGGCCGAAATCCATGTAAATTTCGAAGAGCATGGATATAAGCGTTTGATACTAGGATTTGCCAAGCTAGAACCCTTATAATGCCGGCAAATCTCTATTTCTGGGAAATGAATAGAGGGTGTTTTGTAGCTTATTCAGCTCACGCCCAAATTTGAGCGCAACCTGAACCGTTACGGTGTTTTTAACTCTTTTCGCTTACAAGCGAAGCCCATAAAGACGAATTATGCAAAAACGTTACTCCCCTTGGTGGATGCCTGCGGCGATTCTCGGTTTACTCGCAACAAGTACCCTTTTATTTGCCCTCCTGGTTTTTCAAACGGCCAACGTTACTCCCTCTGTTAACCTCACTGCTGAACAAGCCTCTCAAGTTCGTTATCACTGGCGAATGGTCACTGCCTGGCCAAAACGCTTCCCTGGTGTGGGCCTAGCACCGGAGAATTTTGCCCGCTTAGTAAAAGAAATGAGTAACGGTCGTTTAGTTATCGACGTATATGGCGCCAATGAGATTGTGCCTGCGCTGGGTGTTTTTGGGGCTGTTTCCTCCGGAAGTGTAGAGCTTGGGCACAGTGCCTCTTATTATTGGAAAGGTAAGATGCTGGCGGCCCCGTTATTTACCACCGTTCCATTTGGAATGAATGCACAGGAGCACAATGGCTGGATGCACTACGGCGGTGGCCTAGAGCTGTGGCGAGAGCTTTACGAGCCTTTTAACCTGATTCCATTTGCGGCAGGTAATACCGGCGCACAAATGGGCGGCTGGTTTAATAAAGAGATTAATTCCATTGAAGATTTGAAAGGCTTAAAAATGCGTTTGCCTGGTTTGGGGGGCGAAGTCCTGAACCGGGCTGGCGGTGTCGCTGTGAATATTCCTGGCGGCGAGCTGTACACCTCTTTGCAGTCCGGGGTGATCGACGCAACGGAGTGGGTTGGGCCGTACAACGATTTAGCCTTCGGATTCCATGAAATTGCGAAGTATTATTACTATCCCGGTTGGCATGAGCCTGGCCCAATGTTTGAACTGATTGTAAATAAGACCATTTACGAGCAATTGCCGAAAGATCTGCAGCGTATTATCGAAGTCGCGGCAAGAGCCATAAATCAAGATACGCTCGATGAGTACACGACGCGAAATCAGGGGGCTTTGGTTGAGCTGATTGAAGTTCATGGCGTGGACATTAAACGCTTTCCTGATGATGTTATTGCCAAATTGGAAGAAATTTCTTGGCAGCTTTATGATGATTTGGCTGAATCAGACCCTGTTTTTGCTAAGGTCTATAAGTCGTACAAAACTTATATGGACAATGTCGTGGCTTATCATAAAATCAGTGAAGAGGCCTATTATCGCCAGCGGAGTCAGTTGCAATAAAACAGTCGATGCCTAGTGATGAAATTTTAACTTCTTACCTCTTTACTTTGAGGTGTAAATTGTTATTCTGGCGCCAATTTTCGAGCTAGAGTCTGTGCACTTTGGTCGCCGTACGGAAAATTTGGAAAACTCTATAATGATTAAAAATACACTTGTAGATCTGTTTGGCAAATCACCTATTAAGCCATTGCAGAAACATATGACCGTTTCTGCGTCGGCGGCAGATGAACTTATTGCATTTTTTACCGCTGTTCTCGCGAATGACTGGGAAAAAGCGGAGGACGAATACAATAAAATTCGTGCAATAGAAAACGAAGCGGACGTGCTAAAGAAAGATCTTCGTTTGCACCTCCCTAAAAGTCTATTTTTACCCGTCCCACGCAGTGACCTTCTGGATTTACTGACCAAGCAAGACAAAATCGCCAATACCGCCAAAGATATAGCGGGTTTGATGCTCGGTCGTAATATGGCCATTCCGCCGTCCATGCATACCTTGATGCTCGATTTTGTTGCAATCTCTGTAGATGTTGTTCACAAAGCATTAAAGGCGATTGGCGAGTTGGATGAGTTACTTGAGTCGGGGTTTAGTGGTAATGAGTTGATCATTGTGGAGCGTTTGGTTGCCGAATTAGATGGGCTTGAACGCCAGGCTGACGATCATGAAATTGCTGTTCGTCGGCAGTTGTTTAGCTTAGAGGCCGAATTGCCTCCAATTGAGGTTATGTTCCTTTATCGCATTATTGAATCGATTGGTGAGCTTGCCGATCGGTCACAAAAAGTGGGCAGTCGCCTACTACTTCTTCTTGCTCGTTAGTGAGTTACTAGCGGTATAGAGCTTTCATTAATTTTTAACGATTTTTAGATTACGAGGTCACCCTATGTCTGTGTTGGCAGAATACGGCACAATTTTAGTAATAGTCGCCTGTTGTTTCGGCTTTTTTATGGCTTGGGGGGTCGGCGCAAACGACGTTGCCAATGCTATGGGAACGTCTGTAGGTTCTGGAGCATTAACCATTCGCCAAGCCATTATTGTGGCGATTATATTTGAATTTTTGGGCGCATATTTAGCCGGTGGGGAGGTCACCGCCACCATCAGGAGAGGCATTATTGACCCGGCAATGCTCGGGGATACACCGCATTTACTGGTATATGGGATGATGGCGGCTTTGTTGGCTGCTGGAACTTGGCTACTGATTGCCAGCATGATGGGCTGGCCCGTTTCCACTACTCATTCAATCGTTGGCGCTATTGTTGGTTTTGCTGCGGTAGGTATCTCTGCGGATGCTGTGGCCTGGGGTAAGGTCGGTAATATTGTTGCGAGTTGGGTGGTGTCACCTGTAATTGCGGGAACGCTTTCATTCTGCCTCTTTATGAGTGTGCAGAAGCTGATTTTTAACAGCCCTAACCCTCTAAAAAGCGCCAAAAAGTACATTCCTTTCTATATGTTCGCTGTTGGCTTCTTGATTGCAATGGTCACTATTCTGAAAGGCTTAAAGCATGTCTTTAGCGATGCGGCGGTTAATCTGACCTTTATCGATGCCGTGGGCATGGCTTGCGTGATGGGAGTGGTAGTGGCGTTGATTGGTATTGTTTTGCTTCGTCGCGTCAAAGAAACCAAAGAGTCCGAAGCCGAGCACCGTTTTGCAGATGTTGAAAAAGTGTTTGCCATCCTCATGATATTCACCGCCTGTGCAATGGCTTTTGCTCACGGCTCAAATGATGTTGCGAATGCGGTTGGTCCACTAGCGGCTGTTGTTTCCATCGTAGCGTCCGGTGAGATCGCTTCCAATTCGCCTATGCCGACATGGATATTATTGTTGGGTGGCGGCGGTATCGTTATCGGTTTAGCCACATACGGTTTTAAGGTGATGGCAACGATTGGTAAGAAGATTACTGAGCTTACTCCGAGTCGTGGTTTTGCAGCGGAGCTAGGAGCTGCGGGTACCGTGGTTGTTGCTTCCGGTTTTGGTTTGCCTATCTCGACGACGCACACGCTTGTAGGCGCTGTATTGGGGGTTGGCCTGGCTCGCGGTATTGGTGCTCTTAATCTGAAGGTTGTGGGCACGATTTTCCTTTCGTGGCTTGTGACCCTACCGGCGGGCGCTGGTTTGGCCATCATTTTCTTCTTTATTCTTAAAGCCATCTTTGGGGCTTAAGTTTAGAAAGTAAAAAAGGGGAGCTACCGAAGTGCTTTTGATTTAAAGCGCTTCGGTAGCTCCCCTTTTTTTGATCTTTTTTCTTACTTCGGTATGATTGCTCGGGTTCTACCATTCGTATCGATAGCGACGAAGACAAAGTCCCCATCAGTGACCTTTTCCTGCGCGTCTTTGTCGCATTCTTTTACCCATACTTCTACGCGTGTCTTAACCGAAGAGCGTCCCGACTCAAGCACTTCGCAGTAACAGCTTACCGTTGCACCGACGGGAATAGGGCGTAAAAATACCATCTCTCCAACTGCTACGGTTGTGACCCTTCCGGAAGCCATTTCGCGCGCGACAATGGCGCCAGCCAGATCCATTTGAGCCAATAACCATCCGCCAAATATATCGCCGTTAGGGTTGGTATCTTTTGGCATTGTCAGTGTTTGCAATACTAAAGTGCCACAAGGGGTTGGTACTTCATCGATGTCTGACATGGTGTGCTCTCTAGTTATTTTTATTGAGGCTTTAGCCTCCAAGTAATTGTATTGTCTAATGGGGGCTATTTTCCGTATTGCCACAAAGACGGAAATTTATTGCTGAGAGCCACGTTTCTTTAAAAAACACTGGGCAGCCAAGTGATCAAAAAGGGCCATTGTGCCAGTGCAGCAAGTAGAGCCAATTGGATCATAATAAAGGGTGCGACACCACGATATATGGCGACAGTTGAAACGGAATCGGGTGCAATTCCTCTTAGGTAGAAAAGCGCGAAGCCAAAAGGAGGGGTCAAAAATGAGGTTTGTAGATTGATCGCAATCATAATGCCAAGCCAGACCGGATCGACCCCTAGTTTAAGCAGTGCAGGAGCGACCAAGGGTACGACAACAAAGGTAATTTCAATAAAGTCCAGAATAAAGCCCAGTAAGAAAATCACCAACATCACGACAAAAAGAGCGGTGACTGTGCCACCTGGTAAATTTTCAAAAAAGCGTTCAATTTGAAGATTGCCGCCAAGCCCGTTAAACACCAGCGAAAATAACGACGCACCGATTAAGATAGCAAAAACCATTACCGTTATTCTTGCGGTGGTTTGCATAATATCTTGTAGCTTTTCAATATCCATTTGGCGTTTGAGAAGCGCTAGGATAAAGGCCGTTACAGCGCCTACTCCGGCAGCTTCTGTCGGCGTTGCTTGTCCAGTCAGAATCGACCCGAGTACAAGGATCATAAGAATTAGAGGGGGAGCGATGCTTTTGAGAAGTGCAACAATACTGGTATGGCTTTCGGCCTTTACGTGGGGGGCCGCGCTGGGATTTAAAATGGCGACCGCGGCGACATAAACAATGTAAGCAATAACAAGTATTAAGCCGGGCACGATAGCCCCAAGAAAAAGATCGCCGACTGTTACTGGTGATGCGTTAAAAATGTTTAGTGATAGTTGTGCTTCTTGATGAGCGTTGGAAATAATATCACCCAGTAAAACCAGGGCTATTGATGGGGGAATGATTTGTCCCAACGTTCCCGTTGCGCAAATAGTGCCGCATGACAGCGAGGTGGAATAACCTTGCTTAAGCATTGTAGGAAGGGACATGAGTCCCATGGTGACCACTGTTGCGCCGACAATGCCTGTGCTGGCGGCCATCAATGCTCCGACTAATATGACGGATATTCCTAAACCTCCAGGAAGAGGCCCACAGAGGCGGCTCATGTTTTCTAATAGCTCTTCGGCTATTTTTGAGCGTTGTAAAATGACCCCCATAAATACGAACAAAGGTACCGCGAGCAAGGTGGTATTGTTCATCGTTCCGAATATACGTTCGGGGTAATTGAGCAAAAAATCTGCGTTGAAGCTCCCGGCAAAAATGCCAAAGCCCGCAAATATAAGCGCGACGCCAGCTAAGGTAAAGGCGACGGGGTATCCGACCATAAGGGCGGCGCAAACGGCGACAAACATGATGAGGGGGAGGAGGTCGATCACAAGCATTTCCTGAATTTTATAGAATCACAAATTAAGTGTTTTTTCGTCGCTGGAGCAGTCGTCCTTAAGCGTCAGTTTTACCAGTTCATTTAGAGCTTGCGAAAAACCGTAAATGCCGAGAAGAATTCCAGATATCGGAATGAATGTTTTGAGAATAAATACGGTGGGAAGCCCACCTGAATTAGAAGAGCCTTCCAGTATTGACCATGAGTCAATTACGAACTGCCAGCTAATGGCGGTCAAGAAAATTGAAAATGGGAGCAAGAAAAGAATGGCTCCAATGGCATTTACCCACGATTTTGTGTTGTCTGAAAAATTTCGATAAAACACATCCACACGCACGTGAGTATTGTGTTGTGCGGCGTAGGTGAGTAAAAGCAAGAATACCGCAGCGTGTAAATAATTGACCGACTCCTGTACAGCGATAGAGCCGGTGTTAAATATGGCTCGTGCTAGCACAATGCCTACGACGATCAGAGCCATGAGAGCAAGGCTCCAGGACAGTACTTTTCCCAATATCTCGTTGAATGCACGTTGGGCTTTATTGAGGGTATGAAAAAACGTCATCATCGGCATTATCGCTAAATTGGCGCATAGGTTTAAATAAGGAGTGAAGTATAGAGGGCAAGCGTTCCCGTGCAAGCGCTATATGGGGTTTGCGCCAATGAGGAGGGGAAAGACTGTCGTCAAATTCAATGAATGGGTGATTACTTGTTTTTTACTTTTTGTATCCTGCCAAGGGCTATCGTGAACCTTCACGAAATGACAAGACAAGACAAGAGTAGTTTGGTTTTGGGGCAGTTTTTGTTTTTGTTGTACGTTATCGGCCTCAATATATCGATATTGTCGGTATTGAAAGGTGAGTTTGAATTTAATTGTTTTTCAGGCTTGCATACTCATGAGCAACTGTTTACCGTGCGCCCGTTGAAATTCAACACGCTATTTTTAGACCGCCGTTTTACCTAGCACAGGCTTACAGAAGCGAAGCACTCACTAATAACGTTTATATCGTTATACGCATAATTTTGGGGGATTAAATGAAGAAGCAATTACTAATAGCACTCATTTGTGCCGGTTTGTCACTCTCTGTATTTGCAGAGCCAATGTTTTATGGAAAAGCGAACGTATCCTATCAAATCGTTGACGAAGATTATTTCGACGGTGGCGGTAACGTCGACGAGAGCACGACTGAAGTTAAGAGTAATGCTTCGCGCATCGGCGTTAAAGGCAGCTTAAAAATAGAAGGTGGTATAGAGGCCATCTACCAGGCTGAATTTGAAGTCCAGTTTGATGACGGAGATGATAAAAACGGTGAAACTTTTTCCCAAAGAGATATCTTCGTCGGCCTAAAAGGCCGCTTAGGCACGGTAAAAGTGGGTAAGTTTGATACTCCGTTAAAAGTAGCGCAGAACAAGGTCGATCTGTTCAACGACCTAGAAGGCGATATCAAGCATATGATTACTGAACATGATAACCGTGCAGATAATATCATCAGTTATCAATCGCCTGAGTTCGGTAGCTTTGTCGCCACCGCAGCATTGATTTCCAGTGAAGAGGATGGCGTTGAAGATGGCGTTTCAGCTTCGATCGCCTACGATCAGAACGGTCTCTATTTGGCTGCGGCATTAGATCAAGATGTTGAGGGCGAAGACGTTGATGTCCTTCGCTTCGTTGCGCAATATAATTTTTCGGATTTTCAGGTCGGTGGACTTTTAGAGTCAGTTGATAACGCTTCAGGTGAAGACACTGAAGCGGTATTTGTTTCATTTCAATACACGATCGACAAGCTTGCGTTAAAGGCTCAGTTCGGCCTTTCCGATATTAACGAAGACGATGGGCAAAGCTTAAGCTTTGGCGTCGATTACACGCTGGCTGAGCAGCTTAAAGTATTTTCTTACTACACCAGAAATGAGTCAGATCATATCTTACGGGGGGCTTTTGAAGGCTCTCCAGACGATGGCAGGGAAGACAGCTATCTTGGTGTGGGTGTAGAGCTAAAGTTTTAATACATCTTTTCATGGATGCATTCTGGGGCGCAAGCCCCTTTTTTTTGCCTGCTATATTGGATCTGCGCCTAACTATGCCTTCATTAATTGTGGTCTAGGGCAAGAATTGACGGTTAGATCCAATCTGACGGTAAAATATTTTCTTCAGGACTTAAGCGTATAAGCTACACTAAAAATAAACATCCCATCCCTTGGAGCCACACCATGAAAATTCGCCCTCTCAAACTCATTCTCGTTGTAACGCTAATGTTGTTTGGGCTTAGTGCTTGTGATGGTGGGGTGATGAAAGGTATGCCAAACCAAGAGTTGGTGGCAAAGCGGGATGAATGCGTTCAGCGTAACCCTACCTCTCCGGGCAAGGTTACTGCTTGTGAGAATATCCGTAAAGAATGCGAGCGTCGCCGTAAAGAGGGCAACTTCGCCTGCTAGCTAATACCTCAAGCGAACTTCTTGCACCTGGCCTAGCGACTCGCTTGGGCCGGTCTCAATGTTGTCAAATGCCCTTGAGCTTTCTTGCCTAGTTCGCCGCCTTGTTGAGCAACAGCTGAAAAATATCGTATTGCTTCGTCCTTATTCCCTTTTGCACGCTCGATTTCACCTAAGTGGTAACTGGCCATTTGCGTTGGAAGTAAGGACTGACTTATGAGCAAGTCTTGTTTAGCTTGCGCATAACGTTTTTGCTTTTTTTCGATCAAGCCTAGGCCCAAATACCCCATGAAATAGTTCGGGTTGAGCTTTTTGGCCGTGATAAAAGCTTTGGCTGCGCGTGAATCGCGTTTTAGCTGGAAAAGAATTTGTCCCTGAGCAAGGTGAAACATCGCTTCTTTAGGTTGAATACCTATGGCCTCGTTTAGCAGTTGGAGTGCGGAGTCGTATTGTTGCTTCTTAGCCTTGGCAATTGCGTTCGTGTGTTTATCGTAGGCTTCTTGATCTTTAACTAACTGATTAATTGCTTGTTTGAATGCATTTTGATTTCGCTTGCCGGTGATTTCCAGGTTGGCCGCTGTTTGGCGGTTTTTATCAACTCTTTCCTGTGATGGCGGGTGGCTGGCAAATAAGCCTTGTAACCAATGATTCTGGCCTTGTTGTTGGGATAATCGAACAAAAGTTTCCTGTAGTTCAATTGCTGCTTGAGGTTCGTAACCTGCTCTAGCCATATATATCATGCCAAAGGCGTCAGATTGCAGCTCTTGATCGCGACCATATCTGGCAGACCACAGGCCCGCCCCGATATTGGCTCCTACAGTTGCAGCGTCGCTGTAATCTTTATCCTGTGTAAGTAGGGTTGCGGCTAATACGCCTAAGCCTAATAACTGAGCCTGCTGCATTTTTTGTACGCCGTGCTTACCGGCTACGTGGACAATCTCGTGACTAAGCACGGCCGCGAGCTGGGCTTCATCTTCAAGTTCGATCAATAGGCCGCGGTTTATAGCAATTTTTCCGCCTGGCAAGGCCCAAGCATTGGGAATGCTGTTGTTCAGCACAACAAACTCATAGGGTAGATTAGGACTATCGCTGAGTTGTGCTAAGTTCTGCCCTATTTTGTTGACGTATTGGCCGAGGGCTGGATCAACTGTATATTGGCCGCCCTGTTGTTGCTGGTATGGTATGTAGTTTTCACGCCCAATAGCGATCTCGCTAGAGGTGGAAATTATTGACAATTCTGTCTTGCCTGTGACAGGGTTCACCGCGCAACTTGAGAGTCCCAATAGGGTCAGTGTTGCGGTTAACAAAACAATAAAGCGCATGAGAGTTTCCTAGCTAATAAGTGGGGTCTACGGTTGATGTTTATCGGATGGTCATGGATAAACATTGATAGAGCTGCATTGACAGAACCGCTAAGGCGGGCAATGGTAACGGAAGCGTAAAACGATAGGTAGTGTATTAATGAGTGGTGTGAGTGTTATAGAAATGTTTGCGGGTACACGGGCTGATGGCAGCCCTGTGGCGGAACAATTACAGGTTGTTAAGGCGGATGATGGGAGTTTTGTTTTATTGCGCTCACCGGCCTTTATTAAAGGTTTGGCAAAGGGCGATCAAATATCGCTAAAGGAAAAAGAAAAATCATTTGAGCTAATTAAGCGCTCTGGAAATTTGTGCATTCGCATTTTTGCTCGTGAAGATATGGAGCAGCTCTGTGAAGATGTTAGACCCTTGTTTGAAAAGTTGGGTGGCGCCTTAGACCATGAAAATGACCGTTTGCTGGTTTTCAGTATTCATGTGAGCTGCGGTTTTGAGGCGATCGAGAAAATTCTAAACGATCATGTTGGCGAAGAAACCGAGAGCGCTTGGGTATATGGCAATGTCTATGACCCTGCGGATGGTGAAACTCCGCTGAATTGGTGGCAGGATATATTGAAGCCGCAGTAGAAAGGTGGGTCTATACTGGAAAGACTGGCTGGTCATTTGTCATGAGAATAATAACCATCATCCGGTGTCAGAGCGGGTTACTCGTAGTGCGTACTGGGAGTGAGCTTATCGAGTGATTTAGCTTTAATTTAGCGTGGTGATGGTTCATGGCGGTTATAAAGGGTAATAAAAGATGGTCACTCATGAAAAGGAATCGTGAATTGACAGCTTTTTTGAATATACCTAAAGCTTTTACGCGTATATCGGTTTTTGTAGTGTTTGTGTGTACTGTCGCAGGCTGTGGTGGCAGTGGAGATGAGGGGCTGTTAAGTGGTGATGCCGGCACCATAGTTCCCGGTAGCGATCAGTTGCTGACTTGGCAGTCTGGTGTTTTTTTCGATAAGGCCGCCTACCAGGCAATGTGCGCAGAGCCTCGTACGGGCCCCAATCCTTTTGATGAGAATAGACCTTTCCCCGACGAGTTGGGATCCGTTGCGCATGAAAATTTTTACCTACGCTCCTGGACCAACGATCTCTATTTTTGGTACGACGAAGTGGAGGACCAAGATCCAAACTTGTTTACCACCGCTGAATATTTCGATGAACTTAAAACAATGGAAAGGACGCCTTCAAACCGACTGAAGGATAATTTCCACTTTTCAGAAAATACCGCAAATTACCTGACTCGAACCGTGAGTGGCGAGACCTTTGGTTACGGGATGAATTTGGTATTTGCATCCGTCAATGTCCCCAGGCTCTTAATCGTGCGTGACGTTGTGCCTGGCTCGCCAGCAGCCGTTGCTGGGGTTGAAAGAGGTATGGAGATCATTACGATTGATGGTGAGGACCTTATCTCTGGTGGAGACGTCGACACCCTCAATAATGGTTTATATCCTCCAGCATTGGACGAAGACCATACCTTCGATTTCTTGCCTGTTGGTTCCAATACTGCGGTGGAGTTAACGTTAACGTCAGCCAATATTGAATCTGTCCCCGTTAAAGCTGTGACAACAATCGATACGGCATCTGGTGGTGTAGGGTATATCCACTTTAATTCGCATATTCGTCCGGCGGAACGTGATCTTTACGATGCGTTTACTTCCCTGGAGGGAGATGGCGTGAGCGATCTCATTTTGGACTTGCGCTACAACGGAGGAGGTCTTCTCGATATTGCTGGCCAAGTGGGATATATGATTGCGGGTAGCCAATCTAATGGCGACACCTTCTACCGTTTGGCTTTTAACAATAAGCAATCGTCAGGTAGTCCTATTCCTTTTCATACTGAGAGTTTAGGCTTTTCTGACGATCTCAATGCGGGGATTAACCTACCGACATTAAACGTATCGACGGTCTATATTTTGACGACAAGCGGAACCTGTTCTGCCAGCGAAGCGATTATCAATGGTTTAATTGGGATTGATGTAGACGTCGTCTTAATCGGTGATACAACTTGTGGAAAGCCCTATGGGTTTTTTCCGCAAGACAACTGCGGAACAACTTATTTTACGGTCCAATTTGCTGGCGTTAACGATAAAAACTTTGGTGAATATCCCAATGGTTTTTCGCCCTCGAATAACCCAAGCGCACCTGGAGTATCCGTGCCTGGTTGTTGGGTTGAGGATGATTTTGAACATCAACTCGGTGATCCTGAAGAAGCACTATTGGCTGCGGCTATACAGTATCGTGAAGATGGTAGTTGTCCGGCTCTACCCAGTAGCTCCAAAGCCCAGGTTAAAACATCTCAAAAATCCAATGAGGACCCTGGCTCTGCAATACGTTTACCTCGAGAGTATCCGGGTTTAAATAACGCTATAATTCAGCGCTAGCGGGGCTTCAGTAGCACTTATTGATAAACAGATGTTTATTGCGGTCAGGTAAATGGCCATACCTTGCTTCGCTACGGCTCTTTTTTGTGGGGGTGCGATTTAATCCCCCTTTGAAAGAAAAAATAAGGTTGAAAAATAATTAAAATTTCCACAAAGGAAATGCTGTCAATCTACGTCTTATATCAAAATTACTAATTTATACCGGTAAACAACACAGTGTTGAGCATGTTCATGTATGGATGAGTCCGCGTTGATTCGAGCCGCACAAGGCGGCGATTCTCGTGCCTTCGAGCAGCTGCTCGATGAGCGCTATTCGACGATCTATCGATTTGCTCATAAATGGTGTGGCAATACCTGTGACGCTGAAGATGTCGCTCAACAAGCCTGCATTAAAATCGCACGCAACCTCAAACAATTTAATCACGAGTCAAAATTTTCCACCTGGTTATACCGGCTTGTTATTAACTGTGCCAAAGATTGGCAACGTCAACAGCAGCGGCATATTTCGGATGGCCCAAGTTTTGATGATTCTGAAGAGGTTTCAAAACATGTCGAAGACAAAACGGACATTGCGGTGTATTTAAGCCAGCTTCTCGCGTGGGTGGAGTTGCTAGGTTCCGAATTTAAAGAAACCTTGCTGTTGGTTTTTGGCGAAGGGCTTTCCCATAGTGAGGCCGCTAAAGTACTGAACGTTAAAGAAAGTACCGTATCTTGGCGCATTCATAATGTGCGTAATAAATTAACTGAATTTGAAAAAGATGAAAGGGGTCATTTATGAACGAGCAAGACCTCGAAAAACTATTCAATCAAAACCAAGATGTGAATATTGATCCGAACGCAAAAAAACGCGCAATGAATTTGGCGATGGCTGAATTTGCCACGGCGCAAGCCGCGTCTCCGGAAAATAGTGAAAATAAACGCCAAGATCACCAAGGATTTTTCAGTGCTCTGCGTCCAATCAAAAAGTTAGCAAGTTTTGATTGGAGAAAAGAGATGATAAACGAGATGAAAAATAAAGCGGCAAAATGGGTATACGGGTCGGTAGCGGGAGTTTCGGTGGCATTATTTGCGGGTTTTATCGTGCTGAGAAATCCGCTGCCGTTTAATCCTTCAGATGAAATGGAGGTGGATGAAGATCTTGCAAAAGTTATTGCGGAATATCGTGTAGATGCGATTCCTGCTGAGGAAGCCCCCGCGACAACAGCCGTAACTGTCGGCAAGCTAGACCGTTTAGAAAAAGGAGTACGAGCCGCGAAAAAAGAAGAGCTGATGGCTTCAGCAGCCAGGAGAAATGAAACCTTACAGGAAATTGTTATTTTTCCGGATGCCATTTCGGCTGATACAAGTGCACCTGTAAAGAGGTTTTCCGCGATGCCTGCGTTGGCGGCAGCGCTGAATAAAGGTATTCGCCCGGCCGAAGGTGGTAGCGCGGTAGCGTCAGAGTTATTCGTTGCGCCAAACCCAGAAAATTTCTCTGTCGATGTTATGAGTAGCAGATCGCTAGCACATGTTCCTGAACACAAAGCTAAGGCGCTACCTACCCAAAAACTGTCGCGGGCAAGGATAGCGCTTGGAGATGAATATGTTGAGCAAGCGCCCCAAAATCAGCGTGAACGCTTCGAACATAAAGATATTAATGCGGTTAAATTGGTTGCCGAAGAGCCGGTATCAACCTTTTCTGTCGACGTCGACACCTCGTCCTACAGCTTTGTTCGTCAAAGATTGAATCAGGGTTATATGCCCAATCCGGATTCGGTTCGCGTGGAAGAATTTCTGAATTATTTCGACTACGACTACCCCCAAACAAAAAGCAAAAAAGTACCATTTTCGACTCACGTAATGGTCGGGAATTCTCCCTGGAAGGCGGGCAACAAACTCCTGCATATTGGTATCAAGGGCTACGATATTGCCGAGCAGCCAAAATCAAATATGGTGTTTTTATTGGATGTTTCTGGCTCCATGAATTCGCAAAATAAATTGCCTTTGGTCAAACAATCGCTTGCGCTATTACTCGACCAATTGCGTCCAGATGATACCGTTGCCATTGTTGTTTACGCCGGAGCGGCAGGTACGGTACTGGAACCAACAAAAGTCGAAGACAAGCAAAAAATATTATCTGCCCTTACTCGGCTGAAAGCTGGAGGATCAACTGCTGGAGCCCAAGGCATTCGTCTTGCATATCAATTGGCAGAGCAGAACTTTGATAAAAATGCGGTTAACCGAATATTGTTAGCGACGGACGGTGATTTTAACGTCGGCGTATCCAGCCCAGAGCAACTTAAAACCCTTGTAGAGCGTAAACGAGAAACGGGTATTTATCTTTCTGTACTAGGCTTCGGTCAAGGTAACTATCACGACACGATGATGCAAGTATTGGCTCAAAATGGTAATGGCGTTGCTGCGTACATTGATTCCCTTGGCGAAGCCCAAAAGGTCTTAGTTAACGAAGCAACGTCTTCTTTATTCACCATCGCAAAAGATGTCAAAATTCAGGTCGAATTTAATCCTGCTACCGTTGCAGAGTATCGGCTTATTGGTTATGAAACTCGTGCTCTAGCTCGAGAAGATTTTAATAATGACAAGGTTGACGCTGGAGATATTGGCTCGGGGCATACCGTTACAGCCATATACGAAATCACCCCTGTAGGTGCTAAGAGTCGGCTTATTGAACCTACGCGTTACTCTTCAAACAAGGCGATTGGAGATGGAAAAGCGAATGAATACGCACTGTTAAAACTGCGTTATAAACTGCCTAAAGAGTCCGAGTCAAAACTGATTACACAAACCATTGCGAGTCACAATACCATTGACGCTAAAGAATATAAAAACACATGGCAAGTCCGTGAGTTTTATTTTTCTGCGGCAGTGGCGGGTTTTGCTCAGCTGCTTAAAAACGACAAGTATATGGGTGACTGGAAATATGATGACGCGATTGAAATGGCTTTGGATGCGCGTGGTCGTGATGAGTATGGTTACCGGAATGAATTGGTTCAGTTGATTAGAAAAGCAAAATTAGCGAGTAAGAATTAATATTTTTCCCTGCGATAGGGCTGATAAATCTTATCGTGATGTTTAAGTGAAGGGTAAGTGGCGACCGGCAGTGTGCAACAGTTTTCGAATTATCATGTAATGCATCTGCTTCGTCGCCTTTACTAGGAATTGTTGGTCAAAATGAGACTGGTCTGAACAAAATCTTAGATATTAAGAAAATAGAGGGAATGATTTTTGATAGCGGGCTTTAATGCTCTAAGCCCTCGCCCCGCAACTTCTTGAGTAGCCGTTTTTTCAGTCCTTTCCCTGCTTTTTAATCTGTAAATTTGTTCGTTGACGTTTATGTCAGGATTAATTCTTCTGTAGAATTAATGACCTGTAATTGCATCGTTTCTAAAATGTGTTTGTCCGTTTGTAAAATGACGTCGAAAACGCATATGCATGTTATCGATGTGGTTTTCTGCAGTTTCATTATCAAATGTTAATAAATTTAATTTTTATCTCATTTGTTTTTTGGCACCATTGTTGGTGATTATTGTGCCATTTGGTTGTCTTGTTATTCAGTTCTAATCTGCTTAAATTCTATGCCAGAAAATGTTTTACAATTAATTTCATTTTTATTTCTTCATTGACACGTGGTTATTCTAATTCCGTTCGTCTTGCTTTGAGTGTTAAATTCACCACCTGCTTGCTGACGGTTAATCAAAAGTAATGTGTTAGCGAGTTTTCCTCGAAAACTAAAACTACAATGACTGGGGGTAATGATGGACGGGGTAACTATGGATATAGCTAAGCTGATTGCGCGATTGGTGGCCTTAGAAGTTCGCGTAGAATTATCCGGCGATAAACTAAAAGTAAGTGCACCCAAAGGGCGTTTGTCGAAAGACCTTCAACACACGATAGCCAATAATAAAAGTCATATTATTGAGTTTCTGCGCTCCGCCTCCGAGCGGTTACCCGAAATAATTCCAGATGTAGTTAACAAGCATGAACCATTTCCGCTGAATCCAATTCAGCAGGCGTATTGGATTGGGCGCAGTGATGCGGCTCAATATGGCAACGTTGCCTGCCACTACTACACCGAGCATGAATCCAACGATCTAGACTTTCCTCGTTTTAATCGCGCCTGGCAAAAGGTTATAGCGGCAAATGATATGTTGCGTGCAGTCGTGCACGAGGATGGTCGGCAACAAATATTACAGGATGTTCCCGAATATAATATTCGCGTCATTGACCTGAGTGAGCACTCAGACGAATCTGCCGAGCCAATGATTCAACAGGTGAGGAATGAAATGTCTCACCAAGTGCTTTCTCCCCATATCTGGCCACTGTTCGATGTGCGCGTGCATCGCTTATCCAATGATCGCTATCGTATTCATTTTAGCTTTGATTTGTTGATTGCTGATGTCATGAGCCTTTTTTCCACCATCAATCAATGGCATAGCCATTACAGCGACCCCAATCTCGCGGTGGTCAATTACGATTTGTCTTTTCGCGATTACATCCTGGCTCAACAAGACTTTTATCAGCACGGTTTGTATCAACGTTCCTTGGCCTATTGGCGAAAACGCTTAGCCAAGTTGCCAGCTGCGCCGGAGCTGCCCATGGCGCAAATACCTAAAAAGATTAAAAAACCAAAATTTAAGCGGATCGAAACGCGAATTTCTGCCGATGATTGGGGGGCTTTGCAAGCGCAATGTCAAAACAATAACGTCACCATATCCATGGTGATGTGTACTGTATTTGCAGAAGTGATTGCGCGCTGGAGTAAAAATCAACATTTTACTCTCAATACAACCCTGTTTAATCGTCTGCCGCTGCACCCAGAGGTCAATAATATTGTCGGTGATTTTACCTCGCTAAATTTACTCGAAATAGATTGCCGCAGTAAGCAAACATTTTTGCAGCGTGTTGAGGCCATTAGCCAGCAATTTTGGCAAGATATGGAATACCGTTATGTGCACGGCGTCGACGTCATGCGCGAATTGTCGCAGGCGCAAGGGGCGCCGGCATTAATGCCGATTATTTTTACCAGTACCCTGGGTTCGCACGATTTAATCGAGTCTTTTGTCACTTTTGAACAGTGGTTTGGCAAGGCGAATTACAGTATTACGCAAACACCTCAATTGTGGTTGGACTTTCAAATTTGGGAAGAGGGCGATGAGCTGGGGTATAACTGGGATGTTGTCGATGGGCTTTTTCAGGAGAAAATGCTGGAGGATATGTTTGCCGAATACGATGGGTTTTTACGTCGATTAATTGCAGATCCCTCTGCCTGGCAGGCGTGTTCAGACTTGACGCTTTCGTCTGATCAATTAATGCGTCGGCGGGACTATAACGCTAGACAAAAAACTTATCCCTCCGCCTTGATGCATAGCCTATTTAATCGTCAGGCCCAGGCTAATCCCGAGCGCAGAGCAGTGATATTTGATGCGGGTGTTTTAAGCTACGGAGAATTATTTACCGCGGCTAATCGCCTCGCACGTAGATTGCAAAAGATGGGTGCTAAAACCAATGGTCTCATTGCCGTGGTTATGGACAGAGGCTGGGAGCAGGTGCTGGCGACCTTGGCGATACTTAATTCCGGCGCAGCTTATTTGCCGATTGATCCCAAATGGCCGCAGCAACGCATTGCTGAAATCCTGGCCATTAGTGATGTGTCGATTGTGCTTACGCAATCCTGGGTGTACGACAGTCTGACGTGGTCAGAGGGATTACAATGTTTATCTCTGGATCAAAATCCCGCGGTCGATGAGAGTTCAGATGAGCTACCGCTCATTCAAAAAGCAGACGACCTCGCCTATGTAATCTTTACCTCGGGTTCTACGGGCACTCCCAAAGGCGTGATGATCGATCACCAAGGTGCAGTGAATACGCTTTTGGCGATTAATGAGCGTTTTAAGGTCGGCGAGAATGATTGTGTGTTTGGTATTTCTGCGCTCAATTTCGATTTGTCGGTGTATGATATTTTCGGCACGCTAGCGGCGGGGGCTGCATTAGTAATTCCGCAAGACAGTGACGCCAAAGATCCTCAACGTTGGTTAACGTGGATGGACCAGGCCGGCGTCACTATTTGGAATTCTGTTCCTGCGTTGATGAAAATGTTAGTTGAGTCGGCGGCTGGGCAAGGCCGCGATCTACCGCCTGCATTGCGCGTGGTAATGATGAGTGGCGATTGGATACCGATTTCCCTGCCGGATAAAATTAGACGCCTCTCTCAGTCTGCTTCTGTGCCCATAAGTATCACTAGCTTGGGCGGCGCGACAGAAGCATCGATCTGGTCGATCGCTTTTTCTATAGACGAAGTCGATTCTCAATGGCCCAGTATTCCCTATGGCTATCCCCTAGAAAACCAACGCTGTTACGTGCTCAACGAAAGATTGGAAGATTGCCCGGATTGGGTGACGGGCGATTTTTATATTGCCGGAATTGGTTTGGCAAAAGGTTATTGGAAAGATGATGAAAAAACCGCTGCGAGTTTTATCATTCACCCCAGTTCGGGAGAACGCCTGTATAAAACCGGCGATCTTGCGCGATTCTTACCTCAGGGATATGTGGAATTTTTAGGCCGCGAAGATGGCCAAGTAAAAGTCCAGGGCTATCGTATCGAACTGGGGGAAATCGAAACGCATTTAAATACTGACCCCAGTGTTCATGAAAGCGTGGTGATGGTGCACAAAGATTCACATGCGAATCAACGTTTAGTGGCTTATGTCGTGCCCGCAGAAAAAAAATCCACCTCAGACACTGTATTAAGTGATGCCAGTGCACGCGCCCTCTTTAAATTGGAGCAGCGCGGTCGACGGCGTTTCTCTGAAGAATATTTATCGGTGGCATTGCCTTTTTGTGCAAGCGATGTCTCGGCCCTTGAACTCAACTTGTCTGCAGGAACACACCGGCCTTTTATTGACGAAGCGGTCAGTCTGGATAGCCTCAGTCAATTGCTGAGCCCGCTAAGACAAATGTGCGTAGAGGGCTCAGCTCTACCGAAATATGCCTACCCTTCCGCCGGCAGTTTGTATCCAATACAAATTTATCTTTATGTTTTTGACGAAATTGCCGGTTTGTCTTGTGGGGCGTATTACTACGAAGCCGAATTGCATCGGCTTATCCATCTCCCCGGCAAGGCCTTACCCGCGCAGCACCAGAATGCAGGTTTTATGCTATGCATGGTGGCTAATCTCGATGCAATTCAACCCCTCTATGGAGAAATTACGCAGTCTTTGTGCGAGTTAGAGGTGGGCTATATTCACTATTTATTGGACGCTTCAGCATCCCTTAATTCCCTGGCATTACAGCATGTTTCTCTGCAACTTTGCGAAGCTACAATTGCGACTTTAGAACTTTCGCCCGCGCATAAACCCCTGCTAGCATTGTTGGGCGGTCGCTGTCATTCGCAAGAGCAGGTAAGTGCGATTGGTGTTATGGGTCCGCTGGCTTCCGCGCCTTTAGCAGAGGATGGGCTAAGCTCAATCTCCCTACCATTATTGAAGTCCAAGCCTCGGCAATTATCTTCGTCATTTTTACGGCGGCAAAGTTATCGTAGTTTCAGTGCTGAACAAATTCCCATGCAAGATTTATCTGAGCTCTTGGGCGGACTGGCACAATTAGCCTTTGAAACATTTTCGGCGAATGATGAAAACGTTAAGATCACTCTCTATATTTATGTAAAACCGCATCGTATGGAAGGCTTGGCAGGCGGCTTGTATCGATACGATAGTGAATCGCATTCACTGCATCTTGTCAGTAGCGCCGACATGAATGAGTCGGTGTACTCGGAAGTTAATCGTCAATTATATAAAGCCTCGGCATTTGCCATTTATTTGATGACGGACTCGGCACACAATCTATCTGACTTAGACCGCAGAAAATCAGTAAGCGACTTGGGCTATATCCATGCAGGTGCTATTGGCCAGGCCTTAACATTGCTCGCGCCCGAATCTCACATCGGAGTGTGTCCCATCGGCGGACTCGATCAGGCCGGCCTGTTTAAAAGTTTTGACATCGATGGAATAACTCCGGCCCTTGATAGCGACAAAAAAGCTGGCACCCGCTTACATGTGTGCCATAGCTTTTTAGCGGGAAAAATCACTCCCGCACAGATGAGCGTTTGGTTGCCGGAAGAAGACGTGAAAAAATCTCTTAGCCCGACTGAAATTCTACAAGCTGCTCTTAAGCGATCACTGCCAGAATATATGGTGCCCGCAAAATTTGTGTTTCTGGATTCCATACCTCTTTCGGCGAATGGAAAGGTCGACCGCAAAGCATTACCCGATCCAGGTTTAGAGGAAATTAATCGCTACGTTGCGCCGAAAAATGACACCGAAGTTCAGCTTATCGCGCTGTGGAAAAAACTATTAGGCGTAGACAATATTGGCATTCACCATAATTTTTTCGAGACAGGAGGGAATTCTTTGCTGGCTATCCAAGTCCAGCAAAATTTAAAGGATGAGTTTTTGAAACACTTGCCCATTGTGGAGCTTTTCAAAAATCCGACGATAGCCGCACTGGCGCAATATCTCGATGAGCAAGATGAAAAAAATAATACTCAACAAGAAAGACATCAAAGCGATGAATTAAGGTCTGAATCCGATCGTCGTAAACAAGCATTATTAGATACACAACGAGGTCGCTATGAATCCGTCTGAAAAATCCCCATGTATTGCCGTTATTGGCATGGCTTGTCGTTTTCCCGGCGCGCAGAACCCTCAAGAATTTTGGCAAAACTTAATTCAAGCAAAAGAATCGATTGAGTTTCTTTCCGATCAAGAAATCATCGACCTGGGCTTGGACCCGAATATAGTTAATTTGCCCAACTATGTGAATGCTGTCAGCCGTTTACAAAATATCGAAAATTTTGATGCCGAGTTTTGGGGCTTGAGCCCCAGAGAAGCGGAGATTATTGATCCACAGCAGCGCTTGATGTTGGAGCTTGCGCAAGAAGTGTTTGATGATGCCGCCTTTGATCCGAAGCGTTTTAAGGGCAAGGTTGGCGTGTTTGGCGGTGTCGGTAAGTCGAGTTATATGATGAACAATATTGCCACGGTGCACGAGGTGAACAGCTCGGCACTGGGCCTTCAAATTGCACTGGCCACGGATAAAAGTTTCGCCTGCACCCGGATTTCCTACGTTTACGATTTAAAGGGACCGTCGATGAGTGTGGATACGGCGTGCTCGACTTCTCTGGTGGCCATTCACCTGGCCTGTAAAAGCCTATTGGAATACGAATGTGATGCGGCCCTATCTGGGTGTGCGCAAGTGAACGTGCCGCATGCGACGGGTTATCGTTACAGCGATGAAGGCATTTTTTCTAAAGACGGACATTGCCGTCCGTTTGATGCCAAGGCCCAGGGCACGATTTTTGGCAGTGGCGGGGCCACGGTTTTATTGAAGCGCTTAGACGATGCAATCAGCGATGGTGATCAAATTTACGCGGTCATTCGCGGCACCGCCACTGTTAACGACGGCGGCAGTAAGGTTGGGTTTATTGCCCCCAGTTTTGAGGGACAGCGGAACACCATCATGCAGGCCATGACCATGGCCGATGTTGAACCAGAAACCATAGGGCTTTTTGAAGCCCACGGCAGCGGCACTGCCATGGGTGATGTGATCGAGGTGTCAGCGATCACTTCCGCTTATCAAAGTAAAACGGACAAAAAAAATTACTGTGCTATTGGCTCGGTCAAATCCAACATTGGCCATTTAGAAACCGCCGCCGGTATGGCCGGTTTGAGCAAAACACTGCTGTGCTTAAAAAATGAAAAAATACCGCCGACACTGAATTTTACTGCCCCCAATCCCGAAATCGATTTTCCCAACAGTCCCTTTTTTGTCAATACGCAATTGCGTGATTGGCCTACGACCCCGGGCCAGGTTCGACGCGCGGCGGTGACCTCCATTGGTCTCGGTGGCACCAATGCGCACGCGGTACTCGAAGAGTCGCCGCCGCGAGCAGAGTCGTCGACGTCGACTCGCGAAGCGCAGTTGTTTTTGCTCTCGGCGAAAAAAAAATCTGTGCTCGACAAGATGTCTCAAAATTTGGCCGAGTTCCTCAAACAAAATAGCGCGCTTAAACTCGCCGATGTGGCTTATACCCTCAGTAAGCGGATGGCTTTTAATTGTCGGCGCGCTTTTGTATTACACAAAGATGACGCGCAGGCAGAAAACCTCCAGGCTTTTCTTTTGGGTGAAACCCCCTCCGAAGTGTTGAATGGTTCCGTGCCCGAACACGCGCCCGAGATCTGTTTTATGTTTCCCGGGCAGGGCGCGCAATATATTCACATGGCCAAAGGCCTGTACCGATCAGAGTCCGTATTTAGGCAAAATATGGACGCATGCTTTGATATTTTAGAGCCCCTGCTTGAACAAAATTTACAGTCCATTATTTATCCCGAGCCGGGCCAAGAAGAGGTAGCACAAGGCCTGTTAAATCAAACCGCCTACACACAACCGGCGCTATTTGCGGTGAGTTACAGCCTGGCAAAATTGTGGCAGTCCTGGGGCGTCATGCCCGCGTCGGCGATGGGGCACAGTGCCGGGGAGTTTGTCGCGGCCTGTATCGCGGAAGTCTTTTCTCTGCAAGACGGGCTTAAGTTGATGGTTGCACGCGGTCGTCTTATGCAATCTTGTGAAACTGGGGCCATGGTTTCGGTACCGATGTCCGAGCGGGAATTGAGTTTTTATCTTAACGACAAATTGCATTTAGGCGCGGTTAACGGGCCCCATTTATGTGTGGCCTCCGGCACCCACGCGGCAGCAGAAATTCTTGTCAGTAGTTTACAGCGTCAAGGCGTCGAAGCACGCAAGCTGCATATATCACACGCCTCCCACTCGCCCATGATGGATGGAATTTTAGAAGAATTTCGCGCGGTGTGTGACAGCGTAAAAATGCATTCCCCGAAGCTGCCTTTACTGTCAAACCTTACTGGCACCTGGGCGGCTAAAAACGATATGTGCTGTGCCGATTATTGGGTCCGGCATCTGCGCAATGCGGTGCGATTTTCTGAGGGCGTGGAAACGGTTTTGCAAAATCCGCAGGTGGTAATGTTGGAGGTGGGGCCAGGTCAGGTACTCAGTTCTCTGGTGCGTCAGAACAGCAGTGCAGCGGAGCGCGGAATTTTTTCTTCCATGCGTCACCCACGCGAGGAACGCTGCGATGATGTAGTGCTACAGGAAGCCTTGGGGCAGTTGTGGTTATTGGGCCTTAGCTTTGATGAAAAGGCATTTTACGCGGGTGAAACACGCCATAAACTCTCATTGCCAAGCTATCCTTTTGAGCGTAAACGTCACTGGGTAGATGCCCGGGCCGTGTCGCAGGGGAGCTTGCAAAAAGCCGCTGAGCATTTTGATGATGTAGCACATTGGTTTTATCTCCCCACTTGGAAGCAGGTACACAGAGACCCGGTTGAGGTTATGTTAAATGAACCACAAACCTGGCTTATTTTTGCAGACAGCTGTGGTATTTCCGCTCAGCTGTCATCCCGCTTAGAAGAAAACGGACAGCGCGTCGTGCATGTATTTCCCGGAGAGGAATTTATTCAGCACAATCCCACGCACTTTGACATTATTCCCGGTGAGGTCGATCACTATCATCAATTAATCGACAGTCTTGATCTGCCATTTAAACAGATAGATCGAGTGCTGCACTTATGGAATGTGAGCCAGGTAAATAGCGATCCCCGTTCTGTTGGGGATAGCGAATCTATCGCTGAATCTACGTTCTACAGCTTGCTCTACCTTTCGCAAGTATTAACTCAACTGGAAAAACCGCCACGCCTGGATGTGGTTACCAGCAATGCCTGTGAAGTCACCGGAGGGGATTTACTCTATCCAGAAAAGGCCCTCGCCCTCGGCCCATGCCGGACCTTGCGGGTGGAACAGCCCAATATTTCCTGTCACTATTTTGATGTGGATTTGCGCAGCGCTATCAATTTAACTGGCGCGAGTCATGACAATGATGACGAGGCTCATACAATCATTGCCAAACTTTTATGGCGAGAACTTTTGGTCGGAGCACCGGAAGATAAAGAGCTGGCGATTCGAGGCATGAATATCTGGCGGCAGGATTTTAGCGCGATTAATTTAAACTCAGAAGGCATCGCCCCAATCCGCTTGCGGGATAAGGCCTGCTATTTAATTAGCGGTGGCCTGGGGGGGATTGGCTTGACCATGGCGGCCTATTTGTCGGAGCAAGTGCAGGCGACCCTTGTGCTTATTTCGCGACGGGATTTTCCCCCACGCGAACAGTGGTCAGGCATAAAAAATTCAGCACAGGAAAGCGTTACGGCTAAACAAATCGCCGCCATTGAAGCTATTGAAGCGCGCGGCAGCCAGGTGCAGATTGTTCAGGCGGATGTTACCAACAGGGAAATGATGCAGTCTGTAGTGGCGGAAATTAAAGAGCAGTATGGCAATATACACGGCCTTATTCACTCGGCTGGAGAGGTTGGCAAGGGCTTGCTGTCGGGCAAGACCCGCGCGCAAGCCGAGCCTGTACTCAGCGCTAAATTTCGCGGCCTGTTGATACTCGATGAAATTCTCCAGCATGAGCCACTGGATTTTATGATTCTAAATTCTTCCCTGTTTGCTTTGTCTGGTGGTGTCGGGCAAATTGATTACACGGCTGCGAATGCCTTTTTAGATGCCTATGCCCACAATAAACGCATGCAGGGACTCGCGGCGATATCGATTAATTGGGATGCGTGGAATGACGTGGGAATGATTGTCGATATGGAGCGGTCATCCACTTCCGAGTATCAAGCCGAGCCGAATTTATCCGCGCCTCTTGCCGTGAATACACTGCATCCTCTTTTACATAAAAAAATCCACTCGAAGGCTGCCGATGTGGTTTTCGAAACAGAGCTTAATTCTCAGCGGGATTGGGTACTCAAAGAGCACCAACTGGCGGGACAAGCCGTGTTGCCGGGAACGGCATATCTGGAAATGATGCTGGCGGCTTTAGAGCAGGTTGAAAAGGGAAAAACCTTTGTTCTAATTGACACGGTTTTTTCGAAACTACTGCACTTTGATGGGCAAAAAAGCAAAAATATTCGCGTGCTATTAAATCGTAAGGCTGGGCAGTGGAAAATTGATATTGTTGTCGAGGATATGACCGGGCAATGGCAAAGTCACGCCAGTGCCAAAGCCGAAGAGACTGATGTTGTCGCGCGTCATGAGGATTTCAGTCAGTGCCAAAAAAATTACCCAGATGAGATTGCTATTGATACCGATGCCGAAAATTTAGGTGTGGCGGCAATGCATTTTGGACGTCGTTGGCACAATGTGCGTTCAAATACTATTGGCGGGCTGGGTGGTTTAGCCCAATTTTCTCTAGCCGAGGATATTGCCGCTGATTGTCAGGACTACCGTTACCACCCGGCCCTGATGGATACCGCCATTGGCATAATACCCACGCTCAATTTTATCCACCGTCAAAATTCGGGTTTGGATTCCGTGTTGGAAGACGGTGTCGATATGTATCTGCCCACGCATTACCAACGAATTTTCGCATTTAAACCTTTGCCGAGTGAAATTTTCGCGTTGAGTGAATATGTCGGAGATCTCGCGCAAAGCCAAGAAACACTTAGTTTTAATATCCGTTTGTTTTCGCTATCCGGTGAAGAGCTGTTGCGCGTCGAGGGTTTTACGGTACGACGTGTTTCCGTGCAACGCATTATCGCCGAGATGGAGGTTCCTGGTTCGAAGGGGCTAGGCCCGAAGGGTTTAGGCATGAAGGTTTTACTAAAAGATAATCCCGTGAGCCCCGGTATTGAATCCAAAGACGGGGCTGAGGCCTTTGGTCGAATTCTTCGTTACGGCACGACGGCGCAAATCGCCGCGATGCCCGGCAACTTGCAGGACTGGTTTGACTACTGGAATAATTTTGACTTGGCAGAAATATTTTCCGCTACTGAAACCACGCCTCTAGAGGAGGACGATTATGTTGCGCCGCGCAACGATTTTGAAGAGAAAATAGCGGCGATCTGGCAAGAGGTGATTGGCGTTTCTCAGGTAGGCGTGCACGATAACTTTTTTCAACTGGGTGGACATTCGCTATACGCGACGCAAGTTGTTGCACGCTTGCGCCAGCAACACAGTGTTGATATTCCCATGGAGTTATTGTTTAAAAGCCCTACCGTAGAAGGTTTGGCCCTGCAGTTTGAATTGGCGCTGAGTCGCGAGCAATTATTGTCGCCCACAGGAGCCGAAGGCGTTGAAGATGACGGCGAATTTGAAACGATGGTCTTTTAACTGTGGATCATCAAATAACTAAGGATCATCAAAGTCCGTTGCGGCAAGATCAATTTTCGTCAGAGTTTATTGATAAGCTGCTGATTAAATTGGCGCGCCTGGGGATCCGTTTACGTGTAGAAAACCAGGCACTTAAAGTACAGGCGCCCAAAGGCAGCCTTACTGCAGAATTAAAGCAGTCACTGGCAGTACATAAAGCGGCCCTCATTAATCAGCTCACCGAGGCGGCGGAGAAGGCAAAAATCACCAAAATTTTTTCGCATAAAATTCCGCAGATCTCGACGCAAGAAAAAATTCCCCTTTCCCTAGTTCAACAATCCTATTGGTTTTTATATTTACTCGAGAACGGACAGGGAGCTACCTACAATGTTTCTGGTGCAATACGGTTAGAGGGGCGATTGGATCGTCAGGCTTTTACTCAAAGCATGAGAGAAATTGTGCGTCGTCATAGCAGCCTGCGCACTAACTTTGAGGATATCGGCGGCGAAGCCTGCCAAGTGGTTCGGGATCACATTCTTACTCCGATATTTTCCGATATTTCGGCCGAGGCGCTAAGCGAAGTTGATAAGCAAAAGGCCATTAAAAATTTTATTTCAGACTGCGCACAACAAACATTTGATTTGAGAAAAGATTTACTTATTCTCGTACATCTTTTACGCCTCGGGCCAGAGGAGCATATATTGGTGGTGACGATGCATCATATTGTCTCCGACGGCTGGTCCCAGGGCGTAATGATTAAAGAGTTGTGCCGACTTTACCCGGGTTTTCTTAGCGACCCAGAGGCTCATGCTTCGCTGCTGCCGGAACTGCCCTTGCAATACGCCGACTATACCCTGTGGCAACGGTCCTGGTATCAGGGCCGGGAGTGCGAGCGGCAATTAGACTATTGGACCCAGACCTTAGCCGGAGCACCGCCCTTATTAGCTCTGCCCTTGGATCGGCCGCGTCCACCTAAGCAGAGTTTTAAAGGGGGCGGATTTAAGCATGTTTTTTCTCGCCAACTGGCGCTCGATTTACAGGGATTTTGTTTGCGTGAGGGTTTTACCCTATTTGTGGTATTGCTTGCGGCCTATAAGATTGTGTTGTCGCGTTACTCGCGAGAGACGGACATTGTTGTTGGCACCGCCGTCGCCAATCGTCCTCATCCCGATTTGGAGGGGATGATCGGTTTTTTTGCTAATACTCTAGCACTGAGATCCAGACTTTCGGCGGAACTTGATTTTCGAGATTTTTTACATCAGCTGCGGAAAACCACCCATGCGGCTCACGAACATTCTGCTATTCCTTTTGATCAAGTGGTTGAAGCGCTGCATCCTGAGCGCAGTTTAGCGTTGCCGCCTATTTTTCAAATCATGTTTCGTCTGTTTAACGTGCCGCGCGAAAATTTATCGCTTGCGGGTTTGAACGTTCAAAACTTACAAAATAATAATCTGACACAGACCGCCAAGCTAGACCTCAATCTAGAATTTATAGAAATAGATAATGGTCTTGAAGTCTCGGTGGAATACGCTAAAGATTTGTTTGATGAAAGCACTTTGCGGCGGCAACTGAATAATTTTGAAGTGCTATTAAGAGCGGCAATTACTGCACCGGAAACGTCGATTTTTAGCTTGCCGCTCTTGAGTCGTGAGGAAAATGAGTTAGCATTTTCGCGTGACAAAATTACGCAAAAGGGTGACGTTGAGTTCTACCCAAAACAACCATGCCTACACCATATTTTTGAACAACAGGTCAGGCAGCGCGCCAATGATCTGGCCTATGTGGCTGGCGATGTTCGCTTAAGCTATGACGAACTTAACCGCAAAGCCAATCAGCTGGCGCACCATCTGCAGGGATTAGGCGTCGGCCCGGAAAATTGTGTGGGTTTATGTGTGGGGCGGGGCGTCTATATGGCCATAGGCATGCTGGCGATTATGAAATCGGGCGGCTGCTATGTTCCCCTGGACCCGCACTACCCTAAACAGCGCCTCGCGCACATGCTCTCGCTCACCGAGCCGAGCTGCGTGCTCACCCAACAGTCTTGGCAAAATGTTCTGAGCGGCGTTGATATTCCAACGCTTTGTTTGGACGCTGATTGGAGTCGTATTGCTGTTGCCAGCGATAAAAATCCGCAAGCGCAAAAAAATGCCGAACATGCCGCCTATGTATTATTTACTTCTGGCTCCACCGGTAAGCCCAAAGGCATTGTGGTCAGTCATAGCGCCCTGCGCAATATGGCCGCAGCGCAAAAAACTCACAGCTTGCTTGCGGCCGATAATCGCGTGCTACAGTTTGCCTCGATGAGCTTTTCGATTTCTATTTGGGGATCGTTTATGGCCTGGCTGGGCGGCGGTGTTTTAGTTCAAGTCAACGATGACGAATCTCTGCCAGGACCCGCCTTGTTTAATCTTTTACGGCGTGAAAAAATTAACACCGTGACCTGGCCTGTGTCATTACTGGCCAATTTTCCCGAGCAAAAATTTCCTTACCTGAAAACCGTAATTTCTTCTGCCGAACCCTGTCCTCACGCGGTGGTTGAGCGCTGGCGCAAAGGCCGCCGCTTCCTTAACCTCTACGGAAATTCAGAAGTCGCGATCGGTTCTAGCATGTATGAAGCTTTGCCTGGCAATACGCATCACAGCATTGGTCGGCCCTTGCCAAATACGCAAATGTTATTGTTGGATGATGGGCTACAGCCCGTGCCGATTGGAGTCATTGGAGAAATTTATACCAGCGGTGCCGGTTTAGCGCGTGGCTATTTAAAACAAGCTGAGGAGACGGCGGAACGCTTTATTGACAATCCGTTTGCCAATGGCGATAACACCAGAGCTCGGCTGTATCGTACAGGCGATTTAGCTCGCTACCTGAGCAACGGTGAAATTGAATTTGTCGGGCGCGAGGATTTTCAAGTGAATATTCGCGGCTTTCGAATTGAGTTGGCTGAAATTGAATCCCATTTACGCGACGAGGCCAGTGTGGCGGAAGCCGTGGTGGCTGTGAAAATAACCGAGCAGGACCAAGCGACTCAGCAAGCCGTGCCCAATCTAGTCGCCTATTTGGTGGCAGAAAAAGGCCAGCAAATATCTTATGACGAGATACGTCGTAACTTAGAGAAAAAATTACCACTTTATATGCTGCCATTTTTTCACTGTGTTCTCGATGTGATGCCGATGACTGCAAACAGAAAAATTGATCGCTTAGCATTGCCGGAAGTTGATATTGATGCGCAAAGACAGAGCCGCTACCGCGCGCCAGAAACGCAAATCCAGGTGCAGCTGTGTGATATTTGGCAAGAAGTGTTAGGCCTTAAGCGCGTTGGCATCGAAGATAACTTTTTTGCAATTGGCGGCCATTCTTTGCTGGCGACTCAGATCGTTTCCCGTATTCAACAAGGTTTTTCCGTTGACTTACCTTTGCGTTGTATCTTTGAATCCCCAACGATTGCTGAAATTTCCCGGGAGATAAATCCGAATGCAAACACACATACATATACACATCGCAGCATAAAATCCGTTGAACGCTCTGGTCCTCAATTGCTTTCGTGTGCGCAGCAACGTCTGTGGATGCTGGAACGACTGGAAGGCTACAGCGAGGCTTATCATATGGCCGGCAGCTTTAAAATCGTCGGTCCAGTGAACGTCACCGCTATGCAGTCGGCCTTGGATCAAATGCTCGCGCGTCACGAAATTTTACGCACGCGCTTTCAAGAGATTAATGGCGAGGCGCGGCAATTGATTGATGCTAATGCGTCGATTAAATTGTGTGTTGAAGATCTTAGTGGAGAGTCTGCAACGGCACAAGTGCAGCGAATTAAGCAGCTCAGTGAAGAGCACGCGCATCAGCCCTTTGATTTAGGCCGTGGACCCCTATTGCGTGAAATGTTGATTACGTTGGATAGCAATGCGCATATCCTACTGGTGAATATGCATCACATTATCGCTGATGGATGGTCTCTGGCGGTGTTGATGCGAGAATTTTCTTATTTTTATTCACAATCGCTTGCTGACAATAAAAATCCGGTGACACTGCCGGCCCTCTCAATTCAATACGGCGATTTTTCTCACTGGCAAAGGCAGTGGTTGGAAAGTAGTGAATGCGAAGCGCAGCTAGACTATTGGAAAAATGAATTGGCCGGCTTGGCGCCGCTGGAACTACCAACGGATTTTTCCCGCCCTGCAGTGCAGACGCACGCAGGTGCCGCAGAAAAGATAGTGATTTCAAAGACAATGCACCAAGGGCTTATGGCTTTATGTCGAGGTAAATCATTAACGCTTTATATGGTGTTGCTATCTGCCTTTCAGATCTTACTGGCAAAAACTAGTGGACAAAATGACCTGGCCATTGGCTCGCCAATTGCGAATCGCACGCAACGTGAAGTTGAAGATTTAATTGGTTTTTTTGTCAATATGTTGGTGCTGCGTAGTGGTTTCGACGGGGATAAAAGCTTGGCTGATTTTTTAACTCAGGTAAAAGAAACAACGCTTAATGCCTATGCCAATCAAGGCTTGCCGTTTGAGCGTTTGGTGGAGGCGATCAATCCGGTTCGCAGTTTGAGTCACAGTCCATTATTCCAGCATGTTTTTATTTTACAAAACTCACCCACAGAGAACACCGATCTAGGTAATATCTCTGTGACCGCGATAGCCAGCGAAATTACCTTAGCGAAATATGACTTAAGTCTGTGTTTTACTGAAGCCTCCGCGGCTTCGCCAGTGGGCCTTGAAGGCTGCCTGGAATACAATACCGATCTTTTTAAAGCCTCGACGATTCGTCGTATGCTGGGGCACTATCGCATTATTTTAGAAAAAATGATCACGTGCCCAGAGCAAAGAATCTCGCAGATTTCCTTGCTAAATGATGCTGAGTGGCGGCAAATCGAATCTTGGAACGCCACGCGGAAAGCCTATCCATCAGTGTGTGTTCAGACTGAATTTGAATCGCAGGTGCGGGCGAATCCAAACGCGATTGCGCTGGCTTTTGCTGATTCGGGTACTGATGTCACTGGCAAGATAAATCGCCAACTGAGCTATGCGCAATTGAATTCCTGCAGTAACTGTTTGGCGCATTATCTTATCGCTCAAGGGATTCGGGAGGGGGATGTTGTTGGAATTTATATGGAGCGTTCATCCGATCTTATTGTTTCAATACTCGCCACTTTAAAAGTAGGCGCTATTTACTTACCTTTATCAAAATCCTACCCTTTGGCACGCATCAATCTTCTGCTCGAACTAAGTTCAGCAAAAAAAATATTGTGTCAGGCTGATGCTGATGCGAATTTATTGCCCGGTCATCTACAGTGCATTGATCTGATTAAGGAAAAAGAAAAAATAGCCGGCTGTAGTGAGCAGAATTTAGCGATTGAGCGCTCGATAGATAAGGCGGCTTACATTATGTTTACCTCGGGTTCCACAGGTGATCCCAAGGGCATCGTCATTCCCCATCGGGCTATTTTGCGCTTAGTAAAAAATACCAACTACCTCGACCTGGGGCCAAGCGAAACATTACTGATGCTGGCCTCGCCAGCGTTTGATGCTTCGACCTTTGAAATTTACGCGGCCCTATTAAACGGCGGTAAATTGGTGATCGCGCCAGAAGATACCGGCTTTGATGCTTTGGCGGCGATTATTCGCGAGCAAAATATTAGCATTATGTGGCTGACCGCAGCCATGTTTCACGCCTTTGTTCAGTACTCTCCCAGCGCGCTGTCGACTCTGAGATATCTACTTGCGGGGGGCGACGTGCTTTCCCCTAAGTTGATTAATTTAGCCCTATCTCAGTCCTCGACACTGACGATTATTAATGGTTATGGGCCCACAGAAAACACCACCTTTACTTGTACCCATACGATAACCTCGTCTTTGGACGAAAACCGCAGCGTGCCGATAGGCAAAGCGATCGCCAATACCCAAGTGTATATTTTGTCGGAAACTTTACAGCCGCAAGCGATTGGCGTGGTGGGTGAGCTCTGCGTTGCGGGTGATGGTTTGGCCCTGGGATATTTAAATTTAGAGGAGCTTTCGCAACAATCTTTTATTGCTAACCCCTTCAGTAATGATGCTTCCTCCCGGCTCTATCGCACGGGTGATCGTGCGCGCTATTTGGAGGATGGCAGCATTGAGTTTTGTGGCCGTAACGATCACCAAGTAAAAATTCGCGGGTTTCGAATAGAGCTGGATGAAATTTCGCGTCAGATTAAAAATCATCCTCAGGTGAACGATTGTGTGGTAGTGACAAAGCTGGGCGCGGCGGAGGAAAAACAATTATGTGCCTATGTCGAAGTGTTGCGGATGGAGAATATTTCAAAGCGAGACTTGCGTCAGTACCTTGCGGAAGTCTTGCCGGATTATATGCTGCCCACATATTTTGTCTTGTTGGATACCTTGCCTTTAAATGCGAACGGAAAAGTTGACCGTGCTGCCCTGCCGGACATTGAGATCGATACGCAAATGGGCTATGTCGCTGCCTATACGGAATTACAGACGCTCTTGGTCGAATTGTGGAAGGATATTTTGCATCTGGAAAAAATTGGTATTCAGGACAATTTTTTTGTCATCGGCGGCGATTCAATTCTCAGTATTCAATTGTCGGCCCAGGCGCGTAATCGAGGATTGATTATTTCGCCGCGCCAATTATTTTCCAACCAGACGATTGAGACTTTGGCGCTTTCTTTATCTTCTTCCATGCAACAAGTGAAGGCTCCATTTGAGGCGCCGGAAATGGTGAGTGGAAAGGCGCGGTTAACACCGATACAGCAGTGGTTTTTCGAAGAGGATTATATTGCCCCTCACCACTGGAACCAAAGTCTATTACTGAGATTGTCTTCATGCCTCGAAAAGGTCGCGCTCGAGACGATGCTAAAAGCGTTGCTCCAACATCATGATCAATTGCGCGCGCAGTTTTATCAAACGCAGACTGGCTGGGAACAAGCGGTAGCGGAGGGCGTTGATCAACCGCAGGTGGCCTGGGAAAATATTGCTGACTTAACTTTTCCAGAGCAAGCGCTATATCTCGAAGAAAAAATTCAAAAATTATCAGCAGGATTTAATTTACAGAATGGCCCTTTGCTTAAGGCGGCGGTATTTGATCGTGGCGATGAGCGACCACCGTTGTTATGGTTAAGCTTTCATCATTTGGTGATGGACGGCGTTTCGTGGCGAATTATTTTACAGGACTTACAGCAGCTTTATTTGCAGGTGGTAATGAAAAAGCCAATTGTATTACCGGCTAAAGCGTCCTCTTTTAAAGATTGGGCTAAGTGTTTGTATGAGTATTCAAAAAGCGATGAACTCAATCGTGAGATTTCATTCTGGCAGAGGCAGATCCTCAATCCCACCTTGTTGTCGATCAATTCGGAAGACAATATTGTCGCCCATGAATCTCATTATTCGGTTTCTCTATCGGAGCAGGATACGCAGTATTTACTGCGTAATATCCCCATCGTATGGCAGGCGAAAATTCAAGAGGTACTCTTGCTGAGTTTATGTCGCGGCTTGCAGGCTTGTCTGGGCGGGAAGGAATTCACGCTTGAAATGGAAGGGCATGGGCGCGAAGATATTTTCTCTGCTCTCGATCTTAGTCGCAGTGTGGGCTGGTTTACCTCGAAGTTTCCCTTGTGCTTGCGGCTTCAAGGCAGTGAGTTAAAGGAGCAGTTGATCGCGATTCAAAAACAAGTAGCGGCGGTGCCCAATAATGGCATCGGTTATGGACTGTTACGCTATATGTCGGGTCACAAAGCATTGGCAGTGACCCCCAATATTCGTTTCAACTATCTTGGCCGCTTTGATGCTACATTCCCAGAGGGCTCATTTATTGCGGGCGTGGAAGAGGTTTTGGGCCTAGCCCGCGACGACAGACAGCAGCGCGGCGTACAGCTTGATATTAATGCGGTGGTGCTTGAGGGTAAATTGAGCGTGACCTTCTCCTATGTCTCCTCCTGCTATGAAAAAGCCTTGCTAGAGACAATGGCCAATACTTTTATCGGCTGTTTACACGACTGCATTGAGGCGATGGAAAATTCAAGTAATAACAATAATGTGCGGCCAATTTTACAGGAGTTATCATCACCTCGTTATCCGCAAAAGGTTGAGCGAAATATTGAGAAAAAGGCGCCGCCACTATTTTTATTTCACCCGGTAGAGGGAGATTGTCAGGGCTATCAAAAACTGCTGCAGCGTTTAAGTGCGGATCAAGTCGTGTGGGGCATTAGTGCCAGTGGCCTGGACGGCAACGCTGGCATATTAAAATCAATTCCCGCCATGGCTGCGCACTATATTGATTTGATCAAAGAAAAATCTGCCGGCCCTTATTATTTGGCCGGCCATTCCATGGGAGGCTTAATCGCATTCGAAGTTGCGCGGCAGTTGGTTAGCCGGGGAGACTGCGTGGAAAGGCTTGTCATCATAGATGTGGGTGCCAACGAATCCACTTTTCTACCAGCGCTTGATGATCTGACTTTACTTAATCGATTAGCATTTTATTATGCTTTGCATGAGGATATGGCGGCGTTGGAAAAACTACAGCGCATGGATTTGGCTGAGGGCCTTAGTTATTTATTTCAGCGGGGAAAAACGCTTGGCAAGTTTTCTAAGGGTTTTAGTCTTAATTCTTTGCAGCAACAGGCGGCTGTTCTTGCAGCTAATTTTGATGCGGCTCGGCAGTATCAACCGAGTGAGTATAAAGGCCGTATTTTTGTCATTTCTGCTGAACAACAATATTCGACAGAAGAAATAAATCGTGATTTAAGAGCCGAGTGGGCAAGTGTTTGTGAAACTCCCGTAGAGGGCTGTGTGGTCGGGGGTAGTCATTTTTCTATGCTGCAGGAGCCGCACGTTGAGGCTGTGGCCGATTGCCTGTTTATTAAACCGGAGGTCTGTGATCCAGCGCTCGAGCATTAGCTGGTCGCAATAATATTCGGGTCTGGATTTTTGGTGCGTTTGCTGAATCGAGGAGCGAGTGGCTGTCCTTGGTTTTAAGAGTAGGAGTAATACGCAGAATCTCTAAAATCATCCCATAATTGACGGTATTCTATATCAGCTTTGGCCGAGATGGTCGGAAAC
Organism: Agarilytica sp.; assembly: GCA_033852165.1. GTDB lineage: Bacteria > Pseudomonadota > Gammaproteobacteria > Pseudomonadales > Cellvibrionaceae > Agarilytica. The sequence continues at coordinate 62,570 of JAWSUZ010000008.1, read as the reverse complement.
TGTTTCTTTACTGCGGTACTTTTTTGTTAAATTATTTCTACGGTTTCCTCCGTCCCCCGAGAATAAATACTATCGATGCCGCAAGGGCTGTGGCGATAACCTTCTTTAACTCGTAGCAATAATATTCGGGTCAGAGTTTTTAGTGCGCCTTCCCAGTAACGTTAATCCTTGAACCACCAGAGCCATCGATATAGCGGCACCCAAAAGCCAGAAAGAGGCAAAGGTTGGATTGGCTGAAAAGGTACCAATTTGATATAGGCAGCTAGCCGCCCAATAAGCTAAATAACTCGACCAGGCGATGACTAGAGAGGCCCACATGGGCCCGGACTCTCTGTTCATTGCTCCCATAACGGCAACACATGGAGTGTAAAGCAGTATAAATACGAGGTAACAAAACGCCGCAAAGGCCGTTCCAAATAGATTTTGCATAGCGCCAATGCCAGTGTTGGATACGCCCTGATCTTCTGACGAGTCATTAACCGAACCAAGGCCGAGTGGGTCGCCTATGGTACTTGCCAGGCCGCCAATGTTGTCCGCGATAGAGATAAAGGCATCGCCTAGCGAAGCCAATAAATCAAACTCGCCATCGTCCTTTGTCGTCTCTCCAGCAACATCTTGATAAAGAGCATCTAAAGTACCGACGACAGCTTCTTTAGCGAAAATACCCGTAAATACACCGACAGTGGCAGGCCAGTTATCTTCCTGTACGCCGATGGGGGCAAGTGCTGGCGTAAGGGCTTTACCGATATAGCTTAAAAGGGATTCTTTGCTGTCCTGGTTGCCAAAACTGCCGTCGAGACCGATGGAGTTAATAATGGTAAGAGCGACAACCACTTTGACAATGGTGCTGCCTGCGCGCTTAACGAAACCGCGAAGTCGGTGCCACGTTGTCATAAAAACATTCGTGACGGTGGGCACGTGGTATGCCGGCATTTCTTGAAACGAGGGGCTGGACTCGCCTGAAAACAAGGTCTTTCTGAACAACCAACCGGTAAAGACGGCCATTAAAATACCGAATAAATACAGGGCAAATACGATGAGCGAGCCGTTGTTGGGGAAAAACGCGGCGGCAAATAATGCGTATACGGTAAGGCGAGCCCCGCAGGACATAAATGGCGCCATGGCGATGGTGAGTAGGCGGTCTTGTTCGCGAGTCAATGAGCGAGAAGCCATCACCGACGGCACGTTACAGCCAAACCCTACAATAAGTGGTACGAAAGCATTACCGGGCAAACCGATTCTGGCCATGAGTCGATCAACGACAAAGCCTGCGCGAGCCATATAGCCGGAACCTTCGAGTAGGCTGAGGCATAAATACAAAAAACCAATAACGGGAATAAAAGTGCCAACTAGCTGGATGCCACCGCCAACGCCATCGGCAATGATCGTGCGTAGCCAGTCGGGTGAACCCAAGCTACTCATCAGATTACCCAAACCATCGACAAGCAATGCGCCAAGTAATATATCAAAAAAATCGATAAACACTGCGCCGAGATTGATGGAAAACATAAACATCAAGTACATCATTAGCAGGAAGATAGGGATGCCTAACCAGCGGTTAAGAACCACGGCATCTATCTTTTCGCTAAAGGGTTGGCGGCTAGGCTCCATGATAACAACATCACGGGTTTGCTCTTGAATCCAATGAAAGCGGTGAGTAATCGCTTCTTCTTCACAGAGGAGGTCTTCTTTGATTTTTGGTGCGAGGGATGGGTCTTGTGCAATTTCGAATATTTTGTCTTTAAGCTCGTTGGTGCCTTTGGATTTGCTGGCGACAACGGGAATAACAGGGACGCCTAGGCGACGTTCCAGCCCTTCTACATCGATATGGATGCCCTGACTTTCGGCCACGTCCATCATGTTTAGGACAATGATGAGAGGGCAGCCGGTTTCGAGCAGTTCATGGGTCAGTAATAAATGACGGTTGAGGTTAGCTGCGTCGAGGACGTTAACAATAAGATCTGGCTTCTCTTCAGTGATGAAGCGTCGCGCGATTTGCTCATCGATGCCCTGTTCTTCTGCCTGTAATGTATAAACGCCGGGTAGATCTACAACTTCTACGTTGAGATTCTTATTGCGTAAAGTGCCGGTCTTTTTTTCTACGGTGACGCCAGCCCAGTTCCCCACCTTTTGGCGAGACCCAGTGAGGGTATTGAATACAGTGGTTTTTCCGCAATTGGGGTTGCCGGCTAGGGCGATGATTAGATCAGTCACACACTCTCAACTTGAATTTGAAAAGCATCGCGTTTACGGATGCTGAGAAGAGTTCCTTCTACGCGTACCTGCATCGGGTCACCGAGTGGTGCGGTGCGCAGCACGGTGGCTTCGGCCCCGGGGATCACACCCATGCGGTGCAGTCGAGTCAGCGTTTCACCGGCTTGAGTAAAGCCTTTGATTCGGGTTTTGATATTTTTTTGCTGATCGGCGAGGGTCATTGGGTAGTCCTACAAGAATTTTTATGTTTGGCTCGTAAACGAAACTTAAATACTAACAATTATCGTTTAGTTTAGCGCCTGTATGTGTTTTAGGCTAGTGAAAAACCACAACATTGTTTAATTTTGCGACTGATTGAAGAAAATGACGTACGTCGATAGTTTATGGCCGTTTGGTCTTGTACCGCGTATGTATTGGGGAGCTTGTAATAAGGCCGTGAGAATTACTCATATATCTTCACGTTGCTCGGCCTGTTGAATCTGCCAAAGTTGCGCGTACTTCCCTTGGTTTAGAAGTAACGTGTGGTGATTTCCCTGTTCGATAATCTCGCCTTGCTCTAACACAATGATTTTATCGGCATCGACGATAGTTGATAAGCGATGAGCAATAACGAGGGTGGTTTGCTCACGGCTAATTTCCGAGATGGCTTCTAGTATGCCTTGCTCTGATTTGCTATCTAACGATGATGTCGCCTCATCAAAGACCATAATCTGAGGGCGCTTTAATATCGCCCGGGCAATGGATACACGCTGTTTTTCACCGCCCGAAAGTTTGAGGCCCCGTTCACCGACGATCGTATCGCTACCCTCTGGCAGCTGTTCAATAAATGCATCTAGATGTGCGAGACGAATTGCGTTTTGAATGTCAGCGTCACTAGCATCGACCCGGCCGTAGCGGATGTTTTCATAAATCGACATATTGAACAGAACGGTATCTTGTGGAATAACTCCGATACACGACCGTAGAGAGTGTTGAGTGACCCGTGAAATATCTTGACCGTCTATCAATATCTGACCCTGCTTGGCATCATAGAAACGGAACAGAAGTTTAAGTATTGTGGATTTCCCGGACCCGCTGCTGCCAACAATGGCAGTTTTTTTCTTGCTGTCGATAGTGAAGCTTGTGTTTTTAATGATGGGACGGTCGGAAGAGTAGGAGAAAGCTATATCTCGGAATTCAATTTGGCCTTCTTTAATTTTTAGGTCTTCTGCGTCGGTAAGGTCGGCCACTTTGGGTGGGGTGCGAAGTAGGTCAAACATTTGTTCGATGTTCGCTAGTGATCCTTTCATTTCTCTGTAGATAAACCCGAGAAAATTGAGAGGCATAAAAATCTGCATCATAAAGGCATTAACCAAAACAAAATCGCCAAGCGTCATTTCTTGAGCGACAACTTTCGCAGCCGCTAGGATCATTGCGCAAGTCATCGCGGCGGCAATAATAAATGCCTGGCCACCATTCAAAAAGAAAAGCGAGAGGCGATTTTTTTGCCGTGCTTTTTCCCAGGCTGCGAGTTCTTTATCGTAATGCTCAGCTTCGAATTTTTCGTTGGTAAAATATTTTACGGTTTCGAAATTGAGTAGGCTGTCGATGGCGCGCGTGCTGGTGTCGGATTCTGCTCGATTGACTTGGCGAACAAACTTGGTCCGAATTTCTGTCGCAAAAACAGAAAAGGCGACGTAAGAAAAAACAGCGCTTATCACAATAAGCGCAAACCAGCCGCTGTATTGCACAAGTAAGATGATGGTGATCAGGGCAATTTCGATAATGGTGGGAATAATATTGAACACCATAAAACGCATTAAAAAATTAATGCCGTTGGTGCCGCGTTCAATATCTCGTGATAAACCGCCTGTGCGGCGATTAAGATGAAAATCGAGATCGAGTGAATGTAAGTGGCGAAAAACACGAAGCCCGATATTGCGCATTGCTCGTTCGGTTACGCGGCCAAAAATTGTATCTCGCAATTCACCAAATAAGACACTGGCAAAGCGAAGACTGCCGTAAGCGACCAGTAATGCAATGGGAACGGTGAGTAAGATCAGTGTGTCGTTTGCCTGTTCGATATCATCGACAACGTACTTGAGGATAAAGGGCAGACCGACGCTTGCGAGTTTTGCTGCGATTAAGCAAAGCAGTGCGAAAAAAATGCGTAATTTATATTCGAGTAAATAGGGAACAAGATCGAAAAGGGTACGCCAATTCACATCACTGATACTGACGTCGGTGCGTTGTCCGCGCATAGGAGGTGCTCAAATTTATGCTGAGTGTTATTGCTCTTGTAAATATAGAGCAGTGAAGGAACTTATGCTTTATCTACATTTTCAGTGCGTGATGGTGGTGCAGATTAGGGTTATTTACCCTTTTCGCCAGCAACACTGCGTACGATGGGTTGCACTTGGCCGGAAGTAAGTTTCTCAAGCCAGCTATTGATTTGAGTTTCAATTTTACTTGAGCTCAAACCTGCGTCATCAAGCACTTCATCGCGTGTACCGTGCTGATAATAAATATCGCCTAAGCCGAGTACCAGTGTTGGAGTGGTGTTGGCATTATGGCTTAAAAATTCAAGTACAGCGGCTCCAGCGCCACCTGCTATGGCATTTTCTTCGACGCTAACGAAATAATCGTGTTTCGCGGCTTGCTCAAGAATAAGGGTTTCGTCGATAGGTTTAGCCCAGCGCATATCACAAACGCTAAAATTGTATTTTTCAGCAATTTCCAAGGTTCGTGGCAGTAGCACGCCAAAGTTGAGAATACAGAGGCTTTTCCCTTCACGTATGCAACGTCCTTTCCCGATGGGAAATTCCATATCCTGTTCGACAATCGTTGCGCCCGTTCCTGTTCCTCTTGGATAGCGAACGGCCGAAGGACCGGGATGATTGTATGCGCTAAATAATAATTGCCGACATTCATTTTCGTCGCTAGGAGTCGCTATGATGAGCTGTGGAATACAACGCATAAAGGAAATGTCAAAGCTTCCTGCGTGTGTTGCGCCATCTTCACCAACCAAGCCTGCGCGATCGATCGCAAAGGTAACATCAAGGTTTTGCAGAGCAACGTCATGTATCAGTTGATCATACGCCCGCTGTAAAAAAGATGAATAAATCGCAACAACTGGTTTAGCGCCATCGCAGGCGAGGCCAGCAGCAAAGGTCACAGCATGCTGTTCAGCAATGGCAACATCGTGAAAGCGTTCCGGAAATTTCTCTGCAAATTCAAGCATTCCTGATCCTTCACTCATTGCTGGCGTAATAGCCATTAGAAGAGGATCTTTTGCTGCCGTGTCACAGAGCCATTGCCCAAATACTGACTGGTATTTAGGTTTGGATATCTTGGGTTCGCTGCGTAATGCCTTAGGTGTTGGTTCGATTTTATTGAGTGCATGATATCCCACAGGGTCACTCTCGGCAGGTGTAAAACCGCGACCCTTTTGCGTGATGATATGTAAAATTTTTGGACCTTTAATGTTCTGCATTTTGCGGATGTACTGGACCAGGTGGCCAAGATCATGCCCATTAATTGGGCCCACATAATAGAAGCCCAGCTCCTCGAATAATGTACCGGGAGCGACCATGCCTTTTAAATGTTCTTCTGTCTTGCGTGCGAACTCCCAGGCTTTGGGGATTTTTGTTAGTACGCGCTTACTACCTTCGCGCAGCGCGTGGTACGTCTTGCTCGCCCACACTTTTGAAAAGTAAGTAGCCAAACCGCCAACATTTTTTGAAATCGACATATTATTGTCATTCAAAATAAGGAGCATATCGGTATCGGTATGAGCGGCATGGTTTAGCGCTTCAAATGCCATGCCTGCTGTCATCGCGCCGTCGCCGATAACCGCGACGGATTGTCTTTTTATCTTAAGAAGGTCAGAAGCTTCCGACATGCCAAGGGCGGCGCTAATGGATGTGCTTGAGTGACCAACACCAAAGGTGTCGTATTCGCTCTCACTGCGCTTAGGAAAGCCTGAGAGCCCATCTTTTTGGCGAATGCCTGACATGGCCTCACGGCGGCCAGTGAGTATCTTATGGGGGTAGGTTTGGTGGCCAACATCCCATACGATTCGATCGTTGGGGGTGTTGAGGGCGTAATGAAGAGCGATAGTGAGTTCGACTACGCCAAGCCCTGCGCCAAAGTGACCGCCTGTTTGCCCGACCGTGAAGAGTAGATACTCACGCAATTGATGGGCAAGTTCTTCGAGTTGCCCCTCTTCTAGGCGACGTAAATCAGCTGGCTCGTTGATACTATCGAGCAATGGAGTGCTTGGGCGCGCGAGGGGTATTGTGTCAAACATGGTAGAGCTGTACTTTCATTCTGGCGAAAGCCGCAATTGTATTGCCTCCCATGCTGCATGGAAAGAACATTGTGATGTTTGATGTTCGTCAGTTGTTGAGAGTTAAAGCGTTTAGGAGCGAATTCTCTGTTCGGAATATATAACCACGGCTCTCTACATATAGCTTAGGTGCTCGGGTCTATGACTATATCCATGACTATATCCGTACAGTCGTTGGTTCGGGTTCCTTGCTTATAGCTCTAGGGACTATATCCGTATAGTCGACTACTGCTCGTGTGGTGTATTCGATGGACTAAGCGTGTACGAGGACGGCTAAAAGGAAGCCATTTTCCTTGAACAGTAGTGGCTCAGTGCTAGCCCCTTAATTTTTTTTATGCTTAATGAAAGATATTGTCCTCTCCCGGAAATACGCCGCTTTTCACGTCTGCTGCGTATTTTTCAAGAGCGCTGGGAATGTCTTTCGTTTCGAGTAAAAAATTTTTCGAAAACTTAGGGGGCTGAGGCGTTAAGCCTAAGATGTCGTTAATGACCAGTACCTGAGCGTCAGTATTTTTCCCCGCGCCAATACCAATAACCGGAATACTGAGGTTTTTCGTAATTGCTGACGCGAGTTCTTCTGGTACGCATTCGAGTAGTAATACGTCGGCACCTGCATTTTCTAAAATGCGAGCATCTTCCGCTAATTTGTGCGCTTGCTCGACGGTTCTCCCTTGGACTCTAAAGCCCCCGAATTTATTCACGGATTGAGGCGTTAAGCCAATATGTGCGCAGACTGGAATACCCCGATCGCTGAGCATGGTAACGGTTTCCGCCAACCATTCGCCGCCTTCAATTTTCACCATATGGGCGCCAGCTCGCATCACGCGTGCTGAGTTTTCCAGTGCTTGTGCGGGGGTGGCGTAAGTCATAAAAGGCAGATCGCCCATGATCAGGGATTTTTTATTCCCACGTGCGACGGCTTCAATGTGATAAATCATTTGCTCCATCGTCACGGGGATGGTGCTGTCATAACCCAGTACCGTCATCCCTAGGCTGTCGCCGACCAATACCACTTCAATGCCGGTTTTTTGTGCCATTGCTGCCATCGGAGCATCGTACAAGGCAACCGTGACGAATTTCTCGCTCGAGGCTTTCATTTTTTTGAGGGTTAGGATCGTTACGGGTTTCCCCAGTGCTTTGCTGTCGTCTCCGGCATAAACCATGATGTACTTCCGTAATGTTTAGAAAATGGTGGGTTTAGGGTTGTAGTAGTGGCGACCACTTTTGATCTCGAGAATATACTCGACGAGTTGGGTGTAATCATCTGGTGTGTTAACCCAGTCTATTTCGGCTGCATTTACGATGAGTAAAGGCGATCGATCGTAATAGTGAAAAAAGCGGGCGTAGGCTTCATTCAGTGATTCCAAGTATTCGGCTGTAATGCTTTTTTCGGCGTTGATACCGCGTTGACTAATCCGGTCAAGTAATACGCCGACAGGAGCCTGTAGGTAAATTACCAGATCAGGTGTGGGCGCGTCGATCGTGACGTGGTCATAGACCTGTTGGTACAGCTTAAATTCTTCTTCAGCGAGGGTGACTTGTGCAAATAATTGATCTTTTTCGATGAGAAAATCGGCGACACGTACGGGTTTAAATAAGTCAGCTTGATGCAGTTCATTTAATTGCTGTGCGCGTTGAAACAGGAAAAATAACTGCGTAGGCAGAGCTGAATTTCGTTCGTCGGCATAAAAACGATCTAAAAAGGGATTGTCTTCGGCTTGTTCAAGTAAGGTTTCGTAATTGAACGTTTTTGCCAAATATTTGGTGAGAGTGGTTTTTCCGACGCCTATTGGGCCTTCCACTGCTATGTAGCTGGGAATATCTTTGGTTGAAATATCGATCTTCCGTTCTTCTGTGTCAGTCAAAATTATTTTTGAGTGCCTATGCTGGCTACCCAACCTCCAAATCGCGCAGGTCTTGGGTTCCGATTATATTCAAAATGTCGGCTACTAGGCGACCATCAGGGAGTGTTAATTTTGCATTTATATCAAGAAGGGGCTTAAGAACGAAGTTTCGTTGGGTCATTTCTTTGTGAGGTATGGTTAATCGTTCCGAGTCGATTACGTCTTTGTTGTAGAGCAAAATGTCGAGGTCGAGGGTGCGAGGTCCCCACCGTTCTTTGCGCACGCGTCGATGGTTTTGTTCGATACCTTGGAGTGCGTCGAGCAGTTCTTCTGGGCTAAGCGGAGTTTCGAGTAGTGCTGCTCCGTTAATGTAATCTGCCTGGTCGCCGGGTCCAACAGCTTTGCTGGTGTACCAGCTTGACTGCGCTAGAACAGACAGTTGGGGGTGATCGGATAGATCTTTACAGGCCTTAATGACGTGTTGTTGGGGATTGTCCAGATTACTGCCGATTCCAATAAATACCCGATGGGTTTTAGTCATCGCTTTTGGGTTTTGCTGCAGGTTTACGTCTGCGCGATCGCTTTTTAGCAGTTTTTGGCAAATTTGAAATCATATCGTTACGTTCATTCTCGTCGACATCTTGAAAGCGTGTCCACCAGAGACCTAAACCGTCCAATCTCTCACCAGCCTCTTCGCGCAAGAGTAAAAAGTCGTAAGCAGCGCGGAAGCGAGGATGCTCTAAGGTTTGTAGGGCACGTTTACCTTCTCGCCGTGTGAGTCTTTGTTGCAGAGACCAAATTTCACGGACGGTGATCAAAAAGCGTTTAGGGATAGATGTATAGGATAGTTGTTCGCTGATAACGCCAGTGGAGGCATGCTGAGTCGCGTCATGATGGCTCAGTTTCTGTTCTTCGACGAGTTCTTTTATTTTCGCGTGCAGAGGTGGCCATAGCATAGCTGCGAATATAAACGCAGGTGCAACGCGTTTGTCGCTACGAAGGCGTCGATCGGTATTGGCAACCATCGAAAAAATTAGCTTTTCATAGTACTCAATACCACTGTCTAGGCAGTTATTGGTGCCGGGAAATAGATACTTTAATAAACCGTATTCACGTAGCTTAGTGAGTACGGCGGTTGCGGACCCAGATATAAAGAGTTTTAGGACTTCTTCAAATAAGCGTGCCGATGGAATGTCGGCTAGGTAGTCCGCGTGCTCGCATATGGGGGCTTCTGTTTCGGGTGTTAGCGCAAAGCCAAGTTTAGAGGCAAAGCGTACTGCGCGAAGCATTCGCACGGGATCTTCTTTGTAGCGCGCGTTTGGGTCGCCAATAATGCGCAGTTGACGTTTTTGTAAGTCTTCTAAGCCGCCGGCATAATCGAGAATGGTGCCGTCTTCTGGCGAGTAGTAAAGCGCATTAACGGTAAAGTCTCTTCTGAGGGCATCAGACTTAATATCGCCATAGACGTTATCTCGTAGCAAGATGCCTTTTTCCGATTGGTTGTGATCGGCTTTGGCCTTCGTTTTGGCTTCTGCTGGGTTGCCTCGAAAAGTAGTAACTTCAATTATTTCTCGGCCGAAGCGCACGTGCACAATGCGAAAACGACGTCCAATTATGCGAGCGTTTCGGCTGAATGTGCTTTTAACTTGTTCGGGGGTTGCATCGGTTGCAACGTCAAAATCTTTGGGGGTGCCATCGAGAAGAAGGTCTCTTACACAGCCGCCAACAAGATAGGCTGCAAAGCCATTGTTTCTAAGTTGGTCAACGACCCTTAAGGCGCTTCTGCTTATATCGCGCTCGGAGATATGGTGCTCGTTCTCTTGAATGATGAGGGGAGAGTTAGAGTCTGATGGTTTGAGCAGTTGATACAGCCGTTTCAGCATAGATTTGGGGGTTTTACGTAGATAAATTCGAAGATTCAGGGAGTGTAACAGAATCTGTTGGTGAGTAATGTTGCGAAGGTAGTGATTTTTTCAAAAGGGAGAAATCAAAACGGGAAAGCTTTAGCTTTCCCGTAGAAACTTTAATTAGTTGTTCTCTTATTATCAACTCGGGCACTTCCGTGTCCAAATGTTCTATCCCATTCCAAGGTACGCAAGTCAGTTTCTTATCTTTTTTATTATTATTTATTGTTCTTATTATTGTCTTACAGCTTTGTTTTTATTATTTATTGTTATTATTAGTTATGTTTTTCGTTTTTATTATTATCTATTGTTTTTATTGTACGTTAGCCAATGCAGTGGTCGTGCCAACATTGATAAACCTTTTAAAATCAATAGGTTACGGTTTTGGGGGGGTGTTTTAATTCTCTTTGGTTATGGAATCTCGTTACCATATGTGCCGATGCTTGTTACCTTGTTTCGGCGCGGGTAACACATTTTTTGGCTGAAAAAGCTCGATTTTGACGTGTATGGGGTCTTGCTGCGGTGCGGTATGATGCTTTTTGCTTCAAAATGGCGCAAAAAGCATGAATATTGATTTGATCGAATTTGAAGTGTAACGAATCGTTATTTTGTGGCGGCAGATTGGGTAGGTTTTTTACGCGGGATGCCAAGGCGTTGTCGGCGCTCCCAAAGACATTTTCGGCTGACACCGAGTTTTCGAGCCAGTTCGGTCTCGCTCATACTGTCCTGATGCTCGAGAACAAAACGCTGAAAGTAATCCTCTAGCGATAAGTCTTCGTTTGGTTCGCTTGGGTGGGGCTCGTTCATCATGGGGGCGTGCGCAGGCTCTCGGTAAAGCTCTGGATCAACTCTAACGAGGTCTAAATCGATAGCGAGTTCGGTATGATCAATTTCTTTTTCGTCTTCGCAGAGAATCACAGAGCGTTGCATGGCATTTTCCAGCTCACGAATATTGCCGGGCCAGGTGTAAGTGGTAATGGCTTGAATGGCTTCGGGTGTTAATGACAGGGGCTCTTTGCGCATCTCAGTACAAAAGCGTCTGACAAAGGTTTCCGCTAAGGTCAAAATATCCTTACCACGCTCCCTTAGGGGGGGTAACTTGATTTGGAGGACATTGATGCGGAAGTACAGATCTTCGCGAAATTTTCGTTCTCGAACTAATCGTCCTAAGTCTCGGTGCGTTGCGGCGACAAGTCGTACATCCACTTTTTTGGACTCGATGGCGCCGATTGGGCGAACTTCTCCCTCTTGCAAAACACGAAGTAGTCGAGCTTGCGCTTCGAGTGGTAGCTCACCGATTTCATCTAAAAATAATGTACCGTTGTCGGCTGCGGCAACAAGCCCTTCTCGCGTACTGGCGGCCCCGGTGAAGGCGCCTTTTTCGTGTCCGAATAGTTCTGCCTCAATGAGTGTTTCAGGGATTGCGGCACAGTTGACGGAGATCAGAGCCTTTTCTTTGCGTGGGCTTTCGCGATGAAGCGCCTGGGCTACAAGTTCTTTGCCGGTTCCGGTTTCGCCTGTGACTAATACTGTGGCGCTGGTAGGAGCCACCTTATGGATTTTTGCGTAGAGCAATTTCATCACTGCGCTAGTGCCAATCATGCCTTCTATGGCGGTATCGTTACCTTTTGCGTTGAGTGCAAGACGTTGAATGGCGCTTGATTTCCCAATGACGCGCTTAACTGCGGCTAGCATTTCGTCATGGTCGAATGGTTTGGCGATGTAATCGACGGCGCCCATACGCATGGAATCGACAGCAGAGCGGAGGCTTGCGTAGCTTGTCATGATTAGAACAGGAATTTCGTCGGCAAGTTTTATGAGGTCTGTGCCGGGTGCGCCAGGTAGTCTCAGGTCGCTGATAATGAGGTCGAAGTTATCGAGTTTGTGTTTGCCTATAGCTTCATTGACGGAGCCAGCTTCCTTAACATCGTACTTATTTCGAGTTAATAGTTTTCGCAGTGCGGTGCGAATAATAACCTCATCTTCAACAATCAGTATCTTGCTCATAAACGTTTTACTTAGTATGGCTGCAGTGCAACGCAGCTTTTAGTATTAGGTAATTAAAATAGGTTTGGGTAATTAAAAATCTAATAATCGCGAATACCGCTGTGTAAATAGGGGCCTTCGGCCCCCGGTTAGCCTTAGCTAAAAAAAGATCAAGCGCTCTAGTGTCACGCTAACGCTCCGGAGATTCAAGGGGCATGGGCAGTTTTAACACAAATTTCGTGCCCTTTTGTAACAGGGGATCGGCTGGACTGATGACATCAATACTGCCTTTGTGTGCGTCTATGATGCTATAGACCATGGCTAGTCCCAGCCCGGTGCCTTCTCCCGGCTCTTTTGTGGTGAAAAACGGTTCGAGAATCTGGTCCTGAATCTCATCAGGAATGCCAGAGCCTTCGTCGGTCACGGATACGTGTAATTCGGGGGCATGTTCTTCTGCGTGTATGTGAATCCGGGATTCCGAGGGGCTAGCGTCACGGGCATTAGACAATAAGTTTACAAATACTTGAATCATGCGTTGGCCGTCGCCAATAAATTGCAGGTTTTCGGGGATGGTGTTTTCATAATGCATGGTGCCGAGTTCTTTTTGTAAGGCCACCAAGTTGATTGCTTCGTTGGCGCACTCCCACAAGTTAACGCTTTCTGCAATATGCTCCTGATCATGTCGGCCAGAATGAGAAAAGCTAACGAGTGACTGAACAATGCGGCTTACACGCTGAGTTTGGGAGAGAATTTGTGCGGCGGACTCTAAAACCTCTTCGTTATCGGTTTCATATTTCATATTCTGGGCTAAGCAGGCGATGCCGGTAACCGGGTTACCAATTTCATGGGCGACGCCTGCGGCCAAGCGTCCGATAGACGCGAGGCGCTCACTGTGGATTAATTCATTTTCTAATTGTTGCAAGTGGGTAACGTCTTCAAGCAAGATAACTTGGCTTTCGACTTTGCGTACAAAAGACGATGGGATGACGGCTTTATGGATAGAAATCCAATGGATCTTGCCTGCTAGTTCAACTTGCTGTTTGTAATAGTGCGCTTTGCCTGAGGCAAGAAAATCCGTGAGTAATGGCCCCCAAGGGTCTAGCATTTCTTCCATCGTTGACCCCGTGACAACCTCGCTTTTGATGCCGGTAAGGTCTTCCATTGCGCTGTTCCACAGCATTATTTCCATGTCCTTACCTATTGAGCATGCGGCAAGGGGTAATTCTTCAAACGTGCGACGGTGGTAAAGTCGTAGCTGGTTGAGTTCGGCGGCAACGCCGGTTAATTCGTCACGCATATCACTCAAGCGGTTTTCGACAAACGTGATATCCGTGGCGGCGTCTGTTTCAGGCACAATGAAGGGCAATTGCGTATTGATAATCTCGTTAGCCATTGCAATGCCAAGTAGCCCGGAAAGGTTGGCTTCAACTTCATCCCGTAATCGGCGTAAAGCGTAAGGGCGACTTTCATTCGGGTTAAGCCCCAAGCTTAATAGGGCTTTATCCATTTCAATTTGCGCGGTGGATTCACCGATGCGGCTGCTTAGCCGCTCAATCATTTCTTCTGGCGAACGGCAGTCGAGGGTTAGGCGAATAGGGTGGCTAAGTTCGTCCTGAGAGCATAATTCCGCGCTGTAACGTTCTGCGTCTGATTGTTTAGTCAGGCGAGAAACGGTAATAAAAACAATCGCATTTAACGCTACAGACCACAGTGAAATTTCAGTCCAAAGATCGATGCCCAGAGCAAAGTTTTGATCAAAGACATCAACTAAATATTCGTGGTCACCTGAAAGCATGGGAATGAATATCCCCCAAAACCACACGGTCATGCCGACGAATAATCCGGCAACAAAACCGCGCACATTCCCGAGGGGCCAATATACAACACCAATAATGCCGGGCAAAAATTGCAGCGTAGCAATAAAGGCGCAAATGGCTAAATCGGTTAAGTTAAATTCATTGCTTAGGGCGATATAAAATGCGTATCCAGTTGCAATAACAACCGCGATCAAGATTTTTTTAATCTGAATAAGCTGGGCGTAAATTCCCTTTTTTGTGCGTAGAGGGGTCGCTGGGAGTATCCAGTGGTTCATAATCATGGTTGCAAGGGATAAAGCGATTGCAATCATGGCGCCTGTTGCGGCTGATAGGCCAGCGATGAAGGCAATAATCGTAAAGGTTGCGTTACCTGAGGCGATGGGGATGGCGAGCGGAAAATACTCAACGGGTATTTCGCTTTCGAGTTTTATCCCTGCCCATAAAATAGGAAAAACGGGTAGAGCCATTAAAAAAAGAAACAAGGGGAAAGCCCAGCTTACAATTCGTGATGATTCTTTTGTTGTATTCTCGACCACAGCCATATGAAAAAAATGCGGCATTGCAACTGCTGTTGAAATAAATACCAGTAGCATGGTGTGGAAGGATGACACGTTTGTCGTCGAGTGCAATTCCTCCATGTAAATCGGATTTTCCGTTAACCAATTATCAATGTCATCTAAGCCGTCAAATACGTAATAAGCGGCGAAAAACCCTACCGCTAATAAACCGCACAATTTAACCAAGGATTCGAATGCCATAGCGGTAATGAGGCCTTTATGGCGTTCGCGATTGGAGCCAAATGACATGGCAAAAAAGGCAATAACGATACAGTACATTAAGGCAAGCATTTCGCGAGAACCAAATGTTAGGCCTACCGGGTTCATCTCCTTAGCGGAGTAAAGGGTAAGGATGTGAATCGTGTCGCCGACGGCCTGAATTTGAAGGGCGAGCAACGGAATCATGGCGAATAGCATGCAAAATGTAACGAAGCCGCCAACGGAATGGCTGTGATAGCGGAAAGTAAAAAGATCTGCTGTTGACGTAATTTGATAGCGTCTGGCTAGCTCCATTAGCGGTTTTAATGTGAGCGGAGCGAATAAAAACAAGATGCCTGTGCCGAGATAGTAGGCTAATGCTCCGTAGCCATAGCGTTGAGCCAAATCAATTACGCCATAAAATGACCAGGCGCTCGCAAAAACCCCCAATGAAAATACGTAGACGATAGGGTGGAACACGACCTTGTCGGGTATCCATCCTTTCTCTGTTGCGTGGGCGATACCGAAGAGAATTAGTATATAGACGACACCAATGAGAGCGACGTGAAGAAAGCTAAATGTCATGGTTTTTTCGTCTCAATTGCAAAAGAAAAGCGGCGACTATTACAACTAGCCATACGATGAATGGGCGATACCAGTGGCCGTCTTCGCTAATCATCCATTTGAAAATACTGGGCGTGAAGATATAAATTAGCAAAATAATGATGAGCAGTGGGCGTTGTTTGTTCATGGTATTTGCTTATTGGTGTTGAAGGCGCAGTGTAACAAAGCTTGCATGCACGTAGACAGCGCTTACTTGAATAGTGGCTTTGGTCTTGGCGGGTTTTTAGTGGGAGCCAATATCTGGGCTTGGTTGATGACGGGGGCGGTAGGAGGTCTGATCAATGAGCAGGTGGAGTAATGGGGGGTTAGAGAAGAACTTTTTCACGCCGAGATAGTTTATTGATATTCCAATTTTGGATGGCCCAACTAAGAATTGCTTCAATTGGGCCGCCGTTAAGCTCTGGTGGCGGGGATTGCAGTAGGTATTTTAGTGCGCAAAAAATGTTTTGTGATGCATTGCTATCTTCAATCCCGGGGGCGTGGTTTTGTTTGCTTAACTTGTTGCCATTATGAGTACACAAAACCGGTATATGCGCATATTCAATAGCAGTTCCGTTTAATAGCTGAGTTAAAAAAACTTGCTTCCCGGTGCAATCGTAAAGGTCGGAGCCTCTTACGATGTGGGTTATCCCTTGGTTAATGTCGTCGACAACAACTGCCAGCTGGTAGGCAAAGAGACCATCTTTTCTATGAATAATGAAGTCGCCAGCATGGCTGAGATCTTCTTTCGTCTGTTGCTGAACCTTGTCATTCACGCAAATTAATGGGGTCAGTGAATTGTGTTTGCAGGCAGACTCAATGTTGAGGCGAGTTGATGATGGAGTGTCGATCTCGTACTTTAGTGAGCGACAGTTTCCATCATAACCTACAGGAATGCTTGCCAATCTTTTTCGGGTGCAGGTGCATTGATACAGAAAATTGGCGTTGCGCAAAGTGTTAAGTGCATCGGCGTAGCGTTCCGAGTGATTGCTTTGAAAGGTGATGTCGTCGTCCCAGTGTAATCCATGAGACGCGAGAGATTTCTGGATGGCCTTACTGGCTCCTGAGGGCTCTCTAGGTGGATCGATGTCTTCTATCCGAAGTAGCCATTTGCCTAAGTTGTGTTTTGCGTCCAGGTAGCTGGCGAGCGCGCACATCAAAGACCCCATGTGCAAAGGGCCACTTGGGGACGGCGCGAACCGACCAATATATTGAGAGTCGCATGAGGAGTGCAGAAAGGGCATGAGGCGAGGCCAAAATGTTACTTACGCCCTCAATCTGAATTCTTGGCGTGTCGAAAATCGAGCCAGCCAAGAATTCAAACAAGACTTAACCGAGCGTTTGTTTTTCTTTGATTTCGTCGAGGGTCTTACAATCCACGCATAGTGTGGCGGTCGGGCGTGCTTCGAGGCGCCTTACGCCAATCTCTACGCCGCAGGCGTCGCAAAAACCGTAATCATCAGAGCCTAGTAATTCTAGAGTGCTATCAATCTTCTTGATAAGTTTTCGCTCTCTGTCCCGAGTGCGAAGCTCTAGGCTAAACTCTTCTTCTTGGCTGGCGCGGTCAGCGGGGTCTGGGAAGTTTGCGGCTTCGTCTTTCATGTGACTAACCGTACGATCAACTTCTTCCATCAGCTCTTTTTTCCATGACATGAGTAAGTCGCGGAAGTGTGCTCTTTGTGAATCGTTCATGTACTCTTCGCCGTCCTTCAATTCGTATGGAATGAAGTCGCCTAGAGCAAAGCCCGGTTTTGTTTGTGATTCTGGCATCTCGATATAGCCTTTTGCTTAGATTCGGACACTATTTTGGGGCGCATTAGCTGCTTTCAAGGGCCAATAATTTGGCCGGTTGGACCCGGGCGAGAAAACTACCAGATCTGGCTAACCTGCGCTAGTGGTTTTTATCATAGCGCGCGGCGTTGAAATTTTCACTAAGTCGCGCCAGATGTCTAAGCCGAATCGGCTTTCTTTTTGGAAACCTTGAGAAAATGCGTCATGAAATTTGATCCTCCTTTGGTTACAGCGACTTTATTACGGCGTTATAAGCGCTTTTTGGCTGACGTTGAATTGGCGGGAGAGCGTATTACAGTGCATTGCCCGAACACTGGGGGGATGACCAATTGTGTTGTTGAGGGGGCGATTTGTTGGTTGCGAGACGCCCAAAATCCAAAGCGGAAATATCGCTATGGCTGGGAGTTAGCGACAACGTCTACGGGACATATTGCAGGGATTAATTCTGTGCGAGCCAATGCGCTTGTTGAAGAGGGGGTCCTATCTGGCGTTATAACTGAATTGGCTGGTTACAGTGAATTAAAGAGAGAGGTGAAAATCGGGGAGAAGAGCCGGCTTGATTTTTTACTGACCGAGGGAGAGCAGAAGTGTTACGTGGAGGTGAAGAGTGTAACGCTTGGTATGGGTGACGGGGTGGGTTTGTTTCCGGATGCTAAGAGTGAGCGGGCAGTGCGTCATATCGATGAGCTTGTTCAAATTAAACGCTTGGGGGATCGAGCAGTCCTGTTATTTTGTGTACAGCACACAGGAATTGAGCGTGTGTTACCTGCTGATGAGATTGACCCAGGTTATGGTGCTGCACTTCGTCGTGCTGCCAGAGAGGGGGTGGAGATCTTGGCTTACCGTGCAGATATTAATGAGCTGGAGATTCGCTTGTCGAGAGCCATACCTGTATTGCTGTAATTTGTGACCTGAGCTTAGGTGGGGGTGTGTTGAGAGAGATAAATGCCGTGATCTTGCTCAATAATGGCTATCGGCGTTAGGGTTTGGCCGTTACAGGGCCCTGAGATGCATTCGCCGGTTTCAGCAATGAATAAGGCGCTGTGTGTTGAGCACTGAATAAATTCTTCTTCGCTATCCATGAATTGATCTGGGAGCCAGTTTAGAGGCGTTCCCATGTGAGGGCAGCGATTTGAATATGCGTAGACAATGGTTTTGCGTCGCAGCAAAAAAAGATTATTTTGTTCGAGAGAAAACGCTTTGCATTGGCCTTCGGAAATTTCATTAGAGCGGCATAGAAATACGTTCACCTGAAGTTGCGACTAAGCAGTTTGGCCAAACTGTTCGGCTTCAGCAACTAGTTGTGATTTTAGGTCGGGTGTTAAATCGTTCCAGTGGACGTCCATAAGGGCGCCCTGCAATGCGTAAAGCATCACTTTGGACACTTGAATGCCACGAGATTTAATTCTGCAGTAAGCTTCTACGGCGCCCATCTCAGAAAGATCGTCGTAAGAGTTTACGCCTACGGCGTGTAGAATATTTACAGAGGCCATCCCGAGGTTTTTAAGACCGAGTAGATCCCCAGAGTTGGAAGTCATGCGTTGAGATCTCCGAAGAGCATTATTATTAGAATATTGATGTACACGTTATAATTATATAGTTTTTGCTTCGGCAGAGTATTTTCAAACTCTCACTTCTTAATATTCCTTTGCACTTTTGAGCGTCCTGTACTTCAGATATGCTTCAAAAGTAGTTCAAAGTTTTTAAAGAAGGTTTAAAGTCGCTCTGAATTCAAGATGGTCGAAGCAGAACAAAGCGACAGTTGATAATACAGATTTATCAAAAACACGCAAAGCGTTTTACGGTAAAAAGTGATGAATGTAGACAAACTTAACAAAAAAAATGTGTTAAATGCGGCATCCTTGGGGAAAGACTCCCAAAGCATAGATTTTGTAACACTTGAAAAGCCAATTCATTGTGACGTAGTGAATGCAATTGCTGCGCTGAAGCAAAAGGCAGCGCTTGCCGGATTTGATTTGATGCTTGTAAGTGGCTTTAGAAGTTTTGACCAGCAGTTGCGAATATGGAATGACAAAGCGACAGGGAAGCGACAGGTTTTAGATGAAAATGAAGAGCCGATGGATATTAGTTTTGTCGATAAAAGCGAATTATTATTTTCCATTTTACGGTGGACTGCGTTACCGGGGGCGTCTCGACATCACTGGGGATCTGATTTCGATATTTTCGATGCGGCAGCTGTTGATGATAATTACACTTTGCAATTGACTGTAAAAGAAACGAAAAAAAATGGCCCTTTTGAAAGGTTTTATTACTGGCTAGATCAATACTTTCAGAATGAGGCTAGCGATTTTTTTCGACCCTATGAAGACTTTTTAGGGGGGGTTGCAGCTGAGCCTTGGCATCTAAGCTACAGACCGATAGCAGAGGTATACGATAAAAATCTATCGCTGTCTTTAATTGTGTCCACTATAAAAAGTAGTGATATCGTGTTGAAAGAAGAAATTTTAGAAAATATTGATGAGATTTATGCCCGGTTTGTTAAGAACGTCAAAGCCTAATATGTTAATTGTCTTTGATTGTGATGGTGTTTTGGTCGATAGCGAGATACTTGCATCGGAGGTTTTTTCCCTTAGCTTAAGTAAGATCGGCATTCAGCTGTCGGCAGAATATTGCTTTGACGCGTTTCAAGGGCTTAGCTTAAAGGCTTGCTTTGAATGGTTGGAACATCATTTTAACCGCACTCTTCCCAATGATTTTTCTCGTTTACTTGACGAAGATACGGAAGTTGCATTTAGTCATCAGCTTCGTTCTGTGAATGGTGTCGATAAAGTTCTGGAATATTTGATTGAATCTGAAATCAATTATTGCGTAGCTTCCAACGGTTCTCATAATAAAATAACAAACTCCTTAACAGCGACGGGTTTGATTTCTTTTTTTGAACATCGTTATAGTGTGGATGATGTTGCGGTAGGCAAGCCTAGTCCGGATCTGTTTTTACATGCGGCAAAAATGATGGGTTTTTTGCCGAGTGATATTTTGGTTGTGGAGGATTCGGAAGCCGGGTGGAACGCGGCAGTTGCGGCAAACATGAAAGTGTTTTTATACGCGCCGCATGGTGAGCCGAAATTTACAAAAGATAATATTGTGACAACTATGGATGAGCTTCTTGCGGTACTTAAAGTAGAAGTTGCTGGGCGGGTCTAAAAACCATTAAAAATTAATTGGTGTGTGTGCGTTCATAATTGGAATTACTTGCGCCATCTTGTAGCCATGACAGTACAGACTCACGACTTTTTAACATGCTTTCGTAAGTGTTGAGAATGGTGGGTGTTCGTGGTGTGAGCGCAGCACGTTTTATATGGTTAATACGGCCACGTAAAAAATTAATATCTTCGATGACTTTTGCGACAACCTCGTCTGGATCTACACGATTATTGGTTTCGTGGCGCTTATTTGTTCTTAATCGTAGTAAATCGTCAATTGTATCGTCGCTGGAGTTATCAAGCATTCGGCTGCTCCTTGTTTGAGACCATTGTTTACGTCCTTGCAGGGGGGGGGTAACTAGGGACGCGGATGAGCAAAAAACGTAAGGCGTCCATTCAGTATGGTTAATGTTTTGTCGTCTTGCCAGGATAAATAATGGAATATTCTAAATGATGGCGCCATCTGTTGATTTTGATTTAAGCGCTATGCTAATGATTTTTAGGTGATTTTTTATTCTTCTTCTAAGCTCCTTGCTAAGTAGAACAAAAAACACTTAGCGGAAAGCGAATAAATTGTGAGTTTGTATTTTAGTTACTTTTTTATGGCGAAAATGGCGACATTCGAATAAGTTGACTGGGTTAGGTTGTTGGGTAAGGCTAGATAGGTGTCAGAGTTAAGTAAGGGCCAAGCTGAAGTTTAGTCTGGCTCCAGTAGTGCTCAGTCTACTATATAGGGCAGCTTTATCGCGTCGTCTTTAGTGTACTAATGTCGCTTTTATATTTTACGTTATCGAATACAATGAAGTGTAAATGATTGGAACCTGAGGTGAGCTATGGCTGATGAGCTATATAATATTGTTTTTAAGGGGGAGCTTGTTCGATCATTCGATTTGGCCGTGGTCAAAAAAAATATTGGCCAGTTGTTTAAAATGGATGGCGCCAAATTAGAAGCGCTGTTCTCGGGTAAGACCATTATTTTAAAGCGAAATCTGAATTTTGAGACGGCGACAAAGTACCGTGTTGCGATTAAAAAAGCTGGCGCACGCGTTGATTTGGTGGTGGTTGAGTCTGAGGCTAGCTCTTCTCTTGGTGAGAGTAAGGTTGGCAGTACGCCTAAACCCCAGCCCCAAGCTGGATCTAGACCAGGGACAGGTGTAGGTAAGGCTGTCTTTGGGGAAAAGCCAGCCGGAGCTTCTCCCGATGCGGTATCGTCTGGAGCGTCCTCGGGGAATTCTCGACAACAAGAGCTTAAGAAGGATCAGGGTGATGAGGGTGGGTTTAGTTTGGCGCCAGCCGGATCGGATGTGCTTTCTGTATCGGAGCGGCAGTTACGCCCGGATGTTGAGATTGATACTTCAGCCTTAACTGTCAAA
This sequence comes from Agarilytica sp., assembly GCA_033852165.1. Classification (GTDB taxonomy): domain Bacteria; phylum Pseudomonadota; class Gammaproteobacteria; order Pseudomonadales; family Cellvibrionaceae; genus Agarilytica. The sequence goes on along the minus strand of JAWSUZ010000008.1, from coordinate 40,792 downwards.
TCGACAGGGGGCGATCTACTTGAGTCGGCTGAAAAACGGCAGTTCGAAAGCTTGGATGTGGATTTTGGGGGTGTTGATCTCGCTCAGCCGGGAGAGAGCCTATTAAAAGAAGAGGAAAAAAAGAAAGAGAAAATTGTAGCAGTCGATACCAGTAAGTTAAGTATCGCTGAGCCAGGAGTACGCTTAGGTAAGCCTGCCCCTCCACCACCGCCAGCACCTGACGTGAGTAATATTCACTTGGAGCAGTGAGCACTTCCTTTTATTGGTCTGTATGATTCACCTGAAAAGTTTGGTCAGCATGGGTGCTGACCAAACATATATAAGCGCTTATAGCTCCGTTTAAAAGCGGGGAGCGCTGGGGGCCTTTTCGTAGTTTTCTATTGAATCCATGATTTCAGCTTTAGCCGCTTTTGCATCTTCCCAGCCGTCAATTTTAACCCACTTGCCTTCTTCCAAATCTTTGTAGTGCTCAAAGAAATGTGAAATTTGGTCAAGCTTGATCTGTGGTAAATCTTCTACGCTATCTACGCCATCATAATATTTTGAAATTTTGCTGACCGGTACAGCAAGGATTTTTGCATCTTCACCCGATTCGTCCGTCATTTTGAGTACGCCGATTGGGCGGCATGCAACGACAGAGCCTGGTTGTAGTGGGCGATTCATAAAGACTAATACGTCAACAGGGTCGCCGTCTCCGCAGAGCGTGTGAGGTACGTAGCCGTAATTACATGGGTAGCGCATAGACGTGCTAAGAATACGATCTACGAATAATGCACCAGAATGTTTATCCACCTCGTATTTGATGGGCTCGCCACCCATGGGGATTTCGATGATGACATTAACTTCTTCCGGACAATTTTTCCCGGTCGGTACTAGGTGGAGACTCATAAACTTTTTCCTAAAACGTTACATATTGGAACAAATGAAAATGTTAGGCGCGCGATTGTAACATAAGCGTTAGCGCGCACAATTATTGGCGGCCCCTATTCTTTTGAGCGGTTGTGACGTAATCCATGATTAGCGGTTTACGCAGCTGTGCCAGTCACCTAGAATTAAGAAGCTGGCCCAGCTGTATCTACGAGCCAACGTTGTATAAATCTATAGTGTGAAGACTAGTTCAAGTGTGTCTTTTCGCATTTGTCTGGTGCAGAAAACGGGGGTATTTAGCCGCGTCATTTCTTGCGAGCGCAAATACTCTAAATAAAAAAAATATTAATTTTTCGTTTTGGGGAATCATATGGATGCAATGTTGTTGCCACCAATACTTGGTGGCGCAGGTCTTATTGTCGCTTTTTTTATCTACTTAGTTGTTAAAAAATATCCCGCCGGTGATGGCGCAGTCGCTGAAATTGCTGCCGAAATTCACCGCGGCGCGATGGTGTTTATGCGTCGCGAATACTCCATCTTAGCCATCTTTGTCGCTATCGTCACCGTTCTTCTATTTGTTGGTTTTAAATCTTGGCATACGCCAACAGCCTTTATTGTTGGTGCATTGTGCTCCGCTGTAGCGGGTTACGCTGGAATGTTTGCCGCGACTAAGGCCAATGTAAGAACCACCGTGGCGGCGAATACCGAAGGCGCAGCTACTGCACTTACGGTCGCATTTTACGGCGGGTCAGTTATGGGGCTCACAGTGGCTTCAATGGGCTTGTTGGGCTTAGGCTCTTTGTACTTAGTCTTCGGTTCGAATCCTGAACACGCTGAAGCGATACATGGTTTCGGGATGGGAGCTTCAGTCGTTGCTTTGTTTTCCCGTGTTGGCGGTGGGATATTTACAAAAAGCGCCGATATTGGTGCGGACCTTGTCGGTAAAATCGAGGCTGGTATTCCGGAAGATGATCCTCGTAACCCAGGCGTCATCGCCGACAACGTTGGCGATAATGTGGGAGATGTTGCGGGTATGGGGTCTGATATTTTCGAATCCTATTGTGGCTCCATGATTGCGAGTATTGCGATCGCATCGACAATGGCCCTGACCAGTGTTTCAGTGCTCGCGCAAAATAGAGAGGATTTGATGTTTGTTCCGCTAGCGCTCGCGTCTGTCGGGTTGATCTGTTCAATTATGGGTATATTGATTGTACGTTTCATGTCAGCTAAATCACCTGCATTGGCTTTACGACTAGGGACGATTGGCGCGACTGTTATTTTTATGGGGGCGTCTTATCAGCTGCTTTCAATGATGAATATTAGCGTTAATGTGTGGCTGTGCGTGGTTGCTGGAGCTGTGGGCGGCATTATTATCGGTCTGGTTACAGAGTATTACACGGGGGGAGCACCCGTTCGTAAAATAGCAAAAGATGGTGAGACTGGTCCGGCGACAGTTATGATTTCTGGTTTGGCGACGGGCATGGAGTCGGTTGTTGTGCCGGTTCTTACAATAGCGGCCATTATCTTTATATCAAGCGTGCTGTTACCCGAAGGCGCTGGTGTATACGGTGTTGGTATTGGCGCTGTGGGCATGTTGGCTACTGTTGGAATTACGATGGCTATCGATGCATATGGCCCTGTAGCCGATAATGCGGGTGGTATTGCAGAAATGGCGGGCTTAGGTGAAGAAACGCGGGCGATTACCGATGGTTTAGACGAGGTGGGAAATACCACTGCAGCAATCGGCAAGGGCTTTGCCATTGGAGCTGCGGGTCTTGCGGCTCTTGCGATTATGGCCGCATTTATTGAAACCATATCAGCGAATAAACCCGATTTCAGCTTAAATATTAACGACCCTCTGGTGTTAACCGGTATGTTCTTAGGGGCGATTTTCCCCTTCCTTGTGAGCGCGTTGACGATGAGAGCGGTGGGTGACGCAGCTTTTGATATGATCAAAGAAATTCGTCGTCAATTTAAAGAAATTGAAGGTTTGTTAGAAGGAACGGCAAAACCGGATACGGATCGTTGTATCGATATTGCCACGCAAGCGGCGTTACGTAAAATGATTGCTCCGGGTGTATTAGCTGTTTCTGCTCCTGTTGTGGTTGGCTTTGTTATTGGGCCGGAAGCATTAGGGGGCATGTTAGCTGGCGCTCTTATTTGCTGTGTTTTACTGGCTTTGATGATGGCTAACGCAGGTGGCGCTTGGGACAATGCTAAAAAATATGTTGAAAAGGGTAACCTTGGTGGGAAAGGCTCGGCTGTACATGCTGCAGTTGTTGTGGGCGATACCGTCGGCGATCCTTTTAAAGATACGTCAGGCCCTTCAATGAATATTTTAATCAATGTGATGGCGATTGTAAGCTTGGTGATTGCCCCCCTGATTTAGGAAATCATGTAAAGTTGATTTAAGTTTTCGAAAATGCGATGAATCACAATTCGAAATGAATGGCCCGCTTGCGGGCCATTTTTTGTGGGTAGTATAAGTGAAACATTATGCTCGTTATAAAGCACAAGCGGATGAACGTAGCTATTTTTAAGACGTAACAATGACGCAGTTACGCCCATTTTTTTTTGCCTTATAGAGAGCTTGGTCCGTGCGTTCAAATAATTCTTTGCGTGATTCGTTTGGTGTATGGCATGCCACGCCAATACTGACCGTAACACCTAATGTGCCTGAATCAGTTTCAAACGTTGATTCCTCTATGGCTTGTCGTACGCGTTGAGCAAATTTTTCGGCTCCATTTATTCCTGCATCAGGGAGTATCACAACAAACTCTTCACCTCCGAATCGACAGGCGATATCCTTTTCTCGGGTGTGTTGATGAATCATTTTTGCAACGCCAGCTAAAATTGAATTGCCCGCCGAATGCCCATGATTATCATTAAATAGTTTGAAGCGGTCAATGTCGATAAGAACGAGGCCCAGCTCTGACCCTGGCGTATTTTGAAGTCTAGATAGTTGGCGATCCAATTTAAGTTCAAATGCACGAAAATTATTGAGCCCCGTTAGCTTGTCTGTCGATGCGATTCCCGAAAGCTCGCCTACTTGTCCGATGAGATTGGTGTTGAGGAGCTCTATTTCTCTTTTTTGTTGGGCAACAAGATCATATAACTCAGCATTTTTAATGGTTTTTCCGATAAATCGGCAGAGTAAGTCAATGAGCTTTATTTCTGTTTCAGTTATTGCAATTACCTGCGAAAAACTAATGAGCCAGACCAATCCAATGGGTGTTCCATTGTGTCGTACAGGCATTAGCACAAATGTACGGGGGGTTTGCATGGCCTCCAATATGTTTCTATCTTTTGCAGACATTGGTAGGTGCATGATTTCCATTACATCAGGAAAATGCATGTGAATATTGCCGGTAAACGCGATAGAGGTACCGCCATCTGAGGGGTCCAGTGTGTAATAAGTTTCTCGTGTGATTTTATCTACGGCATCGCACCTAGCTCGATAGATTTCGTCGACCACTGTATTTTTTTTACATATCAACCTGTCTTTTTCGAGCATGACAACGCTAGCGAGATCAAAGGGTAGCTGGCGTAAAAATTCATGTGAAATAGCGCTGTATATTTCGTCCGTAGTCGTAAAGTTATTCACCTCAGTAATAAACTCAAAAAATTGCTCTTGCCTAGAGGCGATCTGCTCAATATGGGCTTGCCGGTTTTGTAGGTGGTGGTGATCTCGAGCGTTTCGGATTTGGTCGTGAAAAGTCTTGCATAGCGACAGTAGAGCATAAAAATCGGATTCGGCAATATTATGGTACTGACGGAACGCGAGTATTGTGCCAATAGGTGATTTAGATTCTGAGCATGATAGGGGGATGATGACAAGGTGCTGTATTTTGAGGTGTCCCAGTAATTTTTGTGCGTTTCCGCCAAGGTTTACAATGGCTTTGGCGTCGAAGAAAAGGACCGTGTTTTTGCGGTATGCCTGAGCGTTGATATAGTCGCTATTTATTGGAAACTTGTATTTCAAAAGTGAGTTTTCTACACTGCGAAATTCATGGGTTAAGTGCAGTTTTTTACAAACGAGATTCTCTTTACCTTCATCCAATATGTTGATCAGGTAGCCATCAAAGATTTTCAGGTTTTCTATTGCAGAGCAGAAATGGTTAAGCAGCTTATCAAGTTCGATGGTGGATAATATGGCGCGTTTAGTTTCGTCGCTGACAACAGACAGCTTATTTGGGTCTATGTTGTGCGGATCAATACCTTCAGGGGGAGCTGCACTTTGCATATCCGTGGTTACGCTCTAGTGAATATGGTTTATTGTCGAAAGCAATAGCCAGATTTATCTGGTGATTCATAAATAATAGCTCAGGGAATTACAGAGCATGCGTTCTTTGAGGGGATTTTCTTTCGCTTGCGGTGGAGCAAACCTTGAAGGATAAGCTTAGACGGCGGTCTCGATTCTATTGCGGCCTTGGTGTTTGGCGCGGTAGAGCGCTTGATCTACACGCTCGAATAGTTGTTCGCGAGTTTCTTTGTTTTTATGGCACCCATATCCGACACTCACGGTGACGCTAAGTTCTTCGCTCTCAGTATCGAAACACGAGTCTTGAATCGTTTTTCGCACTCTTTCAGCAAAGAGTTTTGCGCCATCAATATCGCATCGAGGTAATATGATGACGAATTCTTCACCACCATAGCGATAGGCGATATCCTTTTGGCGAGCCAAGCCTCTTATTTGCTGTGCGACGCCTGCTAAAACGACGTTGCCGGCTGTGTGGCCGTAGGTGTCGTTAAACGTTTTAAAGTGATCAATATCAAGAATGACCAAAGCCAGATCGAAATCATTATCTTCTAGAAGGTTGTTATCGATACGGCGATCAAGTTCGATTTCGAATGATCTGAAGTTGTAAAGGCCCGTTAGCTTATCTTTTGATGCCATTTCTGCAAGTTTATAGACTTTGTCTTGCAGGTTTTGGTTGAGAATTTCGATTTCATTTTTTTGCTTGTCGGCTAAATCATAGACTTCCGCGTTCTTTATGGCAGTCCCAATAAAGCCACACAGTAGTTCGACCAGTTTGATTTCTTCATCGGTAATATTGACGATCTTCGATAAAGAAATTAGCCATATCAGTCCGATTGCATGCCCGTTGTGCCGGATTGGCATAAACAAGAATGTGCGGGGTGTAGAGAGTTTATTTAAACCATTTTTATCTTTCTCGGACATTGGCAAGTGTAATACTTTCATGACGTCGGGGAAAAACAGGTGAGAGTTATTGAGAATAACCGTCGAGGTAGCGCCATCGGCAATATCGAGATCGTATTCGACCTCGTTTAAGTATTGGTCCCACCTTTCGCACAATTCGTGGCAATGGCCATTCCGAGAGGTATTCTTTTTGCATATGATCTTATCGTCTTCTTGCATCATGACCGTCACATGCTCAAACGGTAATAAACGCAAAAACTCATGCGAAATCGCTTTGTAGATTTCTTTATTGGACGTGAGATTATTGATGGTTGTCACGAATTCTAGGAATCGTGTTTGCTCAGCTGCTATTTGATCGACTTGGATTTGACGCGATTTTAATTCGTTGTATTTTAATGCGGCTTTAAGGCGAGGAATAAACGGCGCAATAATAGTCCGTAGCGTGAACTCTGATTCTGGAGCGAGATCCTGATGTTGCCGAAACGCCATAATAATACCCAGTGAGCGATCGTCTTTTAGGCTCTGGATAGGGACAGTGATTAGTTGGCGAATCTCCCAGCGCGAAAAGCGGTTCCGTACGTGGGCTTCGTGGGAGGTAATAGACGACTCATCGATGATGACAGCTTTATTTTGCGCATAGGAATCCGCATGTATAAAGTCGCCTTCTAGAGAAAAATTATATTTACGGTAGGTGCTTTCAACATTCTGATAACCTTTGGGCAGGCGGATTTTTTCGCACACGAGGCTATCGTGCGAGCTATCCGCAAGATTGATAAGGTAGGCATCGAATAGATCGGTTTTTTCGATCTCAGATCCGAGTATCTCGAGGAGCTCGTCTAATTCAATCGAATCATTAATTGAATGTAACAATAAGCTTTCGTTGCGTAACTGCAGAAGCTCAGCGTTTACGTTATCCGTCAGTGCCATAATGTCGTTTGATCTGCTGGTCATTCCGTAATTTTGATATAGGTTTTTAGTCTAGTGAAATCGGTTTTTAGTCGAAAGCAGCTCTAATTATAGAGGTTATTTTTCAACTGTGATCCCATGAATATCGATTCAATGGGTTGTACGTGATAACTCGTGCCAGTTTCGTGATTATCTGTGTGCGTGTTCTGAATTATATTGTAAGTGTTTCACACATTGTCTTCTACGTGTATATGCACGATAGAAGCTAGACTTCAAACCTGGATCACATTAAGGATGTCTTAAAATGCAAATTAAACGAATATGCCTATATCTGGTTGTCGTAATGACCTTCCCTCTGGCATCGGTTGCAGAACAAAAACCCGCTTCAGGGCTTTCAAATGCGATATTTGCTGGAGGTTGTTTTTGGTGTATGGAACCGCCCTATGACAAATTAGAGGGGGTTACGGCCACCACTTCTGGATATATTGGTGGGCGAGCGGAGAATGCCCATTACAAAAAAATATCTGCCGGTTTGACTCGTCATGTGGAAGCGATACAGGTCACGTATGACCCAGAAAAGGTTACCTATCAGCAACTGCTTGACGTGTTTTGGGAAAATGTGGACCCCTTTGACTCTCGGGGCCAATTTTGCGACAAGGGCCCACAGTACCTAAGTTATATCTATTACGCTAGCGAGTCCGAGCGCACGCTCGCAGAAGCCAGTTTGAAAAAGGTTGCTGAGGGATTTGATCGAAATGTAGCGACCAAGATAGCGGCTTCATCGGCCTTTTACCCTGCAGAGGGCTATCATCAAAATTACTATCAGCGTAACCCTATTCGTTATCGCTTTTACCGTTCACGCTGTGGACGTGATGATCGCCTTGAAGAGCTGTGGGGTGCGTAATAGCGCATTTCAATATTTCTGCGGAATGGATGAGGGAAGGGAATAGGGTTAAGCTTGCCGCAAGAATTTTTGAGAAAGTAGGCTCTCTTTTATATGCACATCCACATTCTAGGCATTTGCGGTACGTTTATGGGTTCGTTGGCTCAGCTGGCGAAAGCCTCTGGGCACCGAGTGACGGGTTCAGATCTCAATGTTTACCCGCCGATGAGCACACAGCTAGAATCCTCTGGAATTGAACTGATTGAAGGTTTCGAGCCTTCTCAACTCGATTTAAACCCCGATATAGTGGTTGTGGGTAACGTAGTCAGTCGGGGCAACCCTGTCATGGAAGCGATACTGGATCGGGGGATTCCCTATACCTCAGGCCCGCAATGGCTGTCTGAGAACATTCTGCGTAACAAGTGGGTATTGGCTGTTTCTGGTACCCACGGTAAGACCACAACTTCCACCATGCTGGCTTGGATTCTCGAATTTGCGGGCATGTCACCGGGATATCTGATTGGTGGTGTACCGCAAAATTTTAGTACTTCTGCACGTTTAGGTGAGAGCGATTTTTTTGTTATCGAGGCGGATGAATACGATACCGCCTTTTTTGATAAGCGTTCTAAGTTTGTTCATTACCACGCACGTACCTTGGTTATTAACAATTTAGAATTCGACCACGCGGATATTTTCCCGGACCTCTCAGCCATACAAAAGCAATTCCATCATCTAATCCGAACCGTTCCGAATAACGGTCTTGTTATTCACCCCAATGTTCCGGCCATTAATGAGGTGCTAGAAATGGGCTGTTGGACGGATCGGCAAGTAATGGACGAGCACGGAGATTGGAGTTATCAGCTTAAGGGCCGTTTTAGCGAAGGCAAAGATGACTTTCTAGAGTCAGAAGGCAGTGATAGCCATTTTGATATCCTCTTACGAGGGGAGCCTTGCGGAGTAATCGATTGGAAGTTAACGGGCTTGCACAATGTCAGCAACGCTTTAGCTGCGGTTGCTGCGGCAAGACACGTAGGTGTTGAACCGAGCCTTGCCTGTGAGGCGCTAAGTCAGTTTGAAGGCGTGAAGCGACGAATGGAACTACTGGCGACGATTGGCAAAGTGTCTATTTACGATGATTTTGCTCATCATCCAACAGCAATTGCCAGTACCCTGGCAGGTTTGAGGAAGTCTCTTAACGAGGAGTCGATAATTGCTGTTATTGAGCCTCGTTCGAATACCATGAAGCAGGGCTGTCACAAGGCCGATTTAATGGCAGCGGTTTCTGAGGCTGACACTGTACTGTGGTATCAAGACGAGAAATTGGATTGGTCGTTAGAGGAGTATGTTCTGTCTGAGGAGAATAAGCCTGATGACGAATCGATATTACCCTCGCGAGTGTATGACTCCGTTGATCAAATCATCGATGCCATATCCCAGATTAATCTGGCGATCCCCTGTCATATTGTCATTATGAGTAATGGCGGCTTTCAAAATATTCATCAACGCATCATCGAAGCTTTGCAAAAAATGGAGTGAAAGCGAATTTCCGTTCGCAATCGAAATAATATCGCAGCTCTACACATAAGTAGCCCTAAATGTTGAGCAGGCCAAACTGTTAAGTCGCCCCAAATATTAAGTTGGACAGGTACCCCAAATGAGTTTTAACCGCACAATCAGCCTCGCTTTTACTGGGGCTTCTGGAGCCCAATACGGACTGCGTTTACTAGAGCAGTTGCTGGCTGGCAACTGCCGCGTATATCTAATGCTGTCGAACGCCGCGCGGGTGGTAATTAATACAGAAACGGATTTAAATTTGCCAGAAGGGTTCGAGGAGCAATGGGATGCGTTTGTCACATTGTTTAAAACAAACCGAGAGCAGTTGGTCATGTTCTCGAAAGAAGACTGGTTTGCGCCCGTAGCATCTGGTTCAAGTTCTCCTTCAAGCCTAGTGATATGTCCTGCGAGTGGTGGCACGCTATCGGCCATTGCCCATGGCGCCAGTAATAATCTTATTGAAAGAGCAGCAGATGTTGCGTTGAAAGAAAGGCGGCAGCTGATCCTGGTTCCGAGAGAAATGCCGTTATCAGAAATTCACCTGGAAAATATGCTAAAACTCTCGAAAATGGGAGCTGTGATCATGCCGGCAAGTCCAGGTTTTTATCAAAACCCCCAAACGATTGATGATCTGGTGAACTTTGTTGTTGCCAGAATTCTTGATCAGTTAGGGTTGGATCAAGAATTGCTCGCGCGCTGGGGGGAATGATTGGGAAGGCTTATCGATTGAGTACAGCTTGATACTGTCATAGCGGCTAGATATACAGGCGCTAGGCTTGTAGGGATGAGCTATGCAGACGCTTGGTTTTATCGGCTTAGATCTTGCCGATAATAGCTAAAACGACATAGGCAGCCGCTGCAATAATTCCAATGCCGACGATACCCGCGAAAACTCCCTGCTTATAATGTTTCTTATAGAGGTTTATATCTTCACGATTACCCGGTGAAGTGGGCTTTGTTTTCCACTGTTTAGGCGCTGTGTTGTGATGGTAATGCTTCTCGCTAGGCACTGCTATCGCCTGTATCGAGGTCGTAGCCGATTTGGGAAGATTGATGCCGGGTCCAAAAACACGAAAACTGTATACGTCTAAACGGATACGGTCACCGGGATAAATTTGTTCGGAGGTGATTTTCTTATCGTTAATGTAGGTGCCGTTAGCCGAACCCATATCCTTAATCGTTAAGGATGAATAATTAATAATGATTTCAGCGTGCAGGCGGGAAAGATGGGTGCCGGGAAATACGATATCGCATTGAGCGCTGCGACCAATGGTAATCATGTCATCGGGTTTACCGATGATGGGAAACTCTTGCCCAGACAGCCAGCTGGAATCCGCGATGAGTGACCAATAATTGTCATCATCGATTTCTTCGATGGGGTCGATGACTTCTAACTCAACGGAGCCTATCGTGAGTGTGTCGCCACAAACAATATGTTTTTGGGTAATACGCTGCCCATTGACGAAGGTGCCGTGCTCGCTGCCTAAATCTTTCAGCAGAAAGTTTTCGCCCTGATTCAACAGTCTAGCGTGTTGCAAAGAGATGGACGGATCATCGATCGACAGATGGTTTTTGCTCGCTTGGCCAATGGAGAAAGCCTTCTCCATCACCCAAAAGGGCTCACATCTTTTGTCCTTGAACTGAATCTTTAGCATAGGGTCGAATGAGGCAAGTTGTAATGGTCGCAGTATAGCGAACAGCCCTTTAAAGCGTAAGATGATTTTCATTGTGAAAGACCTCAACTGTGTTTTGGTCTGCATTACGGAAAGATTTTCTTGGTAGACTTTTCTTTTTTCTAAAACTCGATAGGCTGTCACTCCTCCAAAGGTATAGATAGCAGCGGACTTATATTTTTTATGCGATTACTTTTTGATCAGTACATTCGTTTTGTCACGAACTTTCCAAAAACTGTATTACTTCTTGTCGGGCTCATCGCTATAGCTTTGGCCATGGGATTGCCGAATTTTAAGCTCGACGCTTCGGCAGATTCTTTGACGCTCGAACACGATACCGATCTGCAATATTTTCGTGAAATGTCTCGTCAATATAAAAGCGGCGACTTCCTGGTGGTCACCTTTCGCCCCCATATCGATTTGATGTCGGACGAATCGATAGTTTTACTCGGCGAGTTGAAAGCGGATTTGGCGGCAATAGAAGGCGTGGTGGGGATCAACAGTATTCTCGATGTGCCTTTACTTTATAGCCCCAGGCAAAGTGTCAGTGAAATCGTCACTTCTCCGAGAACATTGTTGACGCCAGGAGTCGATCGAGAAGAGGCCAGACGAGAATTTTTGGACAGCCCTATATACCGTAATTTGATATTGGGGCCTGATGGGCAGACCACAGCCTTACAGCTCAACATAGCCATAGATGAAGGCTACATGGACTTAGTTCAAAAGCGCGATGCCCTGAGGTACAAACGTGACCATGAGGGTATAGATAAACAAGAGCGTGAAACCCTCGAAGAAGTCTCACGTGACTTCCTCGCGTATCGGACAATTTCGGAAGCTCGCGGGCATGACCGTGTGCAGCAAGTTCGAGCGGTTGTGTCGAAATATAAGGATCGGGCTCAAATATTTGTTGGTGGCATTACGATGATCACCGCCGACATGATCACCTTTATTCAAAGTGACTTAGTCGTTTTCGGAACGGCGGTTGTCCTGTTTATGGTGCTGATACTAGCATTCATATTTCGGAAGTTGCGTTATGTCGTCATTCCGATGATCACCTGCTTAACTGCGGTACTGATGATGCTGGGTTACGTGAGTTGGTTGGACTGGCGACTCACCGTCATCTCATCAAACTTTGTGGCACTGTTACTCATCATTTCGCTCGCCATCATCATTCACTTAGTCGTTCGCTATCGTGAATATGCTGCTGAACAACCGGAATGGAACCAACAGCAGTTGGTCATTGCGACCGTTAAATTTATGGCTCGCCCCTGCCTCTACACCGCACTCACCACTATCGTAGCGTTCGCGTCTTTGGTGATTAGTGATATCAGCCCCGTTATCGACTTCGGCTGGATGATGACCATTGGCCTAGTGCTGGCCTTGATTCTCGCATTTTTAATTATGCCAGCATGCTTGATGTTGCTGTCGCCAGAAAAATTTGCAACTAAAGATTCAGGACAAGCAAAGAAATCCAAGCCATTAACCTTATTTTTTAGCTCTTTTGTCGAAAAGCACGGAAAACTTGTTTTATGTTTGAGTGGAGTGATGGCCGTTCTGGCCGCAATTGGGATCGCTAAATTGGAAGTCGAAAATCGCTTTATTGACTACTTCCACGAATCGACAGAGATTTATCAGGGCTTGTCCGTAATCGATAACAACTTGGGCGGCACCACATCGCTTGATATTGTGATCACAAGTCCAGCCTTAATTGAAGACAGTAATAGCGAAACGTTTGAGGATGAAGAAGATCCTTTTGCCGAGGAAGAGTCCTATGGCGATGATCCATTTTCTGATGAGAGCGGGCAAGCCGAAACGGCTCCTGCGGCAACCAATTACTGGCTCACAGTTGCAGGTTTAAAAAGAATCGAAAAAATTCACGATTACCTAGAGAGCTTGCCCGAAGTGGGTAAAGTTCAGTCTTTGGCTACCTTGTACAAGGTAGGTAAAGATTTGAATGGCGGCCTGAATGATTTCGAATTAGCGATATTAACGCGCAGTTTATCGCCGGAGGTAAAGGACGTACTCATCTCGCCTTTTGTGCCTGCTGAAGCGGATAACACACGCATCAGTTTACGTATTCGAGATACCTACCCTGGGCTACAGAGAAAAGAACTCGTTGAACGTATTCGTGAGCACTTATTCACGGTTTTGGAATACACACCCGAGCAAGTCAAAACGACAGGCTTATTGGTTCTCTATAACAACATGCTGCAAAGCTTATTTACCTCTCAGATCGTCACGCTAGGTGCCGTATTTTTGGGTATCTTATTTATGTTTGTCATCTTGTTTCGATCCTTCACCCTCGCGATCGTGGCGATCGTTCCGAACATTCTTGCAGCGTTATCAATATTGGGAACGATGGGGTTGGCAGGGTTACCTTTGGACATGATGACAATCACAATTGCTGCCATCACCGTTGGTATCGGAGTCGATGACACCATCCACTATATTCACCGGTTTAAAGAAGAGCTCGAATTCGATGGGGATTATGTTGCCGCCATGCATCGTTCGCATGCGTCAATTGGTCAAGCGATGTATTACACAACGCTCATTATCGTATTTGGTTTTTCCATCATGATCTTGTCCGAATTTATTCCTACGATTTACTTCGGATTGCTGACAGGCTTGGCAATGTTCTACGCTTTAATGGGCGCTTTATTACTCTTGCCCAAACTTATATTAATGACGAAACCGTTTCAGTTACCTAAGTCGGAATCTGTTCCAGTATCGAGTTTGAGCGTGACCTGAAAGCCTTTGCAAATTAAATAACCCAAAGCCAAACCAAGGCTGTTTACCACTAAATCTGCCGGGTCAGTGACCCGGCTAGCAGTGAAGCTTTGGCAAAATTCAGAAACCCCCGAAAGTAAAATGCAGATGATCAATGTTTTTAACAGCGTTGTTCTGTGAAAAAATGCAACGTAGGCCGAACCCATTAGCAATAGATTCCCAATAAAATGAAGCAGCTCGTCAGGGTAGTTACTTGGTGTATCGCCTGCAGGCATCAGAGCAAAAAAATAGAAAATACTGATTGCCATAAAAAACTGACTGATACGAATTTTTGTAAAGAGTGGGTTGAGTAATAACTGGGTCAGTTGTGGCAAGTGTTGATTGTTATTAGGCATAAATATCTGTTGTTAATCTGTTTTGGGGTTGGGTTGTTCGCACTGTTTTGAAGCGAGTGCTTTGGGTGCGGCGTGCCTGTGAGGCTGATGCTGAATTCATGTCGAGGGTCTGGCACATTCTGTTTACTAGCATAGAGTATCCTCCTCAATAATATTACGGAGGGTTTTTAATACGGCAATGTAACCACAAATTTAGCGCCGCCCCAATGAGACGTTTCCACGCGAATCCCGCCATCATAAGTGCTGACAATATCCGTAGTAACCGCTAAGCCAATCCCCTGTCCTGGCGTACTGGTGTCAGCACGGGCGCCGCGCTCTAAAATTTCGGTTCGCATATTTTCGGGAATGCCAGAACCATCGTCTTCAATCGTTAATATCAAATGCTGATCGATATGAGATGCCTGTATGTGAACCTGCGAGCTTCCATACTTAAAAGCGTTTTCAAGCAAGTTTCCAAACATTTCCATCAAGTCATCTTCAGCTGCAGGGTATTCTAAGCCTTCGCCGATACTCTGCGTATATTGAATGTTTTTTGCCTTGTATACTTTTAACAGTGCTCGGCCAATACGTTCGACAATCGGCTGAACCCGAGTTGCTGATTGAAAAGATGCTTTGGTTCGAGTGGCTCGGTTGAGTTGATGCATGATGATATTGTTCATACGCTCAACTTGTTCATCGATACTAGCGTGCGAGTTTTCATGTAAGTCTTCACGAGAATCGGTCGCTTTTTGTGGCGCTAGTTTAATCGACTCCAAAATACTGCGAATGACCGTAAGAGGCGTCTTGAGGCTGTGAGCCAAATCACCAAGCGTATTTTTGTAGCGTTTACGTTGAAGGGATTCGCTGTCGAGTAAATGATTAATATTTTGAGTGACGGGGAGAATTTCGGTGGGGTAGTTATCGTCCAAGTTTTCGATATCACCGGATTCAAGTTGTTTAATATCGAAGGCGAGTCTGCGTAAGGGTAATAAGCCCCATCGAATAATCGCCGCTTGGATCAAAATCAGCAGCAGCGCTAAACCAATTAAGCCAAAGGCTAAAGTGGTGCGGTAATTTCTGATTTCAGCGTTTGTTTGCTTTTGAGAATGGATAACACAAAACTGGTATTCCCGGTCTTGATCGTCAATTTCCCAGACCGTATTAAATCGAGAAATAAAGAAATCTTCACCGTTAATCCGTGCCGTACGGAGGTCGAGATTCCCCATCTCGACCTTGTCGTCAGGAATCTTAGTGTTAAGTGGGGATATCTCAAGGGAAATGGATTGCCAGATAGGGCCAAATTCATCATCAATGACCTGAGCGTACAGTCCAGAATCTGGATCGTTAAAGCGAGAATCAGTGAGGTTCTCGGGGAGCAGTAAAAAACCATCGTCAGGTTCTGCGACAGCCATCATGGAGTATGTGTGGGTCAGTAAGGAATCTTTTTCTGCTGTTAGTAAACTCGCTCGAAATGCGCGTTCCAGTATAAACGCGCAGAAGCCTAGCAGGATGGGCATCAAGATAACGGAAGCAAAGAATATTCGCCAAGCGAGGGATTTAGCGCGTAACACAATAATGAGCCTAGGTTTCTAGTTGAAAGCGATAGCCTTGTCCACGAACTGTTTTAATCGGTTTTATTGTATTTTCTGGGTCGAGCTTTTTCCGCAGCCGCCCAACGAAAACTTCAATAACATTACTATCGCGCTCAAAATCTTGATGATACAGATGTTCGGTTAATACCGTTTTAGAAATGGCTTCCCCGGAGTGCAAGGCCAAATATTCCAGGGTGTTATATTCGTAGCTGGTCAGCTCTACCGTTGCATCGTTTACCGTCACTGTTTTAGCCGAGGTGTCGATTTTAATCGGATCAAAATCGAGGATGGGTGAGGCATTTCCGGTAGACCGTCGAATAAGCGCATTGGCCCGAGCACGAAGCTCCTCTGTATGAAACGGTTTGACCAAATAATCGTCGGCGCCAGCCTCCAGGCCGTTTACTTTGTCCTGCCAGCTACCGCGTGCTGTGAGGACCAAAATGGGATAGTTTTTTCCTGCTGCTCGCAGCTCTTTAATGATCGAAATGCCGTCTTTAAAGGGCAGGCCAATATCAATTATCGCCAAATCGTAATCGAACTCCATGGCATAGTAGCTGCCTTCCTTGCCATCTGGAGCCGCATCAATGACAAATTTTAAAGATGAAAAAAAATCGCTGAGCTGTTGGCGAACTGCTGCCTCGTCTTCAATGATAAGTAAGCGCATAACTATGACTTTCCTTTTGTTCTTACGATTTTAATTCGCCCTGAGTCGAGCAATAGTTTCACCTTGTAAACAATTTCTCCGTCTTTCTTAGACTTACTTACACTGAGCACCTTGCCGCCATATTTTGCTTTGGCCGAGGCCGCCGCACGGTTTTTTTCTCCGGATTTAGCCGCGTCTGATTGGGAAAATAAATCGGCAAAATTAGTGTTGAAGGCGTAGCCAGGAGTGAACACACACAAACACACTAGCAGTAATAGTACCCGTAATATTGTATTGAATCGTTTCTCTAAGATCATGACCAATATAGCTCGCAAATTAGTATGCTCGAACCTCTATTTTCAACGTTTATTGATAACCTGCGTTCCTAGGCAATCGCAGGTCAGGCAGTCGATGTCAGCGTTAGCTGCGGTTCTGCTCAAATATGATTGCGCTATTCTACGCGATCTTTGACCATTCTGCCTTTGCGGGGCGCAATCAAAACCTAGTGGCAGTATTCAGGTTGTAATCAACAATTGGGCTTATACTGATTTTGACCTTAATGCGTTTGCCGGGGTGTTCGCGCATATGGGTTGTATAACGTTCACCTCGGTACTGATAGGTTACGTCGTATCCCGTAAGGTGTTCTTTAGTTTGTGTTGTGTAGCGCGTCTCGCAGCGTTCCATATCCTCATATGTAACGCGCTGATGGTGACCTGCGTGTCTCTTCTTATTCTCAATGTCGTTTCCGATTGAGGCCCCAATGACGGAGCCGATTACAGCACCAATGTTTTTGTTTCGTTTACCGTGCCCCACCGAATGACCAATTGCGCCGCCAATGAGGCTGCCAACAAGCGTGCTAGAAGTAGATCTTCTGTGGTGATGTTCACGTCGAACTGTTTCGGTCCAGCAGGTCTCTTCAGGAATACGGTGCTCGATGGTTTTGTAAATGGGGGTGACCTGCTTCACTTTTGCAAAGTCGACAAAGCGATGGGATTCAGCTGTGGATGTTTGTGCGACTAGCAGGCTGATGGCCGTGAATGCGGTGGCAATGACTTTGTTCATAATGATTCTCCTGTAACGGTTAGTCACAGAATATTCGCCTAATGCTGAACCTTTGCTGAATCACAAAAAAGCAAACAACGCTAAACAATAAATTGCTGCACTGCGAAAGATTGAGCGGGGGCCTTATTGCGCCGACATTCGGATTGTTTTTCCAATAAAAAAAGGAGGAATAGGTTAATTCAAACGTCAACAATGCAGTTGACTGGTGGTTCGCCTTTCCGCTACCGTCGGTTTATTGGGTAAGTTGTGTCGCGATTCGCAAAAAAATAAGGAGTGACTGGTATGATATCCGCCCCTATTATGGCGCGCCTTGATCGAAGAAGTGTTTTCCTTCAGATTCTGGTGCGAGATCGGAGTCATAGCTAAATCCCGAACAACAGTGCCGTAACAATGGTTCCGTAACTCAGTTCCGTAACAACAGCACCATAGTCAGTCCCATAACTCGGGTTAATAATAAGTAAAATCAAGAAACTCGGTAGAGTTTGTTTCTCAAAATTGAATGAAACGTAGGCTTGAATTAACGGAACGCCAATTGAATGCTAGGCGTTAAGTTAGGCCTTAAATTAGGCGCAAGCGTAAGTGAAAGCTAGGTGTAAGTAATGAGAGCCGTACTCTTTTTTATCCCTCTTCTTGTTTTGGTGAATGCCTGCACGCTTTCGCAGACACGGCCCGGTTTTTCTGCAAGGCAAACCAATACACTCCTTCAAGAGCAGGCTGAGCTTATTGACCTGCAAGCGCAGAGGCTAGATGCCATTGCGGGCACACAGCACACATTGTTAACACATTTATCTGAAATGCAGACGCAGCTATCTGCCATCAACAGCAAAGTTTCAAATGGGTATTCACGGACTGCCGGTTCAAAGAAAGAAAAGATAGGCTCACAAATTCGCAGCATTCAACGTGAGTCAGGCGTTCGTTCAGGGAAAGCCTTAAATATAGACGATAAGGCTATATTAGGCCGAGTTGAATATGTCTGGTTGGATGGCGCAAACCACTACCTTAAAGCCCGCATTGATACCGGAGCAAAATCTTCATCCTTGAGTGCGACCAATGTCCAACGTTTTGAGCGCAACGGTGATCGTTGGGTGCGGTTTGATGTGGCGCTAATTGATGACCAGCCAGCCGTTACATTAGAAGCCCCGTTATTACGCCATGTCAAAATTCGGCAAGCCTCTGTCGAAGAGTTAGAGCGTCGTGCAGTAGTCAAACTCTCCGTGCGCTTAGGGGAAATTCACGAGGAAACGGAATTTACCCTATCTGATCGTAACGAAATGCTGTACTCCGTTTTACTGGGCCGTAGTTTTTTACGCGATATCGCTGTAGTAGATGTAGCGAAAAAGTTTACGCGATCTCGTGATCCCAAATTAACCGCACAAGTGGCGCCTTAGTGAATAACGTTCGTCAGCCTTTTTATGTCGCGATTTTTTTGCTTTTCTCTGTGGGTATTTCACTGAGTTATTACCGACACTCTACTTTTGATGTGCCCTGGTTGCCGGGTGAAAAACAGCACATTTGGTCAATTGAAGCCAAAATTCAATTTGATGGGCAAAATGAACCCGTCAAAGTTTCCCTTGCCGTGCCAGACACTCAGCAGAGCTTTACTAAAGTCGCAGAACATACCGCCAGTGCGGGTTATGGCTTAAGTTATTTAGAGGATGATGCCGGACGGCGTGTGCAATGGACCATTCGCGATGCCCAAGGTCCGCAGATTTTATACTACCGAGTCGACATGTTGGTTGATCCCGATCAAGATCAGGTCGGTACCTTTACCCTTCCCATTAAGCGGCGAGTCAATTTAGGGGCTGGCCCTTATGAAACCTCAGCGCGTGGTTTGCTCGAACAAGCCATCAGCCGATCGGCAGACCCCTATAGTTTAACGGCAGAATTAATTCGCGAGTTTTCTACCCAATCCCAAAGCGCTGAATTTTTATCGCAGAAGCGCCCGAGAATCGAATGGCTGGTTTTATTGCTTCAGTACGCCAATGTTCCGGCTCGTAAAATTCTGGGTCTGCATTTAGAAGATGGCCGTCGTCGACAAAAACTGCTGAATTATTTACAAGTGTTTGATGGGCAGCACTACAAAATTTTTGATACAGAGACCGGAAAACAAATACGTCCCAAGTCATTTTTATTATGGGAATATAACTCTCTCCCGCTAATCGACTTAATGGGAGGGGCGAACACCACCGTTAACTTCTCAATGATTAAACAGGAAGTCCCGCTGGGTGAATCGCGTAAAACCAGTATTGAGCGTGATTCCTCTCTCTTGAACTTTTCAATACACAGCCTGCCGCTAGAAGAACTGTCACTTTTTAAAGGCATTTTGCTGATACCCGTGGGGGTTTTAGTGGTTGTCTTTTTGCGTATTTTTATTGGCTTGCGTACATCCGGTACGTTTATGCCCGTATTAATCGCTATGTCATTTATACAAACCAGCTTAATTACCGGCGTCGTTGGCTTTATCTTAATCGTCGGTACCGGGCTGATTATTCGTAGTTATTTGTCCAAACTCAATTTATTGCTGGTCGCACGGATTGCCGCGGTGATTATCTTCGTCATCATTCTGATCGCGTGTTTTTCCGTGGTTGCCTACCAAATGGGCTTGAGCGAAGGACTAAAAATCACCTTCTTCCCGATGGTGATCCTGAGCTGGACGATAGAGCGGATGTCTATTTTGTGGGAAGAAGAAGGCCCTCAAGAAGTTGTTGTGCAGGCGGGAGGTTCGTTGATCGTCGCCTTGGTGACCTACATGTTATTAACCAATGACGTTGTCCGTCATCTCACCTTTAACTTTTTGGGTTTGCAGCTGGTATTGATGGCAGTAGTTTTAATGTTGGGCAGTTATACGGGTTACCGTTTACTGGAATTCCGCCGATTCCGACCATTTTGTAAGGACTGAGTCGCCTATGTTGTTGAAGTGCTATCGACAATTGGCAGCCTCTGGCGTAATGGGCATGAACCGACGCAACCTCTCGTATATCGGTCGATACAATCCTCGTTCTCTCTTCCCCCTGGTTGACGACAAGCTTAAAACCAAACGTCTTGCCGTAGAGCATGGCGTTACAGTTCCCACATTAATTGGTGTTATTGAGCATCAACATTCTGTACGTCATATCAGCAAGATCATTGATGGTCACCGAGCATTTTGTATCAAGCCTGCCAAAGGTTCGGGTGGTAAAGGCATTTTGGTCATTTCGAAAGTGGACGACGGTGTTTTTTATCGAACCAACGGACAGGCCGTATGCTCCAGTGAAGTCCAGAGGCACGTCTCGAATATACTCGCCGGTTTGTTTTCGCTGGGCGGTGCGCCCGATGTGGCGATGATCGAAGATTGCATCGAAATCGAAAGTGGATTGGCCACTTTTTCCCATGAAGGTGTGCCCGATATTCGCGTGATTGTCTTTCACGGCATTCCAGTGATGGCCATGATGCGCCTCTCCTGTTCGGATTCGCATGGCAAGGCAAACTTGCATCAAGGCGCGATAGGTGTGGGTTTATGCTTAGCGACGGGGCGAGCGGTTAATGCCGTAAAAGATGATGTTGAGATCCTCCTTCACCCCGATACCGGCCAGAATTTACGAGAATTAGCGCTGCCAAAATGGCGTAAGCTTCTCGAATTGGCCTGCGCCTGCTCAGATATGACCGGTCTCGGTTACCTCGGAGTAGACCTCGTGATTGATAAAAACCTAGGCCCCATGTTGCTAGAATTGAATGCCCGTCCGGGTTTATCCATTCAAATGGCCAATAACGCAGGTCTTTTGCCCCGCCTGCGTAAAATTGAATCCATCAGCCACCCCGAGCGCTGGGGGGCAGAGCAAAGGCTTGAATTTGCTCAGACTCACTTCGCCGCAATCGCTGCAGCTTGATCCCCGCTTGGCGCTAGTTTAAGAGCCCGGCATAGCGGCCTTTACGTTCTAAAACCTCCCTCATATTTCCGATAGGGTTTCGCCTTTGCTAAGCGTGTATAATGCTGGGCTAATTTCGAAATCTTGGCCGCACTAGGCATCCAGAAAACGACCGAAAGACTATTCAGAGCAAGACGATGAACGTAAAAGAGTACATGCAAACGTTGGGGCAGCGTGCGCGATTGGCATCACGACAAATTATGTCCGCCGATTCGAGCAAAAAAAATGCGGCTCTCTTCGCCATTGCCGAAGAGATTGATAAAGCGCGAGAAGAAATCTCCTCAGCCAACGCCACCGATATGGAGGCAGGCAGAGCAAAGGGTTTAGACCCAGCATTACTCGACCGTCTTGAACTCACACCACCACGTTTTGATTCCATGATAGAAGGTCTCCGACAAGTTGCGGCCTTGCCCGATCCTTGCGGTGAGATTACCGACCTAAGCTTCCGCCCTAGTGGAATACAAGTCGGTAAAATGCGCGCACCTTTGGGCGTTATCGGCATTATCTATGAGTCCCGTCCAAATGTGACCATCGACGCGGCCGCCCTTTGTCTCAAATCCGGTAACGCAACCATATTACGCGGCGGCAGTGAAGCCGTTCACTCAAACCAAGCCATAGCCAAATGTATTCGTGAAGGCCTCAGCCGAGCTGGTTTACCTGCCGATGCCGTGCAAGTGGTCGAAACCACAGACCGTGCAGCCGTGGGTGAATTGATCACCATGGCCGAATACGTCGATGTCATTATTCCACGTGGTGGCAAAGGCTTAATTGAACGCATCTCCAACGATGCAAAAGTTGCCGTGATCAAACATCTCGATGGTATTTGCCACGTCTACATTGATGGCCAAGCGGATATCGACAAAGCATTGGCAATTGCCATCAACAGTAAAACCCACCGTTACGGTGTGTGTAATGCAATGGAAACCTTATTGGTTTCGGAAGAAATCGCGGCGGAAATTTTGCCGCGTTTAGCCGAGGCCTACGCTGAAAAACAAGTTGAGCTACGTGGCTGCGAAAAAACACGCGCGCTTATCTCCGCTAATGAAGCGACAGAAGAAGACTGGTCCACCGAATACCTTGCGCCGATCTTATCGATTAAAATCGTCGCGGGTTTCGATGAAGCGGTAGACCACATTAATACCTACAGCTCCAAGCACACCGACGTCATCGTGAGTGAAAACTTTACCTTGGCTCGCCGCTTTTTAACCGAAGTGGATTCAAGCTCAGTAATGGTGAATGCATCCACGCGTTTTGCCGACGGTTTCGAATACGGTCTCGGGGCAGAAATTGGTATTTCCACCGATAAGATTCATGCGCGTGGTCCGGTTGGCCTAGAAGGGCTTACCTCGCAAAAGTGGATTGTTCTAGGTGACGGACAGGTTCGCGGTTGAGTGCCCACCCGCTGGTCGTTATATATGGCGGTAGCTTTGACCCAGTACATCTAGGTCACGAAGCGATGACCGAACAAGTTATCGCCCAGCTTAAACCGCAAAAAATGCACATTGTTCCGTGCCATATGCCACCGCATAAACCCGGCTTTCACGCCTCGAACCAAGACCGAACAGCGATGTTGGTTCAGGCTTTTAGTCGTTTTAATAGCGTTCTAGTAGACGCACGAGAACTTGAAAAAACAACAATTTCGTACACCGTTGAAACGGTAAAAGAGATACGTAAAGAGGCTGGCCCGAACGTGAGCCTATGTTTTATGCTCGGGCAAGATTCCTGGCTTAACTTTACCTCCTGGCACCGTTGGGAAGAAATTCTCGATACCGTGAATATCGTGGTGGTCAATAGGCCCGGTGCAGCTCAGGCTGTAGAGTCGGAGCAGGGTGAAGGCGCGCACCAGAGCGAAGTGCCTTTAGCGCAAATTGGCGAGTACACTCATGGCAAGATAGCCAAATTACCCATGCAGGAGAGCGATATTGCCTCAAGCGCGATTCGCACGGCTATTACCGGCGGAAAAAACATTAATCATATGGTTTCGCGGGGAACTGCAGACTATATTCAAAAGCATAAACTGTATATTTAATCCGGTTTTACGTTTTCGTTACGAAATCAGCGTAAAACCACAACATAAAAGAAGTGAAAGAGTACCCGATGGCAAACGATATTAATCAATTAGTTCACACTGCATTAGAAGATTTAAAAGCTCTAGACATCACCGATTTGGACGTGAGCAAATTAACAGATGTAACCGATACTCTTGTGATCGCAACAGGCACCTCAAGCCGACATGTGAAAGCGATGGCCAGTAACATCATTGCAGACGCTAAAAAAGCGGGCACACCACCTATTGGCTTTGAAGGCCTAGACGCAGGAGAATGGGTCTTGATCGACTTCGCCGATACCGTTGTGCATGTCATGTTGAAAGCAACGCGTGAATTGTATGAGCTTGAAAAGTTGTGGTCCTTAGAGCCTGCTGGCCGTCAAGACAACGCCTGATTTAAGCGAATAATCGTACGAGAGCATCGCCGTGAAAATATCGCTGATAAGCGTGGGTGGGAAAATGCCGGGCTGGATCAGCGAAGGCTATAACGAATACGCTAAGCGGCTGCCTAAAGAGATCAATCCGAAAATGATTGACCTCCCGCTCGCAAACCGCAATAAAAATTCCAACACCGAAAAGTTAAAGGCCGATGAGGGCAAGCAGATCTTGGCAGCCCTGCCGAAAGGCTCAATTATGGTTGCGCTGGACGTCGAAGGTAAGGCGCTTTCGACCCAAGGCCTCACCCAAAAAATCCAGAACTGGCAAATGCAGGGAACTCATGTAAGCTTGGTGATCGGTGGGCCAGACGGCTTATCAAAGGAGTGTTTAAAGCATGCCAGTGAACTGTGGTCGTTATCGGCCCTCACTATGCCGCACCCTTTGGTTCGTGTGGTGTTAATTGAACAGTTATACCGCGCATGGACGATCACACAAAACCACCCATACCATAAATGATTCGCATGTGATGAAAGGCCATCTCTAAAAATAGAGCATTTTTAGAGGCACCCTAAAGACAATAAAAAGTAACGCCTGCATATATGAATTGGTCGAGCACCGAACATTATCGCTTTAAAGATCACCTCAACGAGGCGATCGTGTTCGCGCGACGCGTGTTTTTCGCTCTACTCTTGGTCATCACCCTCTTCGGCGTACTGATATACCGTTTCTACGACCTTCAAATTGTTCATCACGAAAACTACTCCACAATGTCGGATCGCAACCGAATTCAGGTGCGCCCGATTGCCCCAAACAGAGGTTTGGTTTTCGATCGTGCGGGTAAACTTATCGCAGAGAATCGTCCCAGTTTTACCCTATCGCTGATTCGTGAGCGAGTGAAAGACCTGGATCAAACGATCGATCGCTTATCGAAACTTATCGATATTGATGAAGACGATAAGACAAACTTTTATCGCAGCCTTAAGCAGCGCCGCCGTCCATACGAACCCGTTCCCCTGCGATACCGCTTAACAAAAGAAGAAATTGCCATACTCGCAGTGGATAAATACGCCTTTCAAGGCGTTAAAATTGAAGTGCAGTTGGTCCGCTTTTACCCAGAAGAAAACCTCTTTGCCCATACTGTCGGTTACGTTGGTCGTATTAATGAAAAAGAACTTTCCCAATTTACCGAAGATGATTTCAAACGTTATTCGGGTACGCACAGCATTGGTAAAATCGGGATTGAAAAGTTTTACGAGCACGAACTGCTCGGTGAAGTGGGGGTGGAATACATTGAGGCCAACGCCCACGGTCGCCGGTTGCGTCTCATCGATGAAGAGCAGCCAGAAGCCGGTAAAGACCTGCACCTATTTTTAGACACCGAAATACAAAGGGCGGCATTAAAAGCCTTGGGTGGTCGTCGTGGTTCACTCGTGGCGATTGAGGTCAAAACGGGCGGCGTCTTGGCGATGGTCAGTGCGCCGAGCTTTAACCCCAACCTTTTTGTCACCGGCATTAGCGTTAAGGATTATCGAGCCCTTAATGAGTCCAAGGATATCCCCCTCTTCAACCGCAGTATTCAAGGCCAGTACCCACCGGGTTCCACCTTAAAACCCATGCTTGGTCTGGGTGCCTTAGAAAAACAAATCGTCGACTTTGAAACCAAGATAACAGACCCAGGTTACTACCAGCTCGAAAATGACGAACGCTTTTATCGCGAATGGAAAAAGGGTGGTCACGGCGCCTATGTGAACCTTCATAAAGCCATCGTAGAATCCTGCGATATTTATTTCTATGACTTGTCCTTCCGCATGGGCGTTGATCGTATGCATGAGTTCGGATTGCATTTTGGCTTGGGCTCGCGCCTTGGGCTCGATTTGCCGAGCGAGCGCTCCGGCCTTTGGCCTTCTCGGCCATGGAAAAAGCGCGTGCGGGGCTTGGCGTGGTATCCCGGCAATAGCCTTAATATGAGTATCGGGCAAGGCGACGTGCTAACAACGCCCCTGCAATTAGCCGTTATGACGTCCACACTTGCGTCTAAAGGTAAGCGCCTAAAGCCACGCATGGTGGCTAAAATGGGAGATCTCGAAACCCCTCTTGTGAAAGAAGAAAGCTACCAAGGCTACGACCAGAACTGGGATTTTATTCATACAACAATGAAAGATGTGGTACATGGTCGCAAAGGTACGGCGGGCAGTCTTGGGCGTAAAATGCGCTATAAAATTGCCGGTAAAACCGGTACCGCCCAAGTCGTCGGCATTGCCCAGGGTGAAAAATATGACAGTAAAGCTTTAGCGGAAAGAAATCGTGACCACACCTTATTCATAGGTTTCGCCCCAGCAGACAACCCCGAAATTGCACTGGCCGTGATAATAGAAAACGGTGAAAAACATTCCGCCACAACCTTCCCCGTGGTGAAAGCCGTGTTTGACCAATATTTTAAAAGCCAAAAAGCCCTCAAGAAAATCAGAGAAAAAGCCCAAAAGAAAGCGCTAAAAAAAATGCCCAAAAAAATATTAGCCACGGAACAAGAGCCGCAAGGTAAATCATTGTGAGCTTAATTAATCAAGATTTTTTAAGGCAGTTGCCAGATTCCAAACACCATTTTGGTCGCAGCGTAGGCTTGTTATTTCGCATTCATGTCGATCCTATTCTCCTGGTTCTTTTACTGATTATTACCTGCTTTGGGCTAACCGTTCTATACAGCGCCAGTGGCGAAAGCCAACGTTTAGTGACCCGTCAACTCGTATTTTTCAGCATTGCCTACTGTGCCATGTTTACCATTGCCCAGGTTGATATGGGGGTCCTGCGTCGATGGGCACCGTGGTTTTACGGCCTTGGGTTAATATTACTGCTACTGGTTTTTGTGATTGGGGTTGGTGCCAAAGGCGCCCAGCGATGGATCAGCCTAGGCTTCTTTCGCTTCCAGCCATCCGAAGTGCTCAAAATCGCCGTGCCGGTTATGGTCGCCTCCTACCTCTCTCACCGCGTACTGCCGCCTAATCTCAAACACACTTTCTGGTGCCTGGTGATTATCGGTTTACCGGCTGTCCTTATTTTGAGGCAACCAGATTTGGGTACCTCTTTGCTCATTGGAGCATCGGGCCTTATCGCCGTATTTTTAGCGGGGCTGCGTTGGCGGTTTATTTTGACGAGCCTTTTTGTGGTTGGCGCGAGCATGTGGCCCATGTGGATGTTCGTCATGAAGGACTATCAAAAGCAAAGGGTGCTTACCCTGTTCGATCCAGAGTCAGATCGCCTAGGAGCCGGCTGGAATATTATTCAGTCCAAGACCGCAATCGGTTCCGGCGGCTGGGAAGGAAAGGGATGGCTCAATGGCACCCAGTCCCAACTCGACTTTTTGCCGGAAAGCCATACCGATTTTATCATTGCCGTATTAGCCGAAGAGTTTGGCTTAAGAGGGGTCCTATCCCTCATCTTTCTTTATACCCTCGTTATTGCGCGAGGGATGTTTATTGCCTGGGCAGCACAAAATACATTTAATCGACTATTAGCGGGGAGTATTACCCTCACTTTCTTTGTCTATGTTTTTGTCAATATCGGCATGGTCTCCGGATTGTTGCCGGTAGTCGGCGTACCGCTTCCATTGGTGAGCTTAGGCGGCACTTCGATCGTGACATTGATGACCGGCTTTGGCATCCTAATGGCGATTGCTACCGAAAAGAAAAAGGTCGCTTCCTAAAGTATTATTTTTTGATTTTTACCGCCATTTTTAAGCGATGGACTTTAAAAATGAAACAGCCGAATTTTTGAAGATTTTCAGAGAAAACAGTCACACACTTAACCAACAAACTTTGATAGTCTTGATGACAATATCCGCTTAAGGATAATCAAAGTGACCAATCGCAAGAAGAGCGATTAAACAAACAAAATGGTGTTCAAATTGAAACTAAAAGGTATTTTGCAAATAGCCCGTAACTTAGCTTTTGTCTGTGCAAGTAGCGTATCGTTTTCAGTGGCGGCGGATTATTCCAAGCATCCCTTAGCCGAAGAATTCGTCAATAAAATGGTCACCGAACATGGCTTTGAAAAAAAGTACGTTGTCGGTTTATTGAGCGAAGCTAGTAAACAACAATCGATCCTAGATGCCATATCCCGCCCTGCGGAAAAAACCAAAAAATGGCATGAGTACCGCGATATATTTATTCAAGAGTCACGCATAAAGCAAGGCGTTGAATTTTGGAACACCCACAGCGAAACCATCAAGCGCGCCTCAAAAGAACTGGGTGTAGCCTCAGAAATCATCGTTGCGATCATCGGTGTTGAAACACGCTATGGCCGCCATGCGGGAAGTTACCGTGTTATCGATGCCCTAACGACACTCGGATTTGACTACCCCAAGCGCGCCACCTTTTTTCGCGGCCAGCTAGAGCATTTCCTATTAATGGTGCGTGAACAAAAACAAGACGCGCTCACACTCAAAGGCTCATACGCTGGAGCTATGGGATACGGCCAATTCATCCCCAGCAGCTTCCGCGCCTATGCCGTCGATTTTGATAAAGACGGCATAACCGATATCTGGAACAACCCCGTCGATGCCATTGGTAGCGTAGCCAACTATTTCCGTGCACACCATTGGAAAACCGGCGAGCCCGTTGTAGGCCGCACACGCATCAAAGAGGGTTACGATAAAAGCATATTGAACCAAAAGAAAAAGCCCAAGCACTCACTAGCAGAACTAAGTGATAAAGGTTTTACCTTAGTGGAAAGCGGCGCACATACACCCGACACCAAGGCAATGCCCCTGATGTACATGGGCGAGCACGGCAAAGAATTCTGGTTGGGCTTCAATAACTTTTACGTGATTACCCGTTACAACCACAGCCGCTTATACGCCATGGCCGTATGGCAACTAAGCCAAGAAATAAAAGAACGTAGAGCGCTGTAGCTTTTAACTGAACGCTGTGGCTTTTTAATAGAGTGCTGCGGCCTGTTAATCGAGAGCTGTAGCCTTTGAAATAGAAACCGTTAACAGCAGCAACATTTAAAAGCAACGGCTAAAAAAGTAAAATTAAAACAAACAACGCCCAATGCAAACGCATGGGCGTTTTTCATATTCGCACGCTGGAGTGGTATCGTTGAACGTGTTTAAAAAAAGCCTTCTCATCCTATGGCTTTCATCCCTCACATTTATTTTGTCCGGCTGCCAAAGCCTGTGGATAAGCGAAGAAAAAGACAGTGGCCCTGGCCGCCCAATGGATGTCTCGCACATTAAAGAACCTGTTCCGCGTGAAGAATTGCGCACAATAGCGGGAAACAAAACACCCTACAAAGTCCTAGGCAAAACCTACAACGTACTCAAAGAACCAAAAGGCTACCGTGAAAAAGGTGTAGCCTCCTGGTACGGCAAAAAATTTCACGGACGGCGTACCTCAAACGGCGAAATTTACGATATGTACGGCATGACCGCCGCACATAAAACATTACCCATTCCCAGCTACGTTCGCGTCACCAATACCGACAACAACCGCAGCGTTATTGTACGGGTCAACGACCGTGGACCCTTCCACGGCAACCGCGTAATCGACCTCACCTACACAGCAGCTAAAAAATTAGGCTACCAAAAGCGCGGAACCGCCAACGTTGCCGTCGAGTATATTGACCCCGCCACCTACCATGGCGTAACCAGTCAATCACCCGCATCAACCGTGCGCGGCAAAGGCACAAAAGCACCCACGCCCAAAGATTCGGCAGGTTACGCGCTACCCGCGAATACCTACTTACAAGTGGGCGCCTTTGGCAAATCAAAAGCCGCCCATGGCCTGAAGATAAAGCTGGCTAAAATGACAAAGGTTGCCGTTAAAGTTAAGCGTCCCAGAGCCTGGAAAGCGCTTTATAAAGTCCTCGTCGGTCCATTTGATAACAACCTTCAGCTGCTACAATTTCGCCAGCGTTTAAAAGACGAGAACTATCCCTCTCCACATGTTGTCCATCAATAAGAGTGCTTAACGGCTGCCCCCTACGCCCACCAGTAGGGGCCTCTTAGCGACCATGGCCCAAGCTAGGTGTTGCGATCGCAGTCTGTTACACTCCTGCGGCTGTTTACCTACAGATTTTTAGATCCCCAAGGACTTTTCTGGTTATGTCATTTTTAAAAATGCGCGTCTTGCTTGCGTTTTCCGTAATATTTATGTGTTTGTCTTCATCTTCATGGGCAGGCCCAGTTATCATTCCTTCTCCACCCAGCTTGGGCGCCAAAGCATTCTTACTGATCGATGCAGATACCGGCAAAGTATTGGTTGAGAACAACGCGAAGATGCAACTGCCTCCCGCCAGCCTCACCAAAATGATGACCAGCTACATAGTGGCTGAAGAAATAGACGCAGGCCGACTAAAAGAAACTGACCTCGTACGCATTAGCGACGACGCATGGCGACGTGGCGGAACCAAGAGCGGAAGCTCAACCATGTTCCTTAAGCCTCGTTCAGAAGTGCCGGTGATTCAATTGCTACGCGGCGTAATCATCCAATCCGGTAACGACGCATCAATTGCATTAGCCCAACACATTGCCGGAAGCGAAGACGCCTTTGCCGATGTCATGAATCAGCAAGCAAAACTGCTGGGCATGAACGACACACACTTTCGTAACGCAACAGGTTGGCCAGCAAAAGGCCACATCACCACAGCCTACGACCTTGCATTACTCGCGACCTCATTGATTAATGACCACCCCGCCCATTACTCCATCTATTCCGAAAAGTATTTTAAATATAACGGCATCAACCAGCCTAACCGAAACAAATTACTCTTCTTGCCCAACAGCTATGTCGACGGGATTAAAACTGGCCACACCAAAGAAGCCGGATACGGTTTAGTGTCATCGGCCTACCGAGACGGCACCCGCTTAATTGCCGTCGTGCTCGGCGCACGGTCAGAAAAACAACGCGCAAACGATTCCAACAAACTACTGTCTTTCGGCTTTCGCTATTACCAAACCCATACACTTTATAAATCTACTGACGTCATTAAAACCGAACGCGTGTGGAAAGGCCTAAGCGATACCATTAAAGTCGGCGTTAAACGTCGTGTTGTGGCAACCATCCCACGCGGCAGCTACAAAAGCTTAGAAGCCGATACCGAAATCGACAGCATTATCGAAGCCCCCATCAAAAAAGGCCAAGTGCTCGGTAAACTCACCGTAAAATTACAAGATAAACTGGTCGTCGAAGAAACCTTAGTTGCGCTAGAAGCCATTGAAGCCGCAGGATTTTTTGCGCGGATGTGGGATTCCATCATGCTAATGGTCAGTGGACCAGAATAAAAATATGAGCCAGCAAGAACCCCCTAAAATTGAATTTCCTTGTGCCAATTACCCCATAAAAGTACTGGGCCTTGCGAGCGACGAATACCGCGAAGCCGTACTCCAAATTATGGAAAAGCACGACCCCGGTTTCGACCGCAGTACAATACGCATTAAAGACAGCCGCAAAGCGACCTTTCATTCCATTACCGTATTTATCGAAGCCACCGGCGCCGAACAGCTACAAGAAATTTTTGACGACCTCAAAAAACACCCCTCCACAAAAATGGTGATGTAACCTTCGGGCCAGCCATCATGACCACATCGCCTCGCTCTCTTATTGTCAAAACACTTGGCATCACCGAATACCAAAGCACCTGGCAGGCGATGCGAGACTTCACCGACAATCGCACACCCGAAACACCAGACGAACTGTGGCTCACCGAACACCACCCCGTGTTCACTCAAGGCCAAGCGGGCAAGCCCGAACATCTTCTCAGCACATCCGACATCCCCGTTGTTAAAACCGACCGTGGTGGCCAAATTACCTACCACGGCCCCGGTCAATTAATTGCCTACCCCTTACTGAATTTAAAACGCCTAAAAATAGGCGTACGCGATCTCGTCACAGGAATAGAAAACTCCGTCGTCTGCTTAATGAAATACTACGGCATTAACGCAGCAGCAAAACCCGACGCACCAGGCGTATACGTCGACAACAGAAAAGTCGCATCGCTCGGTTTACGCATCCGCAAAGGCTCCAGCTTTCACGGCGTAGCGATTAACGTATCCGCCGACCTCACACCCTTCCAACAAATAAACCCATGCGGCTACTCCGGCCTAGAAATGGTCAACCTTTGTGACCTTATTGAAGGAATAGAAGCGGGAGACGGAAAAAGAGAAGACGGCGAAAGGGGAACAGGCGGAGCAAACAGGAAAAACATAACGGTTTCAGAAGTCCAAAGCCAATACATAAAATGCTTAAAGCAAGAGCTTGGCCTTAACTAAATTGGCTGAGCAAACAATTAAATTCGAATTCAATAATAGCCAGAACAGCAAACCAAAATAAAAATCCAAAATAAAAAGAGGAATTCAAAATGGATATGTCAGGCGTTCGCCTAATCGCACCCATCATACTCGCCGTCATGATGTTCGGTATGGGCTTGTCACTGGTATTCAATGACTTCAAACGCATATGGGTTCAACCCAAAGCCATATTACTCGGCAGTGCATTGCAACTGCTGTTACTGCCGATAGTCGGCTATGCGCTAGCAAAGGCCTTCGCATTACCTCCAGTATTGGCCGTAGGCCTTATGATCTTAGTCGCGTGCCCCGGCGGACCCGGTTCCAACCTCGTCGCCTTCCTGTCCCGTGGCGATGCCGCCTTGTCCGTAAGTTTAACTGCTATCAGTAGCTTGCTCGCCGTATTCACCATTCCCTTGGTGGTTAACTTCGGCGTATCCGAATTTATGCAAAACAACCCAATGGAATTCTCAGCAGTAAAGACCAGCCTACTCGTTCTTATTATTACCGTAATTCCCGTTACCTTAGGCATGGTCGTCGCGCGCACTAGTCCGAATTTTTCCACAAACTGTGAACGCCCAGTAAAAATAATATCGATCGTTTTTCTTCTTTTATTGGTTGTCTCTACCTTTATTAAAGCGCGTCATAACTTGCTGGAATTAATTCAACAGGTTGGCTTGCCAACAATATTGTTGTGCGTGGTGACGATGCTTATCGGCTACCTATCGGCCAAGTTTTCAAAACTGGATGGCCCCGCCTGTAAAACCATCGCCATTGAAGTGGGCATTCAAAACTCCGCGCTCGCCATCGTCGTCGCGACGACCTTATTAGACGATGCCGAGTTGGCTGTACCGGCAGCAATGTATTCTCCGGTTATGATAACGGCTTGCATGTTGTTTTTATTACATGCGCTTTTTAGCGCTGGCAAGGTGAGTGACCGTACGCGTGTAGGTTATTCCTGATAGACCTTTGAATACGCCTGTTGGACCGAATGCCGAATGAAGAGCGTAGTGGAGTAAACCTTTATGAGGCAAAAAATGTGAATATTCGAAATGCCGTTAATTTGGATTCAAACGAAATTAAATCGCTAGTGTTTGAAGTGCTCACCGAATACGGCCTTACGCCCGACCCGGAAGAAACCGATAAAGACCTCAATAATATCGAACAAATGTACGGTGCGAATGGTGGCTACTTCGGTGTTGTCGAAGACGAAGGGAAAATCGTAGCAACGGTGGCTATATTCAAAATATCGCCTGACACATGCGAGTTAAGAAAAATGTACATACTGCCCAGCCAAAGGGGAAAGGGCTTAGGGCGGAAGCTTATGGATTTCTCGCTCGATAAAGCAAAGTGCTTAGGTTTTACAAGAGTCGTGCTCGAAACCGCTTCACCACTCAAAGAAGCGATTGGCCTTTACCGTCGGTATGGTTTTACAGAATATTTTCCTGATCACCTGTCATCTCGATGCGATCAGGCATACGAGTTGGATTTGTAGGTGAGCTCAGCACATCATGCAGGAATTTATCAAAGGGTCACCCATTAGCCAGTATGTGTCAACAGGCTAATGGGCGATCCCTCGATTCTTCTCGCGTTCTTTTTAGCCGTGAGAGGGAGGAGAAGGCTCAATATCTGTATCTCCTCCAATATTAATTATCGAATCCGAGAAGGTTCGATGGTTGTTTCGCCCTTCGGGATAATGTATTTTTTGTTTTTATTGGTTAGATAAACGTTATGGCTATCTAACTTGGTAGGAATATAATGTGCAGTTATGGATTCGTAGGGAGCTTTGTTTCTGGATTCTTTGTTGGCGTAAGGGATTTTTTCTAAGTTTTCATTGAAATCAGCAGAGGTAAGCTGCTGCTCAAGTGTTTTTACGAGTTCGACAATCGTTCTTTCGATACCTTCTTTAAGGTTATGTTTAAGTGATGCGGAGTCTATTTCTATCTCTTTTCCTTCGATCAGGTCAAATTCAGTGTAATGGAATTTCATTAGGTTTCGTATTCGGCGATCTCTAACTTTTTCCAGTTTTTGCTTTTTGTATGCTGGCGATCCGTTGATTTTTTCTTTGAATGTTCTTCTTATTCGGCTGGCTTCTGCTGGGAGGTTTTCTTTTGAAATGGGAGCGTATCTCACGAAACCTCTAGGGGTTTGGTAGTTTACACTCCACGATATGGTGTTGTAGCGTCTACGTTTTTTTCCTATTTCTTGTTTTTTTTCGCTCAAATAAAGCGTTGCATAAGATTGTATATGAATTAGATTGAAGGTCGGATCAAAAGAATAGCTGGTATCGACCAGTAATAGCTTTTCTTCTGAAAAGTCGACTATATAGTTTTCGGGTTTGATTCTGTTTTCATTTGAGGTAGTTATAAACTCGGAGAATTCCAAGCTACTGCTATTAGATATATTCTCTTTGACTAGTCTGTGGATGCTTTGCGTCGTATTTTCATCTGCTAGTAATTCTCTGTAATGGACCAATCTTTTGTCGATCCTGCGACCTTTGACTGAGTCTATTCTGATATCGATAGCGGCGCCGATAGCTGCGCCAATTAAACCTGCCGTTTGCATACCTACTGCGGTTGCTGTGGTGGCTGCTTTAATTTGAGGTCTTATTTTCGACTGGCTCACCTTGCTAAGTAATTTTACTCTAGTGGGCTTGATCGTCTCGGTTTGAGACTGTATTGACGTGTATGAGGTAGTTGCGCAGCCGCTTATGATAAGGCTACAAAAAAGGAAAAAGTACGAAATTTTCATATAGGGGCTATTAGTGTCGGTTATTTAAACCTCCCCAAGTCTATTGATAACTTTGTATGGGTCAAGTCAAAATGTTTTTTTCTCAAAAATTAGTGAGGCAGTTTTGCTGGAAATAAATGGGTCGGTGATAAATAGTAATACGAATGATTGTTAGTTGTCACCGACCCCGATATTTTTCTTGCGAATAATTTTAATCAGCGTTATAAGCGATTACTGTTTGTAGAGTATTTCTCTATTTAACACACTCCAAGTATTTTCAGCCGTGGAGTCAAAATGAAGTGCTTGGGTGTTGGGGGGTAATTGGAGAGGGTTTTCGCCGATGGTCCCTATTTTTGCAGAAATTTCATTTGAGTTATCTGAAAGAGTAATCGTATTGTTTTTGCAGGACCAGCTACCGAATTTTGTCGCAATGGTGCGATTCTCGTATTCACCAGGACGCCAGTTTTCTGTTTCGAATGTGTATTGGTTGTCGTTGGTGAGCGATATTCTTGTCGTATATTCACTTCCGCCTGCACTTTCATACTGGCCTACTTCTAGATTGCAGGTGCTGCATCCTGACATGATAAGTGTCGAGATGAAGAATAAGACGGATTTTATATTCAACATATATTTTTCAATATCCTAGTAAGATTTTTTGAAGATACTGTTATTTTTTAAAGACTGTTTTTCACCCATTCCATTCCCCGCACCAATTTGAAAATGCCAATGGTCCCTTCCTGTTCCTCTGAAATCTTCGTAAACTCCATGAGTAAACCCCGCCTTTTTAGCGGCGCTTATTGCATCAGTATCCGATAGTTTATTGAATTTCTTTCCTGCAACATCTATAGCCAAATTTTTCCCGTGAAAGCTGGCTTTACTATGCCCGGATGCCTCTGACCCTCCGGTAATTAGCACCGATTTTAGACCTCATTCATCTGCGAAAGAGATAAGCGCCTTTAGTGTTTCGCCGTTTGGTAAGACCGTTTTCAATCCATTTAATTGAATAGTCGTACCTTTTTCAGTTTTATAAGCAGGGTATAGAACGTTTGTAGTGATTGTGGTTAGACCTGATGGCGGGGAGGTGAACGTAGTCATAGAAAGCTCCTTGAGTATATTTTGATCTGTTTTCTTGTCGGCCAAGAGTAACAGTGAACATCTATCCTAACAAGTATGCTTATGGCTGGAGTATCATTTAATGTGATATGCCTCTCAGGATTGGGGCTTTCCTTTTGTCTCTATATCGAAGTGGTGGGGCAATGAATTAACTAAGCCACTGGCTTTGTAACCAAGGAAGACGAGGGATTAAGCCAGCTATCTAAAGTCCAAACCAGAATCAAAGGGCCAGAGTTATTGATCCGTAGGCCATCCACAATAATCGACTACTCTGACCATCGATTAAATTTTCTTTAAAATTATTCCCGCGTAAGGTTATTAACCTCTATGGCGTCCAGTAGATCAAAAGGCTTGTCGCCGGCAATCGATTCAAAATAACTTCGTTGATCCTGAGAAAGCTTTAAATAGTTGACTTCAAATTTAAGCTCTCTACTTGATGGGTAGGAGATCACTGATTGCAATTCTTCAATGGAGCTAGGGTCAGTTTTCAATTCCCTCTTCAGGGCCGCCATTGTTCCCAAATGAAAAGCCAGCTCTAATCGAGTTTGTCGCTGACAAAGAAAGTCATTGTTAAATTTCAAAAAGGCAACGGCTATCATAATGTCGTCCCGCGTTGCATTTAGGGACACAAGATGTTTTAGGTCAAATTTTGGCGCTTTATTGGAACTCTCTTGCTTATTGCAGTGCTCAATACGTTCGCCTTGAGCGATAGTCGCCTTCAATATGTTTCTAGATGCATGATCAAAAATTTCAACTGATCCGGTATCAATATCTGCACTACACGCAGAGCCAAGTAATATTCCGCAAGAAAATAAAATGGTGCGAATAGGGAAAATATTAACGACATCCATGCTGCATTCCCTTCCAAAATTGAACGTGTTTGTGGTCATATTTAGTAAGATAATAATGAGCTATCATCATCTTAATTTCCGTTTGAATGAAGCCCTTTTGAATTTTAGGTAAGGCTGACATGGTTTTACCGTACAAACTCCAGTCTGTCTGAGTGATATTCAGGGCTATTATAGGAGCCTTATTTTTCGTGAAAATACTATGGAAAACGCCCATGGTAAAACCTATAGAAAGCAATTTAGCTAATTTTTGATTCTTTCTAGAGCGGCTTTACTCTCTTTGTCGAGCTTTAATCCTGCGATTGGACTACATGACATGAAAAATTCCTTTTTAGAGTGGTTGTCGAGATGTGATCCTACTCGTTATAACGGGATATGCCAAGCTCCAAGTCGAGATGTTTGATGTCTGTCACAACACGCAGTCAACGCTTTTGTGTTTTTTGGTGGGGCGCGTGCTAAACCGCGCGAATTAAAGAGCTACCCGCGACAAAAAGTTTTACTGACTAGAAAAAATTAAGGGGTCTAGAGAGGAGATAAAAAGCCAAGAAAAATGGTAGTTGATCTTGCTGTTGTGGGACGGCAGGCCTTGCCTTTTTCGACATTAGTCGTGACTAATTCGGAGTTGGCGCGGTAATTTTTAAATGTAGGTTTTTATCTAAGTCCTGCGGGCCAAGAATAATAAGGAAGTGCCATTTTGATCAAGCCAGTTATATAGCATCTAGAAAATCTGACGTAACGTGTTACCTTTTTCCTGGATTTAAAAATGCATTTGTACTGGGCGTTAGTCACGAAATAATGAGCTTCAATATCCACGAAAAAGTTATCTTTTCTGTAAGGTCCGGAAATCTGGATCTTGTAGAGAAAGAAAAGGAAGGGGGCAAGCCTATTATATAAACTCATAAGTTGAATGCTCTTGGCCTCTGATTGAAAACGGATGTCAGAATTTGTTATTCTAGATTTAATGTCCATACGCATGAAGCTGCTTTAATGGCGGCGTTGTGATTTCGCTTTTGAGTGAAAAATAGTTCGTGGCAGGGTTTTAGTTATCTGGGTGTCGTCGTGCAGAAAAATATTTTAGCTAATAAAATAAAAGGATTAGAAATTCCGTAATCGCGGGGATGTTCTGCGATGGAGCCGTATATTCCTATCGTGAGCTGTTAACAGGGTCGGTTTTATTCCATAAAATTTTGCCTATATAGGCCTTTGTGGTTAGTTTTTGGTTTTTAAACATAAGAAATAGATGTGAGTCGGAATGTGCGACCGTAGGGTAGTCTTATACTAACGTTAACAGATACTTGCACTCTCCAGAGTGATAGAATAGTATCACTTTATGAAAGTCGAATTAGTTACAACATTAAAGCGCCAAGCCACGAGAATCCTCTCGGATTTACACGAATCTAAAGAACCCGTTCTCATCACTGAACACGGCCAGCCCTCAGCGTATTTAGTAGATGTAGACGACTATGAAATGATGCAGAATCGTATGGCTCTCCTTGAGGGGCTAGCTCGCGGCGAAGCAGCCTTCTCGGAAGGCCGGTTTGTTTCGAGTGCGCAGGCCAAGGAACGTATGAGTAAATGGCTCAAATAATTTGGACAGAGCCAGCCCTCAGTGACCTTAATGATATCGCTGAGTTTATTGCACTAGATAAGTTCGAAGCCGCTCGAAAGCTAGTTCAATCTGTATTTGATCGAGTAGAAAAGCTAAAGCATCAGCCAAAATCTGGCCGTAAGCCTCCAGAGCTTCATCGAAATGTTATATATCGTGAGGTTGTCGTTGGGCCGTGTCGAGTCTTCTATCGCACTGAAAAAACTAAAATAATAATTGTCTATGTCATGCGTAGTGAGCGAGTTTTGCGAAAATTCATATTAGAAGATCGTGCTGAGCTCAGCAGTTAACAAGTCAAAGGGCTTGGGCAGGATATGAATCAAAGGGTCAGAGCAATTGATCCGTAGGCAATCCACAATAATCGATTGCTCCAACCCCTAGATTCACGATCCTCTTATTATCACCTAAATGACCAGTAGAGCGATTCTAATTCCTATTATTTTTAATCAAAAGTGGTTTTTAGTTTTCTAGGGAATAATGACGATTAACTATTAATTAATAGGACTTGAACATTCTAGGTTATATTTTTGTGTAAGCAAAAATACTGTTATAGAAAAGGTGGGGTTATATCGTTTCGTGTTGTTTTTAGTAGGCTTCTCGCGGCTACAGTTTGCAGTATTCTTATCGATTGAAAAAACTATTTATGCTAGCGATAAATGGCTTTATTCCAACAAGCGAAATACCCACCTTCTCCCATGATTAAATACGTGACATTTCTAGTCTGTGGCCTAGTATTTATAAAAGGGAATTCTATCTGCCAAACCATGTAGTTTAGATATTCTATTCACGTCTCGGTAAAGGTGTACGTCGTGTCGGATAGTTCTAAAGAAAGCCTAATTGCGGAAAATCAACTGCTAAGGCAGCAGGTTGTGCAATTAAATCATCAGTTAGTTTCGGCGTCTGGCAGTGCGCTGGAGGACAATGCTAACTCGCTTCTGCTTCAAGTGCTTAGCTCTTCTCCCGGCACTGCCATTATTACGGATAAGGACGGTATTGTACTCTACGAGAACAACACGATTCGAGAGTTATGGAAGTATCGGGAAGGAGAAACGTCAGTCGGTCTTAACCTTTTGGAAATTCCCCCTGCACGGAAGGTCGGATTAGATGTGGCGATAGCCGATGTTGTTTCCGGTAAGAAAAGCGAAGTTTTTATCGGTGGAGTGTCATACAACTCGGTTATTAGCGGGGAGATTGCTTATGTCAATGTCGCTGTCATACCAAGAAATAGTGGGGCCGACATCGTCGGCTCAATAGTTCAGTTGACGGAAATTACGGATGTAGAGCTAAGTAATCAGCTGAATGAAAAAATATATAGCCACTGTCCAATTGGTATAATGATTTTCGACACAAGCGGAGTGGTGATTAAGCATAATAGGGCGGTTGGCAAGAACCTAGGTAATCCCGATATCGATCTGGTTGGCGTCAAACTTTTTGAGTTATCCTCACTAAAACCTTACGTGGACATATTGAAGGAGTCCGTAAGGG
Source organism: Agarilytica sp. (assembly GCA_033852165.1). Taxonomy (GTDB): domain Bacteria; phylum Pseudomonadota; class Gammaproteobacteria; order Pseudomonadales; family Cellvibrionaceae; genus Agarilytica. Next base: position 957 of record JAWSUZ010000008.1, on the reverse strand, counting down.
GGATACCATCTTACGGTGTTCGATTTGAATTTATATCTGTTTTCACTAAAAAGGATGTTCACCTCAATGTATGGTTGATTCCAATTCTTCGGGGGGAAAAAATTGATAAGGTCATGCTTTTAGAGCACGATATTACCGCGCAGATCACTGCAGAAAACGCGCTGATAAAACTCGCTCGCACGGATGATCTAACCGGATTGGTGAATCGTAGAGAAATTAAAGAACGATTATCCTATGAGGTCTCTCGTCTGGATCGGATTGGTGGTGTATTTTCAATTATTATTTCAGATATTGATCACTTTAAACGTATTAATGATCGATATGGCCACCTGGTTGGTGATAGTGCATTAAAATCCATAGCACGAACTCTGGAAGAGCACGTTAGAGAGATCGATATGGTTGCGCGATGGGGTGGAGAAGAGTTTCTTATCTTTTTACCTGGCGCGGATACAGATACTGCAAAACTAACGGCCGAGCGACTTCGATGCTGTGTTTCTGAATTAGCAATCCCTATCGATGGGATACGCATTCAGAATCATACTTGCAATGCAACAGAAGAACTAGAATCCACAAATGATAATCCGGACTCAGCTCTCGATACTGTACTTTCAGCAACCATGAGCTTTGGAGTTTTTTCTTACAGTAAAGGCGTGCCCCTCGATACCGCGCTAAAATACGCTGACCAATGTTTGTATGAAGCTAAAGAGCGGGGGCGAAATCAAGTGGTATGTTATGAGTGTCGTTAGTGAATCCAGAGAATGTGATTTTTGGGGTACTTGTTGTCAAAGTTCGATTTGATTTGTTTGCTGTTTTTGTGATTTTTTCCTTTCTGTGAAGTGATCGTAATGCCAAGCGCAGCCCGGCCCCCTGTGTCCGGCTAGTTGTCACCCCGCATAACTAATCAATATTGTACGGGGGGCTGGCGAGGAAAAAATGAAAAGTTTTTCACCAGAGAGA
>JAWSUZ010000060.1:0-56254 GCA_033852165.1 Agarilytica sp. | reverse complement strand
ATATAAACCTAAAATGTTATGACTTCCCCGTGAAGTAAAAAATAGTGCTCTGTTGCCTGGCAGCTTATTAATAAAAGTTAACGGCGCTGAAGTCATTAAATTCATTTTTCAGGCCGCTAGCTCACGTCCGTCCATAAATAGGGTTGTAGATACTTGTTTATGGTCAGGCTCTAGCGAAAAGGAAGCACTTTTTTTAAAGGAAAATAGATGTGCTACAGCGGGGCTTTCGATTTATGTAGGCCCTCGCTATTCATCTTGATTTATTGCTGACTGAAAAATATACTAGAATGCTTCTCGGTGTCAACTCCCCTAAAACTCTGATAACAGTCGTAGAGTTTAGGGTGTCGTTGCAAAAATATTCTTGCTCTGTAGATATATTGAGTAACGATAATTGGCAATGTGATGCATGACCCAAGGTATGTGATTTCTCGCTTATATGCATCATTAGGGTGTAGCTGGAAGTCGCGTAGTTACCGTCCTCCCGACGAGCATAGCAATGTTGTTGTGTTAAGAACTTGAGCGGATAACAATATGGCGCGATTGTCGATATACCTATTAGGGCAATATGAAATTTATTTGGATGAGGTCAAATTAGATGGCCTCTATAGTCAGGCCCGTGCACTATTGGCTTTTCTTGTTGTTGAATCTCACCGCAAACACTCTCGCGAAAAATTAGCTGAAATGCTCTGGCCTGATGACCCGAGAGATCTAGCGAAACAAAATCTTCGCCAAGCGATATCGCGCTTGCGTGCCACCTTAGGGGATAGAGATAGTAAAGAACCCTTTATTCTCGCCAGCCGAACGGATGTCCAATTTAATCCGCTGTCAGATTTCTGGTGTGATAGTGACGCGTTTAACTGTGTTATTTTCGCTTATCAACATATCGGTAAAAAAAACCTTACTCCTGAGTCCCTTGCGTGGATGAAAGAAGCCGCTGAATTGTATCGCGGCCATTTTTTTGAACATTTTCACACCACTTATAGTGATCGCTACTACGAATGGGCACGTAGCCATGCTGGAATACTTAAATGCCAAGCGATTGCGGTTGTCGAAAAGTTGTGTCGTTATTACGAGCAATGTGGTGACCTTGCCGAAGCCATTAATTACGCCCATGAAATAGTGAGTATTGAGCGATGGGCTGAAGGGCCGAGACGGTTGTTAGTCCGTTTATTGGCGGCGAGTGGGCAGGAAGTTGCAGCCGTTGCCCAATGTAATAGCTGCGACAGTATGCTTAGAGATGAGCTGGGGGTTGAGCCATCAGTTGAAACAGTCAATTTATGCAACCGAATTAAAAAGGGAGTCGCCAACACCGAAGCGGGTATAAGCCAAGGACTGGCTGCCGTGAGTTCGCATGGTCATGAACGTCGGCACGTGACAATTCTGTCATGCAGTGTCGATCTTAACGCTGACGAGAACCCCGAACGAATTGTTTATGCCGTGAGAAAATTTACCGAGACTTGTCGTGATATTGCTCGACGTTACGGCGGATTCCCCTACGCACTCAGTGGTGACGAATGTGCGATTTGTTTTGGTTATCCTGGCGAACACAAAAATACAGAAATACTCGCGGCAAGGGCCGCCATGGCGTTACGTAAGGTTTATCGTGGTCAGCATAGAGCAAGCGCGCTGAAGCTGGGGTTATGTACCGGTGATGTATTGGTTGTGAGTTATCAGGGCGCTGCATTGCGACACTTTATCGGAGACCCCGTTACTCAGGCTGATTTTTTGCGTCAAATGGGGGGGCGTGGTGAGTGTGTTTTGGCGGAAACGACGTATCGCAAGATTCATAAACATTTTTCATGTTTACGCCGCCGGAATCCGTCTATGGGAGAAACCCTTGGGCAGTCATTTCATTTCCTTCTGCAGTCTGAATGTGAGTCTTCACACTCGAGGATAAATAAAAAGGCGGTCTAGCGCTGGCGTTTTTCGCTTCCAGGGTTTTTTGGGGCATAGCTAGAGTTTATTGTATGGAGCTATTGCATGACTTCAATGCGAGGGTGCAGGGAGAATACCGTCTGGACGTGTGCAGATGAGGCCGTGATGTGCGCTCAGGTGTACGTTGTAATACTGATTTTGATAAGCAAGAATGACGCGATGCCCTGGAGTGATCACTTGATCATAAGAGCGCCCCGGTTGTGGGCAGCCTAGACTTGCATCCATCCAATCTAACGCCTCTGATTCAATGAAATGAATTTCTGCCGTGCCGCTAATTTCAGTCGTGTGTGATAAGTACTTTGTTAGCACAGAAGTTGCGCGAGATTCGACGCTGTTGACGGCATTAAAATCGTCGCTTGCGTTGCATAGACATGAAAAACCACTCAGTAGTATCAGTGCGCACATTCGCATGGAATCGGTCATATTGGTATACCTTTTAATGTTTGTTAACGCCAGCTGAGCTCTCGCGACTAAGTGCACAATATACCCCAATACGACGAATCTACTTATGTTTAAAATCGCGACTGCATCGATAGAAGCCGATACGATACATGTTGTACACTGCCTATCAACATTTGACAAAATACCGAGATAAACCTTCATGGATACGAACCCAGATAAAAAGCCCATCGACCAGCTTCCCGAATTTGTGGAGCAGGTTCAATCACTAGTGATTGACGCGCAAGATACTCTAAAAAACCTTCCTAAATTAGAGGACACCCCTGAATCTGCAGATTCTTTGCGTGCATTATTAGAGAAGTATGCCGACAAAGAACAGCAAATCGCAGAGGTGGGTTATGTCTTTCTTGCATGGGATGCTGAAGAACTCCCTGCATACGAAAAATCAGAAGTGGTGCGAGCAATAGGATTGCTAAAAAGAGCAAAGTTAGTGGCGAAAAACATATCGCGACTTCTTAAAGAGGAACTTGGGATTCCAGACCCAGAGAGAGCGCAAATGGAATTGCAAATGAAGCTGCAGTCCATGGGTGCGATCCACGGTGGACCTCGTTAACTCTGCAGTTTAGTCTATGTATATACGCCTCTTGAAAATGGAGATCGGTCATCAATCACCTAGACACCCATACAATTGTCAGCCTCATTTATGAGACAGCGGAAGATGTAGAGCTTTGGCCTAAATTGCTAGATGCCTGTCGAGATGAATGGGACGATGAAGATCTAAGGCATGTAACGCCCAGGTATATTACAGCGCTAAATAGTGAGTCTGAATCAAGGTTTAGTGATGGTAATACAAAGGGCTCCGCTTTTGTTAGAGCGGCGGCCAAAACCTCAGGAACATAATTGCTAGATCCAGTACTTCTGAGTGCGCGCGCAGAACCGGGTTTTTGCCTCCTTGGAATTACCCTGTCCACATATCTATGTCCTAGGGTAGAGGATCATGCTTCTCCCTAATATTGAGCAAGAAAAATCTGTACCGTTTTCTCGGTTATAAAATTACAAAAATTGAAGGCGCAGGGCATCTCATGATATATACCTACTGGCGAGAAATATTTCGCTCGTGTTTCGCTTAGTTTGGCTAATAAAGTTTTACTTCGAAAAAAATGACCTCAAAAGCCTGATCTCGAACGGGGTGCGCGAAAGCAAAACGGATATTCACCTACAGAAAATAATAAGACGAAAATCACACTTTAATTCACGCTGTAGTCCAAATGGGTCATGTCCGACCGTAATCATACGAATAGAATACATATCGCCAATTGGCGGGAAACAACAAGGGTTCCAGGAGCTAAAATAATGAATAAAATTTTTCGTACCTCGTTAGCCGCAATTGCAGCAACCTTCATGGTTGCGGAAGTATCGCAGGCGGAAGGAAAGATTCACTTGGATGCAGGTCTCGGCGTGGTTCAGGTGAGTAGCGGAGGATTCGAAGGCGGCTATGTAGTAGACCCAGCTATAGCGTATGAAAATGGTCTTGTATATCGAGTCGGTGCACTTGCTATCAGAGATCTTAGATCAAGCAGAGGCACAGACAAAAGTGAGAGAGAAGTTGAAGTTTCAGCGGTATATTTTGGTGTGTCCAAAGCCTTGGATATCAAACGTTTAAAAGCAGAGATCGGTGGTGGCGTGATGTTTTCGAATGCCCAAGCCTACTATTACGAGGAAAAAGTAGGAGACGATCGCGAGACCAGCCCCTACTTCAATGTAAAACTCATTTTCGATCTTACCAAATTCTTATCGATACAAACGGACTGGAAATATATCGATGACATATCGGGTGGCGATTTTCATGTGCTAGAGGCCGGAGTGCGGTTTTCTTTTTAATGGCATGTAAGGTTTTAAATAAAAGGCTTTATTTTAGAAGTCATAAAAACAGATTGAATGGGACAGGTGCTTATATGAAAGGCATAGGAACAAAAATATTATTACTGACGTTTATCTCAAGCTTACTCATCGCATGTGACGACGATGACAACACAATAAATTCAGAAGGCGTCGCAACAGGACAGATATACGCAACCTTCCAAGTTATTGCCGATGGCGATGATTATGTCTATGCGGAAGCCCAATTAACGGATGGTATTCCGCCACTTAATGCCGAAGATGACGCCACATTTGTCCAGCTAGTCGGGAACGATGAGCTATGGTTGTCAGCGGGTGAAGATTTAAGAGAAATCGATATCTCAGATGATATCTTTGGCAGCTTTCGCGACTTAGAAGATACCCAAGCACCGTTTAAGTCGGCCACCGTGCGACGTGAATCCTACGATTTTCTATTTGCTCGCGTGATCATTAATGAACTCGGTACGTGGTATTCCGCACGGCTACCCGAAAGCGAAGATCGTGAATATCATATTTCACTCTTCCGTGATCGTAATGATGGCACTACAGCTCGGGATTCAATCGTCATCCTACCGGAATCCTTCAATGTGACATCCCCAATATCCGGTGACCGAATAAGCCGAAGTGGAGATGATATTGTTGTTCAATGGAGCAATGCCGATTCGGCGTCCTCCATAGAAGTTGAAGCGAACACCACCTGCCAAGGCAGCAGTTTTGATTCGGTTTCAGTGTCAGATAATATCGATGTAGGCATGTTAACGATCAGCGCGGGGGCTCTCGATTCAGAGCTGCTGTCGGGCATCTGCTCCACCACCTTAAACGTGCGTAAAATTCGGATAGGCCAGTTTGATTCTAAATTCATTGGCGGAGCCGTGAACGGGTATCAAATACGTCGTATCGTATTTATCACCGAGCCGTAATAACCGGCCAAGCATGAAAGCAGGCTCAGTCTCCGCCCTGCTTTCCCGTTGCCTGTGTCCCGTTTCCAGTTCCCCGTCCCCCGTCTACCATCCCTCCAAATCTTCGAATCGAATCCCAACATATGGCATATGTTGGGACTTTGTTTTGAATGGCGCCAATAATTTTGCCAGAGTGTTGCATTTACGCAACGCCCTGGGCACAATTTGGGCCTTCAAAGCAAAACTGTCTACACCTAAGATAATCGCGTTGCCAAATTGGCGCCTCATAGTTATTTCGGAAGATAGGTGGTTCAATGAAAAGCTTAATCGAACAATACACAAGAGTTCGTCATCAAACAGAGGCCTTAACAGAAGGCCTATCCCCGGAAGATCTATGCGCGCAATCCATGCCCGACGCCAGTCCAGGTAAGTGGCACCTAGGGCATACGACTTGGTTTTTTGAAACCTTCATCCTGCAAAAATACCAGCCGGAATTTCATTGGCACGATGAAAATTACAGCTTTCTGTTTAACTCCTATTACGACTCCGTCGGAGAGCGACACGCGCGGCCACAGCGGGGTTTATTGACACGCCCATCACTGCAAGAAGTGATTGAATATCGTCATGTAATTGATGAACGTATGAAGCGAGTCATTCAAGCGCGGCCCGATGATGTCGCGGCCCTGGTAACCATTGGTTTGCACCATGAGATGCAGCACCAAGAATTATTACTGACAGACCTCCTGCACTTACTTTCATGTAGCCCCCTTAAACCCACCGTGTTATCCCGTAAGCCCTCAATTGCGGAAAAACCGAAAACACTTTCGGCTCCGAAAATGGTGGCGTTTGACGGTGGCTTAGTGGAAGTTGGCATTAACGCATCGTCTCAACATCAAACTCACGAACAGCCAGCATCCGAAAATCAACATTCCATATCATCCGTGGAAGACTTCAGTTACGACTGCGAACAGCCGCGCCATTCGGTATACGTCTCGCCATTTAAATTAGCCTCCCGGCTGGTGAGTAACGCTGACTGGATCGCATTTATGGACGATGGTGGATACGACAACAGCCTACTGTGGCTATCAGACGGCTGGGCCGTTAAATGCAAAGAAGCGTGGCAAGCGCCAGGGTATTGGGAAAAACGCGATGATGGTTGGTGGCAGTTTGGTTTAGATGGCATGCAGCCCGTCGACCTAAATGCCCCCGTCCATCACGTTAGCATGTACGAAGCCGATGCCTTTTCGCGATGGTCTGGCAAGCGCTTACCACGCGAGCACGAACTGGAACTGCTCGCTGAATCACGTCCCGTTGCCGGAAATTTTTTAGAGTCCTACGCCTGGAGACCATTTTCTGCAGAATCGGGTGGCGAAGACTTCGAAGATATTTATGGGGATGTCTGGGAATGGACCCAAAGTGCATTCTCACCTTATCCAGGGTTTGACCCAAAACAAGGCGCGCTAGGGGAATACAACGGAAAATTTATGGCGAATCAATTCGTCTTAAAAGGCGGATCATGCGTAACCCCGAGACTGCAGATGCGTTCAAGTTATCGGAACTTTTTTCATCCACAGCAGCGATGGCAGTTTACCGGCCTGCGTTTGGCTGAGGATGACGGTTAGTTGTTTTCAAAAAGTACTATTTATTTTTGGACTATTTGTTTTTGGATAATGTAATTGGTTTGAATTTTAACGTAAACATAAGCGAACTGCTTAATAGCAACATTAGTAACAATATTAATAATAGAGGGGCGTATCAATGTCGGAAGCACTATTACGTGAAGAAATCGACCTTGTTAATAAAGATGATTTTTACGAACACGTTATATCCAGCCTTACCCAAGACCGTAAAAAACTGCACCCCAAATATTTTTATGACAAACAAGGCTCCGAATACTTTGATAAAATCTGTGCTTTAGAAGAATACTACCCCTACAAAACAGAACTCGCTTTACTGCCCAAAGTGGCCGAATCCCTCTCGCATATCTTAACAGATAACTATGCCCTAATAGAATTTGGCGCAGGCTCACTGCTAAAGGTAAAACCACTGCTAGAGAAAATCGTTGGTATTCAGCAATTTATCCCCATCGATATCTCCGGTGAACATTTACGCGATGCCTGTCTAGAACTCAACACAGAATTCCCGAGTCTCGATGTGCATGCCATCGAAGCGGATTTTACCCAAAGTGTAGAAATTCATCACCACAGCCACCTACAGCGTCTTGGTTTTTTCCCCGGTTCAACTATTGGTAACTTAACACCGCAAGAAGCCGATGTGTTTTTGCGTAATGCCCGAAAAACCCTAGGCCCCGATAGTTTTCTATTGATAGGAGTCGACACAAAAAAATCACCGTCCTGTTTACATCGAGCCTACAACGATCGCTCCGGCGTAACGGCGGCTTTTAATCTCAATATCCTGCATCGCGTTAATCGTCATTTTGATGCCTCTATAGACGTCGATAAATTTGAGCACTACGCATTCTATAATGCCGGTAAAGGTTGTATTGAAATGCACCTCGTTTGTCTAGAAACCCATTTCACATATTTGGACGGAATTAGGATCGAATTCAAAGAAGGCGAAACCATCCACACAGAAAGCTCGTATAAATACGCGCCGAGTGAATTTCAAACCATGGCCTACCAAGCAGGCTGGACCGCACAAAAATTATGGCTGGCAGAAAACAACATGTTCAGCATCTTCCTTCTCAAGAACATGACCTGATATGAACGAAAGGGAAATTCACAAGATTGCCAGCTTTGTTGGAAACGACGGGATAGGCTGTAATAGGCGAGTAGAAGGGCATGAAGAGCTTGAACACAATGGCAGCGAACAAAAGAGTGAAAGGCGTATAGCAAAGGGGAATCGGCACGTTGTCCTGTATAAAGTCCTATCCAGCAATAAAAACAGTGACAAAAGCACAGGCAAAAATATAGGTAGATATGCAGGCAGAAGTGCTGGGAAAAGCAACGACAAAAGAACAAGCGAGCCAAAGCAACTATCAAAAGAATATTCCCCCGATATACTTGTTGATTTAACCGCGAGCGAGCAAAACCACTACAGCGCAAACTTTTTTCAAAACGGTCACAAGATACAACGCTGTGGATCAGGCTATTTGGCCGCCGCCCATATTATTTTTGAAGGCATCAACTCGGATACGGTGTCTCTGCATACATCGAGCGGCCCCATTCTGCTCCGGCGTCATCGCAATAATATTTCTTTTCAAATGCCAGTGCTCGCGTATCAGCATGCGGTTTGCGTTAGGGGCTGGAAAAATCTATTGAACCGCTCAATCGTAAAGGTAATATTAGTGGGAGGAGAGAACGACTACTGCATCCTCGAACTTAATCATGAAAAAGATGTAAAAACCTGCCGTGTAAATTCACGCAGGCTATGTCGTTACAGCAAGCGCGGACTTATTGTCACAGCAAAAAGCACGCAAAAAAAAGATGACTACGTACTGCGTTATTTTGCCCCGCAGTACGGTCAAAATGAAGATCCAGCAACAGGCTCCGCAAATTCTATGGTCGGGCGGTACTGGCAGCAGCGTTTACAAAAACGGAAGGTACAAGGGCGGCAACTATCCGATTCGGGCGGCGAGTTCATTGTCGAAAAATGTGGATTACAACAACGAGTTATAGGCCGGACCCGAATGGCACGCCCTTAGGAGATGGATTTAGTGGTTGCAAGGCTTACAGTCAGATACACCTTCCTCGTTCCTCACGCTCCGCGTGGGAATGCGGATCAAGTTTGGAGAATAACACCTAATACCCTCGTTCCCACGTTCGACTTTGTCTCCTGAGTCGTTCTACCGATTACATCCGTGTAATCGTCTCCGTGGGAATGCAGACCGAAGTATGTTTATTGAACTTAATTCGAATATTGTTTGTTCATATTCCAGTAAATCCGATAATTCTGATCGGTTTTCACTTCACGTATGCATTCCCACGGGGGACCGTGGGAACGAGAACGAGATTCAGCAACAGGTTCCGCAAATGCCATGGTCGGGCGGTACTGGCAGCAGCGTTTACAAAAACGGAAGGTGCAAGGGCGGCAACTATCCGATTCGGGCGGCGAGTTCATAGTCGAAAAATGTGGATTACAACAACGAGTTATGGGCCGGACCCAACGTTTATCATAGCTAGAAATTACTAGTACGTTGCCTATGGAAACCCTAAAAATTAACGGAAAATTTACAAGTATAAAAGACATATGAAATCAATGAATTGGGACACCATAAAACTCTTCCTCGCCTTACACCGAGAAGGGTCTGCACGAGCCGTTGCGCTGGCTCACGGACTCAGCCCCTCCACAGTAACGCGAAGAATCAGTGAGCTAGAAACGGAACTCGACACTAAATTGTTTAACCGATTATCTTCAGGTTTCTTACTGACCGAGCCAGGGCAAGACCTATTGCATATCGCCCTCAGAATGGAATCGGATGCCTACGAAATTGAACGCTTGCTGCAAGCCAAAAGCGGCATTATGCAAGGCCCCATCCGGCTCACCGTGCCCAGCCATATCATCGTAAAACCCTTTATGAACTCATTGGCTATTTTTTCGGGCGCCCACCCAAAGGTTGAACTAGAGATTATTCCCTCCTATGACGCACTCGACCTGTCACGTGGAGAAGCGGATATCGCCTTGCGTGTAATGATGAAAGGCGCAATGCCACCGGACCATTTAATTGGAACCAAATTGGTAGAAATACACTGCGCTGTTTACGCCACACAAATCTATTTAGATCGCTACGACCTAGGCGAAGGCAGTAGCGCGAACTGGATTGGTTGGGGAGACGACAGTCGCACGCCCGATTGGGTAGAGGCCAGCCAGTTCCCCCACCTGCCAACCAGACATCGATTTGACGACCCCCATATGCAGCTGTACGCAGCAAAAACCCATATGGGGTTAGTGATGATGCCGTGCTTTATGTGCGACGACGAGCCAGACCTTGTACGTATTCCCGCCCACGATAAATGGCATCGATTTGATGTGTGGATGCTGTCACATCCGGATTTACGTGATACATTGCGCTTCCGCGAATTTAGACGTTTCTTAAAAGAACAATTCGAAACGCATCGCGCTGTATGGCAGGGGGAAAAGGCTTAAATTATTCGAGTACTTTCCTCGGCTCATTCAGATATATAAGTGTTAATGGTTAAATTTATCGTGGTGCTAACATGGTAAAAGCATGCATGGAGCTGACAAGGACGGAGCTAGCATGCTTATTACTAAGCAGTACTAAGAAATTTTGGAGTCGAGAGTGCAAACCGTAAGCTGTAATAACGAAAATATCCCCCCATTGAAAATCGTCTGCATCGGTCGAAATTATGCCGAACATGCGCGTGAGCTTGGCAACGAAGTCCCAAGCAGTCCTGTCATTTTTATGAAACCCAACTCGTCAATCACGCAATCGCTAGCGTCACAGCATAACGAAGAAGTGTTGCATTACGAAACAGAATTGAGCTTCCTCATAAAAAACAAAAAAATAGCTGCCGTGGGCCTAGGGTTGGATTTAACCAAACGGAAAACCCAAGCAGGTCTAAAAGAAAAATCACTCCCATGGGAACGCGCAAAAGCATTTGATGGCTCAGCCTTGTTCAGCGATTTTGTAGACCTTCCCGATTCCCTTGAACAGCTAACATTTACGTTAACAGTCGATGGTGAATTGAAACAGAAAGGCGAAGTCACCGATATGGTATTTTCTCCACAAGCCGTATTAGACGAATGTGCTTCGTTTATGAGTTTAGACGATGGCGATATTATTATGACCGGGACGCCAAAAGGTGTTGGAGAACTAACAGCTGGATCGACTTATGAGGCTGCATTATATTTTGGTGAAAACCGATTGCTCTCTAAAACCTGGATAGCTCAGTAGCTCAGTAGCTCAGAATCTTAATAATAGAATTGCCCGCATCGCGGGCAGCTCCTTTCTAGTTCTCCCTTTATTTTTAATCTTCAATATTTATTTTTACTTTAAGAATTAATCGATCCCCTTTCTATTTTTATCTACCTATTTTGGTTTCCTTGTCGGTAGAATTTTAAAGCTACCTAAACGATATTGGGGTATTGGTTTTCAAGCGCGTTTGTTTTGGCAGTATCTCCATTGCTGAGCGCATAAATATTACATAAAATCAAAACCTATCCACCAATTATTATCCGTCACCCGTCCCCCGTCCCCCGTCCCCCGTCCCCCGTCCCCCGTCCCCCGTCCCCCGTCTCCCGTCCCCCGTCTCCCGTCCCCCGTTATTAAATCCTATTTCTGTAATGAAGTGTAATGGTAAAAAACAAAATTATGTGAAACAAAAAACAGTTCCATTTAATCGTTTGTATCGATTTTATATTTGACTGATTTAATATTTTAAGATGTTACATTTTTTTTCGTAATTTGTAGTTGGCTATTTAGGTGTCAAAATATCTAGTCGCGTGCCTTTAATTTGTTATATCGCCATAACTTAATCAAGAATGAAAAATAACATTAAAAAGTTGGCGCCTCGTTATCGTATTTTTATATTGTTTTATTCTTTATAAGACCTTTCAACTGCTAAGTAAGATGATTTTTGTGTGTTTAGTACAGACAAATAAAGCAATAGTCAATACGCCTTTGGTTTAGTTTTTTAATGTTACGTAACTGGTAGACTTTTTTTCGTACATGAAGAACGCATTCATGGATGTCAAACATTGAATAGATTGTGTTTGGATGTATCAATCGAAAATAAAAATAATAATGTGTGGCCTAGTCAACATAGATGTAATTTGTTTTCTCTAGGCTGATATCAACTCAGGAGAGTTAAAGTGAAATTTATATCATCAAAAGGGCGGTCAACCCTACGATCCGCCATATCCAACTTTTCAAAAGTTATTCCTCGTGTTGTCTCTACCTTTATTGTGGGTTCTATTTTTACAGCCGGTCCTGTTATGGCAGCTGCAACGCTAACTGGAACGGGGAGTGTTGATTCCTACGTTTTTGATTCCAGTAAAAATCAAACGTACGAAGTGTATGTGCCTGCGTCATATGATAGCTCGACACCAGCATCCATGATTATGGCTTTGCATGGCTGTATTATGGACAACGTAGATGCGTTAAACGCATGGAATTTGGATCTGGTAGCCGATCAGCATAATGCGATTGTTGTGTTTCCTTACGTCGGTATCCCGGCAACCAACCCACGTAGTGATGATTGTTGGGGGTATTGGTTTCCGTCAATGATTCAAGAAGGAGCTGGCGGTGAGGTTGATTATATTTATAACTTGGCAAAAGAAGTTGAATCAATATATGAAATCGATTCGAATCGCCGCTTTATCACCGGGATTTCGAGCGGTGGAGCAATGGCCGTGGCGGAATCGATTGCGTACAGCGATTACTGGACAGCGGCAGCATCCGTGGCTGGACTAGCCTATGGAGATTGGTCAGTGTCTGTGTTGAGTGAAATATTTAAGGACGTAGATCAGCACGTAACCGCAATTGAAACCGAGCTGAATGACAACGGCGTTGTGCCCATGTTAGTGATTCAATCGGCAAATGATACAACCGTGCTACCAACAGCGATGGAATTAATTCGTGATTCACAATTGACTGTATGGGCGGATGACCTTCAGCAAGACGGCGCGACGGAAAGCTGTAGTAAAGGCGGCGTTAATTGCGAATTAAAAACCTATAACGGCCCAGACGGAACGCCAATTATTAAAACAATGGTCTACGACGGAGGCTTTGGAGTCCAAGCGGATTTAGGTCACGGCCACTACTGGACAGGCGGTGATAACGATATGTCAGTTTGGTCCGACGATTCCGATGGTCCCAGTGCAGCCGAACAAATGTGGGCATTTTTTGACGAAATAGCCGGAGGAGGTGATTGCGAAGTGGGTGATAACATTGCACCTGCGAATCCAACTGGTTTATATGTTGTTGAACCGCTAGGAAACAGCGTAAGTCTTTCTATAGCGGCTAATAGCGAAAGTGATCTACACGGATATAAAATCTATCGTCAAGATGGTGCAGTACTAAGATCATCGCCCGCAGTCACAACATCTATTAGTGTATCCGGTTTAACGACAGAAACTTCCTATGATGTTTACGCAACCGCAGTGGATAATTGTGGAAACGAATCAGGATCCTCAAATGTTGTTAATTTCACAACGACGGCGGAAGTAGAAAACAATCAAAGTTACCCAAGCGAAACCGCCACGGTTTCAACCCACTATGTCGCTGAACGTTTAACGACAGAGCAGTATTTAGAATATGGGGCTAGGCACGGATATATCATTTCGATAACAATCTGGCAATTGGAAGACGGTACCTGGACAGACGTGAACCCGGGTGATGAATGCGTTGGCAGTAATTGTGACTGCGTGGGCAGTGCTTGTGATTGCGATGAATCAATTCCCGGTTCCTGTCCTCCTATTATTCCAGGGGGATGGAGCACAGATGCGAATATTGCCGGAATGGAAGTGCACACCTACTTGCCAAACAGCACAACCTCAAATGGCAAACGCGCATTGATGATATCGCTTCATGGTTGTGACAGCTCTTTTAATGACCCTAACGAATGGGTCAAAAATAATTGGGGTTGGACTAACGAAGCTGACCAATACGGAATGGTGATTGCTGCACCCTACGTGCCTGAAGGCGGCATGCAAGGTTTGCAGTGTTGGGATTATTACGGCAGTAATCACAGTGGCGCAAACCCTTCGCGCTACGATGATAACTTGATTGATCTTGCCAATAACATGATCGGAAACGTAAGTCTCAATATCGATCCGGACCAGGTGTACATTTCAGGTTTATCATCAGGCGGCTCTGAAGCATTCGTTATGGGTTGTGTTGCGCCGCAAATATTTGCCGGTATAGGAATTGCTGCGGGGCCATCTTTAGGCACAACAGCCAATCAGATAAGCCCTGTTGCTCCGGGTGTCAGTGCGAGTTCAGTCGCGAACCTCTGTCGTACCTATAGCAATAACGATGATTTATTTAACACTCAAATAACATCGGTAGTTCATGGTTTAGGTGCGTATGCAGGTGCAACGAGCGATGGAATGGTGGCTATTGGTTATGCTCACATTAATGCAGATGCGATGGAAAGTGTTTATGGTGCAACGGAGGATGCTCAGCAAAATACGATTTCGGGCGGTGGAACAGAAACTACCTGGAGTGACAATGATGGTGTTCGTATTTCAAAAATAATGGTGACTAATTTAAACCATGCATGGCCTGCCGGAAGCGGAAGTTCAGGAGGGGGAACATATACAAATCATTCTACTATCGACTACCCCGCGTTCCTCACTAAATTTTTCTTCGACAATAATCGTCGCGCAGTTTTTGCAGCTGTTGACGCAGACGGAGATGGTATTCCGGATACCACCGACAACTGCCCTAATACCTACAACCCTGATCAAGAAGATAGTGATGGCGACAACATCGGAAACCTTTGTGACGCGACACCTTACGGGCCAGATACCGACGGAGACGGACATCCAGACCTACAGGATAACTGCCCCTTCATTGCTAACCCCGATCAGATAGACAGTGACGGCGATGGTCGAGGAGACGCTTGCCCAATTAGCGAAACGGATACCGATGGTGACGGGATAATTGATGCTGAAGATAACTGTCCTAACCTCGTCAATACGGATCAACTGGATTCGGATAACGATGGCCTAGGAGATATTTGTGACAGCACGCCTTACGGACCAGATGCCGACGGCGATACAGTACCCGATGACATTGATAACTGCCCTAACGTTTCAAACGTCGATCAGCTAGACAGTAATGGCGATGGAGTAGGTGATGCCTGTACCGTTATCGACTGCGATGAATTCACCACATTCAATTATTACCACAAAACAGCCGGGCGGGCGACAAGCTCAGGTAGCTACTGGTCACCTAACTATGTAGCAAATGGAAGCAGTGACTCAATGCCGGGGTCAACCTGGGGCACAACGACGTTGAGCAGTTTCGACGGTTCACACTGGGACGTGGGATCTTGTCCTCAGTAGGGGAGATTCAAATAACAAAAAGGAAAACTGCATAAAATTTAACCCCGCGATAGTGCGGGGTTCTTTCGTTTAAACAAATATTTAAATAAAAGTTAGGAGCGTAGACATTAGAATCATTTTAAAATGTATATACGTTTTAAAATGATAATTTCTCCCTTAAAGAAATTTTAAAAGTAAAAAGGAAAGCCCTCCTACGAAGGATTATTAAATAACGAGGGTCTGAATGAATCTTCGATTTAAAAGAATAAAAATTAAAATCGATCGAGTACTGATCCCCACCCTAAAAATTAAGAGTAATTCAAATGAATGCAATTATCTCAAAAGATCGGTCAGGGCACCGACAATCATTATCAATATTTACCAAAATAAAATCAGCCCTCATGTCGGCTGCGATTATTGTTGGTTCAATTTTTTCATTCAATGCGTCCGCGCAAACAATGACGGGCACAGGTACCGTTGTAACCCATAGTTTTGATATCAGTAAAAACCGATCATATAAAGTTTATATTCCACAATCTTACAATGGTACACAGCCCGTATCGATGATCATGGCGTTACACGGCTGCGACATGAACAATACCGATGCGTTGAATGCTTGGAACTTCGACCTGATTGCCGACCAAGAAAATATAATCGTGGTCTATCCCTTCGTGGGCCAATATTCTGAAATGCGCGCTGAAAATTGCTGGGGCTACCATTTACCTCAACACATCCAAGAAGGTGGAGGTGGCGAAGTAGATTATTTGTATGACGTAGCCCTAGAAGTCGAATCCAATTATATGATCGACCCTGAAGCGCGCTTTATTACAGGCTTTAATAGCGGCGGCGGAATGGCCGTAGCCGAAGCCATTGCCCACAATGAATATTGGACCGCTGCCGCACCTGTTGCTGGTTTTCCCTATGGTGATTGGATTCAATCATTTGTAAATGAACCCGCACAATTCCACGATTTAATACATCATGTGGATGCCATTAATGCCGAATTAAACTACGACCGGGCCGTTCCCATGTTACTCGTTCAATCAACGAACGATACCATTGTGCACATGCGTTCGATGGAACTCATTCGCGATTCACAATTGATCGTATGGGGTGGAGACCTCATCGCTGATTCAGTAGAAAGCTGTAATAAAGACGGCATCAATTGCACATTAACAACGTATAGAGGAAACTCAGCATCCGCGCTTGTAAAAACCCTCGTTTATGACGGCGACCCAGCGAGAAACGGAACCTATGGTAGCGGCCATTACTGGACCGGAGGCGATGAGGCCCTGCATGTTTGGTCCTACTCAAGAGGCCCGATAGCGGCAGAATATATTTGGGAATTCTTTAAGGATCAAAATGGAAGGTGTGACCGTTATTATGCGCCGCCCGCACCGCCCAGTAGTATTTCCGTTATAGAAGTCCGAGACACCGAAGCGGATATTCGCGTTGGTAACTCAGGTATCGGTGATTTCGAAACAATAAAAGTCTATCAAAGTAATAGTGTTGAATTGACATCACTAATATTTCATTCCGACTACGTCAGCATAACCGGACTCACACCCGGAACAGAATACGAAATCTATGCAACTAACATTGATGACTGTGGAACAGAGACCGGACCATCAGCATTTATAACCTTCACGACGACTACCCCAGCAGTTGATTATATCGACACAGCATATGGCCATTATTTAGCAGGCCGTCTCGACTATGCCGGTTGGATAGCAATGGTGCAAAAATACGGTTACACAACGGAATTTCAAATGTGGGAATTAGAAGACGGCTCATGGACCGATACCGACCCGTCATTACCGCCCATATGTGAAGAAATGACCAGCTATAACTATTACCACCAAACTTCTGGGCGCGCTGTAAACGAAGGCAGTATCTGGGCACCGAGCTTTATAACCGTCGGCAGCGGAGAGCTCATACCGGGGGGAACATGGAGCAATACTACATTGACCACCGTTGACGGTAGCTACTGGTCTCTAGGGGCTTGTCCCTAACACGTGTAAAAACGACTAAGCGATTCAAGCAAAAGCTCTGTCCTTTGGATGGAGCTTTTTTTATGGACGAATTTTGGGTGACGGGTGACGGGTGACGGGTGACGGGTGACGGGTAACGGGTAACGGGTGTGAAGTGCGAGAGAAGCAACCTCATGAATATAGGCTGCTTCTCGCTATTGAACCGTAACAGGAATTTACTGGCCTACTTCTCGTAAGCGTGATTCTTGAATGAAATCGTCTCTGAATTGGCAACGAGAGGGGATCGATGGATATTGTTGATTTCTATCGTCTTATTCTCGTCCATAAATTGCCGTATAAACTTCCGGATTTCACGCGCTGCGCTAGTATCCATTTCACTGCACTGGCTGACAAACTGATCTCTGTCGATACCGTTAATTCTAATAATAAGTTGACTGTCTTTCTTCTTCGATATTTTTGTTATTTTTCCATCGATCATAATCTTTTCCACTAGCTTTGTAGTTGTGCCTGTTGTTATGTATGAACGTCGAATAGATACCAGCTCTGCGTAATACACGAATGGGTAGTGCTAATCCGTCAGCTTATATTTTTTTATATTACCTGCTATTTGTTAATACGTTTGAAATACAGATTGGACACCAAAGGATTAAAGTGTTTTTCAAAACTACAAAGTGAGAACGTTTTTGTAGCGCTGTAGGTGTGGGTTTTCAAAAATAAAAACCGGTTTTTTACGGGAAGGCTGGGCTAATACATAGATATTTACGCAAAAAGACGTTATTAGCGTGCCAATTATGTGGTTTTGGTGACATCAGGCTAATGGATATTGCGGATAGAAAATAACAAAAACCGTATCCAATAAAACCATTTAATTCTGGCACGATAATCACCAAACTTTAAAAGAGGCGCATGAACATCGGTCTCTTAGAATGGGTTTCGTCTAAGTCAGCATGCTTTTAAGTACTTAAAGTTATTAACCGTTACTCAAATGCTCCATTAACAAAACCGGCTCACTACTTCTTTAGTTTATCTCAGTGATAAAAGCGCTTATTGCATCCCAAGACTCGACTGGAGCAGCCTGCAGTAAAAAGTGTTGAGTATTAAACTCAACGACTGATACCAGAGGGTTCACAGAGATAATATGACTGAGGTTTTTGCGGGGAACAACAAAATCTTTCGTTCCCCTGAAATAGAGAATCGGAACAGCACACGTTCTGAGTTCCTCAGCGACATCAACAGAAAATACAGATTGAATTCGATCAGCGAGAACCGCTGGCGATACTTTCTGCAGCTCGATTGACGTGGTTTTGGTAAAAGATGAACTCCCTTTTTTACTCAGAAAAATTCTTAAGGCATATAAGGGCTTTGTCAGAATAAAACTGATTCTCCACGGAAGAAAACGTCCAATTCGAAAATTGGGGGCCGATATAAAAGAGGCCGCCAAAATTATCCCGACGAGCCCACTTGGTCTTTCACTGGCAATGAGGAGAGACAGAGGCCCCGAAAAAGACTCACCAACCAAAATGTAACGACCACGAATAGCATCAAGGGCTTTTAGCGTGTAAGTCACCAGCTCCGTATACGATAACTTCTCATGAGTTGGATATGAAATGATGACCACATCGTAGTCTTCAGGGGCATGGTCCAACAAAGGTCGAAAAAGCCCCTCAGTTCCATTCAGTCCCGGCATTAAAACAACAGTAACTCTATCGAGTTGCATAGTCTCCTCTAGTGGAAAATTCTGACTAGAGCTCTTCATTGTTCTGACTAATCACCGCGCGCAAGACAAAAGCCACAGCAATCAAATACAGCGCCGTTACAATATGCTTAACAATCACCTTCATAGGGGCCACAGCCTCGTAAGCTAACACCCCATCCGTAATAGGCATCACCACCCCAAATAAAGCCGCCCAGACTAAAACAGGGTAGTTGCGTTTATACAGCAAAAAACCAATGATCAAACTGATAAAGAGCGTTCTAGAAGCATATATTTGAACCCAATCAGCATCTGCAGCAGAGATCAATTCCGTGCCACGTAAACTGGCAAAGGCGACGGGATCAATATAACCATAAATACCGTAAAAGCCCTGCAAGGCAGCCATTAAAAAAACTAAAACGATACCGGTTTTTTCGAGAAGAGAGAGTTTTTCCTTGATCATCTATTTTTCCAAATTTTATTGTAGAGTTAATTTTTGTTCAATCAAAAGGGGACTATATACCAAAATATACAGTTTCTTGGAGGCTGAAAGTATTTTCAGGTTCGGTTTCTAAGTTATCGGAAAAGTAAATAAGGTAACTCCCCTGAGAAGTAAAAACTCGATCACTTACTTTTTTTGAATCTTTCCACGTTACACCTTTCAGTTCGCTTACTTCAAATTCCATTACGTTTATCGAATCAAAATCATCTTGAGGCATAACCTCAATTGAATCCTCTGCGTCTTGCAATACAAACCATACGCCATTCGGGTTTTGGATCGCTAAATCACCACAGTGAGCACACAAAACAGAGCCCTTTGAATAGAGAAGTTCACAGCGCTGGCACTTCTTCAGGTCTTTCCTCGGAGGCTGGATATCATCATTATCAAACCCATAATTATTAAAGATATTCTATTGCGCCAGCTTTAACTTACCACGCCACTGCACAAAATAATAAACCCCAGCACCCAACAACCCACTATACATGCACAACTTATGCAACAAACCTGCAGAGATAACACCCATCAGCGGATTAGATAGAGAGAAAGGGAAAAACGGCTCCACATCACCGTGCATAATACTATCAAGCAACACATGGCTATAACTGCCGATAAACGCACTAATGAAAACCACCCACCAAGAAATACTCTGGCGAATACTCGGGGTAAGTTCCAGCACATACAAACCAATCTGAGACAAATACTTACCCGTAACCGCAGACAGTAACGCGATTAACGTAGCCCCAATGTAAGTATGCGTAAAACCGTGAAGATGCCCCTCACCCGAAAGCATAACGATCAAGGGCTGAATATCCATTACGATCTGCGTCCATCCAAAAACCATAAGGCTAAAGCTGCCCTGCAACACGCCCTTAAGCAATATACCCGGCCCCATATGTATCGGTGTGAAAGGCACAGTAAGCTTCCCTTTAGTATTCGAAGATAACGAAGCAGCACATTATCGCCATGCATTACCTGCGTCAACCTAGCGGGGCGAGGCGCAGACCGAAAGCCTCTTGCAGAGCTTCTAAATTCAGTTGCCGGGAAACCAAAGGGTCACCCCAATTTTCAGAATAAGAAAACCCAATGCGAGCCCTCGTTAAATATAATATTTTTATCCAACTCAACCCTCGATCTACACCTCCAACTCAGAGAGCAACCCTGCAATCGTCCCAAGGTTTTCAACCGTAGACTGAACAGACTTCAATCCCATTTTTTTCACCAGAACCTTATCAATATCCGCCAGAATTTGCCGAGTATCCGACATCAGCAACTCACCGTTCTGCGTGAACAAAATTTCCTTCTGCTTACCCACTCCATCCTTCTGCTCCAAATAGCCGTAGCGGCAAAGTTCCTTAACCGTCTTCGCCACCATTTGCCGAGAAACCCCAAGGCTCCTGGCAATCTCAGACCCGTAATTAACCCCGCACTCCAATGCACTTAAAAAATTCAGAATAGACGGCGTTACCGCTTCATAACCCTTGGCGTTTAACGTCTGCGAAAGATAGCGCGTAGTTAACTCCTGAACATGCGAAGCGGAAAGCACTAACTTCAGCGCCTCACTGTCCACCATCGGATTACCTTTTTGTGTCAACCTTGTTGACATGCGTGAATTCCTTCAGCTAATATCATGTCAACCAAGTATACATAAAGGGAAAGTTATGATCACCTTGAACCACATCATGAAAGCCAATGCGGCCAGCTGCATACTGTTCGGCGTAATGTTTATAGCCATACCCGACAGCGTAACCGCATTCTTGAGTGCAGAAATGCCAGCCCCTCAACTCCTGCTCCAGATCCTAGGAGCAGGGCTGATCGCCAACGGCATCCACCTAATATGGGCATCCCTCAAACCAATACCGAATAAATGGCTAACGCTCTATTTCTCTATCGGTGACTACCTATGGGTTGTAGGCTCCGTGGCTTTAGTGCTCTCAAGAGTTTGGATCGATACAACAGCCGGTATCATTACTACCCTAGTTGTAGCCGTAATGGTAGGGGTGTTTGGGGTGTTACAGATGAGGAAGTTAAAAATGGAAAGCAAAAAAAGAAACGCCAAGGAGGAAAGTTAAAAGGCCGGTCAACAACTGTAGGCTAACGGAAAAGGCACAGCAGTATGCTCCAGAGTCTGTGGCTCGGTGTTGGTTCATGGTAACTGAATCGGGTGTTTCGGGGCTCTGTCTAGACGAGGCGAGAGAGTGATGACAAATTTAAAACCCAAACGGATCAACAATACCGGCGTCTTCATCCTGCCAACGAATCGGCGCATCACTCCAAGCCAACAAGTGGCAGCCAAAGTGGCTTTCAAGGTGAAGCTTCGTATTCGCCGGAATAATTAAAAAGTGATTGGCCGTCGCTTGCCCAGTGGGGCAATGAATATCCCCAGCCACCACAAATATTTCCAGTTTCTTATCCGTCACAAAATTCGGTAACTTAGCCCCCGGTTTAAAATACACCGCACTCATTCGATAATCGTATGCAGTGGTTTTGTAATCAAATATCAAACGATAATCGACACCAGGGCAGCCAGTTGCAACAAGCGGTTCATCTTCAACAGCAAAAGGTAGAACTTCCTTTTTACGAGAACTCTCGATCTCACCAAATTCATCCCGATACGCCCCAGGGTGCAAAGCCTTCAACTCCTCAAACTGTGCCGTACTTTTCGGGTAAATCGTAGCGCCCTCAATGCGAGAAACCATCACCGACCCTTCATAAGAAAAGGCATCGTGCGTATCTCCAGCAGGGTTAATGCCGACATCGCCCTGGCGAAAAGTCCCCGAGTAATCACTAACGCAACCGGCAAGAATATAAGTAGCGGCAATATCCAGGTGACGATGGACGCCACTCACTGTATCAGGGTCAAAACGCAGCAGGCCGAGAAACTCACCCGAATCAAGATTCACCCGAGCACTCTTGGTATACAAACCCGGCTTGCCGACGTTCTGCCACTCAAGGTCGGACATGTTAATTATCTGCGGGGCGGTTTCAGCTGGAATGCTTTTCATTTTTACCTATAGCGAGTCGTGGGTATCGATGGTCGGCTATCTTAAACGAAAAAAACAAAGAGGTATGGAATTTATAAAGAGGTATCGAAAGTGCTTGATCTGATAGCGGAATATACTAACGGGGCACCATTAATGGATACCCCAGGTTTCGATATAATATGCAAAAAAGGATACTCTTTGGGTAAAACGCGCTATACCCAAAGCACTCGCCTTGCTCGCGGGGCAGGCCCTAAATACGTTCTTGTACGCTCGACTGCCGCACCCTCGATCGCATGCTCGGTTCTGGCTTCCTCGATAACTGCTCCTGCGTTATTCTACTTACGCGCGTCCTGCGCGATCTAATACACCCCATCCATGGGGTAAATGCGGCAGACGGTCTTACCCAAAGAGTATCCTTTCCTTCCGTCCTGGTAGTAGGTCTTCAGAGTTGGGTGGTATGTTTTGCTATGTGTGATAATGCCGTTAAGAATTTTCCACCACTAAATGGTGGAAACGGGCCGCACCATCGGCCATTAGACGAATCTTTCCGCAGTGGCCATTTGTTTGTTTTACGTCGTAGGTATTGAGAATTTCGATTGAGCTCATTTTACCTTCTTGTGAAATAAGTATGTTATGGAGTGATATTTATTCGGAATTCAGAATAACGATTTTAAAATGACTAAAGAGGGGTTTGATGCGAATGGTGCTTCTTTAAGAGCTAAGCCCATTATCTGTAAGACCTACAGATAGGCACTACCCCTCGTTCCTCGCGCTCTGAAACTGTGAAAGTATTCCCAAACTTGAACGTTCTCGTTCCCACGGTCTTCGGCTCTGGCATCCTCGATAACTGCTCCTGCGTTATTCTATTTACGCGCTTCCTGCGCTAATGCTTCGCTCTACCTCCTGCATCCATGCAGTCGCCGTGGGAATGCATACCGTGTTCAGTATTTGATATTACCCCTCGTTCCTCACGCTCTGCGTGGGAATGTGTATCAAGTTAGGAGAATAAGGTCCTAATATTGAATGCAGAGTACGATACGCATTCCCACGCGCGACTGCATGGATGCAGATCGAAGCATTAGCGCAGGAAGCGCCATTCGGGTTTGATGCCTATTTTTATTCGGATTAAAAAAGTGTCGCATCACTTAATAAAAAGTCCGGTGAATACCAGTCGATAAAAATTAACTGTCAACTAAGCAAGTTTTTGGGCAGGGAAATGTTTGTCTCGAATAAACGCGGGAAAATAACGGATAATATAAAATGCGGATTTGACGAAAGGTAGCCTAGGAAAAAAAGAAAGATCAAATTCAGCCTAGAAAAAAAGACAGCCTAGATAAACGCTAGATTAGCTAAAGGATAGCCTAGGTAAAATATAGCCAAGATAAAAGTCGGTCTGGAAACGAGACCGTTTGCCCAGTTGAATAAAAAAGCGATAGCGCGATACCTCAACAAGAGCCATGCGCCAAAATGATTTGATTAACATCACAATCACTCAAAACAAACAAATCTTGGTTGATTTAACGGAGCGGTTAGGGTTGAATTGCCCTGCTGTTTAGCCGTTTAAACACAGCTGTTTCAGTTTGATGAATTATTTTCAATTGAGCGTGCGGTTGAATCGGTGATTTTCTGAATGGTTTACGAGGTGATTTTAAAGTCAACCAAACAGGCTAATCCGACTAATGAGTAAGCAAATAAACAGCTAAATAGCATTCAATTTAATCAATAAAGAGAAATGAAAAAATGATAAAAGTCAGGAGGTGCCCCCCCAAACATTAATTAAACCGCTTAAAAAATCGCAACCCCTAAGTGCTGAGAACACCCAGAGGCTGCTAACCCTATTAGACTAACAGAGAGTCCAAAAATGGCTGATTCCGATCATACGCTAGAGTCCAGCTCGGCCCAAGAAAATTCTCCCCTCATTATTAATCTTATCGTTGATGAAATCTTCGTTGCCGCCCCGAAAGGTATTGGCAGCATTGCCATGTCCGTTATTTCACGAGAGTACGAACCCAGCATACTTTTGCAGGGTGAGTGGGTGCGGAGGATGGGCTTTGAGAAAGGCCAAACCATCCAGGTAACAGCGAATTCCAATCTATTGAAAGTAGAGCGGGTCAATATGACCGTTAATTCGAGCGTTAAATTGGACTTCGATAAGGAAAAGTTTTCGTTGTTCAAAGACTTCACGGATGAATTAGACGCAATTGATGCGTGTTACGACGACAGAAGACAAGGAGAGAGGGGTGACCGGAATGGGGCAACGCAAGGAGGCAAGAACGGAAGCAAGAGCGATGACAAAAGCGAAGTGCTGGCCGAAGTTAATTGCGGTGATGACAGTGATTAACCGAGGCAAGAGGCGGCCAGTGGCCGCACCTGTTGTGAAACCGAAGAAGCAAGCACGTGTTAAGAAGATTTTCACGAGCAAGGTTTACCGAGGTAGTTTTAAATCAAAAAGCAACAGCACAACCGTCAATGGACGAATCCAACTGCGCCCACCGGTGCCGTGGATTCAATTGCGAGGGTATTGGTTGAGTCAGATGGGGTTCCCGGTGGATGAAGAGTTAACTGTCGAAGCGACAAAGGACTGCATAACGCTGAGGCCTAAGTTGCCCCTTAAGTAGTAGATGTAGGTAATGTGTTAAGGGCAGCACGACCGGGAGCGGGCAGCAAAATTGCGATGTTGTTCGCTTCCTTTTTTTTGGTTGGGTCTCGGCGCGTGGTTCTAATATCAATTGCATGTGGAAATAATTCCAGATGTAAAAGACATCCGTGCATCCAATAGAGAGCTGTTATTAAACCCTTATTCAAGTATTAACAGAGTTTTTACATGCGAAAACCTTTCTTAACTGTTCTCTTGGCGCTATCTGTATGTTCAGAAGCCTTAGGTCATGAGCCTAAACAGTGTTTGTATACTGACAAGAGCGTAGTGTTGAATATTCATGCGACTGCGAAATTTGAAAGACAGTTATTCTTATCAATGTTCATTTCTTTGTTAATTCGCAATAAAAAGCCGTAGGATTTTTTGCTGGATATACCGCAGAGGTGTCATATCCAGCAAAATATAAGACGAAAATTTTGGCGGATACGTACGTCGGGCGACATATCTCCGCATCTGAAATTTTGTGTGATCATAACGTGGGAATATGGGCAAGCCGTGAAAGGCATGTGTGGCGTGGGGTTTAGGTGATGTGGTTTGTGTTGTATAGTGCTGGTCACGTTAAAATGATGGCTTGGCGGCGGGAAAAGGTCGTTGGGGCTATAGAATAAACTGTTAGTCCAAAAGGGGATTAATGCGCACATTAAGATTTAAAAAAATAGATGCTTTTGCTTCCCAAGACTCAGTCGGGAATCCAGCGGGTGTAGTATATCTTAACTCAACAAAAGACCTTTCCAGTGTGGAAATGCTACAGGTGGCAAAAGAACTGAAAGGGTTTGTCAGTGAGGTTGGTTATGTTAGCCCAGGGACGGATACCGACTACATACTCCGGTTTTTCTCATCTGAGCGAGAAGTAGATTTCTGTGGGCATGCAACAATAGCTATCCTAAACGATATCGTCGCCAATAGTGAAGAAATGCAAGAAAAGTCAATGTTGTCTATCGCTACAAAGACTAATCGATTAATGGTTGAAAACCGCTATAAAAGTGAAAAAAGCGTTTATATATCTGCTCCGTCCGCCAAGTTTTCCTCAAAAAATATTGGTATAACCGATATTGTCGCGGCACTGAATTGTAACGCCAGTGACATTAACAAGTTATTGCCAACCCAAATTATTAACGGGGGGCTTGAAACGCTTGTTGTTCCTATGTCAGGGCTAGACTCCATACTTTCCGTAACGCCCGATTTTCAAGCGCTTAACAAATTTTGTATTCAAATCGGAGTGGATATTATTATCTTGTATTCGTCAGAAACGGCAACACAGGAGAGCAAATATCGAACAAGGGTTTTCGCTCCAACCTTTGGTTATCTGGAGGACCCTGCAACAGGTTCAGGAAATTCCGCTTTAGGTTATTACCTTTTAAAGCACGATAAGTGGGATGGGGAGATGATGAAAATAGAGCAAAATGGTTTCCATGACCATCCTAATTACGTGCAACTTTTTTCAAAAGGAACTGATATAAGTAATTGTCAAGTATGGTTTGGAGGCGGCGCTGTTTTGAAAATAGATGGAGAATATATTTTATGCTAGTAGATTTTCCCAAAAACGGTCTAACAAAGCTATAGCCTGCCCCAAATATTACGCGATTTTGTGCATACGCTGCGCGCATTATTGCACAAAACAGCTCCATATTCGGGGCAGGCTATAGCGGCGTTAACTTTATCATGAGGTCATGAGGTGTCTGAAAAGTTGAAATTTGACAAAAATTTCGCGCCCTGTGGGGTAGAGAATGAGGATGAGATATACAGGAATGGAATATTTCACTTCAATATATCGAAGCTGGTTTCTCAACTAAACTCTAGATTGTCTGATGTCGCTTTGAGTGAAATGAATGTATCTGATTTTCACTCCGCATTCTCAAGAATTAATGAAGACCATATTGATACCGTTGACGTAAAGAAACCTGTAATATTGGCCGAAATCGCGCCATCTAAGTATAATCTGATTGATGGAAATCACAGAGTAGAAAAAGCGAGACGAGTAGGTATTAGAACGCTGCCCTGTTACAAATTAGCAGTCGTTCAGCACCTGCCTTTTCTCATAGACAAAAATGCCTACGAATCATACGTTGAATATTGGAATTCGAAAATATAGAAATAATGTGTAACGGTAAAGTTAACAAAGCCATCTTGCGGAACTCCGTGAGCTGTCACCTTTTTTGCAAAAACACGCAAAAAATCTGCCATCACACTCCGACCGCAAATGGCGGCGTTCAGGCTGTAGGAAATTCAATTAAACCCGAGAAACACTCACCCTTTCCTGTAAAATACATCCTTTAACCGCTTATGGGAGTATTTGTGGCGAACTACCTCGATGACAATTTAAATCAAAGTGTCTTTCTTGATATTAATTATCTTGAAGTACTCGGTGAAAACACCTTCGAGTTTTGTCTTTATCACCTCCTTACTCATGCAATAGATCTAGAAGAATTTCACGCAGGTGTTAAAAATAGAAAAGTGGGTCGAAAAGCCTATCCGCCCGCACTGTTGCTTCGTGTAATATTTTACGCCTACTATAAAGGCATATACTCAAGCCGCGCCATTGAGAAATTCTGCAAAACAGATTTAAAGTTTATGGCGCTAGCGGCGGGTACAAGACCTCATTTCACCACTATCGCTGATTTTGTAAGTAGTCACACAGAAGAAATAAAATCCGTTTTCCATAAAGTGCTCATGGTCTGTTGTAAAAGTGGCCTTGTTGGCAAACAGCATTTTGCTATCGACGGATGTAAGCTACCTTCAGACGCCTCGAAAGAGTGGAGTGGTAAGAACGTAACGGGGTCAGGTCTTGCCTTTTGCCCTTACGTATAAAGGTGATGGCTTTACATTAAGAAAATCAACGGATATTTTGGCGTGTCATACCTAAAGAGTTGGCCTATTGTTAAGGCAAAACGCCAGACTTGACCCCGCCCCCGCTTCATAAAAGCGCAGTTTGCTACGTAGTTGAACTTGGTGTTAATTGCAAAAAGGGTTTTTAATGAAGAGTCATGGCTATGTAGAATTTTCTTGGGAAAGTAATATCCTATATGTAGAGGCATTTGGTCCTTTTAATGAGGAGGGTGTTATGGAGGCCGCTAGTGAATATTTGAGCACTATTTTAAATAGAACCGTTTCCGATTTTTCTGTAATAGAAATCTGGGATGAAGATAGCTTAGGTTCGCCCGAGGCACTGGCTTATGTTGAAAAGTTGTGGGAACAATTAATAAGTAATGGTTGTACTTCAATTGCGCTAGTTGTATCTAATAGCCTCCAGCGAGGTGTTGCAGAAAAGTTTCTTCCTTCCATAGGAAAGATCTTCCATAAAAAAGAAGATGCAAAGTTTTGGATTCATCATGGAAGGTTCACCTAACAAGATAATTAAGTCTGGGCTGCTACCAGTTTTCTCGGTTCTGCTTCGCTTCTTAGCAATCTATTATCAGCCCCTTATTGGGACGTTAATCCTCCTTAATGACTCGAGAATTAAGCCCAGTATTTTTAATGTTTTCTTCTTATTAATATTGCCGAGTGTAGCAAAGATAAAAACTTTTCAATGGAAGATCCTGTTTGAGTTTAGGGGTTCGATAATTACTGCGGGTACATGCACAAAGCAGAATTTACCGAAAATCGGGAGTATTTAATCAAAGGATCAGAGCAATTTAAATTGATGTTTCCCATAGTCAACGACACTAAAAATTAATTACTCTGACCCTTTGATTCTAAAAACGCGCAACAGCTACCAGCGTTAGGCACTAATTTGGCGGTTAAGTCATTCTTGTGGAGCTGTACTTATAGACAGTACTTTTGTAGTCTGTGTATCTCACACATTAATAGAGTATTGGTTATGATTGGATATACAACTTTAGGCTCCAATGACATAAAAAATTCCGCAAAATTCTACGACGCTTTATTTACGGAAATGGGCGCTAAACGCACAATGGAAGATGAGTCATTTATAACATGGTCTACAGGTTCGGATAAGCCGGGCTTTGCCATTACTAAACCGTTTGATGGTAATCCTGCAACTGTTGGAAATGGTGCAATGATTGCTATTGCCTTGGATAGCCCAAAAGAAGTGGATAGATTATATTCAAAAGCTATAGAGCTTGGAGCTAAAGATGAGGGTGCTTCAGGTTCAAGGGGCGGCGGGTTTTACTATGCAGGATATTTTCGTGACCTTGACGGGAATAAACTTAATTTCTTTTGTATGACTGAATCATAGTTACCTAGAGTAAGCTGGAGATTCCCGAGGCAAGCTAGCCTAGCAATAGGTTCAACCTCGTGCGCTTCGCTTACCGGAACCGCCTCAATTTTGGTTCTTATGCCTTCGTTTTGCTCAGAATAGCGCACGCTCCAAAATTAAGTCGGTCCGGTTAGCTGGACGTTAGTAATTTATACAAGTCACATTGGATGAGAGAGTGCTAAGCCACAAACAGGGGCATTTTTAGAAAAAGGACATTATTCAGACCAGTACCAACTGGTCACGTTATAGCGATATTCATCTGCATGTTCAGAGTTCAACGTTTTTACCCAGTGTTCAGAGCCCTTTGAGGAAGGATCAAACAAAACACAGCGGTTATATAAAGGCGCAATACTAATAGGTTCATCATCCTTACCACTAAAAACTAGCTCACCACCCGCACTGTCGTTCCACTTTTTATTTAAATACAACAGCATGCACACCTTTCTTCCGGGTGAATCATCAGCATGTTGCTCAACAAAGTCTGTAGCGTCTAGGCGAAAATAATTCGTATTAATTTCAGGATCAGCCACATTCATATCGGTTAATGGCACATTAAAAATACGTGATAACACGGACATAAACTCATCCCCGCGCAAAAATGACAAAAAATCCTGAGCTATATTGGAACAGAGGTTATTGGAACGGACAGTATGAGAACTAACCGCGTCACATCGCCAAACATCTCTCTGTACAAATCGTTCATCGTTGCTGGTTTTTTGCCACTGTGCGCTATCGACATATAAAGCAGAATAAGTATGTTTTTGAGTTTTCCAGTCATGTGGATGCCGTAAAACCCTCATTACGTCATCGAGCTTGGCTTCATCAAATAAGCCATCAATCACGATATGATTGGGACAAGAACCCAATAAAGACTCTCGATATGCGCATATCGCAGAATCGATTACTTTCTCATCATTCAACCACATTGAATCTACCCGCTGGTGTTTTTAGATCATCACGTGAAAATTTGATGATACAGGGTTGAAAAATAACGCGTAACGGGGTCATATAAGACCTCGCCCCTGATTGAGTCTGGCGGCGTTCTATTAAGGGCTTTTGCGCCAAGTTCAGCTATTCTCTCAAGCTCTGACGAATATAGCGCCAAACAAATGCAAGAATTCGAGTAGACCCGTAACGGGACCGTATATGACCCCGCCCTATACCGACTCCACCTTTTACCCGCCCCAGCCCTTTAAATAGGGTGATATATCTCCGTTTGTGAGGTTTTGTGTCATCAATACGGTGGGATATGGATAATCCGTGGCGGCTAGATGTGGCGTAGGGTTTAGGTGAGGTGGTATGTGTTGTATAGTGCTGGTCAGGTAAGAATGATAGCTTGGCGGCGGGAAAAAGTCGTTGAGGCTATAGAATAACCAGTTACGTACGATAGAGTTGGCATGAAATGACGTGAAATTCTTGCTGGGCGGGTATATCGATAGTGATGATTCCACTCGTTTTGCTAAGGATGACACCAATAAGTATATATTATGGTATGGGCATAATTTGAAGACTGGCAGTGCTAGCCCCATTCATAAAGAATATTAGAGTTCCTTTGTCGGCACTTGGTATCGTTTTTGGTTATTTGAGTTATGTGTTTGTTAGTCCGGTTTTTTCGGTAGCTACAAGTAATATTTCAGCGGGAATTATTGGGTATTTGAGCGCCAGTGTTTTTTGGTCGACTGTGGTTTTAGGTATTTTCTTTCTGTGTGTTGGTTTGGTAATTCGAAAAATACGTAACAATTTACTCCAGCCTACCGCTAAAGTACCGGCTGAGTAGGGGGCGTTATGCGCCTTTATTGAAGAAGTTTACTTTATATTCGAACTGGTGAATTCGGATATAAATTTTATATTTCACCAACAATCATGAGTAAAGAAAATGAGTAAAGGTACAGTAAAGTGGTTTAATGCCGATAAAGGTTTCGGATTCATTACACCAGAAGATGGCAGCAAAGATTTGTTTGTTCATCATTCAGAAATCCAAGCAGGTGGTGGATACGCAACATTGAATGACGGCCAAGCCGTTGAATTCGAAGTTGGTCAAGGTCAAAAAGGCCCTTGTGCAAATAAAGTCGTTCCTATTTAAACGGCAACACATAACAAGCGCAGCTGCGCTTGTTATGTATTCGAATTCCCCAAATTGGTAGATATTTAGCATCTTATCAATAAAATCAGAGGAGAAAATCATGTCTAAAGGCCAAGATTCAAAAAAGGCAGTTAAAAAGAAGCCTGAAAAAACGTTGAAAGAAAAGCGCGCCGAGAAAAAGGAAAAAAAGGCGACTAATCGATAGAAATGGTCCTCATTAAGCAAATCCTGAAGCCGTAGAAAATATGTAATGAATCAAAATTCCGGGATTAGCACAATACCGGCGTCATCGGGGCTGACCAGTCAGTCTAAATAGCCCTTCAAAATTGAATCAAAGCTTATGATTCGGCCTTATTGGTGAGCAGCGATCTACCAATATTAAGTGCACATAATAAGGCGCTTAAACTTGGGTATTCCATGCCCTTGGCCGGAAAATCCCTACGTTTGTGTTTGCGGCCGTTTAGCTCAATCGTTATGCGCCATAGGGGCTAAGAGCAATTTAGGTGTGTTTGAAGTATGAGTGAAGAGCAACCAAAAAATCCATTACATGGGATCACTCTGGAGAAGGTTCTAACCAGGTTGGTGGAGCATTACGGATGGGATGGTATGGCTCAGAGAATCAGCATCAATTGCTTTAAAAGTGATCCATCAATCAAGTCATCACTTAAGTTTTTACGTAAAACGCAGTGGGCTAGAGACAAAGTGGAAAATTTGTACATTTCATCATTTGAAAAACAATCCCCGTGGGGGTAATTTCAAACAAGAAGTTCTGAATTTAAATTATTAAAGCTGCGCGCGCGTAACGGGGTCAGGTCTTGCCTTTTGCCCTTACGTATAAAAGTGATGGCTTTACATTGAGAAATATCGACGGATATTTTGGCGTGTCTTACCTAAAGGGTTAGCCTATTGTGAGGGCAAAACGAAAGACCTAACCCCGCCCTTCTTTGTAAAAATCGGAGAGATATTTATGGTTGACGCAGTACTAAAAACATTATGTAAAGATGTGCTTGACGAGGGCCTAGAGTTATTTGACTTAAACTTAGGGATTGTTAGCAAGATAGATGACAACTCCTATTACATTGTCGCCGTAATGCCAGAAAAAAGTGTTTTTCAAGCAGGAGAATCTTTTGATTTAAAGGATACTTATTGTCGAGAGGTTGTTGATACGCGGTCCGTTGTAGCCCTTACTCAACTTGAAAATACTCCTGGTCTCTGTAAGCACCCTCTATATTCTGGGCTTCCACTTGAAAGTTACATTAGTGCTCCAATCATGATAAATGATGATGTCTGGGGAACGTTAAACTTTAGCTCAATGAAAATTAGGGAAGGAGAATTTTCCAGTCAAGAAATAGAAGTAATTAAGAGTCGAGCAAGATCAATTGCTGAGTGCATTAAAAACAGTTTGTAACAATGGCGGCGCGCGTAACGGGGTCAGGTCTTGCCTTTTGCCCTTGGGTATAAAAGTGATGGCTTTACACTGAGAAATATCGACGGATATTTTGGTGTGTCTTACCTAAAGGGTTAGCCTATTGTGAAGGCAAAACGAAAGATCTAACCCCGCCCTTCTTTGTTTGTTTCGGCCAAAAAATACTGGTCTCCATAAGAACCGCTCCGCTTTCGTTTCAGCTGAGCAAGACGTTAGCTGCGTTAAATTACTGTAAGCACGTCGAAAAATACACAATTTTCTAGAGTTATAAACCGATATCATGGCGAGAAAAATACTAAGTTTGAATGTAAAAAGAAAGAAAGACTCTAAACAAGTCGAAGAGGGGGGCCAGGATGCATCTCATGATGACCCTCAAAAACGTTTTTTAAGTGGCGTAGCCATCAATCCTAATCAGTGCATTCGCCTAGAATTAGGTTCTCAAGAATTCACCACACGAGCGATGGATTTACTCACGCCAATTGGAATGGGGCAGCGTGGTCTGATTGTTGCTCCGCCAGGCTCGGGAAAAACAACAATTTTGAAGCATATTTGCCAAGCGGTAGGGAAAGCTTATCCAGAAATAAAGCTTTATGCCTTGCTCATTGATGAGCGTCCAGAAGAAGTCACGGATTTTAAGCGCAGTGTGCCGGCAGAAGTTCACGCTTCATCTACAGATGAAAGCTATGAACAGCACGTCCGAATAGCCAATGAGCTTCTTAGCACTGCCCGCAAGGAAGTTGGCGAAGGTAAGGATGTAATGATTGTTATTGATTCTCTCACGAGGCTTTCACGCGTTCATAATGCATCGGGACGGGGCAGCGGCCGTACCATGTCTGGTGGGATCGACGCTAGAGCTTTGGAAATACCACGAAAACTGTTTGGCGCAGCTCGAAAGATTGAGAATGGTGGATCGCTTACCATTCTAGCGACCATACTCGTTGATACCGGAAGCCAGATGGATCAGGTGATATTTGAGGAGTTCAAGGGCACGGGTAACATGGAAATCGTTTTATCACGGGAGGCTGCAAATCAGCGAGTTTTCCCCGCGTTGGATATTGCTAAAAGTAGCACGCGCCGCGAAGAGCTTCTTCTAAATCCTAAGGATGCCGAAAGTATAAGGCTTTTGCGGAGGGGGCTTACCGGTCTTGAGCCAGTAGATGGTGCTACTAAACTTGTAGAGTTGCTTGAGAAGTACCCCACTAATGCTGAGCTTCTGGACTGTTTTAAGGAATAAATTACTGGAAAGTTTGGGGGATTAATTTAGAGCGTTGTTGGGGGTCGAAAGAGTATCGCTAGCAAGTGCGTCAATTAGACGCATTTTACTCGCCAGGTTAAACCAACAATATATTTAAGCGTCCCTTGTGGCCGCCACGTGGCCTGCCTTTTAATAATGTTTTACAGCTCGATGATCCTTTGAAATTGACTAACAGCAGCTATCATTTAGATGTGTGTTTTTTCCTAGAAGCACACGGTGCGAAATTTCAAATGAAAAAGGAGAGGGAACTCCAAAGTTGCACTAACGATTAAAGAAGCATTAAAGGGACTGTGACGATTTAATTTGGATCAGTTTCTGGTTTTATTACCCTTAATACTTAACTTACCGCCTCCGTAAAACATCTGATTGCTCACAAAAATTATCAGTATAGAGCGGGTTGGTGTGCCCTCCTTCCTTTTGGGATCTATAGCCTAACCATCTCCGTGAATACAATCTATGTCGCAAGGTTCATAATACAGAGTGCTATCACATTCGGAACAGTAGTAGTATTCCGTTTTTCCTGCAAGGCTAAGAAAGCCCCGTCGTGCCCTGTCTATTTTCCATGTGCCTTGGGTTCCTTCTAACACAAAGCTCCCACTTGCAGAGCAATTTGAGGCCATGAGGTCGTGGGAATACTCCCGATCTGTCGCAGTGCGGGATGTAGAAAAGAAGGTTGCTACCTCAGTTTCACTTAAGACAAAATCGGTACAGGATTCTTCTGTTTCGTCAGAACTTATATTTTCTTGATAAACTCCATTTTTTTCAATTTTAACCTTTGCCATTCTCGACTTTATTGGGGATTTTTTATGATCAGTATTGTGTGCTGAACAGCTTATCAGAACTGCACTAAACGCAGTGAACCAGAGCTTTACCATGATGCAGTCGCGGCCTCTGTTTTATTCTTGTATGAAACGGTTGGATGTCGGAAAACTTCTGTTAAAGGGACGCTCAGCGATGAACGCAATTCCTGCACGAGCCACTTGAGTGAGGCGCTTTGCTCTTTGCTCAGGCTTTCGTATGTTCTTTTGTCTGGGTCGGGCTGTGTCAATGGGAGTGCCTGTCCGACAATTTCAATTCCTATGCTGTCCTGATTGGATGGGTAACGATAAGGAACGTTTTTAGCTATTTCACGGCGGTGTG
Source organism: Agarilytica sp. (assembly GCA_033852165.1). GTDB lineage: Bacteria > Pseudomonadota > Gammaproteobacteria > Pseudomonadales > Cellvibrionaceae > Agarilytica. Next base: position 21,210 of record JAWSUZ010000060.1, on the reverse strand, counting down.
TCCCGGTTGGATCGAATTTTTGAAGTAGTTTTAATTCCACTGCTGAACAGCTTAATTCAGCAAGGCACCGAGATCGTAATTTGCCTACATGCCAAGTCTGTTTCAATAGTGTAGCTGTTTGATAGATAGTCCCGTCGGTATCAATCAGAAAGTGTGCTCCAGCTCTACCAGCCCCGTAGCTATTGAAAGATGATTGAGCGGTTGATCCTCCGGTTTGGTGAATGATGAGGCCACGAACTTTTTTCATGTCCTTTTTTTCAATGGAAGTAAAAACCTTTAATGTAATCTTTTTGTGAATCACTTTTCCATCTTTATCAATTACAAGCATGACGCGTCCTTTATTTAGTGAATTGTTCGGGTGATTACAGTGATACCCTCTGTACTTTCTTTGAATCGGAGGCATTGTAGCGAATTTTCTTTGGCTTATGGGGGTAGGCACGTCACAATTTCACCTTCTATACCGACCGGCTTCCACGCTTAGTAGTCAAGCGCTTCCGTAACCGAAAAGTAAGAGCGGGGGCAATCTCATTAAATAGCGACAAACATCATGAGCCCTTGCCCTTATTTACAAAGTATTAGATTACTGCAGCCGCATTGAACAGCCCAGTGCTCGCTTCACGCTCGACGACACCAGCATCGCCCGGTAATCCTCGATTATGTCCTGTGAATAGCAATTGGTAACATCGTTTACGTAAACCAAATTAAAAGCACAGAATATCAAAGATAAATCCTAGGTTAGACCACACTCTCTTCATGACAACCGGAGGAGGGTAATATGACACACGATTTACAGCGCACATGGGAAACCTATACATCATCTTGGAAAGCCGAATCTTCACTTACTAAACGTGATATTTTCGATATATGTCTCGATCCCACATGTAGGTATACAGACCCACACACTCAAACTAACGACTGGGAGCAACTACTGGCCTATATGGCTGATTTCCACCAACAAGTCCCAGGAGGACATTTTGTGACAACCTATTTTTTAGCGCATAATAATCGCAGCATCGCAAAATGGGATATGAAAAACGGTGACGATAAGATAATTGGCGAAGGGATTAGCTACGGAAAATACAATGCAAATGGAAAACTCATTGAGATTACGGGTTTTTTTGAAACACCCTGAGGAATGACGACAAAGTGAACTACTTAAAGAACGTCCAGAGTGGAATTGATTACATTGAATCCAACCTGGATTTTGATATTTCTTTGTCTCACGTTGCGCAGCATGCGGGGCTTAGTCAGTGGCATTTTCAGCGTATATTTAAAGGCCTAACGAATGAAACGTTGAAGACTTATATTCGTTCCAGGCGTCTTTCAAATTCACTCAATAAACTACTGACCACAAATTTGCGTATTATTGATATTGCCGCTTCTGCTGGCTATGAATCGCAGGAAAGCTTTACACGTGCTTTTAAAGCATCGTTTAACCTAACTCCCAATGAATACCGGAAGTTGGGAGACAAAAGTTTGTTTTTGAAAAAAGTCGAATTCGATACGGATTACTTAAAACACATAAATCAAAACATATCGTTAGAGCCTGAATTTTACACCCAACCGACCATGCAACTCGTTGGATTGAAGACTCGTTTTTATAGCACGGCTTCTGAAAAGAACAACATCGGTGAAAAGCTTCCAGGGCTTTGGGGGCAATTTATGGAGCGCATAGGCGAAATTGGCAACACTGTACCAGGCACTTGTTACGGTGTTGTGCGACAAATAAAAGAAGACTCTGATTTACTGGAATATTATGCTGCTATTGAGGTGAGTGCGATTGAAGGTATTCCAGTGGGTATGGACAGTATTGAAATACCGCCAACTCAGTACGCAAAGTTTGCGCATAAGGGCGAAGCGCAACAGGTCGACAGCACCGTTAATTACATTTATTCCAGCTGGCTTTTAGGCTCCGGAAAACGGCACACAGCAGGGCCTGACCTCGAAGTTTACGGGGATGAATATGATCCCGTATCCGCAAACTCTGTTATGTATTATGCGATACCTGTTGAGTGAAGAGTTTTGAATAACGAGTAAGTCGTTATCGTGGGGTCTATTTCATTGATTAGGCTTCCAATATTAGAACCCAAAAATTGTTTTCCCTAGTCTTTCCATCGTTTTTCCATAACAATTCCCTAGGTGCTTAAGGCGCCCTACACGCATAAAAGATGTTTGTGGTGTCACAATCTCACCACGACAAAATTTATAGTTGTAGAGTCTGTATTCTGTGTCTAATGTAGGATCTGGGTTCTGTCCCAAACCAGCTTTCGTGCTGGTTTAACAGCCGTATAGCGAAATAAATAAAAATAACTAAATTGATCAATTCCCCTGCAGGCCAGGGGGTAATTAACGTGTAAACATTTAGTGACGGGTGACGGGTGACGGGTGACGGGTGACGGGTGACGGGTGACGGGTGACGGGTGACGGGTTACCGAAGACAGACAAAAACAAAAAAATAAACAGACAGTTAGATTCAATTCTTAATGCGGAGAATACTAAGTGGCGAGCTGGCGTATCCTTTTAAGTGACTTGGCTGAATTTGGCGTAAGTTATTTCCTTCCTTCAGAATCTTCAGGCGACTATGGCGCCTTTGCCATAAGAACTCATGAACAGTTTCCCGGTTCTATCGATCATCCAGATGGCGGTGCGGTTATGGTGTTTGCGAACGCCTGCACTCACATGGGCTGTGTGCTTGTGGAAGACGGTGTTCAAGATATTGTGTCTTACGCTCGTGACGCACAAGGAACCCCGGCGCGCTTAACCTTAGGGCCATGCCCGTGTCATGCCACGAGTTACGATTTGTCGAAGTCTGGGCTAGTGACGCTCGGCCCGGCGTCTCAGGATTTACCGCAAATGCAATTGGGGATTGAGGGCGGTGAACTGGTGGCGACGGCAGTTGGTGCTGTCGATCCTCGTGTTGAAACGTGGCCCGCGTAAGTGGGTGTGATTGAGTACTTGAGTGTGATTGGAGACAGTCTTGAGCGGATTCACAGCCTTGAGCAAATACAGCCTTGAGCGAATACAGCCCCATGAGCAAAGTCATAGGAAAAACCCATGAGTGATTCATTAACACGTTCATTCCCCAAAGGTACGCTCAGGCGCACAAGCGGTTGCCAGTATTGTGCGGTGGGTTGTGGCTACAACGCCTTTTTAGTGCCTGAAGGCGAAACTGTTTCTGACCCAGCAGATCCCGGCCCGACTCATGCGGGTGTATCCGCATTTGTGACGCCGGCAATGCAAAATCAGGTACGTTTTAAAGGCCAAGTGTATAACGCCGCCGTGACGCCGGATGCGCGTTGCGACCTTAACCGTGGCAACCATTCCGTGCGCGGTGCCAGCCAGGGCGAAAACCTGGTCAATGCTACGGGGCAGGGGCGCAGTACAGCAGAGCGTTTAACGTCGCCAATGATTCGTCTGGCTGACGGCAGCCTGCGTGAAGTGACTTGGTCGTTTTTGAATAAGTTGATGGCCTCATTGCTGGTGCATACAACGGGTATGCAGGTGGAAGAGCGAGACGGTAAAAAAGCCATTACCGTGAACAAGCCCGATGCCCTTGGGGTAAAACTATACGAATACCAATACCTCGAAAATACCTATGCTGCGACTAAATTGTTTTATACCGGTATCGGTACGCGTAACCTTGCCTACCATGATCGGCCCAGTGCAGCCGGTTCTAGCCCTGGCATGTCGGATGCGGGAATGTCCCCTCACGACTTTGCCTATGAAGATATTATCGAAGCCGATGTGGTACTGGTATTAGGGGCCAACCCCTACGAAAACCAGTCCGTATTTTTTATGCAGTATATGCAGGGCCGAGAAATGATTGTGCTCGACCCACGCCGTTCGGCGACAGCGGAATATGCTGTGCGCACGGGTGGCTTACATCTGGCGCCCGCGAATCTCGGGGCCGATTCTCTGATTCTTTATGCTCTAGCGCGTGAGCTGATTGAAGTGCACGGCATCACGTCAGATTTACCGATTGGCTTGCCAGAAAATACCAACGCGCGACGTGCTTCGCGTGCAATGACCTTTGAACAATTCAAAACGTTTTTAGGCGTGGGCGATGCAACGAACACGACCTACACCTTGGCAAATGCCGCGCGGGTAGCAGGCTTAGCGCTGGAAGATTTAACCGAAGTTGCACGGCGCTTGGCGGTATCGAATTCCGGCGGTAAAGCGAAAGTCGCGGTGCTTTACGAGAAAGGTTTGATCTGGGGATTTAATTATCACAATACGGCGTCGGTGGCTTCGCTTGGCGTATTGTTGGGGAGTTACGGTCGTTCGGGCCGCCTTACCGGTCGTTTGGGCGGGCATCAAAAAGGTTGGGCCGAATCGCGCGCTTCTGTTGATGCGTTTTGGGATGCCGCCAGTGGTTATCCTTATGAACGCACCGCTCCGAATTGGCGTCGTGGTGATCGCTATCGTGATGCACGTCTGCAAGACGATATCCTAATAAAGCACAATCTGGATAATCACGTGTTTGGCCCGCTGGAATCTGAACATGCGGATCAAAATAATGTGGCTGCCGATGAGGTGCGCTTGCAAAATAACTTGGTTACTGTAAAAGATCCCGATGTTCACTTGTTATGGATTGTGGGTGGCAATTACCTGGGGCAAACCAATGCCAGCGGACAAAAACGGGAATTAATGCTGCAGCGCTTGCGCGGCGGGCAGGTGGATATTACTCGGCCTTCTGATATTGCTAACGCCGCAGATTTCGAAGCCGTATTAAACGTGTATAAAACGCGTATCGATGCCGGTGGTTTGGTGGCAGTGCATCAGGATATTTTCTTAAACCCTACAAGCGAACTTTGCGACATTATAATCCCCGCTGCGGGCTGGGGTGAAGATGACTTCACGCGTTACAACGCTCAGCGCCGTTACAAATTGTATGAGCGTTTTCAGGACATGCCTTTGCACGCAGCGGATGCCACCAGTTTTGCGGGGCAAGATCCAATGGATCATATCGACAACTTTGCACATTCTCCTAAACCCGACTGGCGTATTTTTAAAAGCATCGCTCTGGCGCTCGGTGAACAGTTGGCGGATGCAGGCGCAAATGCCGATGAAGATATTCAGAAACTATTACAGTCAAGTTATGGCTGGCAGGATGCAGCACAAGTCGCCGACGATATGGCACGCAATTCGAACCGTGCTTCTCTATTGGGAGACATCGTGCGTTTCGGAGAGGACCGTGACGATGTAGCGGATAAAACTCGTATAGTGCACACAGTGTTAGGCAAAGACGGCGATGGCAATGCGCCGCTGCTAACCGGAACTGTTACCGCAGTCTATGAAAAAATTACCGATGACGGTTTGTTTGTACGTGAAGATACAGGCAATCGAATTTATGGAAATGGCGTTGCTTCCAATGGTGTGATTTTACCCGTGGTCTATAAGGACAGCGGTTTAGAGAGCGCGTTACGGACGGTGAAAAGTCGGCAGTTTAATTTTGTTGCGGCGCCATGGGAAGACATTGAATGGGCCTTTAAACGCGCGAATGGTCTGAATGATAATTTGGTTCCGATCAATACAGATAGCCTGGTATTGACGAACGGACGCGTTAACCATTTGTGGAATAACCTGTTCCACCATATCCGCAATGAATATGTGAACGAACGCTACCCGGAAGATTTACCGGGCACAGTGCTGGAAGTCAACCCTCAATGGGCGGCGGCGCAATCTCTGGTTAATGGCCAAGTTGTTGAAGCACAAAACGTCCACGGTGGTGATAGCAGTCGTTTTCGTGCGGTGGTTTCGGTACAAAGGGGAGTCTCGGCAGGACGTGGTTTTGCCATGTTCAGTTACCCGGTTCGCAAGGGGGGGAAGTTTAATTTTGATGGTTTTCCGAATGCCGTCACGGATTTTTATTCCGATGGAATTAATCCGATTGGCGCACTTAAATACAGCCGAGTAACACTGACAAAAGTCGCAGACCCGGTATCGGGTGATGCGGATTGGATTTTTGTTTCGCCAAACCGGCGTGGCCTCACATATGAAGCACGCAACGAAGTGGGGCCAGCAGTTCCGCCTGCACCGCTCGATCGACGCTGGACGCCGAACGAACGTCTCGATTGGGAAATGCGTGAGCTAATTGTTCGCAAAGGTTTACCGCGCACGTTTGTCCACAGCCGTGGGCAACGACAGCATTCTATGCAAACACCGGATCAATTAATGGACGCGTTAAAAGACGGTCTGGCCGATCAGTTTGCCGCGATGTTGCCCGCCATGCAATATTTTGATCGAGAGGGAGATGCACCTAAAATTTTGGATTACTGGGACGGTGCCGACCTGGCATTGGCAGAGCGTTGGGTGGAGGCCCAGAAAGCTATGGCTCAGATTACTGAATTATTTATCGAACCCTCCATCGCGATTGCGCGTTTGGGGTCATCACCGCAGCCCATGGAAAACTACAGTCTGGAAAGTAATCAGCCAGACGGTTACCGCGATATTGTCGGTGCGGATACTTTATTTGTTGATCCCGTTTCCGGAGCCATTGTGCGGGCCGGTACCCCAACGGAAGTCACATTTAAAGATGGGCAGGGTCGGGTCAAACCGGTCGCGCCGTTTTTTGAAGTGTGGGCGCGTTTTGACGATGAAGAGGAAGCACGTCCACTGACGCGTGAAGATTTGCAAAGCCGGGGTTTAAGCGAAGATGATATTGAGTGGCAAGTGGATGTCGCTAACCTGAAAATATTCCGCCGCACCGGGCAAGTGGGCGATCGTATTGATGCGCAAGTGGAGGCCTCAGCATTGCACGGCCATCAAGCCGTTGTAATGCAGGGCCGCGCGTTAAATTTTAAAAGCCCTCAGAATTTTGTGCCGTTTGGTACTCTGCGCTATATACGTCCCAGCGATGAATTTCCTGAAATTCGTTTACGTTTTACGCCCGCGGCCGGTTCGGTATTTGGCCCGACTGTCGATCAGCATATTAGCGCCGACAGAGCTATTTACGATGCGACCCGTGGTAATTGGGATACCCATACCGATGGCTTTACGCCGAATGTCCCCGAGCCTCGTGCCAGAATATTTACCGCGCCGGGAGGTATTTTTGCACAGGACCCGCCGGGTAATAACCTAGGGTATTTTGATGATTCCTGTGATGGCATTATTCGCGTGTCGATTAATGGAATGGATTTACCAGGAGCGAAAGCAAGGGTGACTTCAGGCCCGCCCGATTACGCTCCCGACAGTTTACCGGTGCGTACAGTCCTCGATGATCTGGAGCAAATGGAGTTTGGCCCGGTTGTTGATGAAGTGACTGCCGATGAGGTCATCGATATTATTCGCCGTGCGTTGGAAACTCAGCGCTTGATGCACACCGAATCTGAAAATCAGGTTTTCCCTTTTTGGGAGACCAGCGCCCAAGGCAGCTTTACTCCAGCTCAGGCCAATTGGGGGCATGCGGTAAGTCGTCACAGTGAAATATTGCGTAGCCTCGAAGGGCTGAAAGCCGCAGCGGATTCCCCCGAAAGAGCGGCGGCTCACGGCACACTTCAATTTATATCAACGCAGGGAATTTTGCGCAGCGTAGATCGCAGCCATGACTATAGCCCAGAAAATATGCGCCGAATGCCTGCGTTAATGCGCGGAGCCGACGGCGGCCTGTTAGCCCTCAGTCGGCGTATGCAGGCAAAAATCGAACGTGGACTTGAAGTGTTTGCGCCAGGTAATCAAAGCGGCAATAGCCCAGATGCCGCGTTAGACAGATTGACCGCGGCGTTTGCCAGTATGGCCGGGTTACATGCAGGCGTGCCATTGCCAGGTGGCGGTACGTTGGCGAGTATTTTTGCCGACCCTGTGCAGTTGAAGGAGCATTTACGTAATGGTACAGCAGAAGGGTCGCAGGCTATCGCCAATGGTTTACAGGGTCAGCCTTTGGTTGTTCCCGGTGACCCAGCGGCATCGGCTTTTATTCAATTGATACAGTTAAGTTCCCACCCGATGAACGGCGCGATGAACGCCTACCAAGATTCGGTGTCGGGCGACAACGGTATTATCGTTATCCAGAATTGGATTTCATCACTTTAGGAGATCAGTCTATGCCACTAGAACCCAAAAATATTACAGCGAGACTGGCCCAGCGAAAAGTGCGCGGGAACCCACCGAGCACACAACCAGAGTCCGCAATTTCAAATTGTTTTCCCGGATTGGAATTTGATTTTCGCAATATCTGGAAACTCATTTTTGTGGGCGTTGAATTGCATGAAGCCGGATTGACTGGCGGTCATATCGTGATGGATGTGACCCCAGGCAGTCCAGCGGAATTGGCAGGCGTCCCGTTGTTCTCACGCTTATTAGAAGTGGCCGGAAGACCTTTGGCTGCAACCCGCACCTTGGCCGCGGGACCGACTCAGCAATTGCAGCCCTTATCTCTCTCTGATGCTTTGGCCCATATACTGACGCGCGGCGGCGAAATGGTGGAGTGTGTTTTTGCCGGGCAAGGCCCGCAAATCCGTGTTCAGCTAGAAGTGCGAGAAGTCTTTAAAGACGGCACATTGTCGGAAGACCTTGCCGAGCCGGGTGCCTTAACTCAAGGTTTGTGTTCCCCCTGGCAGGCCGATTATCGCGAGTGCGGATGTTATTACTGGGCAGCTTCGCGTCCGGATTTTGTCAATGCTGAAGTGAATAACGGCAACACAGAAGGCCATAGCTGGATGCAGAAAAATCGCAGCGATACCGATGCCTACGAGCAGGATCGTGGTGGCCGTGCAGGCGGAGTGCATATTACTTACAGTGACTTGTATAACGATTGGGAAAACCAACTGACGTTTATTAAAAACGGTAAGGATTCAGAATAGTGACAGGCTCTCCGCGTGTGCCCCAGGGGCATGTCTTTAAAGTGGGTAATGGCAATCGTGATGGTGATGCTGAAGGTAATGGAAAATCCGCAGCCGCCTACCTTTTTTTAACCAACGGTTCACGTGTGTATGAAGTGGATGATGCGGTTTACCATCGTTTAAGTCAGAGCATGGATGCAGGTGACGAAGCGGCTGTGAGCGAGCAAATAGATGCACTGAACTTAAGTGCCCCAGCCTATATTAAATCTCAAGCACCAGAAGCATTTCCCGTGCGCGCATTGTCCTTAGCGGTTGCGCAAAAATGTAATTTAGGCTGTACCTATTGTTATGCTCAAGGCGGCGATTTTGGCGAGCCGAGCCGTAATATGTCCGAGGATAAAGCGTTCGCGGCAGTCGATCAGTTAATTTCTGGAACGCCGGAAGGTGAGCGCGCGAATTTAAGTTTTTTGGGTGGCGAGCCTTTGGTGAACCGAAAACTGATTGGCCACGTGACCCGCTACGCGAAAGAAAAAGCGCAAGAGAAAAACATTACGATCGGGTTTTCGATTACCACCAACGGCACCTTGATTAACGAAAAGGACGGCGAATTTTTTGAAGAAAATGGTTTCGCCGTGACTATCAGTCTCGATGGCCTTGGCGAAGTGCATGATCGGCAACGCCCGTTTAAAAATGGCAAAGGCAGTTTTGATCGGATTATTGCGCGTGTTAAACCCTTGCTCGCCATGCAGCGCAATATGCAAGTATCAGCCCGAATCACCGTAACGCCTGCCAATTTAAATTTAAAAGAGTCCCTCGACGGTTTACTGGCGATGGGTTTTCACAGCGTTGGTTTCTCGCCGATGTTGAGTGCACCTAACGGACGAGAAGAAATGCAGCACGAAGACCTTCAGCAAATGCTGAGGTCAATGCAAGAATGCGGCATGGCTTTTATCGATCACCAAATACGTGGGGAGCGTTATGCTTTTCATAATATGGTGTCGGCATTACAGGAGATTCATAAGGGAACGCATCGGCCATACCCTTGCGGAGCTGGTGCTGGATATTTTGGTGTGGGCGCCGACGGCGACCTTTACGCCTGCCATCGATTTGTCGAAGACGACAATAGCCTAATGGGCAATGTCGAAACGGGGGTGGATGCCCAAGCGCAAAAAGAATGGTTGGCAGAGCGACACGTCGATAAGCAGTCTCCGTGTAATGGTTGTTGGGCACGGTATTTATGCGGCGGCTCTTGTCATTATGAAGTGATTCATCGCGAGCGTGAATCTTGTGATTTTATTCGTGGCTGGCTCGATTTTTGTTTACGGTCTTATGTGATTTTATTGGATAAAGTGCCGGATTATTTTTCGCAAGATCCTGTCCAGTTACAGGGGGATATTCAAGGCCTGGATCAAGCCCAGATTAAAGAGCCGTCTCATGAAAACCCCCAAGAAAAACCACAAACATCTATAGCTGTAGAAATAAAAATGGTCTAACGGGGGAGAATCAATGAATAGCCTAGGCTTCGATAAAATATTTGGGAAAGGCTACTCTTCGCGTAAGGCAGTCTTACCTAATGAGTCGTCTTTCTTTACGTCTTGCTCGTCAATAAAAACCTAAAAGGCCAGCCTGCTATCACTGAAAATTTAAACACAACGTACTTCGATACCGTCATCATTGGCGGAGGCCCAGCGGGCTGCGCTACGGCCTGCCGTTTAGCATTGTTCGGTTATCGTGTTTGTTTAATTGAACGTAGCGATTCTTCTCGACCGCGCGCTAAAGTAGGCGCATCTCTTTCTTCTCGTATTCTGGATTTACTTGCCGATATTCAAGCGGATGAAATCCTAGTGAATGCCGGGTTCCCGCGCACGCTTGGCGTTAACGTCTTGTGGGGCGAGCAGGTGGAAGCTCGGCCCAGTTATGGCATTCCGGGGTTCGGTGTTGAACGCGGAAGGTTTGATGAATTATTGCTGGCCCATGCGCGTACGCTCGGCGTTACTGTTATTCGGCCTGCAACGGTTGTGGGGGTTGAAAAAATCGGGGGACGGGGAACGGGAAACGGGGTACGGGAAAATGGGGAAACGGGAAACGGAGGTAAAAGCTAATGGTTCGTACTGTGCGGGAAGAGATGTTTAGGGCTTGTAAAAGCCCTAAATATAATTAATTCGACTGCATTTCTATCGGATTACCATCGCGATCAAACACAATATATCGGCTAATATTGCCGCTTTCGACATCGTTGGTCATGCTGTTTAAAAACGGATCGGCTTCTTCCGTAGTAGGAGCAACACCATCGTGGCCGCTCAGGCTCGCGATAAAAACAAAGTGCCAGTCTTTATTGACCGAGTCCGCTTCTGTGACTAAGGACTTAAAGTTGGGGATCTCACTTGGTAGCTTGTCGACACACATAACCGGGGTGATGGTGCCGCGTTGGTGCTTTTTGCTTTTCTTCGGATTATCAACTTCTGCATTGGCAAAAAGGAGGATAAAGCGCTGGGGCTGATCTTGCTCGCCAGACATCTTAAGGAGGTCGTTAAACTTTTCAATCATCGGGATACTCGTTAGCTAGTGATTCTGCGGCGGATGTTACCCTGTTTTCGGCTTTCTCTCTATCAGGCAAATCTGTTAGGCGATACAAAACCGGTATTTTCACTGCATTAACCTATTCAAAAGGGGCGCCATCGCCTCTGCCCATAAGCGGTAGCCTTCAGTGCTTAAATGCAGACGATCCGGCATCAGCCGGGTGTTGAGTACCCCTTTGTCGTCGACATAAGACTTGCCCATATCCAAAAAGAACACCCGCTTTCCATCGGCCAACTTAGCGATTCGGCGGTTGACCTCGACGTTTAGATTTCGATGCTTATCGTCTGGTAACAGCTTCATCGGCAATATCGCCAGTAAGAGCACCTTAGTCTGTGGCAGGCGTCTATGCAGTTCGGCCACAATTGTCTTGATCGCCAGGGCTGTATCATCGGCGTCATCAAACTTTTGGCCGGTGTTATTCGTGCCGATCAACAGCACAGCCACCTTAGGGGCTATGCCATCGACAGCCCCGTTTTGCAGTCGCCAAAGCACATGTTCTGTTCTATCCCCGCTAAAGCCAAGGTTGAGCACATTCATGTGCTGATAGTGTTGATTCCACACCGACAAGCCGTGATTTTCTCTTTCCCACCTATGGGTAATCGAGTCCCCGATAAATATAAGGTCGATACGGCTTTGTTTGGCTTCCTCGATCTTTAACTGATGCCGAGGTAACCACCATGCCTTAGACCGTTCAGCTGTTTGTAGTGTTGGCCGAGCGGCTCTTGGTGCTTGTGGTACTTCAGATACTTCGGGTGCTACGGGGCGCACAGGGGATGATTCGCAGCCGATAAGTAACAGAAGCAATAGGCTGGTTAAACCCAGCGAAAAACGAAGTCGGTAATTCATAGCGTTCCTTTTTGTCGTCAATGGCTAATGCGTACGATGAGGGCGGCGTGATTAAAGCGTGATTAGAGCTTCAAATCAAATGTACCTGAACTGTAAAAGAGCGGGAATATTTTACTGAGGGTAGGGTGATAACCATTAATCATTTGGCTATGGATATGGATCGCTAGTGCCTAAGCCAGCAAATTAAACTCATCAGAATCGCCGAGCATTTGCAGTATATTGTTTATAGCATGGTGATCTTGCTTGCTCATTTTTAAAATCGAAAGATTGAGGGATGCACCTACGCTACGAGATTTCATCATGCACTCGGTAACTTTTGTGTTAGCCCGAAAACGTCGTGGCAGACCTTTATATTTGACGTGAAATTCAATGGATAAATTGGAGCCGGTGGAAATGGCTTGGATGAACTCCATGCTGAAACCGCCTTTGCGCACCTGAGTAATCAGACCGTTGTGTATAGAGTGGTCGCTGATCAGCACTCGTGCTTTCCAGTGGACCATATAACAGAGGGTTTCGCTCATGCTTTGTACTTCTTTACCCGTTCATTTTCAGTGTAGTTAGCAGAGCTTAGCTTGTACAGATTACGATCGTGAAAGCGGGCCTCAATTGTCAGCTGTCACGCTTTATGCATAGAGACAAGCCCCCCTTACTATTGAGTGCTCATCCTCAAATGGGGTCGCAGAGGCAGTGTTTTTGCCTTGTCAGGTTTGCACCACAAAAAATGGGCGCTTGCTCATTCCAAGCAACGATATCTCATGGTGTGAAAATCGCGTTTTAAATTCATTCGCAGTAGACAGCTGTTTATGCACGGACACTCTTTGAGGTAAAAGAGGGTATATAACGAACGTATATATAAAGAGATAGAGGGAGCCTGCCCCGCGAGCATTGCGAGGCTGCGTGTTTTTCCTGACGTACGTATTCACCGAGGCGTGTAGTGGATGCACAGTACATTGTTTGAAACCTGGAGAGGTCGGGGAGTCGTGTTACGCCAGCATGACTCCGTCGATGCCTTGAATATCGGTCTTTGACTGTAGGCCTATTGATTATGCATTCTATTAATTGTTGGTCGGGAGACCAGTGCTGTCTATGCCTGCAAATTAAACTCACTGGAATCGCCGAGTAACTGAAGTATATTGTTCATCGTGTGGTTATCTTGCTTACTCATCTTTATGATCGCAAGATTAAGGGAGGCACCGATGCTCTGGGATTTAATCATGCAATAGGTAACTTTTGTATTGGCACGAAAACGCCGTAATTGACCATCGTGTTTGACGTGAAATTCGACGGATAAAGTTGAGCCAGTGGAAACCGCTTGGACGAACTCCATGCTTAATCCGCCTTTACGCACCTGAGTGATCAGACCTTCATGCATCGTGTGGTCAAAGATTATCACACGTGCTTTCCAGTGGACCATGTAGCTGGGGTTTTCGCTTCCGCTTTCATTTCCGGCTTCACTTTCGCTCATGCTTCATACTTCTTTAGCAATTCATTTTTAGTGTAGTTAGTCGATGTTTTTTTGTACAGATTTCGATCTCTGTTTTGGGTGAAAACTTTATCAGCCGGGTATAAAAACGTTAGCGGTATGTGAGTGGTGTTATAGATACGGGCAATGGTTAAAAAAACAAACCATTTAACGTGCTGGTTTTTAATTTGGCACAATGATCTGCGGATGGCGCTCGAACGATCATGTGTGGGATTTTAAGTCGTCACCGTAAGAACACATCAAGAGGAATGGAATTCGAAATAGTGATTTTGGAGAAATCCATATGAAACGGCTGTTTTATGGGAAATATACGCCATTGGGTACGGCCTATTGAACCTAACTTCAATAGGCCGTTGAAGAATATTACGTTTGGTTATTACTCACGGAAGGTTTATTTTAAAAATAATGATCCGATTAGAGTTGTCCCGCGTAAATTCTTGCGTCTGTTATTTTCGTGTAGTTGTTTAATGGTAAATAGATTGGCGAGTTAATAACGTAACACGCTAAAAAATGTTTTTATTCATCGCTATGATTATACGCGCGACAAAATGTTAGGAACCCCATAATTAAGTCGCCGTATGTGTGTTTGTGGCGGAATTCAATATTTTAAAAGTGCCGTTTCCTGTATAGAATCCCGGTCCCAAACAGCAGCCACTCAATAACTTCTTATATGATTAATAAAAGGATTTATGATGAATAACCTGTCTAAGTCTGTATCCTCAATTGCTGAATCGAAAAATGTAAAAACAGCAAACCCCGTACGAAAAAGACTGATAATTATTGTTGCATTTATGGGCTTAATGGTTGTGTCGGGAAGTGTTATGGCCGGTGGTGCGAGTTCACTTGGGTTTGTTGGTGTGGGCTTGATGCATCTTATACTGATGTACGTTTATCATCTCATTCTTCGGGGAAGTGAAAAATAAAACCTATAGGTCAAGAGCTTGCTTGAAGATAGATTGAAAGGACGAGAGAGATTGGAGATGGCTTGAGAGCTAAATTGATAGATGGCTCGAGAGAAGGGGAAAGAGGCCGCTAGGACTTCTCTAGCGCCACTAACATACGGGTAAATAAATCTGGCGTCAGTAACACTGGCGCCAAGAAATAAATAAGACCGTTATTCGCACGTAGCTGAACGAGCCAACGATTAAGCGCTTGGCACCAACTCCGTAACCGAAGAGGATTCGATCTTCTCTTTTTCAATTTCATTCCCGCGCAGCACTGAATTTAGCTTGTTAAGCGATTCGTACATCATGCTGGAAATTGCCGCGCATGAATTTAAAGGGTTGCTGTGTTTTTGGCGCTGGGCATCGACTTGAAACTGAATGCCCCTCAGGCGACGTCGATATTTTTCTGGAGCACTGTTAATCAATGCTTCGATTTCTTTTTGCCTATACGCTTCTAAATCTTCGAGCGAGTAGCTGGCGATTTCTTTAATTGTATCTACAACAGACCATTTACTGTGCATATCAACTCTCCGTCAAATTTTCCTTAATCAATCGAAGGCTCCCTATTGCCCGAATATCTGAATCCTCTGAATTTTTGCTCAGAAAATGTACTGGAAACAGTTTATAAGCTTTAAAAGGCCCTGAAAAGAGTTTTTTTTAGAGCCTTTTCGTATATGCCTTGATTTTAAGTGCCTTGTGACAATCGATTTGGAATGGCATCTAAATCATTGGTTTCGGTCGCCTAAACGCTCTAGTTTTCGATCTGGTCGGAACCCTGAGGTAGGTTCTAAATCGCCTAACATTTGAACCCTTAGTAGTTGATATTGTTGGTTTTTCTGTTGTATTTATAGGGGAGGTCGCAGTCTTAACATTCTGTAGCCATTTGAATGATCTGCAGGTTTCATTGGGCGGTAAAAGAAAGCGATGATAAGCGGCCCGCTTACGTTGGTTTGTTAGGTTTTTTTAATGCGAATTTAGGTCAAAAAAAACTAGATAGATAAACAATGATTGCTAAAAACTCAGTGACAAATCGATAAAAACGATGGGGTCACAAAAACGCTAAACCTAAGGTTTTTCATATCCATGACTAAATGCGTTAAAAGCGGTTAAAAAACGGAGTAAATAATGGCTGCCTCATCCTGAAAATACGGGGTTATTTATTGAACGAGTGAGCAAGGACTGGAGATGTTGATGGGAGGCGTCGCACCTTTATTCATAGGCGGGTTTAACGGTTAATAAATAGAGCTTATTATTGTAGTGAGCATTATTCGATGGCTGAGTATTAAGAGAAAAATACGCTTAGTAAAATCCCCAGAGATATGCGTTTTCCGAGATGAGATGATGCTTACAGCCCGGTTCTTAAAAGAGGTAATCGAAGTAACGCTATTGTATTTTGGATAGCCGTACGGAAGTGGAGGGGATAAAGATAAAGACGTCAACTCTGACCCGCAGCGTCATCGGAAACATTTTTATGCGTCAGCTTATGATCGGGGTGAAGCCACTGTTCTAACTCATCCGTCAATGTAGTCTTACTTCAATAGTCACTCATACCGGCAGCGTAGCAAGCGTCAGCATCTCCCTTCATCGCATTTTCCGTCAAGGCAATAATGGGAATGTTTTTATAATGCACTGCCGCGTTACCATAACGAATTTGTTTAGTGGCGGCGTATCCATCCATAATCGGCATTTGGCAATCCATTAGAATGAGCGAATAAAGAGAATCGCCGGCGCTCTCATTCAGTAATCTTAATGCTTCCTCACCATTATTGGCGATTTCTGCAATAATTTTTTTGCCCTCAACATGTCACTGGCCGTTTTGACTTTTGCGCCCCATTTTACCAATTGCTGTTCGATGCATTTTTGGTTGGTCAGGTTATCTTCTACAATGAGGACGCGTATTCCATTGATGGGTTTTGTCGGCTGAATACTTACCGATTGATGGCTGTTCAAAAGAGGATGTGTAAATTCAAAGCAAGAACCCTGCTGCTCTAAACTGCTGACCGTAATATCACTGCCCATTAGCAAGCACAGTTTTTTAACAATCGTAAGCCCCAGCCCTGTGTCGCCGTATTCCCGTGTAGTGGATGCATTGACTTGCCGAAAGGCTTCAAATAGATGCGGTTGTTTTTCTTTCGGGATACCAATGCCACTGTCTTTAACCGAGCAGGTCAATAAGAAAACTTGGTTCTCGTTGAATTTCAGGTTGGCGCGCACGACTATTTCGCCCTTATCGGTAAACTTCAACGCATTATTCAGTAAGTCACTGATGATCTGCCGAATACGGTGTGGGTCACCTTTACCCATCACTTTTTCGACATATGTTTAATGGTCGGTTTCATGTCATCTGTTGACGTTTTGGAGGTTTTTTCGCTCCCGTAGAAAATCTATAGCTCCCTCGAACTATACGGTTGAGCTCCCAATCTTGTTTGGCGACGTGGTTATTGAATTCGCCAATGCCAATGGTAAGTCGGGTTCACTCAGAAAGTTGATCGCGATGCCTGACTGACCGGTCTACCTTCAAGTATTGTTCATTTTGGATTGGTAAAAAACGGTTTTTAGTATTTGTAGCGTTAACGTGGTGACTTGATATAACTAAGAATGTCTATAACCACGCCATTGGTCCGTTGAGCGATTTTAGCCGGACTAAAGAATAGTTATTTCGAGGCCATGAGAATGAATTAAGTGAGAAATAAATGGCTTTATGACTCAATCGACTTAGCAGGGAAATTCTTCGTCCTATAAATAATATAAATAAAATATAATTATATGAATCTGATCTACTATAAAAAAGAGGATGCTTTGGGGGGGGGGGGGTATTTCGACAATGTTGATGTTTTATCCCGAGCGGAATAGAATCTTGTGGTCCATATTTATTTCCGTCTTTACGGTTGTTAAGTAGCGATGCATGTGTTCAGTAATCTGGGGGTTAAATAAAAAATGGAAGTGAGAAATGGATGTTGAAAATGGAAGATATTGAAAACATACTTGAAAGGGACGTTTGAAGGGGTTATTTTAACCGATAAATTTAAAATGGATGTGACTCGCCAGAAGTTTCCAATGGTTGGTATCCCGATCGTTAAAATCGTTGGAGTTTTCCTATCAATAGGAAGGACGTTTGAGAAAAGTCCCCATGATGATATTAGCGAAAAGTATAATTCGGTATTTCCGTTCGAGGCGCCAGTTTGACTTAATTTAATTTCGATGGGTATTTGTCTAAAACGCCTTTGCGATGAACAACTTAATTCAGTACCCCTGTTCAATCAGGTGCTAACGAGATGTTGAATATGGCGCAAGAGAGAGTGTTAGCTGCAAGTAACTCCTCCCCGGCTTTGGCGGTAGTCGTGCTGCGTACAGCACAAAAAAAACTGGCATTTTTACTAGTAGATGAAAAATACGGCATCCCCCTGTCGTCGGTGAAAGAGGTGATCGGGTGGGAAAAAATAGCCCCGGAATCTCAAGTACTGCCTTTTTTAAAGGACTTGATCAACCTGCGCGTTCACGCCGGTGAATACCAAGCCAATAAAACCTCCATCATTATCACCGATGTCAACGACCTTATTACTGGCACCATTGTCGACGACGTGAATGAAGTGGTGGGCTTCGATGACTCGGAAGTCGAAAGCGATTTAGTCATCTCCAGCGGCGTACAACGTGAATACATTCACGGTGTTGCCAACGCGGGCGACAATACTTTGGTGTTGCTGTTGGGCATTCGCAAGGTCCTCACCGGCGAAGAATTGGAATTGATTAAACACCAAACCATTAAAAATAACCCTGACTCAACGAATACTGATCAGACCACAGCGCACTAAGCGCGCCCCGGAGAACCGTTATGTTCGAGAATGTATCACTTAAAGTAAAAATCTTACTGGGCAGCGCCGTGACCTTATGTTTTTTGGTCATTTTGGGGTTAATCAGTTTAAGCAGTATATCGTCGTTACAAGAAACCAATGGCTGGGTCAATCACAGCCATGAAGTGATTCAAGAAGCCATGGAAATTGAAGCCGCAGCGGTGGATATGGAAACCGGCATGCGCGGTTATTTACTCGCCGGTAATGACGAAATCCTCGGACCGTATAAAGCCGGTAAGCCTCGCTTCCAATCCCTGGTTGGTAAATTGAAAGTCACCGTTAGCGATAACCCGCCTAAGTCACCTTACTCGGCGATGTGGAAGGCACCATTCAAGATTGGTAGGACAACGTGACCGAAGCGACAGACTTGGCTCGTTTTTATTTTCGAGTTGTTCTGGGGTATTCCGCAAATAATGGGAATATTTCGATAGTAGAGCCCAGTCATCGCGAACATTAAACCTAATGCAAGCCTTAAAATGACCAAGGAAAACATCTTATGATTCGCAATAAAACCCACTTCCCCTTTATAAAAACAAGCTGCGCAGCAGTGGCTGTTTCAGCCGCTTTGTTCGTTTGTCCGCAGGTGTATGCCGTGGATTTAAATGTTTACGGCGTTGGTCATCTTTCTGTTGATAACGTTAACGACGGTGAAGATTCTAGCCTGCATTTTGCCAGTAGTTCATCGCGGCTGGGGTTTACCGGCGGTTATGACTTGTCGCCAGGGCTAAGGGCAATCTTTCAATACGAAACCGGCGTCGACTTAACCAACCAAGGCACTAATGATGGCAATGGTGGCGCAGATTCCAGAGGTCAATTGTTTACCAAAGGGCGACCTTCCTATTTGGGTTTGGAAGGCGGCTTCGGTAAAATTATTTTGGGGCATTTGCCAGCCCTCGATCAGTGGGCGAACGATTACAATTTATTTGCCGATCAAGTCGGTGACCTGGGAAATCTTTGGGCAGCCTCCGGTATACCGGGTCGTGTTGATAATGTGATTTATTATCACACGCCGTCTTTTGGGAGCTTTGACGCGGCAGTTTCCTATGTGCCCGAAGAGGGCGTCGAAGATATGGATCATATGATTGTCAAAGCCAACTACGGGATAAGTAAGGTTCAGCTAAGTTTCGCTGCGGCCTCGATCGGTCAAGGCGTAGGTGTGGGTAGCCACAGCGCGGTTGCTTTTATTATCGCCTATCGGCACGACCGCTTTAGCATTGGTGGCGGTATTCAGCAAGAATCCGGTATTGATGAAGGTGGCGGTAACGACGATGGTGAGCGCGATAACTTCTATATCGGCGGCAGCATTAATGTTGGACCAAATGGCACCTTTAAACTTCAGTATGCTCAGCTGAGTAACGACACCGATGATAGCGACGGCACACAAGTAGCCTTTGGCTACGACCATGCCATGGGCAAAGCCACGACGTTGTACGCGGCCTATGCATGGATGAGCAATGACGACCAGGTTCGCTACTCTGTCAACGGCAAAGGCCATGGTGATACAGTTGTTCCTATGATTGGGGATGATCCAAAAGTCTTCTCGTTGGGGATTATTCATAAGTTCGATGTCGTGTTAGCGAAGTAATTTAATCGCAGCTCTCGCGAGTTCAGGCTCGTTAGGGCTGCTAAATTAAATGGGTAAAAAGTGCCGTAACAGACAATTTGCATAATAGTAAACTGCGTAAACATATGCCAACCAGATAAATTCAAGAATCATTAAATTTCGCGGATAGCTTGCCTATACATCACGGCTACAGTGATGGTGTTTCCCCGCTTAGCGCCGCCGAATTTGATTTTTTCAGCCGTTTGATTCTTTCAAAAACGGGTATAGAAATAAAGCGCGATAAAATTGACTTGATGGAAAGACGCATACGTTAACGGCTTAAAGCGTTGGAGATGGATGCTTACGCACAGTACCAAAAACAGTTGCGCGGTGATCATGCCGGGCGGGAGATCGGGTTTTTTATTAATAGCCTGACCACCACAAAGCCGAGTTAGGGCAGTGCTGGGGCTTATGTGTCGACGAAATCTATGCGTATATGGATTTCGTGATCAAACCTATGGATGGCACCATGAATCGGGTCGAGCTTTTCGCCGGAGTTGCCGTGTTAGGCAACGGCGAACTCTCGTTGATCATCAACCCGAAAGGCCTAATGAAATGCCCCTTTGAATTCAAAGACAGCAACAGAAATGGTGATGCAGTCAATATTCCCGCACACTCCATTCCCCATCCAATGGCGGCGCCCCCAACCCCGGCATCACCCACTAGCACCTAAGGCGCCATAAACTGGGGTCAGATGAAAGTTATGACACCGTAATTCATGTTGTTCCCAGCTGTGCTCTCTAAGGCGAGAGACCTTATTCGCTTTGCTCGCTCTGGGGTATGGAGTCGCCTATCTCATACCAACTGGCTTTCGAACCAACAAAAATGTGACGGTCAATCGTGACTTCTTGAGACTCGTCTAGCTCTATGGCGCCGAGTGACATGCTGATGTCTTCTTGGTGAGTTTTTGATATCCACAATAAGTTCGAACCGCAATTTTGGCAGAACCCACGCAATACATCTTCAGATGAGGGGAAGTATTTGATTTTGGGGAGGCCTTTGACCCATCGAAGTTGGTCCTTTTTGATGTTGGCATAGCTGCCGAAGGCGGAGCCGTGGGCTTTGCGGCACTGGCTGCAATGACAATGCGCGCACGAGCCTAGTTCGCCGGTAATTTCAAATT
>JAWSUZ010000122.1:0-1136 GCA_033852165.1 Agarilytica sp. | reverse complement strand
CTGTCTTCTTCTTTGCAAAAACACGCAAAAAAGCAGCCAACTGACTCCGGCAGTTGCTAGCGGCGTTACAACTCAAAAAGGAATCTTGCATGAAATTTATTGTATTAGCAGTATCATTAATATTTCCGTTGTTAGGTATAGCTAATCCAGTACCTACATTTCCGTTCGTAATCGTCACGGAGAAAATTGATCAGAAAGTGAAGCCTGATTTAGCGAAAATTCGCTTTAGCATTCTTGCCTATGAAAAATCTTCCAATAAGGCAATGGAACAATTGACAAAGGATTCAGCGGAAATGCTGGAAGTTCTCCGAAAGCACGAGATTCCTATTCCAAATTTAGAATCGACTCAAGTCGATAAGAGTACAAAGCGAGCCAGAAAGGATGGTGCATACAACCTGGAAATTTTGGGTTATGAGGTACAACAAGGATTTAACTTACGATTAACTGACCTAGAAAAATATCCGGGCCTCATGAACAACCTTGTTAGGCTGGATGGAGTGCAAAGTATCGACGCGTTCTTTGAAACTACCAAGGAAGATGAATATAAAGAAAAAATGATCGTTGAGCTTAGCGCCAAAGCGAGAAAGAAAGCTGATAGCTTAGCTAATGCTCAATCTAGAAAAGTAAAAAGAGTGTACGGAATAACTACCGAAGGTGATTTCGGTCAGGCATATGCTATATTTTCTTTAGAGTACAACCCTCAAACATATTCAGTAGCAATGGACGCATCTTCCTACGGCATGGAGTTAGTAATGGCAGTGCCAAAATTTATTAAAGTTGGCCAACGAATTACAGCTATATATGAGCTTAAGTAAAGTTGTAATCGGGTAAAGGCGAGTATCTAGCTCGCCCTCCCCACACCACCGACCAAGCGGCTCCGCAGTCGGCGGTTCCCTACCCATAATGAATCTCAACCCATCTATCACGTAAAGAGTAATATCCTTGCTTCGCTAAGTACTCGTTCGACAAGGCAATATTAATCCCCGGCGTACGAGCACTACGCCAATAACTTTTACTCGACATACCGCTGGATATCGCAAGATCCAATGACGTACCTAAACGCATTAAATTACGAACCTTTGTCCGAACTTTACGCCACTGTTTCCAGTAGCACAGTAAGCGCCGAACCAACCCAC
>JAWSUZ010000059.1:0-34228 GCA_033852165.1 Agarilytica sp. | reverse complement strand
GGACTATTGTCGCCTAATAAGCGTGGGAATTTCAAATTTTTGGCGGGAAAACTAAAGCACATATTTACAGCTGGTTTTTTGCAATATACTGGAAAAACTTTCATCTCCGCGTTCAATTTTGCAATAATGATGCGGGACAAACAATGAGGTCATTATTATGTTAGAAGTTTGCCAACCTGCTCCAGAATTTAGTGTTAATAATCAAATTGGAGAGAAGCTCTCCTTATCTGATTTTATCGGACGTAAAAATGTAGTGCTCTATTTTTACCCAAAAGACGATACCCCAGGCTGTACAATTCAAGCGAACCAATTTACGGCTCTTATTACGGAGTTTGACGCGTTAGATACCGTGGTACTGGGTGTTAGTAAAGATTCTTGTGAAAGCCACAGCCTATTTATTGAGAAGTTTGGCCTGAAGGTACAGCTGTTAGCCGATACTGATGGGCAGCTTTGTCAAAGTTATGGGGTGTGGCAAGAACGGGAGCGAAAAGGAGTAAAATCCATGGGGATTGTGCGTTCAACGTTTTTAATTAACAAGGAAGGGGAGTTAATCGATGTTGAATATGGTGTTTCTCCAGAGGGGCATGCACAGGCTGTGTTAGATAAAATTCGTTAGGGCTGATGCAAACAATTTGAGTACTCCCTATAGGATGGTTATATATGGGTCCAGCTTTTAGGCTTGAAATGTTACGGTTTTCATATGGACGCACACACGTTGAAATTTATTGAGTGGGCACCTGATCGGATAATGAAATACACGACAAAAGAGGGAGTAATTAAGTATTTAGATCTACGGTCAGTGTCAGGAAACCTTTAGTTTTACAAAGATCTTTTGGCTGGTCAGATAGTTTTAATGCAATGCTACGGCGAGTCGTCAATGGATGGCCCCGTTACTTTTGAATGTTGAGAAACGATCGTTCATACAAGTCTAGTTGTCAATAATCTGGTGTTGTATGGTGTCGATATGCTTTCAGATCAATAGTAAGTCGCCCCAAGCCCTTCGTTTTCACGGTCTCCGTGGTAATGCATACCTCCATATGAGTTACCACGGAGACCGTGGGAACTAGATTGTTCGAGGTTCTTACTGTTTTTCAGACCACGTAAAATGGGCAGATACCGGGTTGTAAATATTAAGTCGTGCCGAAATGTTTCATCTCTTAGTGTTAGAGGCTTCAACGTCTCCGGAGTAAGCACTCAAAATTATCCTGGGCACGTAGTGCGTACGACCCCGGTGAGGGGGGGGAGAGCGACTCATTAGCGCAGGAGGCGCGTAAGTAGAATAACGCAGGACAATTACAGGGGTGGAATTGGTAGGGCGACTCAGGAGGCAAAGCCGAGCAGTTATCGAGGAGAGACAAAGCCGAAAGCGCGAGGGCGGAGGAGCTCTTCTTCTCATTGGCTTCTGCGGATCTTGGAGGCATACTCGATTGAAATCGACTAATCATCGTTAGGATGTCTTACCTACGGTCGGTTTTGTGGGGCAACGGTTCACTGTAATACTTTGTAATGGCTTAATTTTCCATAGTACCTAAGATATCACTCGAGGACCTCTTCCAAACATTAATATAACCGGCTAGGGGTTTATGTTGGTTCTGGCTCGATTATTTTCGTGGGAATCCAGAAGGTTAGGAGTCAAGGGTAGCTGATTTTTGTCGAAGGATATTTTTGAGTAGAAGACTCCTTTGTGGGTTGAAGGCTCCTTCGGATTTTCTACCTCAGGCGTTGTTGTAAGATTCGATTGGAAGAAAAACCTGAGGAACATAGGATGGCGATAATAGGGGAAATAAAAACTTCCGAGACAGTAACGATCAATTATGTTCCTGCCCCTACACCATGGAATGCAACTAGCAAAGTCCTGCATATAATACTCACCCGCGTTTATTATCTGTGGGGGATTATAGCGTCATTATTTATATGGATAGTTTCGTCAGGGGCCTATGCAGCCGAAACTGACATTCATTATGCCTATCCTGATCAAATGGTTATTGTGAGTCGGACGGACGAAGAAGGAAAATTCGATCAACCTATTAATCGTATTGTTGAGGAATTATTTAAGCAAGCTAGTTTAAATTGGAAAAGCCATGAATATCCCGCGGCTAGAATGTTTCAAAACCTTGATGAAGGCACTTCAAATTTTTCGATTTTAGTCAATTCCCCCCGGCTAGATGCGTGTTGTCTTGTAGGAAAAATACCTGTTGCGTCATCTGAACTCCGTGTGTACCACAAAAATAATGTTGCTAGAGTTTCGTCAATAAATTCACTTCAAGATGAAAATGTCATTACGTTAAGAGGCTACAGCTACGGGCCTTTTAAGGAGGTCATTGCTGACCCCGATATTAATATTAAGGCGCATCCAGCAGGAACTCACGCTTCTGCTTTTGCTATGCTAAATGAAGGTCGAGCCAATTATTTACTTGACTATAATCACCCGTCTACGGTCGTATTACAAAATCACCCCATTCAAGATATCCAATATGAAACACTAGGGAAGGTAGATCTGTACTTGGTTTTGCACCGAAGCTACCCTAATGCTCAACAAGTTTTGGATGAATTTGAAGCGATTATTCAAGGGATGGATATCGAAGGTATGCTCTCGTTGCCAATAGATTTACACTGAACGACAGAAGCGATTCCAATGGGAGAGCACTTGTTTCTATCTGAGAGAGTACTGTCGATAGTTTTCTAGGGGAAAGTGTTTAACGAAAATAGCATGCGTTATTCGATTGCTCTTGTTTTTATATTTTTGTAGCTGGCTGGTGAGTTGAAAATTATTTGAAGGCATAGAGCGATATCATCAATTTGATATCGCCGTCCACCTGTCGAAGCTTTCTGCAATAAATGTTCTACGTCTTTTCCATCTCCAGGAAAGGTGAGGACATTCCGAATGTTGGCAACAACTCTGCCATCGGTCAGAAGCATTGGTGTAATGGAGGCAAGGCCAACACCGTCACCATAGCGATGGCTGTGAATGTCAAAGTGAACTTTATATGAACCGTCAAATAACGGAATAAATGGCGCTGCTGATCGGTATGAGATGATTTTAACTTTGTGCCCGCACTTGGATTCTAATCGATAATCACCAAATGCTACTACAGTTCCCTGAGGGACATGAACGCCAATAAAATCACCACCAAGCGTTAATCCGTTAGGGTCTATAACCACAGCTTTTCCATGTTCAACCTTTGTTGAGTTTCTTGTGCGTGATTGGGTTAATAAGAATGATTACTAATCTGCTGGTACGGTTTTCGGGAGGGAGGGTTCTGAGGGGTTTTTTTCGTGAGAATCGACCTCCTATGTTGCAGGTTGTGACGTCCTTATCATTTATTCATTCGGCGATTGCTGTAGAGTCTCTGCCTTGATAAAAATGCTGCATTACGCTGTCAACCGGCAGGTTGCAGTGCATGTCGAGGAGGGTGGTTTGTACTCTTCCTTATTTTTAATTGTCTAATTATTACCTCTGGATTTCGTCGATATGTTAAAACGAATTGTGTTTGTTGCTGGGCTGTTAGCTGCTTCTGTTTCGGTTCATAGTCAAGATAACCTTACCTTGAGCGAATGCACCGAAGCGGTGACTCATCTTAATGTCTATATTGAAACCGCCATCGATACGATCGAGAGACAATACGAAGATCAGGGGCTTTCTAGTGAACATTTTGACCTTGCGGTGGAGCCGTTAAGAGACTTTCAAGGCACCCGCACTCTCGATCACTGTATGACTGGTGCATACACTGAGTTCTTTCGTTGTTTGAATTCAGGGGTTACTGATATTAATACCTGTCGACAGTAATTATTTATAGTTTTTGTTGTGGAGGTATAATGTTTTTCATTTAGCCCGGTCACTCACCGGGCTTTTTTTGTTTTCCTGTGTTAACTCCTTTCCATTTTAAATCTATTCTGTTCGATCCGGCTTGTAGATCTGCGCTATACCTGTGACCTTGAGGTTTTACGTCTACGTATATAGCGCAGTAGATTTTCTGGTACCGGGTATGGGCTTGGGTTTTAGTGAAAGACAAATTTCTTGCCAGCCTTTAGTCTCGAATACGTGTAAATAGCTGGCTTTTACATTGCTGCAGTATTCTACGAGATCTTCTGGGGTCGGATGTGCAATAGGTTTTACTTTATCCCACGAATATCCCCATGCATTATGAAAATCGATTATATCATTTTTTTTTGTAATACTTAGATCGCCAAGAGAGATCAGGCTCTCGGCCAGGCGAATTGAGTTGTGATGTTTTTTTAAGCTGTCGCGAATATTTGTATTGTCTTTGTGATGACAAATTATAGAGATGTAAGTCTCCTCAAAAAATATTGCGAGAATGCAGCGGTTCATTTATTTAGCTCCATCTATGCTAATTTTACTTTTCGGTATAAATTTAATCAAATGTTATGTGTTGTTTTTCTTGCTGTGTATAAATTAGCATAAAAAATTTGTTTGTTAATTTTATTTGAATTTTCTCACCATTTTTTTGTTGGTTTTGAGGCGCTGTTTGTATTGTATAAAAGTGTAATGAGCTGTAATGGTTTGATTATTATTAAGGTGTTATTTTTGAGGAATTCTGGGGTGCTTGTGTCGTTTTTTTAGGGAATGTTATCGGTCAGCGATTAATGTTGTCTTCACTTGTGGGGTTTGTCAGGGTTCTTACAGGCTTTTAGGGTGCGATGAGAGGTCTCTTGATGGTTTTAAGGTGGACGCATATCACCTCACTTCGCGCTATACTCTTGTCCCAAATCTACTACGTTCAATCAACTAAAAGGAATTCCTTGAATGTCGAAGGACCCCAACTACGAATACCAAGAGCGCCAAACGAGTGATATGAGCCAAGAGTTCTTTCGTTTTGGTGAAGGAAAGATCAGTGGCTACATTGCCTGTTCCCTTGGTGTTTTGAGCTTTCTCGCTGTTCTGTGCTATCAGTTTCCCAGCTACCTCACCACTTCAGAGTTGCGTGCAGTATACGATGCAGAGATTCTGCAAACCGTCTTAATGGTCTGTATGTGGACTTCATTGGTCTTTGCCGTGATCGCTTTTGTATTGGCAAAACACCGTCGTATGGCGGCGGTTGGGGTGTTATTTGTAGTGGCTGCCTTTGCTTTGGGTGGTTATCGAGTACCGACGGGGTCGGTAGAGCCATCATCGCTTTCGTTAGGGTTGGATTGGCTGATTCTTATGTTAGTGATTTCGGTTGTTATCTTTACCTTTATTGAAAAAGTTATTCCGAAATATCGCGACCAGGCGATATTGCGTCCGGAGTGGCAGTTGGATCTCTTCTACTTTTGTTTTAACCATTTATTGGTGGCGGTATTGCTGCTGTTGTCCAACCATTTTGTGGTTACGGTTTTTGGCTGGGCGGCTAGTGCTTGGCTGCAGGATTCAGTGCAGTCCTTACCCTTGATGGTTCAGGTTGTGATTCTTGTAATCTGTGCCGACTTTGTTCTGTATTGGTCGCACCGAACGTTTCATGAAAAGCCCCGGTTGTGGAAGTTTCACGCGGTGCATCATTCTGTTGAAAATATGGATTGGTTGGCGGGATCTCGCAATCATATCGTGCAAACGATTGTTGATCGCTCGTTGGCCATGTTGCCGCTCTACTTACTCGGCCCCGATAAGGCAGCCCTCGATATTTACGTCGCTTTTGCTGCGGTGCAAGCGGTGTTGGTTCATTCCAACGTTGCTATTCCTTTCGGACCGCTCAAATACATCATTGCAACACCTCAATACCATCACTGGCATCACAGCTCGGATCAGCCGGCTATTGATACGAACTACTCCGTTCACACGCCTTTATTTGATCGCTTGTTTGGCACATACCATATGCCCACCGAGCATTGGCCAGAGAGTTACGGTACTACAAAGCCGCTGCCGCGTACTTTTATTGGGCAGTTGCTGTATCCGTTTCGGTCGAAGTAGGGTTGTTGAGTCTATCGCGCAAATACTAAGGGCTGGTCCCTAAACTGCTGCACGTATAAATTCGGTGGGGCGGTGGGTTAAGTGTTTTGTGCGCTGGGCTTTAAGGGAGCACTTGGTACGCTGGCCATCGTCCACCGCCTGGCCCAAACACCTCGTTCAAAAACAAACAAGCAGTCGGCTTCGATGGATTCGGAATGTGAAACAAGTAGTTTTTCAGTTTCAAATACCACTGGGCAACATTGCTCCCAAGAGTACCCCCAGTCCTTGTGATAGGACGTAAACTCATCGTTTGTCGACATATTGGTGTCGCCGAGAGAGATAAGGGCGAGAGCAGCGTCGGGTAGGTAAAAAGTTTCTCGGATTAATGACCAGACCTGATTAAGGTCTTCGCAGTGGCAAACACTGGCAACGTAGTGGTCGATGTCTTTTAGTGCTATTACGCAATGGTTCATGGTTTCTCCTGATATCAGCGAGTATGGAATGGAGCCTTTAACAGCCCTCAAAAAGATCCGTCAGCGGTCCTAAAAAAGTGCCTTCAGCAGCCCTCAAAAAATGCCTCCAGCGACCTTCAAAAAAGCCCGCCGCTCTTTCTAACTAAGAGTCTTCGGTACTTAAGGGCGTGAAAGGGCTTTTAAGTAGGGTGTTTATCTGTTTATTTAAGAGGCTTTAGTTGATTGTCTTAGCGTTCCTATTATTTTTATTAGCGCTTTCATCTGACTTTTATAATGGTCGCCACCGGCACGTTAGCCATGTCCCAGGCACAAAAGCCGGTGATGGTGGCGACTAATGAGTAGTATCCATAATTGCTGTGCGTTGTAATAGGCGTCATTGACACCACGTTGTGTGAGACATCTCCTACATGATATTGGCGCGAAATACCTTCATCTTGCCCTTTGGCAATATGCGCTATATACTTAGGCATATTGCCGCTTGCTGGTGTGGTCTTGGTTTCTGAGTGTAGGTAGTTATGCACGTAGGCAAGAAAAGCAGCTATGAAAAGCAGCTATGAAAAGCCGTTATGGTAAGTGGTGACATTAGTGAAAGATTCAGGGTGCAATATAAATAGTGAGAGGATGTTCTAAATGAGCGGTACGGCTAGCGTGTTCACGCCAACGAGATCTCAGGTACAAAATGCTTCTGCGAGGGCCTTAGTTAAGGTAGGTAAAATCGTCAATCTGAAGCTAAAAAACCCATTAGACGTGGTCAAGGTTATGCGTAGAGGAGTTGAACCGGAAGCGGTTGATGCGCTTATCAACAAGGGTTTTAGAGGGGCTGAACTGCACTGGATAGTAAACCCCAGAACTTTAAGGCATCGTCGTGATAAATGTGAGCTGTTAACGCCGGAAGAGTCGGGCCGTTGGTTTAGAGCTGCGAATATTCAAGCGCTTGCCCTAGAGGTTTTAGGGGAAAATGAAAAATCCATGAAGTGGCTACATAAGCCCCGTAAGGCATTCGATGGGGTGAGCGCAATGGAACTTATGCAGACTGAAACCGGTGCTCAGCTGGTGGAAGACATGCTTGGCCAGCTTGATGCCGGGTATTTTGCATAGAGCTATATAGCGCCGCATTGTTTCGCTACCTTATTTACATACCCTGGTATTCTCTGGCATCGTTATTTTTGTTGTAAAATGCATAGCCAGGCCTTCCTCTCAAACCTTTTTAAAGGTGCCTTTTAGCGGTGTCTTTGGTGCTCAAAATAGTGCTCAATAACTCTTTCAACGTTCAAGTGCTTGTTTTGAGGTGTTGCCCTTGAAGCTATGGCGTATCAGTAACTACGCAGATTTGCGTGGAATAGGCGGGATTAAAACGTCTGCTCGTTGGCATAACCGTGGAATCCCCGTTGTTTATATGGCCGAAAGCCCTGCGCTCGCCATGTTAGAGGTATTGGTCCATCTAGAATTGGACGTGGATGAAGTACCCATAAATTACCAATTATTAGAAGTCGAATACGCGCAGAGGGCGGGGGTTTCCCGTTTATCTTCCAAGGCTTTATCCAAGGATTGGCGAGAAGATTTTGAGTTGACGCGTTCAATTGGGGATGAGTGGTTGACCAGCGGCTCTTCCGTTCTTTTAAAAGTGCCCAGTGCACTCGTGCCGAAAAGTTTTAACTATCTATTCAACCCTCGGCATACCCTTTCAGAAAAAGCGTCGATTATCTCAGCAAAGAAGCATCCTTATGACAGTCGATTTTTGGACTAACTGAACGCTGTTGGGGTTTGATGGCTGCCCGTTAATTTTTCGGTGTTTTTTCAAAACGACTTTTTAAACTTCTCTTTAAGCGGTGCAATTGGAATGAGCCAACAACAGAGAATCGTTAACCTTATCGAAAACGATCAATTTCGTATGCGGGCATTGTCGGTGGTTGAGAAATTAAATTTACCCGATTGGCTCATAGCGGCTGGGTTTGTGAGGAATTTAATTTGGGATGATTGTTTTAGTAAACAGACCCAAGTTAACGATATTGATGTTATTTATTTTTGTCGAGAAGACATGTCCGAGGCGCGAGACGAATTACTGGAAGAGCAACTAAAGGCGATATGCCCGGAATTTCCCTGGTCAGTAAAAAACCAGGCTCGGATGCACATAAAGAATGGTGATGATCCGTATCAGGATACGTTAGACGCCATGCGGTATTGGCCAGAAAAACAGACAAGTATCGGTGTAAAGTTGGATGCGGGTGGAAACGTTGACGTTAAGCACTGTTTTGATATCGACATCCAGTTTAGTGGACAAATTAATCGAAACCCCGCCCGGTCAAAAGAAATATTCGAACGGCGAGTGTCGGCTAAACGCTGGGTGGATATCTGGCCTGATCTAATAATCACAATTTAACGGTTTACGATGCCTAGGTTATCAAGTGAAGTGCAATAATATGACAAAAGACGAAATCATTACTCACCTCGGTTTAGAGTTGCATCCATCAGAGGGAGGGTATTTCAAGCGAACATATGAATCGGCTCTGAATGTCGTGAGCGAAAATGGCTCTCGTAAATTGCTAACGTCAATCTACTACATGCTGACAGAAGATAACCCCGTCGGATTTTTGCATAAAAACAAATCGGATATTATTCATTATTATCATCTGGGGTCGTCTTCCACGTATACCATTGTTTCGCCTGAGGGGGATTTGTCGGAAGTAACCCTCGGGGCGAACCTTAAAGCAGGGGAACAATTACAGTTACTTGTTCCGGGTGGGTATTGGAAATCATCTCAGTTATGTAAAGGTGAATATTCTGTAATAAGCGAAGCTGTGGTGCCTGGTTTCGAATATTCCGATAATGAAGTCGCGACGGTAGACATAATTGAGAGATTATTTCCGGATCTTATTCTTCGCCTTAAAGACCTTGTCAAAAAATAAGGCGCTCGCCAAAAAATAATACTCAAGCTGACTCTGGTTAGGGGTAAGGAACGGGAAACGGGGAACGGGGAACGGGAAATGGGGCTAATAGGTAGGCGTAAAACAGACGCAAAAATAGGGATTAAAAACAAATGCTTAAAACACAATGCCACTGTGGGAATGTTGAAATTTCAACGGCAAAACGACCGGAATCGTTAGCAAGCTGTAATTGCTCTATTTGTCGGAGATACGCGGCACTTTGGGCGTATTACCAATCTGAAATGATTACCATCGACTGTAAATATGAAAGCACCCAATTTACCTTTGGGGTGACAAAGAGGTTGAGTTCCATTCATGCCCACGATGCGCATGCTTAACGCATTACATTACGACAGAAAAATGCGATGACAGTGTCATCGCATTAAATATGAGAATGGCTAACCCTGAAGATGTGGAGGGTATTCCACGCCGAGAAATAAACGGCGCAGATTGCTAGAGGGATAAAGTGGGGTCAGATGAAACTTAAATCACGTTAACGATCGAGATTAGTAGGATAACCACACCCACAGCCTGCAACAGATAGGTAACCCCGGCTCCAGCGCGTCTTAGGATGTGGACTTTGAAAAGCATACCGTAAGCATGGGCCAGTCGGGAAACGGTGAAGGTGAGGACCAATACGGACAGGATGGTTTGTGACGCCAGCATGAAGGTTAGGCCTAATATGATGAGTCCAAACATCGGTACTTGCTCGGTGCCGTTAGCGTGGACGCGTATGGCCTTCATGAGCTTTGGGTTATCGCCATCACCTAAGGATATTTTGTTTTTAAGTCGCATAAGTGAGACGTTGAAGGCGAGAACCAAAAGTAGAGCCCCGTTTAAACCCACAAACAAAGAAAACCAGTGAAAATTCTGCATATCTAACTCCCATTACAGTCTTGTTTTTTCGCTAGTGTATCCTCTCGAAGAGGGAGGTGGTAGGCCTGGTTCTAAGTCTGAGCTGGTATATGGGTTAATTCTCTTGGCTTGTGGCGACGCCTATTGGGGTAAAAAGGGTGGTTTTTCTAGTGCCTGATTGGACAGTCGATTATGATAGCCGCGCATTGCACAACACTCCCCCTTGTTGTGTGCAGAGTTTCGGATACACAGTCGAGCGGCTGCGAGTATTAGTTGAACGCTAAAGCGATTAAACGCACTCAAAAGAATGTGTTATAGACTTAGGTTCGGGGTTATTTCAGAAGTAGGTTCAGGGTTAAGTTAAGAGCTAGGTTAAGAACTTAAAGGCAGAGCTTAAAAAGATTAAAGAGTCAGGTAAACACATGGTACAAATTGGGCAGGTTAATAAATTACAGGTAGTCAAAATTGTTGATTTTGGCGTATATCTGGATGGCGAAGAGTTACAGAATATTCTCCTGCCCAAGCGATATGTTCCCGAGGAGTGCAATCGTGGTGATTGGGTTTCGGTCTTTATCTATATGGATTCGGAAGACCTACTCATTGCCACCACAGAAACGCCTTTCGTGTCCGTTGGTAAATCGGCCTACCTCAAAGTTAAGCAAGTGAACGATGTGGGGGCTTTTCTGGATTGGGGCTTGAGTAAAGATCTGTTAGTGCCCTACAACGAACAGCATAAACCCATGGAAGAAGGGCGATCCTATGTTGTTACCGTCTTTCTGGACGAATATACCGATCGTATCGTGGCGTCTTCCCGTTTGAGTCGGCACTTGGACGAAACCTCGGTGTATTTCAAGCCGAACGAGCCTGTGGATTTATTAATTTGTGGCCGTAGCGATATGGGTTACAAGGCTGTCATTAATGATACGCACCTCGGATTGGTCTTCAAAGATGAGGCATTTAAACCCCTGAGTTATGGCAAGAAAGAGCAGGGCTATATTCACTCGATTCGAGACGACGGGAAAATTAACCTCGCATTGCAATTGCCAGCCGGAGAAGGCCGAGATGCTTTGAGCGAACAAATCCTTCATCACCTAAAAGGTCAAGGTGGTACTTCTGAGTTGACGGATAAAAGTGCACCGGATGATATTTACCGTTTGTTTAACGTCAGTAAAAAGAACTATAAAAAAGCGTTAGGCGCTTTGTATAAGCAAAAACTTATACTCATTGAAAAAGACAAAATCACCTTGCTCTAAGGTATTTTCAAATTTCTGTTTATAATGTTCAATACTCTATTTATAACGACTCAAACGCAAAGTTATGGCTCTAAAAGCAACGATCTTCAAACTTAAGTTAGACATTAGTGATTTAACCCGTCATTACTATGAAAGCCACGCACTTACCTTGGCCCGTCATCCTTCTGAAAATGACGAGCGGATGATGGCAAGGGTGGTGGGCTTTACCTTTAACGCACACGAACATCTAGAATTTACCAAAGGCTTAAGCAGCGATGATGAGCCGGATATATGGCAGAGAAGCTTGTCCGGTGAATTAGATCACTGGATAGATGTTGGGCGTCCCAGCGAAGATCGAATCCGTAAAGCCTGCGCAAGATCAAAGCAAGTGACGGTATACACCTTTGGTGGCCATACCGCAGAAATGTGGTGGCAGGGAGTCGAGAAGCAACTCGCACGTTTTCGCAATCTCCGCGTATTTATCATCAACAGTGAAAGTTCGGCTTCAATGGCCGACCAGGTTAGCCGAACGATGGAGATGCAATGCACAATTGATGATGATACCGCTTGGTTTAGCTGTGAAGGGGAAACAATAGAAGTGCGCCCTCTGCTGCTATTCCCGTCCTAATCCCTATAAAAAAACTCTGTTCAAGCCTATAGCTGCTATCGACCGAAGGTCTAAATATATCCGCTTTGAGTGTTGTGTCTTTTACGTTTAGATGGAGGGATCAAACCTAAAAAACCACTTTCTTGCAGGTAAGTCATAGAGCTCTAATCGCTGGAGTAGAGCAACGCTATAGACTTGATCAAAATTGTCTTTGAAAATCCCGTTCTCCGTTTTATATTTCCCGTCTCCCGTCTCCCGTCTCCCGTCTCCCGTCTCCCGTCTCCCGTCTCCCGTCTCCCGTTCCCCGTATTCCCCGTTCCCTACAGAAAGGTATGTGTCTTGGCGATAGTAAACGTGCCTTTCACGTCCTTAGACGACATTCTGCTGCCGCCTTTTGAGGTGTAGGTTTCAGACTTTTCCGTAAGGCTTAGGATCAAAGCCATGATTCCCGCAAGTGCTCCAAGAACCAGAATTCCGAATATGGCCCAGCATAAAAGCGTGGGGCTATCGAGTGAAAAGCGATAAGTGCCGTTCAGCATAAGCCCTGTTGTTTGCTTTGCTGCAACGTTGCCCATTATTTCTGCGCCAGTTCCCAGTATGCCAATACACAGTAATAAAAAGATCTGATACGGTGCATTTTGGGGTCTTAGAATCCACATAATGTCATGCCTCTAAATCTGATCTAAACTCTCTCGCGTATGCCCTATCGTGTCATCGTTAGGGTTGAGCTTTAGCGTTTAGAAGGGAGTCATACTTGCCAATCTCACTACATCAGACGTTTGCATGATAAAAAGGGTAATGGTTTGGCGTAAAAAATTGATTTTTTCGGTTAAATTCCCAATGAGGTGAAATATCTCTCTTGCCTGTTCTTGGGTCCGTCCCACTTTTAACGGTTTGACGTCTTGTTGAGCCCTAAGTGTGCAGTCTGTTTGAGGCGGTTTGCAGGGTGATTATGCGGGGAGATTATGTAAGGAGGCTGTGTGAGGCCCGTTCGCGTAAAGGATTGTCATGAGCTGAAAGGGGGAGGGAAAAGTTTCAGATATTCGGCAACGAAAGCTACCGGTATACGTAGATTACGCGGTCAGCCATGCTCATAGACGACAGGTTCTGAGTCTCGACAATATCGTTCAGGATTCTAACCGAATCAATGTTATGGAAAACGCCAGAGATGCGAACATTCTCCAAACCTTTCCCCATAATGATTTTACCCTTGTGATGCTGGTTCAGCTCCGTAATCACGTCTTCCAAAGAGATATTGTTGAAGGTCAGGCGACCGACACGCCAGGAAGCTTCATCATTTGTACTCAGCTTGGCAATCGTGGGGTTTGCCACTTTCGGTCCGAACGAGATGGTCTCACCGGTGGCGATAACTCTCGGCTCTTTCATGTAAGTCGGGTGATAGACTTCAACGCTACTTTCATACACTGATACGCGTGTTAGGCCGGAATCTCGGTTATACACAACAAACTCAGTGCCCAAGGCTTTAACCTGAGCGCCATTAGTATGAACCGTGAAGGGTCTAAGCGCATCTTTCGCAACGGTAAAATAGGCTTCACCTTTGAGAAGCTCAAGGTTTCGGCCATTCTCGTCCATCGATACATTTAATAGCGTGTTGGCGTTCATGTGCACGGTCGAGCTATCTTCCAGCTCGTGTATGGCCACCTCACCAGTGGACGACATCAAATCAGCCTTCTCGCCAAACAAGTAGGTTTGACTGAGTACAAAGCACGCCACCAGGCTAGCAGCAACGGAGAATGTTTTAATCACAGAAGAGAATCGGGCGCTCAATGGTCGACGACTGCCGATAGAGACCACATTGTCCTGTACCGGTAGCGATTCGAACTCGCTGGATATTGATAGGGACGCAGCTGTATCGAACGCAGCTGTATTCGGCGCGCCGCTTACAGAATCCAAATCAAGAAGACTTTTGAGCGAAGCCGTATCGAGAAGATCAAGTTCATAATATTGATCGCTCAATACAAAATAGGCGTCAGCGTGAGCCTGGGACTGATTCATCCACTCATCAAAGGCCGTCATAACCACATCACAAGGCTCACCGTCGTGCAGCTCTTCAACCCAGCGCGCGGCTTGTTCTTGTATAGAAGTGTTATCAGCGGTCATTTACATCTAGCCCACGGTGGATTCATGTAACTAGACGAGTCAAAGCTCAAAAAGACACTGATGTAGTGAAGAAGAGTCGTTTTTTTTGCCTTTAATATCGCTAGTTCTATCGTTCGCAGCGCATTAAGCATCACCTTTTTACCGGGCTTTACAAGTATGCGCGTTGCACGTTTAATTTTCACGGCGGGCGATCTCCTCTTGGATAGTGGTAATCGCTTTCTGTATATACTTTTTCACCATGCTTTTTGAAAGCGAAAGCTCGTTGGCAATATCTTCAACAGAGCGGTGCTTAAAGCGATTTTCAACAAAGGAGTGGCGGCATTTTTCGGGTAATTTGCGAATCACCTCGGTGGCCAGCTTAAGCCGTTCCTGCGCAATGGCACTGCGCTCAGGGTTTTGTATGTCCGTAACTTCGGTTTCTACGTCATGGCCTTCAGACCAAAACTGTGAACGAAAGCTTTTTTGACGGTAGTGATCAGTAAGCAGATTTCGAGCAATAACATAGAGGAGAGCGCGAATGGAGTTTGCCGACTTTTCTTTTAGCGAATGAGTTGCGCGTTCGAAGGTTGTTTGCAGAATAACCTCAGAAGTATCGCGATCGTTAACCCTGCGCAAAATAAACGCAAAAAGAGCGGCGCGTTCCGTTTCGAACTCACGGGAAATGTCAGTAGGGCCGTTACTCATGTCAGCATATTACGACATAACGGTGAACTTACATTGCGCAATGGTCAACTACCTTAATATTAATGAAAAATCACACCTCAAACATTCTTGGGCATTCCAGAGCTTCCTATAGCGGTAAAAAGAACCAAGACAAAGCACGTGTTGGCCTATAACCCACTAAATGTTCAGCTAAAACAACAATTTAGGAAGATACCTTACCTGGATTCTAGCGTCCAGCCGTGGAATCACCATCATTTAAGTTTTTGTGAAAAATTGAGAACGCTTCCTGCAAATGAATTATCGAGCACTTAAATCGCCCCGGTTTAGTATTTTGTCATTAATATCCTTATTAAGGTGTTAAATGTATTGTTTTAAGTCGTGTTTGATTAAGGCGCGCGCGAATGAAGCACGTGTGTAATTCGATAATCGTTTTTGGTTGGCGAGCGTAAGGGCTGCTTGTTTTCAATTGGGTTTGTTTTTAACCCAACGAAACGACGATAAGACCTCATGGCTCGTGCTCCATATAAACGACGAGCCGCGAGCTAACATTTCTTTGTTCCCATTACCTTGCTAGATACCGGTATTTACTTATTGCCCCATTAAAACCTGTTGATGAAGGGTCACCAAGTGAGCGACTAAGAAAACTCACAAGAAAGTATCCAAATGAGTACCTGATCGCCCCAAATTACAGTTGCATTATTTGTGAAGCAATAAAGAGTTTTAAAAACGGCTAAGTCCTATAATTCAACTGTTTGGCAGCTTAATTAAAGAACAGTGTGTAAATAACTTTATAAAAACGACACCAAAAAATTTCATCTGGTTATAAGCCTTCAATATGCATTTAACTCATATTATCTGTGTTCTCGTTTTACTCCTTTTGGGGGGGCAGGTGGTATTCGCCAGTGGGCCATCAGAAACCTACACGATTGAAATAAATAAAAAATCTCGCCACGAAGCATTGATTGAATTTGCATCGCAATCTATACATGAAATTATATTTCATCCAAAAGCAATTCCCGCAGGTAATATCGATGGCTTAACGGGCGAATATACGCTAAAAGAAGCGTTAGAAATATTATTGGCGAATACGAATTTAGAGTATGACCTGGTGGGAAAGCAAATTCGAATATCGTTTGAATCAACGACGCCAGCTGTTCTGCCGAAGGTGACGGTATTAGGGTATCTTCGTGATGCAAGCTCCCGCATTTCTCAAGATGACGACAGTCAATATAAGTTCCCCCTCTATCAACTTCCACTGTCCATCCAGTCTGTGTCTCGTCAACATATCGAAGATGTTCAGGCCCAGGGCCTGGACGATATTATTTCCTATATTGAAGGGGTCGAATATTTCGAACGTTCTGGAGGCGTAAACCCAGCGTATTATTCCCGGGGGATTTTGACTGTTTTTAGCGTAGACGGTAAATTTTATCGACGTTCGAACTTGGAACTGGATCCGGCCATATTGGATCGCGTGGATATTATTCAAGGCTCAAGTGCCAATTACTATTTACCTGGCGGCATATTAAATTTCGTCACCAAAAAACCGCTGGCGAAGTCCCAGGCAGAAATTTTACTCGCTACCGGCAGTGAAGATTTTTACCGAACCGTCATTGATCTAAATTTTGCCGCGAACAACGGTAAACAACAAGCTTTCCGGATAATTACGCTAGTGGAGAAGAAAGACGATATTAAAGACTTCGTATTTAGTCATAAATATGGCCTAGCCCCAAGTTTGGACTATGAATTTTTAAATGGATCACAATTACTGGTGGCGGCGTATCATCAGCTTGATCATAAATACCCCAATCAATTCACAATTCATGAAGATGTTATCGATAGGCGCCTTCCACGAGAACAAACCCTAGGAGCGCCTTGGTCTGAAACACGGATTAAAAACTCTATTTTATCGATTGATTATACAAATGTTCGCTGGAAGGAATGGCAAATAAGTACCGGGGCCAATATTAATTATGAAAATACGAACTACAACGTCACAGCACTAATTCCTTTCGCTATCGATCAGCAGTTAGGGCTTCTCGCGTTTTTGGATGCGTTATCCATTCCTGCACCATTTCGAGATGGTTTTGCATCTATTGGTTATCTATATCAAAAGGACAGCCACGTTAAAACCCGAGGGTTTGATGTGGCTGCTGAACGAAGTTTTTCTGTCGTAGGAATGCCCACCTTATTTCGAGTGGGGGTGGACTACCAACGGTATGACAGCCATGGGCCAGTGTATGCTTTTTCGTCATTGTCTAACCCTGACTTCCCTACGGGATTAGCGTTTAATATTTATGACACGAGCTATTATCAGCTGGAGCAACCAGACACTCCGGCTTTAGTGGGGGTTTATGATCAGATCACGGACTTCTGGGGAATTAATTTCAGTAATCGCCTTTACCTAACCGACGATATCACCTTGCATACCGATTTCCGTTATGAAGATATGCAATTTGAGGCAATCAATACGCTTTTTCCTAATGATGCTGGCGCTTCGGTTCGTCATCGGTTTATAGGCCACTATCAAGAATGGACGCCTAAAATCGGAGTGAATGTAGCGTTTACAGATTCCTTCTCAAGTCATATGAGTTATTCGAGGTCTTTCACCCATCAAGCGGTGCCCAATGCCGAGCAATTATCCACAGCGGCCTTGGTGGACGCAGAATTTGTAGCCCCCGTAAAAAATAATCAAATGGAATGGGCGTTTAAAAAAACGTGGCTTGACGGCGGACTCTCTAGCAAACTCACATTTTATCGAATGGATCGCTACAATATCCTAACCTTATTACCGATAGGCAATGAAGGCGCTCCGACCGAATTCGAAAATACACGGGCGGACGATCAGTTATCTGAAGGCGTGAGCTTTAATGTGAATGGTAAAATAGGCGACTATACCAACCTTATCGCCAACGCGAGTTACAACAAAAACACAAACAGCGTTCAGAATTTTAGTAGTCCCTTAGCGGATGTCTCGGGCATCGTTTTTTTACAGCCTCGGGAAAATGGCGATACACGGTATTATGGAACTGCGAAGAACGTGGCCAACTTTTGGCTTAGCCATGAAGTAAAAGATGGCCCATTGAGCCATTTTAGGTTTGCGGTGGGGGTGAAATACATTGGTGAACGATTTGCTGACGATGCTAACAACCTCGTATTGCCATCTTATACAAAAACCGATGTGAGCATGGTCTACGACGGGTTTTCAGGTGTGACTCTATCGTTCTCAATTCGTAATCTGTTCGATAAATACTATTACAAAAGCAGTATGGGATTCGCACAATTTATAGAAGAGGGCGAGCCGCGCAGCTTTCGTTTAAGCCTAAGATCGACATGGGGTTTTTGATTGTAATCGATAACGGTTAATCATCAATTGAATCCTCCGTTGGGAGTGTTCCTACAGGTCTCCGCAGGAATTACAAAAGGGTACATACTCGATATTACTGTAAGGAATGACTTGGCGCCCCGATCAATAGGGGTAACACTTATATTTCAAATTCATTCTCGTTACGCTTCTTGTGGGCCGGATGCTTCTGAATATCATTTCTTTGAGCCTCAAAAAAACCACCAGCACGAGCTTGCACTAAAAAAAATCTGGCTCGAAGGTAACTTATTGAGTTCTCTTACGTTTTATAAGTTAAAGAGCATAGAGTTGCTCACTGGGGCTGGAAGAGACATGGGCAGCGTCGATATTGATGGCCAGCGTTCAAAGGACGTGACTCTCAATATCAGGGCTTGGATAGGTCAAAATCTAAACGTTATAACGAATGCAAGTTATAACGATAACGAACTCAGCGCCATACCGTCGACAGGAATTCCTAATGTGAATACTCCTCCAGGGGTTATACTTAGCGATTCAGGTTTACATGGC
Source organism: Agarilytica sp. (assembly GCA_033852165.1). Classification (GTDB taxonomy): domain Bacteria; phylum Pseudomonadota; class Gammaproteobacteria; order Pseudomonadales; family Cellvibrionaceae; genus Agarilytica. Next base: position 15,601 of record JAWSUZ010000059.1, on the reverse strand, counting down.
ACGGCTAAGAATACGGTAAATATTGGGTTAAATTACGGAGTAAACAGTGAGGCGTTGGAAGATTTTGAATTTGGTTTTGGGGCGAATTACGTTGGGACTCGGTACGGTGATGATGCCAATTCAGATGATTTCATCCTGGATTCATATGTTAAAGCCGATTCAACCATTAAATATAAAGGTTTTTCAAATATTACCGTGGCATTCGCTGTGCGAAATATGTTCGACAAGGGTTATTACAGCAGCAGCTTGGGAACACGCTTTTTTGTTGAAGATGGAGAGCCTCGTAACTTCTCAATATCGGTTAAAACCACGCGCGGTTTCTAGTGTCTGAAGCTTTACAATGTTTCAATGCATCGGTACTGCCCAAAATTCGAGGCTTAAAACCGCTGATTATCGGAATCGTAATCAGTGTTCTACTGCACCTAGTCGCATTAAACATCATTGGAAAACTGTATTTTGGTGATGGCAGAAACGCCGTCTCATCCATCGGCCCCGAAACCTTATTTTTAAATTTTAACCAAAATAAAGCCGACCAATCCCATTCCGATCAATCAAAAAATTCACAAATCTCACCCGATGACAGTGAAAGCGGAAGCGTACTCAAAGAAAAACAAGTAACCGAATCACCGGAAGACACGTCTAAAGTCCCCATAAAAACAGTGACAACTGAACAACCAAAAGAGATCGAACCCGTTTTAGTTAAAAGCCCCAAAGCCTCAGAATCCACAAGTGACACCACCATCGTTAAGCAGGCCAAACTATCGGAACAGCCAAAACTAAACGGTGAAACAGAATCCAAAAGTTCACCCGATCAAGCTCAAGCGAAAGCCCAAAAACACCAAGAACTCAACTACGACAAACCGACCACAGCCGTCATCCAAAACGTCGAATACCTATTTAAAAAAGACCCCAAATACCCGCCCTTATCGAAAAGACTAAGAGAAGAGGGCACCGTCGTCATTAAAGTACTAATCGATGAAAAGGGCTACCCAGAAGAAATAAAAGTCCGCTCATCAAGCGGCTACCCCATGCTAGACGAATCCGCCCTAAAAGCCGTCAAAAAATGGGTCTTTAAACCCCACGTAGTCGGCAGCAAAGCGGAAAAAGCCTGGGCAGAAATCCCCGTCATGTTCGTATTAAAACGCCGATAAACCCGTAATCGCACGCCCCAAAATCAACGCGTGAATATCGTGCGTTCCCTCATATGTATTCACCGTTTCCAAATTCATCATATGCCGCATAACCGGATACTCATCCGAAATACCATTAGCGCCCAACATATCCCGCGCATTACGCGCAATATCCAAAGCCTTACCGCAAGAATTACGCTTAATCATCGAAATCGTTTCAGGCGAAAGCTGATCCTTATCTTTCAAACGACCCGCCTGCAAGCACGCCTGCAAACCAATAAAAATCTCCGTTTGCATATCCGCCAACTTCTTCTGAATCAACTGATTCGCCGCTAGGGGCTTATTAAACTGACAGCGCTCCACAGTATAATCCCGAGCCGCCAGCCAACAAGACTCCGCCGCACCCAAAGCCCCCCAAGAAATCCCATAACGCGCACTACTCAAACACCCCATAGGGCCTTTCAAACCCACCACATTCGGCAAGCAATTCTCCTCCGGCACCAACACATCCTCCATAACAATCTGCCCCGTAACCGAAGCACGAAGACTCAACTTCCCCTCAATCTTCGGCGCGCTCAAACCCTTCATCCCTTTCTCTAAAATAAAACCCCGAACACTCTCCTTAGCATCATCCGTTTTACACCACACCACAAAAACATCCGCAATCGGCGAATTCGTAATCCACATCTTCGCCCCGTTTAACACAAAAGCCCCATCCACTTTCTTCGCTTTCGTAATCATTCCATTCGGGTCCGACCCATGGTCCGGCTCCGTCAAACCAAAACACCCAATCCACTCACCCGAAGCCAGCTTAGGTAAATACTTCTTCCGCTGCTCCTCACTGCCATAAGCATAAATAGGATGCATCACCAAACTCGACTGCACACTCATCATCGAACGAAACGCCGAATCAACAGCCTCAATCTCCTTCGCCGCCAAACCATAACTCACATAATTAACACCCGCACATCCATACCCACTAATCGTGGGCCCAAGCAAACCCAACGAACCCATCTCCGTAAAAATAGCCGGGTCCGTCGTCTCATTTCTAAAAGCCTGCTGAATTCGAGGCTGCAACTTCTCCCGCGCATACTGTCGAGCCGTATCACGAACCAGACGCTCCTCATCACTGAGTTGATCTTCTAAATGAAACGGATCTTGCCAATTAAATTTGGACCACTTGGACGCTGTCATATTTGATTCTCTGCGTGGGTTTTATAATTCTACATTGTATTAATTATAGCTGGGGTAGGGGTTGTACCTTCTAGTTCTTCTCGAAAAATCCTTATTTATGTAGTGCGGTATGCATTCCCACGGGGACCGTGGGAACGAGAATGCTGAGTTGATCTTCTAAATGAAACGGATCTTTCCAATTAAACTTGGACCACTTAGATGCGCTCATGTTTATTTATCTGCGAGGGTTTTATAATTCCGGATTACATTAATTATAGCTGGGGTAGGGCGTGTATCTTCTCGCTCTCCTCGTAAAATACCTATTTACGTAGTGCGGTATTCTTTCCCGTGGGGATCATAGAATGTAGAATTGGGATCGAGAGTAAAGCATGGAAACTCAACAATCCTTAAACTAAATTCTAAATGCCCGCACTGAGCTAGAGTGCTTTGGTAAGTAATTTCAAGACCGTCTAATGCCAAGGATGGCATTAGCAGAGCCTACAGGGATGTACTTGTGGCGTGTCTTGAAATTACTTACCAAAGTGCTATAGCGGTCAATCAGCCATGAACCAGATTAAGCAAAACCACTAAACCTTAGCATGAAAAATTTAAACATCGTTAAATATCAAACCGAATCCCCTGAGCCAAAGGAAGCTCCCGAGAATAATTCGTCGTAGACGTCATCCGCCTCATATAACCGCGCCAAGCATCCGACCCAGACTCACGCCCACCACCAGTCTCCTTCTCGCCCCCAAACGCACCACCAATCTCCGCACCACTCGTACCAATATTAATATTCGCAATCCCACAATCACTACCACAAACCGACGTAAACAACTCCGCCTCACGAATATCCGTCGTAAAAATAGCTGAAGATAAACCCTGCGGAACATCATTATGCAAAGCAATCGCATCCTCCAATACAGAATAATGATACACATACAAAATCGGCGCAAACGTCTCCGACTGAATCGTTTTACCACCGCTAGGCATCTCCACCAAACACGGCCTCACATAATAAGCATGCTGATTATCATCAGCAAAAATACGCTCACCACCCACAATATTCCCACCCGAATCCTTCGCATTAACAATCGCATTACTCATCGCATAACACGCATTCTTATCAATAAGCGGACCCACCAAATTAGCCTCATTCAAAGGATTGCCAACCGAAATACTCTGATAAGCCTTCTTAAGCATAGGCAGTAAAGTATCGTAAATATCCTCATGCACAAACAAACGTCTTGTCGACGTACAACGCTGCCCAGCCGTACCCACCGCACCAAAAACAATCGCCCGCGCCGCCATATCCAAATCCGCAGAAGGCGCCACAATAATCGCGTTATTCCCACCCAACTCCAAAATAGAACGCCCAAAACGCGCCGCCACAGCAGGCCCAACTTTGCGCCCCATCGCACAACTGCCCGTCGCACTAATAATCGGAACCCGTGTATCATTCACCAACTGCTCACCCGCATATACATCACCAATAATGACCTGCGACAAACCTTCAGGAACATTACCAAACTCCTTACACACATCCTCAAAAATAGACTGACAAACCAAAGCCGTAATCGGCGTCTTTTCCGAAGGCTTCCAAATAACCGAATTACCACAAACCAAAGCCAGTGTCGCATTCCAAGCCCACACCGCAACCGGAAAATTAAACGCCGAAATAATTCCAACAGGCCCCATAGGTTGCCAAGTTTCCACCATCTTATGACCCGGCCTTTCAGAAGCAATCGTCAACCCATACAACTGCCGAGACAAACCAACAGCAAAATCACAAATGTCGATCATCTCCTGAACCTCACCCAAACCCTCCTGGACAATTTTCCCGCATTCCATGGTCACAAGCTTACCGAGCGCTTCCTTATGCTCCCGCAACTTATTACCCAACAGACGAACCAACTCCCCCCGACGAGGGGCAGGCACTTCACGCCAAACGTTAAACGCCGCCTGAGACTTTTCGATAGAGTGGCTAATTTCTTCCCGACCATGCGTTTGTACTTTCCCTATGATATTGCCATCTATTGGAGAACTAACCTCCAAATTGCCATCCGCCACCAAGTGTTGAGGAATATTCATCAAAGTAAAAAGATGTTGAATGCTCATACGTATTACCCTCTATGCGCATTGGGTCTGCGCGTAGTACTGGCCAAACCGGTTATGAATAAAATCGTCGAAGAGAATATCTTCCTGCTTAATAAAACCTTGCTGCGGCAAATAATCATGGGCGAGTAAATCGAGGACCGCACAAATACCGGCAGCCGTCGTAATCTGAATTCCACTCCATAATTTACCGTTAATCTCTTTACTGTAAATCTTATTGACATAAGACTCCTGAATTAACGTGCCATCTTTTTTCCCGCTCACATTCACAAAAACCAAAACCACATCTTGGTAAGTAATTGGCAGGGCATCCTCCATAATCTGTTTCAGTAAATCCTGACGGTCTTTAAGGCGAAGATCATGCAACAACATCTTCATAATATCGCGATGACCAGGGTAACGAACCGTACGATAATTTAAATTACGGACCTTACTGCCTAAAGTTTCGCACAAAGTCCCCAGACCGCCAGAAGTGTTAAATGCCTCATAATCCACACCATCAAGAGAAAACGTTTCAAGCTCCTCCAGCGGCTGAACCTGCATCAGTTTATGTTCGACGATCGCCTCACAAGGATTACAGTATTCGTTAATCAAACCATCAGTAGACCACGTTAAATTGTACTTTAACGCGTTAGAAGGATATTTCGGCAGAGCGCCGACGCGCATATGCACATTGTCCAGCGTGTCAAAACCCTTCGCCAAATTGTAAGCCGCAATCGTAATAAAGCCGGGGGCCAAACCGCACTGAGGAATAAAAGCCTTTTTACTCGACTTCGCCAACTCCTTCACGATATTCGTCGTAGCGATATCTTCCGTTAAATCCAAATAATGCACCTCAGCTTCAGCCGCTGCATGCGCCACATGCTGCGTAACGAAATAGGGCATAGCACTCAACACCGCAAACTGCCCACGCATGGCATTAACCAAAGCGCTTTTATCGGTGACGTCCACCTGCAGTGTTCGTATATTCGAGCGTTTAGGAAGGCGAGCCAGGTTATCCTCACTCAGATCCACGACCGTTACGCAGTAATCGTCAGTAGACGAAAGAAATTCCGTGATGATCGCGCCGATCTTCCCGGCGCCCAGCAACATAACATCAATCATAGCGTGCTCCATAATAGTGGGACTTACTAGTAGGGCGGAAGACTATTCTTGCCTGAAGATTACATTGAAGCCTGCAGCTCCTATTAATAATGCCTCGTTAGTAATAACGAGCTTACGCCCCGAATTGAGCAGATTGAAGAATCAGATTGACTATACTGAGCAATAGTTACGGACATAATCACGGAAATCCCGCCGATATGATCACTGATGACACCGATAAACGCCTACTCAACCTACTGCGGAGCAACGCTCGTTGCTCTATAGCCGAACTGGCCCGCAACCTATCCCTCTCCCGATCGACAGTAAAAGACCGGATAGACCGCCTAGAGCACAACGGCATAATCAAAGGCTACTCCCTAATATTGAGCGATGAATTTACCAAAGGCTATGTGTCGGCACACGTCATGGTGAACCTTATGTCGACGATTAGCTCCGCGAATATCATGCTCAAATTAAAACAAATTCCACAGCTCGTGAAAGCCTATACCGTGAGCGGAATATACGACCTAATTATATTACTAGAGGCCGAATCAACAGGGGAGTTAGACGAAGTCCTCGATACTATTAGAGGCTTAGAAGGTATTAAAGACACTTTAACGAGCGTTGTATTGTCGACAAAATTTGATCGGTAGGGGAAACGGGCAACGGGCAACGGGCAACGGGCAACGGGCAACGGGAAACGGGAAACGGGAAACGGGAAACGGGAAACGGGAAACGGGAAACGGGAAACGGGGTACGGGAAACGGGGTACGGGAAACGGGGTACGGGAAACGGGAAAAAGTCACACATTCAAGTCTCCATAGTTCCGCGCGGAACGAGCAGAGAAAACTTTACTATGTGAACACTAAAACAAGCCGAAGGAGATTAGCATGATAGTGTTCAAGACTTTCACCAAGGTAGCCCTTACCGCAGCGTTGTTACTGAGTTCTGGTGTAACGATCGCCCAAGAAGATCCCCCCAAAACAGTAACCGTACGCGTAACCACCGCGAATGGTGATGTAACCGATATCGAAGTGCACACCGAAGAAACCGCCCAAGGCAACACATTAAAAACAGACAAAGTAACGCACGTGAGTAACGGTGACGGAAAAGGCGGTTCAACCAACCAAGAATCTAATCAGAAAAAACTAGAGCAAGCGATTATTACAACTTTCGACTTATCGAATAAAGCCGACCTTAGAGCTTTGATTAGCCTCGATTACGACTAAGTCATAAACACCATCTCACAAGGCCAGTGTCACAAAGCCAGTGTCATAAGCCCAATATTACGAGCCCAATTTCAGCGTTAAAAGGAAAATCATTATGCATGTAAAATACACATTATTCTCACTGTTTGTTTTAGTCATCTTCACCCTATCCAGTGCCGCATTTTCGGGTGGCGCCGATAGCGACCCGACTACAGTCGAAATTAGAGTGACACTAGATCCAGATGGTGGCGGAGTTATCGATGATGGCGAAACTTCCGAAACATTTTCGAACCACCGTGAGTACAAGAGAAAATTGGCAGAAGCCGTGGCCCGAAAAGAGCTAGAGGAAGAGTAAAAGGACGAGCCAAAAATAGTTATGATGGTCTCAATAGCTTTCAACTACAGATCACAGCCCGACTACCAAGGCGGAAGATGGAAGGCGAAAGGCAAAAAGTATACTTCCTGCATATTGTTGCGAACCAAAATTGTTTGATTAATAGTGCCCCGTTAGTAATAAGCAGAATAATTCTTCAAAAAATAAAACCCCAAGCCACCCCGGAAATTTCACCGGGGTAGCGGTGGGGCTACCTCTTTTCTATGAACCTAAACCGCAACCGAAGTCCTAATCGTAAACATAATACGACTAAGATTATGGTCGTTATACTGCAACTGCTCGCCATAATATCGCTTCAATAAATCCAATTGCTTATGAGTGGGCTGGCTCCCACTCTTATTGAAATCATCATTCCAATGAAAAATCTCCCCCGTTATTCTCAGTAACTCCGATTCCTGATTGGGCTTTATAGAGCTTCTAATCTTAAGGAGAAAAATAAGCCTTTCCCATTTGTTAATCTTCTTAACCAAGTCAAAAATAATATTCTTTGTATGCTCATAGGGCGAAGCCTCCACCTTAGAAAGCAATTCCTCCGCATCAAAAAGAATGCCTAACCTGCGGCATAAACGAGCCGCCTCCTTACTCACCGCCGCCGAGGGATCACTCAAAAAACCATGAATGTTATCATCGAGCCAACTAACCCCTAAAGACGACAAAGTAGACAACGACTGTTTTCGAATACAAGGAATAGGGCTTTCCAATAACTTAATAAGAGCCGGTATAGACTCCTTACAAGACAAATACCCCACACCCCAAATCGCACATTTCGATGTGTTGATCAAAGAGTTTGACAGCGCATTACGATATACATCGAGCACATTCAACCCCCTCGTCAGCAACTCATTCACCGCGATTTCTCGAATCGAACTATGAAGATCAAACAAATAAGACGCCACAACACTATCAGCCTCCCCATGCCCAAGCCTTACTTCAAAGGCCGCTCGTCTAATCGGCGTATGCTTATCTTTTAAAGCGATGGCCAGCAACCTGCAGTGCCTATCCGGTTCAGAATCGCGCAACAACACAAAAGCCACCTCACGTATAATAAAATCCTTACTCGACAGACCCACCTCCACTAAAGAATCGAAAGGTAACAGCTTATGATTCGACACCAGTGCATAACAAATACGAGCGACATAGCAGTTCTCATTACTGACACCATCAACAACAAGCGATCGATTCCCATCAGATAAAAGCGAATCACAGATTTTACGAATGATATCCACATGCTTATCTCGACGGCATTTATTTAAATGGTAGATCTCCGGAAGATGCTCAATAAAAACCGCAGCGTTGCTACTCGTATTGGCCAATCTCAAAATCGCATCTTTAGCCGCTGATCGTACCTGAGGAACCCAATCATTCAGCCGAATAAGAAGCTCTTTGATAGCTTCAGTGTTCCCAAGCCCCCCAAGCCTTCTAACCGCATCCTCTCGGACTCTTCCGTCCCAGTTTCGGCTGGCAATCAATAGATCGTCTAAGTTCTTAGTGACCTTGAATAACCCAAGAATCCTTTTTGGTATGCTAGACGTGCTCATTTTATAATCTCAATTTATTATTGTTATCGGTAAAACAGTCTTACAAGTTAGCTTTTTGAAGATGCTCGGTTTATGGTCGAGGGCTTTGTAAAAACGTAATCGGATAGCTAAATTCATTGTTTTAGTGTTTTAGTGTTTTAAGGGCTTGTTGCCTAGGTGAACTACCAGTACGGGAAGGTAAGGGTGCTCTGTAGGTAAGACCGTCTGCCTCATTTACCCATGGATAGGGTTTATTAGATCGCGCAGGAGCATGCGATCGAGGCATGAGGCAGCAGAGCGTACAGGGATGTATTTATAGCGCGTCTTACCTACAGAGCACCCTTGCCTGCAAATCACATCGAAGCCAAATTCAAAGCTAAGAGTAAATGATTCCTACCAACATCAGTGCTTCATAAACGTAGTGCCATCAGGAGAACAATAACCACCGTCCATCAACGCCGACATCAACACCATACGTTTAGTCCGATCCTTCTCCGTAATAACCACAAACTGCGGCAACACATTCTTTTGAATCGCCCAAGCAATAACGTTCTTTCCATTCTCACGACCATCAATAAAATAATCGACAGCAACAATAGAAATTGGATTCTCGCGTAACATCTTCTTGGCATACTCCGAATCTCTACAATAGACATCCGCGTGATAAAAACCGTGCTTACTAATTGCTAATCTCATAGCATCCTCTCCATTATAAAAACACCTAGCGGTGACCGATGGGACTCGAACCCATAATGGTCTCAATGTTTGTTCCCATGCATCTCTGCACACCATTGCCACTCCATTTGCGAGAAACAAATTCTCTTCTTTTAAACTTCTTTCATCCTCAAACCCGCATACAAAAATGGGCATAAAAAAACCCCGACTGGCAAAGCCAACCGGGGTTCATATAAAACCGGAAGGCCTTAGCCTCCCGTTAAAGGAAAGCCGTTAAGTTGTATTTTTATTTCCACCAATCATGGTGTATGCATTAACCGTATGAAAACACATCCGCGCTAGACGCATCGACCAGGAACGATGATTAATCGTGCCATGGTTGACCTTATGCGGTTGTAAGCTAAATGGTTTCATAATGTTCTCGTGTTAATGAAAATTAAGTTTCGCTGTGTTTGCGATATGCTTTAAACAATACTCACTGGAAAATGGCATTGCAAATTTTATTTTTTACCGAATTCTATCGATATATTGTTTCGGAATATAGCGAACGAACTGCCGGGTTACTGTCGGGGCGAGGCCAGTCCTATCGCGCTATATAGCAATATAAGAGACAGGGGGTCTCGAAGAAAAAATGACAACTAATCAAATTTCCCCTACCGGTAAAACTTCGTTATTCATCTATAACGTTTTAATCTAAGTCTCACGTCAAATAATTTTCCTATCTTATTGATCGTATTGTTCATTCATTTTCTTCAGGCATAAAAAAACCCGAAAAGCAGTAATGCCTTCCGGGTTTTTAATGTCTAAACTCTGGAAGGCTATTGCCTACCAGAACTATTCGATTCTAGTAGGTAAAGGGACGTATGCGGCGCGAAGGGGCGTTTTGATAACGGCCCGGCGTCCACATGGCGTGTTTACTAAAAATCGAATGTAGTAGTGTTAGCACAGTTTGTTCTCTTTGCTATTGAGCGAGTGAGTTGCCTAGTGGCTGTAGCCGAATAGCGTATTGTAATTTTTCTGGATTATAGGTCAGATATTCAGCCAGCGCTAGTCCGAAACCAGATCTTGGAACGATAAATTATATTTGTCTAACAACTGCTTCACCCGATGCGAATCATTACTCGACTTCTTTTGACCTCGGCTAATATTAAAAAGCGTTCTGCCAGCCTCCGCCATAGAGCTCGAGTTCTGACAAATATCGATTAGCCCCGCCAGCTTGAGCTGATCGTAGTAATCCATTTCATCACACGCTGTTTGCCCCAAAACCCCTGCGACGGTGGTGGCGGGGTCGGAGGCTTGAGTCTGGGTGCTGTACAAATGCGTTTGCCATTTACTGTTTAAACGCTCAACTTCCTCATCAACCAAACTAGAGTTTATACGCCCACCCTCCGACAGCGTCCCCATTCGCGTAATGCTCGCATTTAAGTCACGGAAGTTAGCCGTCCATACCGCACTAGAAGACTGGCTAAAGCTCAGGTACTTTTCTCTCGCCGCTTTATTGAACTTAACAAGATGGCCAATTTTCTTTGAAAAAGACTCCAGCTCGTAATCAATGTTTGCCTCCAAATCTTCTGGGCGCTCACTAAGAGAGGGGAGCTTATACGTCCACAAATCAATCCGGGCAAGCAAATCCTCTCGGAATAACCCCTCGCGTACACGCAAAAGTAAATCTCGATTCGTACCGGCAATCAATTGAAAATCACTGCTGACTTCTTTATCTGCCCCAAAGGGAATAAAACGTTTATCCTCAACCGCGCGCAACAGCATCGCCTGTTCGTCGAGCCCCAGTTCGCCCACCTCATCCAAAAAGAGCAAGCCGTTATGGGCTTCCTTAAGTAAGCCGGGTCGATCATGCGTCGCGCCCGTGAAAGCTCCTTTCTTATGGCCAAACAAAGCCGACATAGCATTTTCACCGCGCAAGGTTGCACAGTTCACCGTGACCAAATTGCCGTTAAGCTTGCCTCGCTGCTTTCTGAGTTCGAAAACACGTTGCGCAAGTTGAGATTTCCCCGCGCCCGTAGGCCCCGTAATTAAAATCGGCTCGTTAGAACGAATCGAAACTTTTTCTAGCTGCGCAATCATGCGGTTGAATTTATCGTTGCGGGTTTCAATACCTCCCTTTAAGTAAGATGTACCTTCTTTATGTTCGCGTTTAAAGCGAGAAGCAATCTGATCGTACTTCGATAAATCCAAATCAATGATCTGGTATTCGGCAGAGCCTTTTCGGTCATTTCGAGGAGGGGAGGTCTGCAATAGTTGACCCGGTAAATACCCAGCCTCCGTTAACAAGTACAGGCAAATCTGGGCGACGTGAGTCCCGGTGGTAATATGCGTCAGGTACTTTTCTTTATTGGGTTTAAAGTGATAACCACGCGCAAAATCGAGAAGGTCGCTGTACACCGTTTCAAAATCCCACGGGTCACTAAAGTTTAACGTGTGATACACCACTTCAGTTTCTGGCGAAACGCGCGCAATATCCTCCTTGACCTGATCGGCAAGTCTTTGCGAATGGTTGTCGAAAAGTAAATCCAGCCGATCAATGAGCAAATCATCATGTTGAAACATAGAAACGGTCGGTCGCCACTTGTCCCAACGCTTTTCACCCTTGCCGCGCCGGTCCATAGTGGTTCCGAGAATACTTATAGCTACTGTTTTCATGCTATCGAATATAATATGGTGCTATCGAAAAAGATAGTAATGCTGTGGTTTTGTAGCCGTTGTCTTCAAGCCTATAATCGGCCGAAAACACCATAAAAAACAAATAAACCTTTTAAAAACAGAAGCTTATGAATTGTTTGTGTCGGTTTTTGAAAAGTTGGCACTGTCTTCGCAATAGCTATTAACAAGAAAGCAGAGGTGTTGAAGTAAAAAGGCTGACGGGTAACGGGTAACGGGAGACGGGCAACGGGAGACGGGTATCGAAGCCGCTTGATAAAGAGTTAAGCAGTGATGCAAGCAGCCAAATAAACAGCCAAATAAAAAGCCATGCAAAAAAGCAGGCAGCGACAACAGGCTGAATCACAAAAATTGAACGAGATGGAATAACGTGATGATCGAACAATCATATGAAGTTATGCAAGACGGCGGAGTGCCAATTAAATCGTGGACCAAAGGCGTTCCCTTTGAGCCAGAAGCCAAACAACAACTTAAAAATATAGCGAGCTTGCCCTTTATCCATAAATGGGTGGCCGTAATGCCCGATGTGCATTTGGGTAAAGGCGCGACTATCGGCAGCGTCGTACCCACAGTTGGCGCGGTGATACCCGCAGCGGTCGGCGTAGATATCGGATGTGGAATGATGGCTGTACGGACCAGCATGAAAGCATCCCAACTGCCGGATAATTTAGCCGGTGTGCGTTCCGCCATCGAAAGAGCTGTGCCGCATGGTCGCTCTAACCGAGCCAGAGGAAGCCGAGACAGAGGTGCGTGGTCAAATGTCCCCGAGGATGTGTTGACTGGGTGGGCCAAGCTATCAACGCAGTTTGATGCGTTAGCGGATAAACACAGCGTATTAAAAAAGACCAACAATGTTCATCACCTGGGAACCCTAGGAACGGGCAACCATTTTATTGAAATGTGTTTGGATGAATACGACAGCGTTTGGTTAATGTTGCACAGCGGATCACGTGGAGTGGGTAATCGAATCGGTACACACTTTATTGAAACCGCAAAAAAAGATATGGAGCGCTGGCATATTCAATTGCCCGATACCGATCTGGCGTACTTACCAGAAGGCAGCGAGCACTTTGATCAATATGTCGAAGCCGTTGAATGGGCGCAAAGTTATGCGCGCATTAACCGCGAAGTGATGATGGAGAGAGTCATTAAAGCGGTAAAAAGTACACTAGGTTTTGAGTTCGAAGCGCGAATGGAAGCCGTGAACTGCCACCATAACTACATCTCGCGAGAGCACCATTATGGGAAAAACGTAATCGTTACCCGAAAAGGCGCAGTAAGAGCGCGAGAAGGCGAAATGGGCATTATCCCCGGAAGCATGGGGGCACGTTCTTTTATTGTTCGTGGCTTAGGTAATGAAGAAAGTTTTTGCAGTTGTAGCCATGGTGCAGGGCGAGTGATGTCCCGCACCAAAGCCAAAAAACTGGTTTCACTAGAAGAGCACAGAAAAGCCGTCGAAGGCGTAGAGTGCAGAAAGGATGATGGCGTAATTGACGAAACCCCTTCGGCGTATAAACCGATTGAAAAAGTGATGGAAGCACAAAAAGATCTGGTTGAAATTGTTTACACCCTAAAACAAGTGGTTTGCGTTAAAGGGTAACGGAATAACATGAAGTGAAAAAAAGGAATGGCATGGACAGTCGGCCAGGGAATGGCAACGAATGAAAGTATGTTTATTCTCATTCCCACGTTCGACTTTGTCTCCTGAGTCGTTCTACCGATTACATCCGTGTAATCGTCCCCGTGGGAATGCATACCGTACTCAGTGCACTGCACCAGTTTTGTTGTCTGTTCGGTTTTTCTCGTTCCCACGGTCCCCGTGGGAATGCATACCGAACACAGTGTTCAGCACTAATTCTGTTATATGTTCGGTTTTGATATGCATTCCCACGCGGAGCATGGGAACGAGGAAGCAGATCACAGTTGTAAGTCTTCATTACGTAGGGCTTTAGTATGTGCCAATGGGGAAAGAATTGGATGAATTCGCCAAGGGATGGCATTGATAAATATAGGAATGAAAAATGAAAATTATAGACGGATCGCAAGGCGAAGGCGGCGGTCAAATTTTTCGAACAAGCTTGGCCCTAGCCATGTGCCTAGGCCAGCCGGTTCAAATCGAAAACATTCGCGCAGGCCGAAGAAAGCCAGGCCTCTTGCGTCAGCATTTAACCTGCTTACGAGCCGCGCAAGAAATTTGTAATGCAGAAGTCTCGGGCGACGAGCTAGGTTCCGGAACCGTGACCTTTAAACCCGGAACCGTAAAACCAGGCGAATATAAATTCTCCATCGGTTCGGCAGGCAGTAGCACGCTGGTATTTCAGACCGTATTTATGCCCTTAGTTTTGGCGGGCGGCGTAAGTGAGCTGGTGTTAGAAGGCGGAACACATAACGGCATGGCACCAAGCTTTGACTTTATTGAACACTGCTTTTTACCGCAAATGAAAAAAATAGGCATCCACGCCGATGTAGAGCTAGACCGGTTTGGGTTTTACCCTGCGGGTGGCGGCGCATGGCGAGCGCTTATTTACCCCGCCGACCAGATTAAACAATTGGATCTGATGAAGCGTGGCGAATTGTTGGGCCAAACAGCCGTGGCCACATCATCACGTATTCCAGAGCACGTGACACAACGAGAATTAGACTGGGTTCAGCAGAAATGCCAATGGCCAGAAGCGGATCTTAAGCAGCGGCTAGTGAAGTCCGCAGGCCCCGGTAATATCGTCTCGTTACGACTCCAAATGGAAAACGTAACCGAAGTGGTTGAAGTCGTGGGCGAGCGCAGCGTCAGTGCAGAACGCGTTGCAAGAAAAGCGATTGCCGAAGTGAAACGCTACCTATCATCCGAAGTCGCAGCCGGTGAACATTTAGCGGATCAGCTTGTATTGCCAATGGCTTTGGGTGGGGGAGGCAGATTTTCCACAGCGAAGCCGAGTCAGCACTTGTTGACCAACATAGAAGTGATTTCTCAATTGATGCCGGTGGCTATTAAAATGACAGAAACGAAAGAAGGGCGGTGGAGTGTGAGCATTTCGCCGGAATAGAAAATGAGAATTCCCGTGTACTTGGTTGGAAAGGGTTATCATTGATAGGCTACTTTTGATTGGCCTATTAGAATAAAATGCCCGCAACTAGCGGGTATTTTTTATTTTGACGACGATAAGATAACAGCAAAAAGAAGAGTGTTTCAGTCATGAGCAGTAAAACACAGCACCTCATAAAAAAGGGGCTATTAACATCTCCCCCATACTTCCTAGAAAATGCAGTGCAATACGAAGTGATAATGGGCTCCATCGCATACGGCGTAGCCGAAGACGATTCCGATATGGACGTCTATGGTTTTGCCATACCACCCAGAGACTGGACCTTTCCGCATCTTAGGGGCGAAATCCCTGGCTTTGATGAACTCGGCCAGCAATTCGACCAAATACAACAACACCATATGATGGATACGTCGGCGCGCGGAGGTAAAGGACAGGAATACGACTTAACCATTTACTCTATCGTTAAATACTTCAAGTTATTGATGGACAATAACCCGAACATTATCGATTCGCTTTTTGTTCCTCGGCACTGCGTGGTGTATAGCACCGCAATTGGCGAACTGGTTCGCGGTGTTTTTCAAGGTAGTTG
>JAWSUZ010000058.1:0-80098 GCA_033852165.1 Agarilytica sp. | reverse complement strand
GATTTAAGTGGGAGGGCCCTGCGGGTTACGGGTTACGGGTTACGGGTTACGGGTTACCAATACTGTTGATTTAAGAATGATGGTCTTAAATCGTAGGGTGGAAAAGCGAAGCGCCTTCCACCATCACCCAATACAAACCGCCAATTCAACGTCTTTGGAGTGAGGAATTCGATTTCAGCTATGGTGGTTATTCATAGGACTAGATGTCGGGTTGGTTACCAATGTCGGAAGGCGCTTCGCCTTTCAGACCTACGAGGGTGCAACGATCTCGTAACGATTAAGTCAGCAGCATTGGTACGGGGGACGTAATACAGATTAATCTCGTTCCCATGCTCCGCGTGGGAATGCCGACCTAGCTTTATCAAATAGAGTGGGTTGGACGACCACAGAAAGTATTAATTCAGCTGTATTGGCGCTAGAGAAGGGGAGAGTTAGGAGTTGAGTGAAACGAGCACTAACTAGGAATCGGGTATTCCAAAAAGATAAAATGAAAAATATTAACGCCGAAGTGCACAGCCAAGGCCATAGAGAATCGTCGTGTTACGGCATACACAACACTGTAGGTAAAACCCGCAACTAAAAACAAAAAGAACGTAGGTCCAATAGATGCAGTATGAGAGAACGCGAATAAAGCAGTAACAAACACAATGCTGACCCCCGTGCCTAGTTTCGTATTCGAAAACAAGACCTGAATCCGGTCTTGAATAAACAGCCGAAAGAAAGCCTCTTCCGCCAGAACCGTGACGAATAAGTTAACGGCAGAAAAATAGATAATCCCGATTGAAACCTTTAGTGCCCAATCAACACCGAAACAGACGTTGGCGATACCCAGCAGCGCAAAAACGCAAAAAGCCGTAATAAAAGCAGAGTTAAGAATAGGGCGCGCACTTTGCTGATGAGAGGACGGGGAGTTGAGCAGCCAAACAATAACAAGGTAGCCCCCCAGTGCTTTGCTGATATTGGCGTAAAGGAAATACGGATCACCGCCAGGGTAAAGCCGTTCAGTTGCCCAAACTAATGGATAGCTAAAATCACTTGGCCGATAAATCGCAATAAAAAAACCGACGAATAATGATACTGCCCAAATTAATTGCCTAGCCCATGGCTCCAGCGATTTATAGCTTGTAATCGCATACAGCCCAGCAACCAAAAATGGCAATGCGATTAAATTGAGTAACGGCATACTCGAAAATAAAAAAGCAATAAAAGCGATACCGCAAAAGAACGCAGACAATAATATTTTCGTTTTCAGTGGATGCTCTACATTGATTAGCATATGAGGTTCATTAATTATGGCTAGGTTATTGTTAGGTTTATGATAAAAGTTTAGTTTTGTTGCTATCCGCCATCACAAGGCAGTAGCAAGGCGATAGGGCGACGAGGAGTATAAAAGTGCATAGAGCAATAGTGCGCAGAACAAGAAGCAATAGAGGCGTCAAACACGCCTAGCGCCTAACACCTATTTGAAATCTCCAACCCAAGCTAATCGCAGTAAATTTTAGTGATATTGCTGTAAGCGTCAATACGGCGGTCGCGATAAAAAGGCCAAATCCTTCGCACGTTTTCACTTTTCCCCAAATCCAATTCGACAATCGCAACTTCAGCGTTATCAATACTGGCCTCAAGTAAAAACTCACCCTGCGGCCCCACCGCAAAGCTAGAACCCCAAAATTGAATTCCCCCATCACCAGCTGGGTCACGTTCAAAGCCAACACGATTGACAGCAACAACCGGAATACCATTAGCAATCGCATGGCCCCGTTGTACTGTAATCCAAGCATCACGCTGTCGTGCCTGCTCTTCTTTACTATCATTTAAATCCCAACCGATAGCCGTGGGGTAAATTAAAATCTCGGCACCGGCCATTGCCATAAGGCGCGCGGCTTCAGGAAACCACTGGTCCCAACAAATAAGCACACCGAGTTTCCCTAGGGTAGTGGTTATAGGTGTAAAACCCTGGTCACCGGGAGTGAAATAAAACTTCTCGTAAAACCCAGGGTCATCCGGAATATGCATCTTGCGATATTGCCCAGCAATACTCCCGTCCGTATCAAAAACAACAGCAGTATTGTGATAAATACCTGCAGCCCGCTTCTCAAATAAAGAAGCAACAATCACAATGCCCAGTTCATCTGCTAGTTTGCCTAGGGTGTCAGTCGTTGGACCCGGAATAGATTCCGCCAAATTAAAGGCGTCGACATTTTCCTGCTGGCAAAAATACAAACTCCGGTGAAGCTCCTGTAAAATAACCAGCTGCGCGTCCTGAGTGGCTGCCTCTCGTATTTTCACTATAGAAAATACGAGGTTGTTCTCGGGGTTCGCTTCACAGCTTTGTTGAATTAAAGCTGTTTTTAATGTCGTCATAATACAATTCCAAATAAACCTAATGGCTTGTTCAAAAACGCTAAGAGCGCAAACCTAGCTAGGCACTTATTGTAGAAAGTGTGGAGTACTCTTGTCTGCATAATTTATCAAAGCCAAATGGTTTCATTAGTACTGTCTAAAGAGTCTGTGTATAAATGACCTAATTAAGGCGCAAAATAATGATGCCGATTCAAATAAGTATTCAAACATAGATGTAAAGACAGCCAAGGCGGAAGGTAAGGGTATCCTTGCCTGAGTATCATATCAAAGCCTAGAGCATCGATTAAAAGTGCCCCGTTAGTAAATTAGTATTTAGCAGTTTCCTAAACGAAACAGTTAAAATTTAACGAGCCCTTTAGCAGCTGCATCGTAATACAGTGCAGGCTGCCGTGTTGCTCTATAAGCGCTAAACAATTTACACCAACCACCTTATGTTCAGGAAAAGCCTGGGATAACTGTGACAATGCAAGATCATCATTTTGATCACTATACGTTGGCACCAACACAACACCGTTGCTCACTAAAAAATTTGCATAAGTTGCAGGAAGACGTTCGCCATCCCCATCCAAAATGGCTTGGGGCCAAGGCAGAGGAATTAACGTAAAAGGTTTATTGTATTGATTACGAAAGCCCTTAAGTTGCTCTTCCATATTCAATAGAGCAGGGTAGTGCTCATCGGCTTCGTCGTCACAACGAATATAAACAATCGTATCAACGGACGTAAAACGAGCCAAAGTATCAATATGGCAGTCAGTATCATCACCAGCCAAATAACCGTGGTCAAGCCATAGGACTTTTGTAACACCAAGTGAATCAGCTAGCGCTTCCTCAACCCTTACCTTATTTAAATTGGGGTTACGATTGTGATTCAGTAAACATGCAGACGTCGTGAGTAAACAGCCATCGCCATTTGAATCAATCGCACCACCTTCTAATACCATTGATGAGGGTGTAACAACACTGCTCCCAAAAGCACGGCTATACCGTAAACGGGTGGTTAAAAGGTTATCCAATACCGCATCGAATTTATTACCCCAGCCATTAAAGATAAAATCAATAAATCCTGCATCGCCATCCGTCTCAATACCTATAGGGCCGAAGTCTCGCGTCCAAGTATCGTTATATTCAGCGACAAATAAGTGAATCTTATTACTTCGTGAGGTGAATAATTCACGGAATAGCGCGCTCAATTCGTCGACTATGCCCTCACGCACAATAAGCACGATTGAGGAGTAATTGATTAACTCATCAAAAATTGCCAGATACGTTCGGCTAGCGTCGGTAAGCGTACTTGCCCAATCGGTATGCTCATCCGGCCAAGCGAATAAAACCGCATCGTGAGTTTCCCATTCAGAGGGGAGTCGAATCATAAGAGCCCAAAGTTGAGTAGGTCAGGGGGAGTCCGCTGACGTGGGCGCAATTATCGCGATTTGATATGGGTTTGACCACCCATAACCGCGCCGGACTGAGCTTAAAATGTAACTCCACTTACAAAGGAAGCAGTTAGGGCGATATTGAGAAAGAGAATGACGCTACCAAAACAGTAATACCGGGGTTTGCCGGATCTATTCACCTTCAGCGAGGTTGAAAGCTTCCGCATTGTTGCGTCAACACGGTTGATTGCTGTTTGTATCATAGACCGAAGAAAAAGCTTTAAGATTCGATTTGCTTGTTAAGCACTCAATAAAACCCTCAATTTTTAAATGTTGAGTTGGTTTAAATGTGATCAATTGCGCAATTGCAGCATCGATCGAAAATTACGCAGAATAATCGTGGCGTAATTGGTTGCATGTTGGCGCTCATGAGAGGATTATCCGCGCCGTAAGAGGTGTTCCACGGAGCTCAAGTGGTAATGCGTGGTAATAGGAAATAGTGATCAAACAAAATATGGAGCCGACTTAACGGCTTATACGGATATTAAACACAACAAAGGGTAAAAGGGGATAGTTATGACTACTGCCGAATTAGTATTAGACCAAAAATTTAAAGACTCTTATTTGCAGCTCGAAAGAGAACGTAAAAACTTCAGCACAGTCGGCCGCATAGAAACCGTCGCTCTAGTCATTTTCCTTGTTCTCTTTATCTACTTCGTAAAATTCGTATTTTGGGGCGAGGGTTTCAGCTCCTTTTCAACCAAACAGCACGACTTTATCGTGGCATTCCTGCTCGACCAACCTGGCCCCCAGGCGGAATACGTCGAACAATCCATATTGGAAGACGGATACATTAGCCTAATGGAGTACCATCGCTTTGTGGACATGGCCAGCCGTTACAAAATCGCAAAACTACAATCCCAGCACTAGAGTCCCGATTTCGCTACCCCGAACCCGGTACCCTGTTTTTAATGGTGATGCCCACCCTTACCATGCGCATGCCCATGAGAAGCTTCTTCTTCAGTCGCAGCCCTCACATTAGAAACCGTAATATCAAATGTCAGAGTCTTACCCGCGAAAGGGTGGTTCATATCCAGTTTTACCATAAATTTCCCAGCCTTAATAACACTAGCGTCCACAACACCTTGCTCAGTATTTACCTTGACCAGAGTGCCCGGCAGCAAGCGTTTATGTTTACTGGCTAAATGCTTAATAGGCACCTTTTGTTCCGCGTTATCTTTACGGGGTCCATAGGCCTTATCGGGTCCCAAAACTACATTCACTTGATCGCCTTCTTTTTTACCAATAAGCGCCTCTTCGATGCCCGGTAAAATATTGCCCTTGCCGCACATAAAGGCCATCGGCATACCTTTCTCGTTAGACTCAACCGCAGCGCCGCTGTCATCGTTAATCGTGTAATGAAATGTTGCCACGCAACCGTCTTGGATTTCCATACTGCACCCTTAATTTGAAGAGCGGGCAATATACCAGCTTACATCCTCCTCTTGAATGACAATCCTCCCGAATGATCTGAACCGAAGTAAAGAACGTAAGTAAAGAGCGGAATAAAGTTGTGAAGTAAGAAGTAGTTAAGCTAAACAACCGCGCGAGTTACGAAAAGCCAATCGAGAGAATGCGGGTTTACGAAACAAAACAGGCAAAAATATTGTTTAAATTCAGTAAATTGCACCGATTACCTCAGAAAACTGGCACCGTTCACACATCCAGTAACTTAAAGTTGGCAAAGCACACAAATCCTCTTATCATCACAGCCTCATACGGAACAGCAAAACGCATTGATCGTCGTTTATTCTGCAAGCTTTGATGGGTATATCGTCCAATAGATAAACCCAACAGACAAACAGAACCGCAAGGCGACCCAAACAAAGCAAGCAGTGGGACGAACACAAAGCTTATGAGCGTAGAAAAACAAGGAAATGCCCCGCGGGTTATCTCCAGCATACTTCATCAACGATACCAACTCATCCTGCCCAATGGCGCAGGTCCACACGAATCGGCCACACGAATCGACACTTCCTGTGTAGAGTCGGTAGAGCGCCTAATTCGCGCGGAGCTATCATCCAGCGACAGCCTATGGCGAGGCGTACTGCGCGAACATTTCGCAGACATTACCGGGGTGGCCGCCAGTGGCGTTGAGTTATATCGCACAATTGCCAAACTGACGGTCCAAGGCCGCATACAGTTTTACAAACTGCCCCTGTTGCAAAAATCCATGGTAGCAAAAGACGGTAATGGCAAGGCGCTTCGGTTCACCAAAGGCCCAGCTCCTTCACCGGCAGAAGATGTCGAACCAATAAACTTTATTGACGACAAAATGATCGACGATGCCATCGCCAAAGTAAAAGTCGATGATGCGTTTTGGAACGGAGTACTCGAAGAAAGCGGAACGCTGCCGCAAGGTAAGCACCTTTCCAAAGGTGGCAGCAAAGACCTAGTTAAGAAACAACTCAAATCAGGCGAACTTCGCGCCTACGAAATCCCCTACACGCCAGCCGCACCCAGATCAGATACACCATTTGAACCACAGCCCGTCGCAGTACGTCCCGTACCGCTTGCGCCACCAACACCATTGGGCTGGATCGAAATAAAGCTTATGTACGAAGATAAAGAGCCAATCGCCAACCAAAACTACTGGATCAAAGATTCAGACGGCAACGAGTACACCGGCACAACCGATAATGACGGCATGGCCAGATTGGAAGACTTAGCCGATGGTTACTGCGACATTAAATTCCCAGAACTAGATGAGTGGCATCGATAATGGCAACCGTACACACCGTACAGCAAGGTGAAACGCTGAACCGTATTGCCAGACAATACAAATTCATTTCTGGCGAGAAGATATACAACCACGAAGACAACGCCGAATTTCGCGAATTGCGTAACGACCCAAACGTTATTTATCCGGGTGACCAAATCAACATCCCCGACAAAGAAGATAAAGTAGTTTGGGGTTCAACAAACCAGACTCACGTATTCCGAGTCAAAAGACCAGTCATAGAGACCTTCCGTGTTCGCATACAGAACAAATCCGGTAAACCCTGGGTGGGCAAGCGAGTCACTTTAACGGTTGGCGGCCAAAGTTTTGACGCACCTATCTCAGGGGATGGGATCGTCAGTATTGACCTCCCCAACGGTGATGAAAGCGGTGGAGAGTTGAACGTTTTCATGAACTCAAATTCAGACCAGCCCACCCATACCTTCGAAGTGCAACTCGGCCACCTAGACCCAGTGCAAGAACTGAGTGGAGTACAAGCCCGTTGCAATCTACTCGGTTTTGAATGCGGAGTAGCGGATGGAATCATGGGCCGCAAAACCCGTGCAGGCGTAAAAGAGTTTCAAGCCGCCCACGGCTTGGATGTGGACGGTGTACCCGGTCCGATGACAAAAGGAAAACTCGAAGAAGTTTATGGTTGCTAAACCAACCTAGACTCGGTGGAAAAGTTATGTCAGATAAATTCTCAAAAATAAGTGATGCAGTCGATAAGGTCGAAAAGGCCGTCGACAAAGTGGAAACCGTTAAGCGTGTTGTTGACACCGTTAAAAATGGATCAAAAGCCGACATAGCCGCCGCAGCAATAGCCGCAAGTGGCCTAGCCGACAAGCTGGGTGACGTAAGTGGCCTAACGAGTAAAGAAGCCGTAAAAGACGCAGCCAAAAATGCCGTCAAGAGCAAAGCCATCGGTGCAGCCGAAAAAGCTCTGGGCGAAAGTGGCTTAGCGGATAAAGTCGGAGCCGTAAGCGGCCTCACAAACAAAGAAGCCATAAAAGATAAAGCTAAAGATGTAGTAAAAGACAAAGCACTTAGCGCTGCCGAAAAGGCAATGGGCGGAATGGACATCACCGCCAAAACAACCCAAGTAAAAAGCGAAGCCGAAGTCGTAAAAGACTATCTATCTGGCCAAAAATCAAAAGAAGAATTGATGTCCAAGATGGACATCAGCGCAAAAACAACACAAATTAAAAGCGAAGCCGAAGTCGTAAGCGACTATTTGGATACCGCAAAAGAAGCACCGGTCAAAAGCAAAGAAGAGCTAATGGCCGACATGGACATCGACTACAGCTCCAAGCAAGTTAAAAGTGAAGAAGAAGTAACGCAAGAGTATTTAGCCAATAGCGACGCGGCGCCAAGTACGCCTTCTGCAGAAGCGCCTCAGCCGCCAGCAGTACCAGGGGCTGCTGCGACAGCTCAAACGGGATCGAGCTTATCCGCAGCTACGGCATCCCGGCCTGCGCCAATGGCGATTGGTAGTTTGAATCAATTGGTGATAGATATTCCGGGTATATCTTTTCTATACCGCTTTGATATCGACTCTCCTCGAGCCAAAAATGATGAAATTGAACTAAAGCATAATGAAAGCAATTGGTCTGAAGTCATTAAAGTCAGTGACTTAGAAGAGGTTGAAGAGGATTGGGTTGAATTATTCTTCACCAACCCGCCTAAAAACGGCAGCTTTAGCATGATGCAAGACCCAAAAGACGATGAAGATCCATTCTACGTATTTTGGGATGTTTCCTACGAAGATTTAACTCAGATTTCTTCTGATTTAGAAGAGATGGAAGATATCCCCGATGATCTTGAAGAAGCGGACGAGGATGACATTGAAAACGAAGAGGCTGAAATCCCAGAAAACGATGTTAACAGTGGTCAATCAGCAATGGTCTGAGTGTGAGGGGATTCAAAATAACACTCAACTGCACCTAAGCGGTTTAAGAATAAAATTAAATTATATCAATTAATTCAGAGCCCAGAAGACTAAACATACCATGATAAAATATTTGGACCCTACGCAGTTTAGAACCCGTTTAGTAGCCATCCTATCACTTACGCTTGTGTTATTTGCCTGCGACTCTGCAGATAAAGCGCGCCCCGTATCAACCCTGACGCCTGATCAAGTGGCTGAAGCTGCAGAGCAAGCTCGAAGGGACGCTTGGCCTAAAGAAATTCGTCGTGAAGTGTATGACGATCCCGAGACTTTCTCGACACCGCGCATTCAATTTATGGCGGAGCTATATGAAGACGACAAAAGTACATTATGGTCCATGCGCCTAGATGGCAGTGACCGACGTCGTGTGGCAGATTCTGAATTGTTATATGAAGGCAATAAAAAAGCTGTTGTAGATCAAGTGCCGGTCCGTTCGCCAAACAACCGTTACGTTGCTATGTCGATTGACAGCATCGAGGAGGGAACCTATAGAACAATTCTCGACCTAAAAGAAAAGACGCATTACCGCATGCTGAAAGGCAGCGGTCGTCCGAATTTTAACTGGACCTCCAATAGCGAAAATGTAATTTTTCACACCAATGGCAAACTCTATAATTTTCATGTGCCGACAAAGACACTCAAAGAACGTCCGGATATGGAAACTCTCGCTTTTTTCCTTTTGCCTGATGATAAAACATTTGTAACCATGCAGTCGGATGGGTATTGGTTATATGATTTTGAAGGGAATATTCTTGAAAAGTTTGTATTGGATATTTTTCCTAATATGTATATTAAATATCCTGCAATCTCTCCGAATGGACGAGTTTTAACATTTAAAACTTCGGGGCGAGAATATCGGCATCAATGGGTTGACGTTAAGACAGGTAAAACACTGGGAAACGAGCTCAGCCAAAATACAATTAGGGGGCGTTTCCCTTTTTTCGGTGATGAACCGTATACTATGTTTTTTTCTAAAAATGATTTTATGCAGCACTTTAATCTTAATACTTTGAAAACAAAAAGAGTAGAAGAGAAAGAGGCCTATATTTGGGATATGGACCGTTTATGGAAGTTTACTCTTATCAACTACAAAGCCTCAGAATATTATAAGGAATAGTTGTGTGTCGAACTACGATTCGGGCACTGCCAAAATGGAATCCTGCTTTAAATTCAGGATTGCTAGATTCGATCTATCAATTTAGGATTTTAGGGTTTTGTTAGGAATGATAAAAATAAATTTTAGGCAGTGTTACCGTCATTATTTAGCTGTATTTACGGTGGTTTACTCGCTGATTGCTTGCGATACTGCAGACAAGCTGCGACCCGTACTGACTGCTACGACAGGTGAGGTGGCTGAAGCTGTAGAACAAGCCCGACGAGACGCTTGGCCTAAAGAAATTCGTCGCGAAGTGTATGACGATGCCGAGACTTTCTTGACACCGCGTTTTCAATTTATGGCCGAACTATATGAAGACGACAAAAGTACATTATGGTCCATGCGCTTAGATGGCAGTGACCGACGTCGTGTGGCAGATGCTGAACTGTTATATGAAGGCAATAAAAAAGCGGTTGTAGATCAAGTGCCAGTCCGTTCGCCAAACAACCGTTACGTTGCGATGTCGATTGACAGCATAGAGGAGGGGACTTATCGAACGATTCTTGATCTAAAAGAAAAAGCGCATTATCGCATGCTGAAAGGCAGTGGTCGCCCGAACTTTAACTGGACCTCCAATAGTGAAAATGTGATTTTTCACACCAATGGCAAGCTCTATAATTTTCATGTGCCGACAAAAACGCTTAAAGAACGCCCGGATATGGAAACTCTAGCTTTTTTCCTTTTGCCTGATGATAAAACATTTGTAACCATGCAGTCGGATGGGTATTGGTTATATGATTTTGACGGGAATATTCTTGAAAAGTTTGTACTGGATATTTTTCCTAATAGGTATATTAAATTTCCAGCTATCTCTCCCAGTGGGAGTGTTTTGGCTTTTAAAACTTCAGGAGGACGTGAGTTGCGTTTCCAGTGGGTTGATGTTGTCTCCGGAAAAACTCTTGGAAATGAACAGCGCGACAAAATAATTGGTGGGAGTTTCCCATTTTTCTGTGATGAACCATATACACTTTTTGTACATGATAATGAATTTATGCAGCACTTCGATCTAAAAACTCTGACGAATAAAAAAGCTGAGGAAAAAGAGGCTTATATTTGGGATATGGACAGTTTAAGAAAGTTTACGCTGATCAACTACAAAGCCTCAGAATATTATAGGGGGTAATCGTGTCAAACGATAATTTCGGCAGAATCAAAATCAGTTTCTACGTTAGAAAACAGGATTGTTCTCACCCACCGATTACTTCATCTTTTATTGGGTGTGTCGTATGACAAAACAAACAAGTTTAACTTCGTTTCATTTTCGTTGTTTGGCTTTACTTGTTCTGTCTTGCTGGATGGTATCCTGCGACACTTCAGACAGAAATCGATCAGAATTGGCTCTTTCGCCAGATGAAATGGCTGAAGCTGCAGAACAAGCCCGACGAGACGCTTGGCCGAAAGATATTCGTCGTGAAGTGTATGACGATGCCGAGACTTTCTCGACACCGCGTATTCAATTTATGGCGGAGCTATATGAAGACGACAAAAGTACATTATGGTCCATGCGCCTAGATGGCAGTGACCGACGTCGTGTGGCAGATTCTGAATTGTTATATGAAGGCAATAAAAAAGCTGTTGTAGATCAAGTGCCAGTCCGTTCGCCTAACAACCGTTACGTGGCTATGTCGATTGATAGCGTAGAAGAGGGGACTTATCGAACCATTCTTGATCTAAAAGAAAACACGCATTATCGCATGCTGAAAGGCAGCGGTCGCCCAAATTTTAACTGGACCTCTAATAGCGAAAATGTAATTTTTCACACCAATGGCAAGCTCTATAATTTTCATGTGCCGACAAAAACGCTTAAAGAACGTCCGGACATGGAAACTCTAGCTTTTTTCCTTTTGCCTGATGATAAAACATTTGTAACCATGCAGTCGGATGGGTATTGGTTATATGACTTTAACGGGAATATTCTTGAAAAGTTTGTATTGGATATTTTTCCGAATATGTATATTAAATATCCTGCAATCTCCCCTGATGGAAACGTTTTAACTTTTAAAACTGAAGGGCGAGAATATCGGCACCAATGGGTTGACGTTAAAACAGGTAAAACACTGGGAAACGAGCTCAGCCAAAATACAATTAGGGGGCGTTTCCCTTTTTTCGGTGATGAACCGTATACTTTGTTTTTTTCTAAAAATTATTTTATGCAGCACTTTAATCTTAATACTTTGAAAACTAGAAGAGTAGAAGAGAAAGAGGCCTATATTTGGGACATGGACAGTCTATGGAAGTTTACTCTTGTCAACTACAAAACCTCAGAACACTATAAGGGATAGTCACGTGGCGAACGAAGAAACAGACAAAACCAAAATGAACGTCAGTGACGGGAAATCTCCTGTGCCCGACGTTTATATTTTTAATGCATATTTTGATCAGGGGAAAATCGCTAGCAAGCTGACGCCATTGGTTAGTAGTATTGTTGCTGTCGAGCGCGCAGAGACTGGTATGAGTGGATTTAGTTCCGCTCAGGTCGATAATAAGCCTGTGACATTTAGAACCGATAAAAATGGTCGACTTAATTCCCTGGTCTCACCCTCAGACAGCTTAGTAAGCGGGAAGGAACCCTTGGTACCTCATGCTTTATTGCACACAGTAACTACACCAAAAAAGAAAGTTAAGAGTTTTGTCGTTGTTCCCCCAGTAGATGCGATCAGTTTTTTGGCCGCGGCTAAGGTTGGTGACGGAGCAAGGTGGACGAAAGATTTAATTGAGGCGCTCGGGAAATTTAAGCCGCCAGGCGGATTAGAACCATTAACTCTCAACCCTAACATTCAATTTACAAATT
This sequence comes from Agarilytica sp., assembly GCA_033852165.1. GTDB lineage: Bacteria > Pseudomonadota > Gammaproteobacteria > Pseudomonadales > Cellvibrionaceae > Agarilytica. The sequence continues at coordinate 67,687 of JAWSUZ010000058.1, read as the reverse complement.
TAAAAAAGCCTAAGATAAACCCGAAAACGCCAGAAGAGGTCGATTATAAAATTTGGCACACGAAACAAAAGAAAAGTAAAACGCCCATACAGGGTTACGTTTTAGCAAAAACCCGGGCTGCTATATTCGTTTTTAATAGAGACTTGCCTATCGATCTAGATCAAGAGATCAAATGTGAAACGCCTAAAGGAATTAAGCAGGATTTTCCTTTAGATCAAAATGCATCCAGCGATTATTTGGTTGGAGTTCTCAGCGGCACAAAAGTCACGCTTCCAGAAGGCCTATATAAGCTAACCGTCACCCTAAAATCCGAAAGTAAAAAGACTCCTAAACAAAAGAAACCTGGTCCAGCATTTAAGGATAGCCAATGGAGCAACTTTATTAAAGAAAATGGATCGGCCGGTGCAAACGAATATCAAATTGCAGTATGGCTCAAATTCGATATCAGCAATCCTGCTGGCGAATTTGATATTGTCAATTGTGACCCTATCAGCGTCGAAGAAGCCGTTATCAAGCAGTACCCTCGCTTTTATAGCCACCTCCTGAGCGCAGCACAAGATTACAAGAATGATCACGAAGTCGCTGATCCCACTAAAAAACTGGTTACGAATACCGACAACAATGTTCGCAAACCTGAACACGGTATCAGGGCGCCAGCAAAAGGCCTTGTCAACTATTGGAAGTCTTGGTCAGTTATTAAAGAGAAAAGTCAGCTCGCGGTGAAACTGAGTGCTAGGGATTTGGGTACGCATGTAGCGGATGATGGATCGGTCTATAACGGTAAAAAGGCATTAAGTTTTGATATCGCTAAAGCGCTTCATGCAAGTTTTGAGAAAAGTGAAGATAAGGCAGTTAAGACAGCGCTTGATTTTGGCTTTGCAACAAAAGATGGCATTGATGCGTGGGATGACTTTGCAAAAAAGAAAAGAGAATATGCAAGTTTAACGGCTAGCAGTAGTTGGAAAACCGCGTTAGTTGATGAATATTTCCGGCTACCCATAAACGGTGCTGCGGATATACAAACTCACAAAAGTACTATGATTGGAAAGTTGGGCGTCCCAAAGGTTGCCACAGACCTTTTTGGTAAAGCCATGAACGTTGTGGACTTGTATACAAGTACCGCAGCTATTGCTACAACTTCTACGAAACTTTTCACCAAATCGATCCCATCATCCAAAACAGCGCAAAAAAACTATATTGAAGTTGCCGCAGACTACTTTAAAAAGTTGGGTGAAAAGGAGGTGCTCGCAAGCGTGACAATACGTAGCGTATTCGAATTGAACTCCGATGCACTGAGTACAGCTGCCTTGTCTGAAATACGAACAAAAGCGCCCGATATATTAAAAGGTTTACAGAAACACGAGAAGGCAACCGTGGAAGTGGCGGGTCATACCTGTGACCTTGGGGGGATAGAACATAATCTGGACTTATCTGAGCGACGAGCTAAGGAGGTTAAAAAAGCGCTAGTTAAGGCAGGGCTTCCGGTGGGAAAAATTAAAGTCGTTGGATATGGTGAAACCAGCCCGCTTTATGAAAATATTTCAGAAGAGAAACGTAAGCTAAATCGGCGTATGGAATTAACGGCATTTGCGCCTTTGCAAACATACGATTGCCCCGCGCGTGAAGGAATGGATACCCTTGAGCGCTACCGTAGTTTATCTGTACAAAAAGTAATTGAAGTTGACGATAATGTGATAAGGCTCGCGCTGCAGGTCACAGAGATGGCTGTCGGTGTAATGGCCGTCATACCTGTGACCGCACCATTGGCGGCGGCCGTTATTGTCGCGCAGACAGGATATGCTGCTACCTTAAGTGCTGGCAAAATGTTAGATGAATGGGCTTTCGGGCACAGTTTAAGCCAGTTTTTCAAAGACAATAAGCGATTGACTACCATGACGCGGGAAAGTCGTGCAAATCAATCGCTAATGAGTGATTTGTTTAAAGATTACGAAACTGGCAAAAAGTTAGACGCTCCCACAGAGGTTAAATGGGCCGCTCAGTATCGTTTGCGCGCTGAAGCGATAGCGGGACTTGTTGGCTTACTGATGCGTGCCGCGATTGGTGCTGACAAAAAAGAAAGTTATGACGATCGCTTAATAAAATATTGTGTTGAAGAGTACATACAAAATTTCCTGTTAGGGGATAGTTGGGCTTACCCGCTTAACGGCGTTTCGCTTATTAAAATGGATGAATATTGGTTGCACGCAACCAATAACGCATACTGCGGAAATGAGGAAAGGTATCAAAAGACAAAAGAATCACGTTTTGGTTTGTCTGAGAATAACTTACTTATTAAGTCGAGCCCTGACGAGAAAAATAAAACAGCAGTGGCAATCGCGCGTTCAACAGCGGTCACTTATAATCAGCATAATGGGGCTTATATGATGACCATCCCGCCTCAGTCTCATCTTAATGATACTTTGTCGGCTCAGTTTCAAGGATATTTCCCCATACAGCATTTCGCTACAGATTCAATTTCTAGCTTTGGCGAATCATTTAATCCTGTGTTTAGTAATTATGATCGGGGGAATTTTTATCATACGGCGGTCTATTATCAAGATATCGACTCTGGTAATTGGCTAAAATATAAAGATCATACGAAATGGGTTCGCGCTGGCAGAAATGGGTCGCGTAAAGGTTTTGTATCAATAAGCCCGTTTACACCAATTCGAATACTCGTGGTTTTCGATAACATGGCCGGTCTTGCTCCATTATCGTTTTTACTCAAACGTACTGATGGAATGAATATTGAAGGCCCTAGATATAAGTCAATGGCTTCGCCGCTAACCAAACGAGATCTAATTAGTGGGGAAGACGCTTTCGAAGGTATGGTTGGTTGCGTTTTCTACCCGTTTTTTAGTGTTGGTCAAAAAACATTTCGTGGCATTAAGCCAATGGCGACAGAGAACGCGCTGTGGATGTATGGAAGTGCGATTGATTACAATAAAGGCGGAAACTTACGGAATATGCGCTACAGCTTTACCTGCACAATTGGCGATAACGATGACTCCGAGTTAGAAATCCCCTTGTTAAGTGAACGTGATGGCAATAATGGTGTTAAAGCGGATAAGGATTGGTTTCACGCCGTTGAAGATGAAATTCACGTAAGTATAGATACGGCCATTCGGCCAGCTGAAAAATCTTTGTTAGAGTCAGATTTTCTGGCAAGTAACTCCCCGAAATATAATTATCCACAGTTATTTTCGGGCAATACTAAATTACGGGTCGCTGTTCGTATCGGGGGGGGAGATGCCCCTTATCTAATGTCTCAGCATATTGGTGGTAGGTATAGAAACAAGGAAAATACTAATGAAACAACTACAATAAAGTCCTTCCCAGTTTTCACCATTGGCAATTCGGTTGACGAAAAATATCAGTGCTCAATTCATTCTGTGGGTGAGGTAAAGTTAGAGAAGTTTGAGGTTGGCTTTAATGATTTTGATTGGGATACTCCGGTAGAGTTTGTATTTATTGCAACAAGTACCGAGTTGAAAACGGAGGGCTACGAAGGCGATACAAATCACTGTGACTCTAGACGTATACCTTGTTCTGTTAATCTATGTGAAGATAATCGTGAATGGAGTTTAAATACCGACACTGTTGGTCCAAAGCTCAATATGTCTTTAGAGTATCTCGGCACAGTGACCCGAGATAAAGTAATAGCTCCTGACTTTGATAAAATAAGATCCTCTGGGTTTGAGGCGTGGATTGACGATGGTTTCAAATTTTCTGAAGATAAGAAAAAAGTGCCTGAGAGACCTTTTCGGCGAAACCAAGAGCTTCGTCCTATTGTCGAGATGTTAAAAGAAGGCGGAAACAAGGCTCGCTCATTGGTAGGGTGGACAGCCAATAATGCTTCCGATCAATATAAGAAACGTCATGTCTATGCAGCTCACGTTAAATGTGGTTATCTTTCGCCTAAAGGCTTAGAGGTAGACAGTATTCGTCCATTTGGAACAGGAGTGTTTGAGAACGGAAGTGATATTGACAAATACATCGAGTATTTCTTTAAAAATTTCAAATCCGATGATGGTGGGTTAGAGTTTTCAACAGTTGATTGCGATGGTGGAAGTACCTTTCATTTCAACTTTAGTACGCCCCCGTCTTTTACGGAGGGTGTTCCCTGGGCGAAAAAGATGCCCAGCGATCTGTATGAAAAGTTGGAGGGCGCACTGTCTAAAGAGCAAAAGTCGGAGTTTACATCCGATACAATTAAACCGGCAACGGTAAAAAAATGGCTGGAAGAAGAAGTCACTCTTGATTTCTCTTCTGTCGGCGCGTTTGAAAAAATTCTAAAAAAGAGCTTCAAAGGTTGATTGCTTTCGGATCTTCAAACGTTTGGCAATAGCCTTCTTGTTAAATATGCAAAACTATAATTGATTTAATAGGGTTTTATTGGGAGAGCACTATTGGAAACGTTTGTTCAATAGTGTTCTCGTTAGCCGAAGGTGATCGGCGCATATAGTCCAGTGCCCGATCCTTTAGCTGATTAGGCGTTAATTGCTCTTCTAGGTGTAACGCACAACGTACCCCGATATCTACGGTTTCCTCCGGTGAACCGTCTCCCCTTTTAAACACCATAAAGTTGCGTACTACAGATCCTGAGTTGCCATTCGATGTTCCTCTAAAGACTTTGGATTTGTTGTTTTTATATGGGGATTCAGCCGGGCCTTTAGGATTGAGCTTTGGAGAGTATTGATAATAGCGAAAATCATACCAGTCCTCGACCCACTCCCGAACACTGGCGCCCATCTCATAAAAACCCATCGGGTTGGGTGGATTCACCCCGACCGGAGAATAATAACGAGAACCTTCGGGCATAACTTTTATATTAACTCGTGCTTCAATTTTACCGTTATTGGTAGGGAACAGATAATTTTTACCTCTGTTGCGCGCCGCATACTCCCACTGAGCTTCAGTGGGCAGATCAAAAGGTAGGCTGGAAATTTCTCCAAGCCAAGTGCAATAAGCCTTAGCCTCATACCAACTGGTTATCACGGCGGGATACCCATCTCGACGGCCTTGTTGTGCTAGGTGCTCATAGATAATTGTCTTTTCCTTCGCCCGACTGTAAACATCAAACTCATTAAATGTCACCTCGAACTTGCCCAAATAATATGTATCAAGGGTGACTTCATGAGCCGGTTTGCTTCTGTTCCAGTTGGTCCAATACTGGTCAGTGGTCAGTCCGTTCACGTCCTCGGTAAACGCGCCGTCACCCATCATAAAAGTCCCGCCCGGCACATAAATCATATTCTCTAGGCTTTGAACAATAAGGGTTTCCTGTTCATTTTGCCCTTTGCTTGTACAGGCCGCTAGAGATAAAAGCACCATGACGCCGAGTGCCGTCTTTCGATAAAACATATTACTTCCCTTATTAAGCCCGACATTCAGTTTGCGAGCCTGAAAATGCGTGCGAAAAACCAAAGATAAATCCAAGCGGGCAATATAACACTGTGCTAACCAGGGGTGGAAGATACTGAATATTACTTCCAAGCTACGCAAGACGCGCTTTCTGTATGGCAAGCTACATTGAATTTTAATCAGTGATTTTTGATCCTGCGTGGAAATTGAAATGACTACTTTTTTGCAATAAGACGTTTTGCTTTCAGGCGGGTCATCTTTTCTCAAGTAATGAGACTGAATAAAACAGCGGGGGTAAATCACGGCTGTCGTTTATAGTGCATCCGGTAACTTTCTAACAGCTCAATACTCCAGAATGTAAATGGCTGTAGTGCAGTGTAAGCGGCTTCGAGTGCCTATCACTCCTGTCTTGCACGCCTATCCAGCCATTTCCCCCTTCATCGGAAGTGTATTTGTTTCATCTATTTGACCGGTTATGATCCATTTCACATAAAAGTTAAGTGAAATGAGTAATACTGGCGTCCAGCCATAGATGGCCAAGTAACTTGAGTTAACAAAAAGGAAATTCCCCGTCATGGGTTTATCACTACCGACCAAATCCCAGTCATTTTTGTCTAAAATTGGCCTTCCTCTGCCAAGTAATACCATCACCTCTTACGGCTTCTATGCGCAGAGCAGCACTGGCTATGTCAAAATTGAGCGTCATGCGGTGAATCGAATCGATTATGCAGAATACAGTGAGCTGCCATATGTCGATCGTAATGACGAAAGCCTAGAGTTACTGGTGTATCAAAAGGACTTCAACCCAGAATATGCTCGTTTTCACCTCTGTACCATGGGCTTTAAAGGCCGTTTCGAAAAACTCGAATACACAGTTAATAAGATAGGGCGAGACAAATACCAAATTCTTTTCAGCAGCCCCGTAAGCGCTTCAGACTGGCTTTTTGTGCAGTACGGTGAGCTTTTCGAAAACGAAGCGGGTGTTATTGCCTTGTCTTACCCGGCTAAACAGCTTGGCAAGATTCTTTCTGATATGACGAAATCACCGAAAGTGGTGTTGCCGTCTCTGCAAAAAGCACTTCAATCTTATCCGCACGATGGCACGCTCAAAAGCCTTTTACCTGTATGGGAAAGAAAAGCGGCCAATCTCCGCGACAACAAGTGTTTTGGCTTATGTGAAGAGCAGTGGGAATACTCGATGTCTGCTGATTCAAACAAAGCCAAGCATCATTTCCTCAAACGCACCAAACAGTTTTTAACTGGTTACCTGCGCAAATTCCCTAAAGGTCTTCATATCCAGGAAGCTGAAGATCGGTATGCAATGGTGGTTAAGAAGCTAGAGGACACCCGACTGGCTGCATAAGCTGCCCAGGTCTTGGCTAGAATTGTAGATGTCTAGATTCGTATTTGGTTAGAATAGCTGTCGGGTATCAGTTAGGGTAAAACCAATGTGTGGTCGATTTTTCAATCATTTACAAGAAATGCACAATTGGGTCGATATCATCGGCGATTGGCCCAACGACTTTGAAACTGGGTACAATATTTCACCCTCGGCCATGGTTCCAATAGTGACTCAGGGAGGCGTTTGTCTCGCACGCTGGGGCTTGGTTCCTCCTTGGGCTAAAGAGTTCGGCGGCAAGTATCCAACCCACAATGCTCGGGTAGAAACTGTTCAGGAAAAAGCGTCTTATAAAGGCGCTTGGCAAAACGGCCAAACGTGTTTAGTTCCCGTTGCTGGCTACTATGAATGGGTCAAAGAAAACGGTATTAAACAACCCTATGTTGTCCATATCCCTAATGATATCGTTGTTATGGCGGGCCTTTGGGACGCTTGGGAAGACAAACTCTCCTTCACTATCATCACTCAAGACTCTCAAGATACACTCGAAGAAATCCATCACCGAATGCCGGTAATCCTCAATCCTGCTGAAGCGAAGAGATGGCTTCGCGATGAACCGAGTACGACGTCTTTGGAATCGATGCAATACGCTCAGGCGAGCTATTATCGCGTTAGTACCAATGTAAATAAGGCGAGTGCTACAGGCTTGGCGCTGATCGAAAGCATTGACTAAAAATCTGTGTTTGCAACCCAGGGTATAAGCTCAGTAAAAACCAACCGTTCTAAAAACAGCCTAAATAACAGTGACTAATATCTACGGTTCGTCGCTGCTATTGCCTACTTCCTCCCTGACTCCGGCGATACACTCAACGCAAGGATTATTTAGAATGTCTTTGGGGATAGAGTGAAATATCCTTTCCAGTCGTCTCATTACGGCTTTTGCGTTCGGGTAGTCCTTGTTGAGCAACATATACAGTTCTATTTTTCGCAATACAGCATACTCAATATTATGCTTTTTTACTTCTTCATAAATGTCCGTTGTCGCAACACGGTAGTCGAGTAAATAGTCTGCCCGTCCAGCGACTAACATCGATAACGCTGTCATATGATCTGCAGCAGAGTAATTCGTAACGTTGTTGTTTTTGTCATGGATAAATTGCCCCACAAGCCCGTATTGATATTCTTCGATGACAATCACTCTTCGATTCGTTAAATCCGTTAGTTGCGTAAATGGCGGACTACCGATGGCGCTATAGATGCCCAGCTCCATGAAAAATACTGGCTTTTCGCTGGTAATACAGCACAACTGAATTCGTAGGCTTTTCACAAAATAGGCGAAATTTGCATTACCGTTTTCTAATTCAGAAAACATGCGTCGGATCGGGAGATAAACAGGTCTCCAGTCAATATTAGCTTCGCCAAATAAAACTTTCGCAATGCTTATTCCTCTCCGGTATTTTTTACCTTTATTGTTCCGTTCAACGGCAACGGCTTTGTCCGGCAATGCGTAGACGATCGTTTGAGTGAGTTCAGCTTCATCGTCGTACACAATATATGGATTTGTAGCATCTGTGTCATTAGAGGTTGCTTGAGCTCGAGCGCTAAAAACGAATATGAGAAGGACTGCGAAAAGGAGTATGAAAAGGTGCGTAATAAAGAGCGTGAAAAAGCCGCAGAAGAACTGCGCCTGATAGTTTTGCCACTCTGAATTTTTGAGGTTTATCACCAGAGTACCCCTATAGAGAGACGAGAATAGATCAATAGAGAGTCGTTCTTATAGGATAGTCGATCATTCCTATGATCATTGGGGTAAGTGTCGCCGAAATATCAATATTGTTTTAGCCGGTAGTTCCTTATCAACTGATAATCTACACAAAATGGCATGAATAGCCTTTGATTATAAAACTCCTCTACTATATAGCTGTGTGAGCTAACCAGTGCTCACGAGTGAATAGCGAGACTGTTGCCATACATGCGTCAAACCGCTTGCTGAGCTTATTTTTGAAGCGGGCTATATGCCTATCTTTAGCTTCACCTATAGCCTTTGTCTATATCTCATCCATCAGCCCACCTATGAACCAAAAGATCTAGATCCTTTCTGTACCTATATCTGTACCGATACGTGTGCCTAGTGCCCAGTTTTTGTAGGCCTTTCTTAACCAACTGAACCTTTTATGTATCCTCTGACGGATATCCAATAGTTTGCCAAAGACCGATACTCATTCCCGAAAACGGCAGGAGTGAAAAGTGGAGCCAATAAAAATTCTAACCTTTGGACTCCCTAAGATACTTCAGGGGATTGTCGCAGAATCATTTCGTAAATATGGCACCTTAGATGTGCTTGGGCATTACGAAACAGTAAATGAATATTTTACTGGTTGTCATAAAGACGATCTGCCAAACGTCATTATTGTGGACTCAAATCAATCTGACCAATGCCCAGATGTTTTGTATCAACACCCCAAGGCGCGCGTCGTTAGCATTGAAACGCAGGGGCAGTTTTTCTCGGTTTGGCGAATGGTTCCGGAGAAAACGGATCTTGGCGAGATTTCTTCAGACGAATTAGCCGAAGTGCTGTGTGCATTTGAAAGCGAGAGTTGTTGATAAAAATGAAAATAAATTACGTTTTTACGAAAAGAAAAACCAGAGGTTACTGGTGAAATATGGCCGACTTTAGAGCGATTCGAGCGGTAGGTGAATCATTGATGGGTTTATTAGAGTCCAGTTACAGACCGCAGGACTTTAACGATATCGTTGCCGATTTTCGCATGTTCACATCACGAGACTTTACCAATAATGCGATTACAAATGGCGCATCGTTATTTATGTATCGCGTGTATTGCAACGGCATTAATCGAACACCAATGGGGCGAATCGGTGTCGACGGAAATCGAATGGATACAGAATTACCGCTCGATCTTCATTTTTTAATCACGGTATGGGGCGGTGAAGCGTCTTACCAATATGAATTGGCCGGTTGGATTATGCGCATAATTGAAGACACCCCGACATTACCTTCCGCCGTATTGAACTCGACTACACCGAATGTTTTCCGTTTAGATGAAACCATCGACATTATGCACGCCGAATTAAAAACAGAAGACCTTTTTCGCATATGGGATGTGTTGGGCGTTAATGCCTATCAATTATCCATTCCCTATGTTGCGCGTGTTGTCGGGATCGAATCGAGCCAGACGAAACCCAGCGAATACGATGATCGTGTGCAAGAGCGGGTTAATGACATGGGAATTGTTTCAAATGTGTAAACAAATGAAACCAAGAGGCTTAGCGTAAATCGTGCTGCAATATCAGTTTGTAGAAAGCGTATCGAAAAAAACATTATTGGGTATCCGATTTTGGGACCCCGCTTTAGATGCGCAGATACAAGACGGACTACGCGTGACATTAACGCCGATAGAAAACTTACGCCAGGTGAATACAGCGTTTCGGACGAAGAGCGGTGTGTACGCGTTTAACAACGTACCGGGTATGCATTTATATGAAGCCTTTGCCTCGGAAGCTGAGGAAGTCAGCCCGCCGGAAACTAAGCGTTTCATTCTTGACGTGGTGGATAGTCGGCGCCAGTTTAGCGCGGTGTCGCTTCTGGTTGATTTACCACTTCCCTATGACGGGTTGTTTTTGGTCGATGACAATGCGGGTTCGCCGAGTACAGCGCCCAAAGGTTTTAATTTGTATTCATCGATTAACCGAACGGCATCAGCCCAGCATACCTTTGTAAGGGGCGAATTAATTGATCGAATAAGCGATGAACCGGCAGCACACGCATTAGTTCGCGTGCAAACCGAAGATGAATTCAGTTGGTACGGACTGGCGGATGCAGAGGGTAAATTTGCGATCATGATGCCTTACCCCTTAATTAGCAGCTCGTTTGGTAGCTCGCCCCCCACAACTGACGGAACGCGTTTGTTTCAGCGGACCTGGGATATCGATGTGGCGGTGATGTATGAACCTTTGAATCAAGACCTTATTGATGGAGCATTACAGCCAGATTATTCGAGCATATTGAGCCAAAGCCAAGGCCTTATTTATACAGAGACGCCCAATAATGACGATGGTGAAGTTTCAGAGATACAAGCCGAGTTGGTTTATGGGCGGGATTTAATTTTGAAGACAAGCGACTTATCAGAACTGTATGTTCAAGCGTCTTAATATAAAACAATTACTAGCAGGGCAGAAGGTAAGGTTACTGTTTGAGTAAGACCGTCTGCCGCATTACCACATGGATGTGGTGTAGTAGGGCAATGCAGGAGCAATTGCCGATGGATGCGGCGGTCGAGCGTACAGGGACGTATTTAGAGCCTGCCCCGCGAGCATTGTGAGTGCTTTGGGTATAGCGTGTTTTACCCAAACAGTAACCTTACCTGGATACTATAGCGAAGCCAACGAAACAACTTGTATCAAGATTAGTTAGTATTTTTTGCGAAAAAATAAACTCGATAATATTTAAATAGTTTGATCCATAAGGATCACCAGCGCAATCGCGGAGGAAGAGTCATGCCAGAATATTTAGCTCCTGGAGTATTTGTAGAAGAAACAAGTTTCAGACAGAAAACCATTGAAGGCGTGAGTACCAGTACAACCGCTTTTGTGGGGCCGACACGGTTTGGTCCTCCGGCTGGTGAGCCACCATTGTTAACCAGCTTCTCGGAATTCGAAAGAATTTACGGTGGACTCGATCAAATGCAATTTGATACGGAAGACACCACCCATAACTATCTTGCGCAGGCAGTACGCGCATATTTTGAAGAAGGAGGACGCCGACTTTATGTTGCACGTGCAGTTGACGATGACGCACTACGAGCAAGCGCCGAAGTGACTGCATCGCCCTCAGTGATTGACTTTGAGGCGCGGCACCAGGGTGCAGCCGGTAATTTTAATGTTACCTTAATATTTAAAACTGGCGAAAATATACTGGGCGAAACACCGCGTGATCCAACGCAGCCATTAAGCGACGATACCGTTCCTATTATACGCGGCGTTCGTGATGGCGATATTGTCTTAGCAACGGAGACCAGCTCGCCAGCCGGTGATTTAGAACTCTATCAAGTAGAAAGTTTTATTGATGGTGGGCGCAGTACCTTCCGTTTAGCACCCGCAGACCCTGCATCGCCCAACGAAGCTCAGGCGCTAGATGATTTTTCAAATGTACATCTGTTAACCGTCAGTGTCATAACTGGGGCATTGGGTCGATTCTCAGATCAACAATCATGGGAAGATCTAAATTTTCGTGCGCAACATTCGTCTTCGTTTTTCACCGCTTTTCAAGCGGAGTCAGCCAGTCGTCGTGCGCAACTTTACGTACCCTTAATGGTTAATTTGGATATGGCCAATAGGCTAGACGCCGTTTCCGATTTACTAGACCTTAACAGCCTAGCCAACAGCGAAAGTTCATCGCCAGCCTTAACCATTCTTACCGGTCTAAATGATGAAGACTCTACTGATGCAGAACGTTCAACACGATTGTTCTTAACCGGTGGTACCGATGGCCCACGTCTAGGCGCTGCTGATTACGAAGGTGATGACGATCATCCAAAAACAGGGCTACGAACCTTAGAAGATTTGGAAGAAATCTCAATCGTAGCAGCTCCGGGTTCAAGCCATAGCGATGGTGAAGATACCGGATCTGATGTTCGACGCTTACTCATTTCCCATTGCGAGCGTATGCGTTATCGCGTTGCCGTGATGGATTCAGCCAACAATCAACTAATTTCAGAAGTGCGTGCAGACCGATCTACGATCGATACAACCCGTGCGGGCTTGTATTACCCCTGGATTGAAGTTGCCGATCCGGTTACAGAAAACGACATATATTTACCGCCGAGTGGTTTTGTTACCGGTATTTTTGCACGTAACGATGTCGAAAGGGGCGTGCACAAAGCTCCGGCGAACGAAGTCTTGAGATTAGCCAAGGGCTTAGAAATCAGTATAAACAAAGCCCAGCAAGAAGTTCTGAACCCCGATGGTATTAATGTTATTCGGTTTTTCGAAGGCCGAGGTTTCCGAATTTGGGGCGCACGAACGGCCACGTCTGATGCGGAATGGAAGTACATGAACGTTCGTCGTTACTTTGCTTATGTTGAACGTTCAATAGAGCTGGGAACCCAATTCGCTGTGTTTGAAAATAACGGAATAACCCTTTGGGCCAACGTTCGGTCGACAATTCAAGACTTTCTGTTTAACGAATGGAAGTCCGATCATTTGGCCGGTGCAACGCCAGACGAAGCTTTTTTTGTACGTTGCGATCGCAGCACCATGACACAAAATGACATCGATAATGGTCGCATGATTTGTTTGATCGGCATCGCCCCATTAAGACCTGCTGAGTTTGTTATTTTCAGAATTGGCCAAAAAACTGTCGACAGTGCGGTGTAATAAATACGATATTTGATTGGAGAAATTGAAATGGCAACAGCAAAATTACTATCCCAATTTAACTTTTTAGTCACTTGGGACGATATGAAAGGCGAAACCAAAGAAGGCGGTTTTCAAGAAGTCGCAGGCCTAACGATGGAAGTCGGTATGGCTGAGTATCGTGCAGGCAATGCAAGAACGAATGAATCCGTCAAAATTAGCACCATGGCCAAGTGTGGCGATGTGACCTTAAAACGTGGCGTAATGGGCGCAAATGACCTGTATAAATGGATGAATGACGTTCGTGATGGCAAAGATGACCAAGGTAAGAAAGTCACCATTACACTGTTAGACGGCTCTCGTAACCCGGTTACTAACTGGCATTTACTAGGCGCACGCCCGATCAAATTAGAAGCGCCGTCGATGAATGCAACCGGTTCAGATGTTGCCATCGAATCGATCACCTTGACCGCAGAAAGGATAGAGCAAGAGGCTGCTTAATGAGAGCTCAAGCGCAGTCTTTTCCCGGTATCGTATTTGACGTGGTGCAGCCTCCAGTCGAGGACAAACTGCCACGTATGGATATAGCCTCGTTTGTGGGTTATGCCAGTGCCGGACCGATCAATACGCCAGTTGTTGTTGACGATATGCAGCGGTTTCGTGACGTATTCGGTAAAGATATCGACCTCGCTTGGGATTCTGATCGCAATCAAATGGAAAAAAGTGCGCTTGGCCTTTCTGTAGATGCATTTTTTCGTAACGGAGGCCGACGGTGTTGGATTGTGCGAGTAGCTGATGAAGAACTCGCGCAAACCGCAACCTTTGAAATTCCGGGTCTTGTGGCCTGCAATGTTAGTGGCTCTCACGCTAATGTCGAAAAAACCACGGCCAACGCACGAAGCCCTGGTAGCTGGGCAAAAAAAATAAAGGTCAATACCGCCTTACAGGTTACGCAATACCCCTTTGTTAAAAATCAATCGTCAAGCGAACCGTATTTTCAGATTAATGAAAACGGATGGCAGGTAAACCTAGTTGCTAATGACCAACAACTGGAATTGGGTGACTTACTGAGTATACGGCCTTACCCGAATACAACGCTGTATTTAATTGTAGAATCGGTGACAGCATCTGTTTTCGGAATTAACGTAACGGGTACGCAGGCATTTTTATCCGATGAAGATGCTGAAGCGTCACCAAGTGCCTTTGATCCTAGCTTCGCACTAGTTGCGGGTGAAGGCCTAAGCGGCGTTCGAATTTATCCCATTTCAACTTTTGATAGCTTAAGCATATCGCAATCGTTATTTGCTGATGGAATTAGTCCTGAATTTATCGATAGTGATGATCTTTCAAGTCCACCAAATTTCGTGATGGAAGCAATGTCCTCGGTACAGCGCTTACGTTTTGAAATAATCGCTAACGACAACAATAAACAAGAATGGCGTTTATCACAGTTAGGGTTTGCCCCCGCACAGCCTCGATTTTGGGGCGTGTTGCCATCAGATGAAGCTTTGTTTCAGCAAACCGAAGGGAAAGTGGTCAAAAAACTGAGCGATAAAACTCAGCAATTAATCGACGAGATTAATACTCCACGATTCCCCTTATCCTCACTATTCTTCGATTCGACAGATGACTATGAATGGATCAACCTTCCGATCGGAATGCCTGTATTTGTGAATGCAGACTTAGCCGTGAAAGGCGATTATTCTGAAGATGTTTCTGACGTGTTGTTAAACGGAATTGAGAACGCCGGGTCATCAATATTTTTAGATGAACGACTCACCCGAGTTGGCAGTGAAAGTGTTCGAAGAGAAGGGCAGTCAATCGTTTATCTGTCAGAAAATAGCAAGCCTTTAAAAGGTATTCACAGTTTATTAACCCTTGACGAAGCCACGCTAATATCCGTTCCAGATGCAGCGCATCGACGTTGGGACAACGTGGCACCGCTTTATGAATTACCCTTAGAGGCTCCCGAATTAATTGATGTAAGTCCAACTGATATTGAAAATGAATACTGGGTACAGTGGACTCATATTGATGAGGTCACAAAGTATTACCTGGAGTGGAGTGAAGACCCTGATTTTTCTGAGTATTCCAAACTCACTATTGCAGGCAACCCTTTACCTCGTGTCGGTGAATCCATTGATCTAATACCCGAGCCAGATTCAGAATGTTATATCAAACTGAACAGTTCTTGTCCTCGAACGTTCTACTTTAGAGTGCGGGCTGAAAACCGAGTTGAAGTGAGTGTTTGGTCGAATAATATTGCCCGAAGTGTTCCCGATACAGATTTTGTCGATTGCGAATATTCACGGGCCGAGCCTTTGGCCTTGAACCTAGAGATTAATGCGAGCCCAATTGTATCGCCATCATTCACTAATGATGCCGTAGAATATCTATTGGGTATAGACTTAGATTGGGTCATTGTCGATGAAACCTCTATCGATACGATTGAGATTCAAAAATCCAGTGAGTTTATATTCCTGGAACCGGATGCCGTGTTTTCAGATTCACCGGATGGTCTAGATGTTGACGGGAATTTACAACTTCTAGTCGAAAGCCAACCCGATTCTATTCTCTACTATCGGGCGCGAGCGATTCGTGAAAATACCCTTGGCCCTTGGTCCAACACGATTATTGTTTGGCCCTCGCGCCTAAGTCAAAGCGTATTAAGCGATAAATCAGATTTTAATGATGCCGATATACTCGCCATTCATCGTTCAGTACTGCGTTTATGCTATGCCCGTGGGGATCTATTCGCAGTTCTGTCTCTACCAAAACATTACACCATACAAAATGCTCAAGATCATTTTGCACAGCTAAGCCCCACAGCATCCTACGACGGAATCGTGTCAACGAATAGTGATGCGCTGACCGCAACGGTAAATCCGCTTACTAGTGCGGATAAAAATGTTTGCAGCCACGGCAGTTTGTATTACCCCTGGCTAACCACCCAAACAGAAAGTTTAGGTCAAGGCCATATACAGTTTCAAACAATACCGCCAGACGGAACCGTAAGCGGAAAAATATCACGTAAAAGTATCGAACAGGGCGCATGGATAGCACCCGCCAATTCGATCATGACCGATGTCCTAGCCTTAGATACCCAAGTGACGCGAAGCCAGTGGGGCGCGTTAATGAATTCCAAGATAAACGTGATTCGTGAAGATTCGCGTGGGTTCTTATTACTAAGTGCCGACACACTTTCCAATAACTCAGAATTAAAAGAAATTAATGTGCGCCGTTTAATGAGCATGCTAATGCGATTGGTACATCGTGAAGGCAATCGCTACGTTTTTGAACCCAATAGCGCAGCGTTTCATGAACGGGTACAGCAGCACTTTGAAAGCCTATTTGATGGACTCTTTTCGCGCGGAGCTTTCGCTGGGAAAAAGACCAGTGAAGCGTATCGAGTGGTTACCGACGCAAGTGTGAATACCGCACAGAGTATTGAAGCGGGACGTTTTATTGTAGAGCTTCATGTTGCTCCTTCACATGCGCTTAAATTTATTCGTGTTCGTTTAGTTCAATCGGGTCCAAGTCAGCTACACGTGCAAGAGGTCAGTGTATGAAGTTGTTTACGACCTTTAATTTCCATATTTCATTTACCTTACCGGATAAGCAAAAAGAAGTGTGCGAGGCAGAATTTTCCGAATGCTCGGGTTTAGAAATGAATATGGAAGTGAATACGATTAAGGAAGGCGGAAACAATACCGAACAGATTCATTTAGCGGGACCAATGACCTACGGAGAGTTAACCCTAAAAAGAGGCATGACCTCCAATTTTGATTTGTGGGATTGGTTCGAGAACGTGCAAACCAATCGTTTGTTACGGGTCGACGGTGAAATTCAAATGTTATCGTCGCAAAGAATGTCCAGCGACCCAGTACCGCCAGGCAAGAAGAACAAAAACGTGGTGTTTAAACTGTCGAGCTGTATGCCGGTAAAAATAGTAGCGCCAAGTTTGAGCGGCATGGATGGCGAAATTGCCATAGAAGAATTTAAGTTGGTCTACGAGCGCTTACAACGCGTAGCCGTATAAAACGAAACCATAGGAATCGTTCAATGCCAGAACAACCCACGATAGCCAAAGCCGTTTTACAACAAATATCTTGGAATGAAGATGGCAGTGTTGTTAAACCAGGCTCAGAGTTCGAGGTTCAATTTAACCCCGAAACGCTCAATATGGCTTTTTCTAACCAGGTGGCGGGTGGGGATCAGGCCGGTGGATCAGCGATTCAGTTTAATTCAAAAGGTACAACGAAATTAACCTTTGATTTGATTTTTGATGTAACCGACCCAAAAATCGCTCAACGATTTAGTCGCGGAAGTAAACCCGAATCCATTAACGACGTTCGGAAGATTACCAAACTTGTTACCGATTTCATGAAAACGGAACAAAGCGGCAGTGGTGATAAGGCCACCTTTATACCACCAGGTGTTCGGTTTAAGTGGGGCACGTATCGATTCGATGGTGTGGTGGATTCGATTAGTGAAAAGATTGATTTCTTTTCTGAAGAGGGTGTTCCGTTACGTTCAACCTTGGGCGTCAGTATTACTAAGCAGGATGTGGATGTTAATTTTGGTACGCCTGCGGCGGATTCGCAAGGCAATCCTGCAGCGGGAACTTCTGCCAAACCGACGCCTAAAAAAGGTGGTGGTATAGCGGATGAGTTGGCGAAGGCGGGCAACCCAGAAAAGTGGATGGGTGATGCTTTGGCCAATGGAATTGAAAATCCACGTAATTTATCTTTCGGTTCACCATTGGAGTTGGGTACGGATTTGTCGCTTAGTTTAAACGCGGGTTTGGATTTTAGTGCAGGTGCTGGGTTTAGCGCGGGCGCGAGTATCGGTGGTGGTTTGAGTGCGGGTTTCGATGCGGGTCTTAGCGGTGGAATTAGTATCGGCGGAAGTATTGGTGGGAGTTTAGGCGGTAGTTTTGGTGGCGGTATTTCGCAGAGTTTGGAGTTGGGTATTGGTTTGGGAATTGGTGGTGGCATTGGGTTCGGCGGCGGTATTGGTTTAGGTGGCAGTATCGGCCTGGGTGGTGGTATTGATCTTGGCGGTGCGGCGAATTTCGGCATAGATGCGAGTGCTGATTTAGCTTTGAGTGGTGGTGTTGATTTAGATCTTGATGTGGATGTTGGTGGCGGGTTTAGTTTTGGTTAGAAAATCATACGAGAATCGTACCCATATTATGTTCACATAGATGACAAGAATATTGAATAAGGCAAGAAAATGAGCGTAATCATAGACCAATTCGAAGTGATTCTAGATTCTCAAGAAGACAAAGAAAAAAAGTCAGGCGCATCCGAGGATGGATCATCCGGCAAACAAGCAGGTTTAAAACCCCGCGATGTAGCATCGATATTCACACAGCTACAAAACCGGCGTGAACGAGTTCGTGCTCATTAGAAAAACGAATAAACATAACGTTTAAACAGATTAAAAATAGGTAAAACCTTAATGTCAGAACTTGCAACAACTTTACCGTTGTACTCCTCCCGGCCTCGAATAAAAATCGATGGCCAGAGTGATGCGCGTTTAGATGCAGGTTTATTGACGCTCTCAGTTATGGAAGATGAGCACGGACTATATCGTTGCGAATTAACCTTCGGTAACTGGGGGAGTAAAGATAATGACTTGGGGTTTCTGTATTTCGATCGTCAGGTGTTTGATTTTGGTAAAACGATACAAATAGAAATCGGCGATGGGGATTCAGCCGCGTCTATCTTTACCGGTCGAATCATGGCGATAGAGGGGCGTTTTATCGAACAGCGTGCACCAGAACTTATGATTTTAGCCGAAGACAACTTACAGAATTTACGTATGGTCCGACGGACACGAACATTTGAAGATGTAAAATTAACCGATGTATTAGAAACAATTTCGTCTGACCACAGTGTTGACTTACAAGTGGATATTGATAGCCCAGAGTATAAAACCCTGTCGCAGTTTAATCAGAGTGATTTAGCCTTTATTCGCGAGCGCGCACGGTTGATTGATGCAGAGGTTTGGATGGAAGGTTCCAAATTATTTGTACAGTCTCGGACGCGAAAAAAAGTGTCGACCTTAGAGTTGACCTATAAACAGCGCCTACATGAGTTTTCTGTTCTTGCCGATTTGGCCCATCAACGCACGAGTTTGTCGGTGAGCGGTTGGGATATCGAGGCGAAAGAACAATTGGCTGTCGGAACAGATAAGTCCTGTATTGAATCGGAATTAGAAGGTGGTACACCTGGGGCTCAAATTTTGGCTGATGGTTTTGGTGGGCGTCATGAAAATATTTCTCACCTGACGCCGAGTTCTGGCGAAGAGGCAAAGATTTTGGCCGAGGCGCATTACCGCACAATAGCACGTCAGTTTGTTACTGGGACGGGTTTGTCGGAAGGGGATGCACGTTTAAAAGCGGGTGCTCATGTCACGATTAATGGTGTGGGTGAGATGTTTAATGGTTTGTATTTTGTGAACAGTGTTCATCATATGTTTTCACCAGAGAGCGGTTATAAAACGCAGTTTAGTGTTGAACGCCCCGCGATCGAGACGGATTCTTAATTATGCAAGATACGATGTTGCAGCAGATGTTCGACTCGCGGGTACCAACCGGTTACGGCGGTAGTTTTTACGGTGTGTATACGGCTGAGGTGACGAATATTGTTGATCCTGATGGCCAGGGCCGTGTGCGAATTAAACTTCCGTGGTCCGTTGACGGTTACGGTGAGGAGTATCAGGCCTGGGCCAGGGTAGCAACGATGATGGCCGGTGCGAATCGTGGTTCGTGGTTTATTCCGCATGAGGGCGATGAGGTACTTGTGGCTTTTAATGCGGGGGATACGCGTCATCCGTATGTGATTGGATCGTTGTGGAACGGTCAAGATGAGCCGCCAGAGACGATGGACAGTGCCGGTAATAATTATGCGAAGACGATTCAATCGAAGAATGGTGTTCGGGTAAGTTTGAATGATAAAGATGGGCAAGAAAGTTTAACCCTAGAAACTCCAGGCGGTCAGAGTTTTGTTTTAAAAGATGGGCCTGGTGAAATTAAAATTGAAGACAGTAATGGAAATTCCATTACCTTGGGGAGTTCGGGTATCACTGTCGATGCATCGGCAACGGTTACGGTGAATGCGACGATGGTTGAAGTGAAAGCGGCGGCGATTACTGTTGATTGTCCGTTTACCAGTTTTAGCGGTGTGGTAAAAGCCGATACCGTGATTACCAATAGTGTTGTAAGTGCGTCGTATACGCCGGGAGCAGGAAACATATGGTAGATGTTCTGACACAGCACGATACAAAATGGGTTTCGCCTTCACCGATGTGGGCAGACTTTTCGGATACGAGCACAAGTAAGGCGCGTAAGGATTTTAATCGGCCAACGATATTGCGATTTAATACCGATAGCTTTATGGATGAATTACTATCGGTAATGAATTACTACCCCGAAACACTTTCTGAGTGGAAGGCGCAACCGGAAACATGGCGAGAGCCAATGGCGACACCAGCCACTGCTGCGAAGATTCATATAGCGCAGCCATTATCACAATTTAAAAAGGTTCAGACGCGTCAAGTTAAAAAACTTAACCCAGTCGTAAGCAGTATCTCTGTGCCTCAAGCGGTGGAGAATGTTGCAGAGGTTGTGACGGATGAAGAGAATAAGCTTCCGTTAAAACTGTATCAGCCTGCTCAGTTACGCTTCTATTTGGTCACGGCTTCTTTTGTGTGTCGTAAGGTAGGCTTACCCGATCGTAAAGTGGATTTGGCCAAGCAGCAGAAGGTACGATTTGTTTTACGTCGCTTGCTGCCGAAGGATTTAACTCAGCCGGTGGATACTGAACAGTGTGATGTCGATGATTGTGATGAATATGCGTTCTTACTGACGGATGAAGGTAAGCAGTGGAAGAAGGTCGGTGATGGGGCGAATATTGGTAATGCGACCTTACTTGAAGATGAAGAGCGTTTGCCGATGTTTAATGTTGGCTATGAAGAAACAGCTGATAAAAAGCGTCGCATGTTGGCCGGTTATATTCCGGTGGCTCAGCGTGAGACGTATTTGAACGCTGAGATTTCTGAAGTGTTTGATGATGGTGGCGTGAGTGTTGTCTTAAGTTCATCTGAAAGGGCTGAACTCAAGGCTGCCGTCGCGTTAGACAAAAAGCGGGATGCGATTGCACATTTATTTAACATACAAATCGCCGGTCCTTGGAAACGTCTAATCTCTCAGGCAATTAATGAAGGTAATAAGTCGGATAATTGGGCGTCGAACCCACCACCGATTGTGGATGATCTTGGAGCGCCGCCAGCGAATGATGCGAGTGCTGTGAGTAATCTGAAGGAGACTCGCGAGAAAATTCAAACGACTTCTTGGTACATTTTGGTCGATTTGGTTAAATTCCTTAAAGACTATGTACCGAATGTTTACAGTTTTATCGAAAACTCTGTGGCGCCTGTGGATATTTCTAATGAGGAAACGGAGCTGTATGAGGCGTTTGCTGAAGTGACGTTAAATCATGCAAATTACCTAAGTGAGTTTATTGAAGACCATTTTAACTATCTGGTTGATGCCTACCATAACAATAATGAATTACATTCTTCGTTGATTAGTGCGTTAAAGCATCTTATTGATAATCCTGAGATAGCGGCTGAGTTGGATTTAGTTGATTATCCTTTTGATCGCGACACGGAAAATCTCGATAAGGATCATGTGTGGCCGTCATTTTTGTTTCCTTTAGCTGATCCTTTGCATAATGCGCCTATTCCAAATTTATCTATTCCGCCTGAAAATCAAAGTGATTCTGAACCCGATATTTCTCATGATCAGTTAGATGCGTTGATGGCTTTGGTGCGCGAGGCGATTCCAAGTGATTTACAACGGTCCGCTCCGGATGTGGATGCGCCTAAGGCGCCGAAGCAGAGTAATGCGATTGGTTGGTTTACGATTCGTTGTGTTTTTGAGAGTCCTAATTGTGGTCCAATTCACCCTGCGATTGTGAGTGAGTCGACGGAGGCGTTTCAGATGGCTTCGTTTTTTGATCCGGATGCGCCGGGTCGTCCCATTAAGATTCCGATGCCGTTGGATATTTCGCCTGCGGGTTTACGAAAATTTAATAAGAATGCAACATTTATGATTTCGGATATGTTGTGTGGAAAAATTCGGGGTATTCGGAAGACGACGTTGGGTGATTTGGTTTTGTCGGTTTTGCCGTGGCCCTTTCATAAGGATTTGCCGGACCCGGGTAAGACGGGGCCGTGCGCGAAGAGTGGGACGTCGTTTGGGATGTTTTGTTCGTTGTCGATTCCGATTGTGACTTTGTGTGCGATGATTTTGTTAATCATTATGGTGACGTTGTTTGATATCTTTTTCCGATGGTTGCCGTTGTTGTTTGTATGTCTTCCTATTCCTGGGTTGAAGGGGAAGATTGGATGACCGGCTTAATGTTTTTCGGTGGTTTTTTTATAGACCGATTCAACTATTCGAAGTGTACATCCAAGACACGCCACAAGTACGTCCCTGTAGGCTCACTAATGCCATCCATGGCATTAAATGGTCTTGGATGTACACTTCGAACAGTTAAATCTCAGTGCCAATATAGAGTTTATATTGTTCTCGTTTATCTCGTTCCCACGCTCTCGGCTCTGGCATCCTGCTTCGCTCTAACTCCTGCGTCCATGCAGTCGTGTATGGGAATGCATATCGGTTTTCGAATGCTAGCGGTACGGCTTACCACGGGGACCGTGGGAACCAGAATGCGGACTTATCTAAATTTTTTGGTTACCAGTTATCGTCGATACTTATTTAATCTCATTCCCATGCTCCGCGTGGGAATGCATACCGTTTTTCAAACGAAAATTACGAGTGTTTCCCGCATTATAACGACAGTAAATCTAAAACTTAACAGACGTGCGGAATCCCTATGTTAGACGAAGGAAAGATATTTGGCCGTGGAATAAACTTCCCACCAAAAATAAACGCTAATGGTCGTTGGGCTTGGTCTTCTGGTGCTGAAAATATTCGTCAGTCGATTCAGATTATTTTGCAGACGGAACCTCTAGAGCGTTTGATGTTACCGAATTTCGGTTCCGGTCTTAAAAAAATGTTGTTTCAGCCCAATACGGTGGAGACGCACAGTTTAATAGAAGAGTTGATAAGTCGCGCTTTAGCGCGTTGGGAGCGGCGGATCAAGGTCTCGTCGGTGGCGGTATCACCAGACCCAAACGAGAAGAATACGGCGTGGATTACTTTGCGGTATAAATTAGTTGCTAACCAGGCGTCTGAGCAGATCCAGTTACGTGTGCAGTTAACTGCATAGTTAATGTGAGGGATTAATGTGAGGCGTTAATATGATTTTCTTTGTAATAAATAGCTTGGCAGTAGACGTTTTTCTAATTGATCACTTAGTGATAGACAGCTTAGCAATAGACAGTTTAGTACAGGATAAATAGGTAAAAACAATGCCACTACCCGAACCGAAATTTGAGACTCGGACTTATCGCGATCTGTATAACGAGGCGATCGCGAGGATTCCTGCGCATACGCCGGAGTGGACGAATCGTAGTGAGCCTGATCCTGGGGTTACGTTGTTGCAGTTGTTTTCGTTTATGACGGAAAGTTTGTTGTATCGGACGAATTTAATTCCGGAGCGAAATCGTCAGAAGTTTTTACGTTTGTTGCAGATCCCTATGCGGGCAGCTTCTGCGGCGAAGGGGATGGTGGAGTTTACAAATCCTCGTGGGGCGTTTGAGGTGTATACCTTGAATGCGGGGCAGTCGTTGTCTGCGGGTAATGTTGCGTTCAAAACGGATTCGGGTTTGGCGGTGTTGCCGGTGGAGTCGAAGATTTATTACAAAAAACCGAGTACGGCCGAGGATAATTCCGATCTGAATGATTTGTATAAGAATTTGTACGCGGCGTTTGATCTTCCTGGAAATAAGTTGGAATTTTACGAGACGAGTATTTTTGAACCGGCTGTCGATGGGGCGAATTTACGGTCGATCGATATTGCGCGCGAAACGGTTGATGGGACGATTTGGATTGCGTTGTTAGCTCGTGCGAGTGAAACCCCAGAAACTGCGCGGGAGAAGATTGCGAATACGACTTTGTCGTTGGGGATTTTTCCGACGATTGGTGATGAGGGTTGTGTGATTGAGCCGATACCGGCGTTGTCGGAAAATCAGCAGGATTTGGTGTTTGAAATTCCGAATGCAATTGATGACCGAATTCGTTATGAGCCGCTTGAGTTTACGGCGGATCATGATTTATTGAAGCAGGCGGGGATTGTGAAGTTGCAGTTACCGGCGGCGGATAAGTTGACGGTTTGGGCCGAGGAGGCTTTAACCGCTGGTGTGGATACGCGTCCGCCTTCTTTGGAAAATACTGATGATCAGGAGCGTTTGGTGACGTGGTTACGTATTCGTGCTCCTCAGGTGGATACAAGTTTGGATATTGCCTCTCGTCAGTTGTCGATTAAATTGGCTTGGACGGGTATTAACGCGGCGATGGTTGAGCAGCGTATTGATGTGAGTGCTGAGAAATTAAGTAAGGGCACTGGCAAGCCGGATCAATCGACACGTGTTCTAAATGTTCCTGTTATTGAAAACTCTCTACGACTTTTTGTGAATGGTGTGGAGTGGGCTGAGATTGATGATTTAGCCACGGCGGCTTCGGAGTTGGATTGTCAGGTTTCTTCTGCGTCTTCTAGTAATAAAGTTTTTAAGCTAGATAAAGAATCCGGTGAGATTAAATTCGGTAATGGTGTACATGGTGCTAGGCCGCCGCAGGGTGCTTTGATTCAGGTGGCATATTCGCATGGTGGTGGTTTGCAGGGGATGGTGGGGATTGGAACGATTTTAAAATCTCCGGCTTTGCCTTCTGGTGTGAAGGTGTCGAACCCTGTTCCTACGTGGGGCGGTACGGCGGCTGAGAAAGTTGCGGATGCGGAGCGGAATATTCCGCAGGTGATGCGTCATCGTGAGCGTTTAATTTCTGAGGATGATTATAAAGATATCGTGTTGCGTACGCCAGGTGTGGATATTGGGCGTGTCGATATTTTACCTTTGTTTCACCCGAAGTTACCAAAGCAAACATCGGCGGGTGTGGTGACGGTGTTGATTATTCCGTTAACGGATGGTGTGTATCCGAATTCGCCGGAGCCGGATCAGTTAATTTTAGAAAATGTGTGTCGGTATTTAACGCCGCGTCGTGTGTTGACGAGTGAGTTGCATGTGCGTGGGCCGGTTTATAAGGAGGTTTGGGTTTCGGTGGGTTTGAGTACGGTTCCGGGTTTTGATCCTGCCCCTGTTCGTGAGGCGGTGAAGGATGAGATTAAGCAGTTTTTGTCGCCGTTAATTGGTGGGTTTTCGGATTCGGGTTGGCCGTTGGAGAAGTCGGTTGATGGTTTGGAGATTTCGGCTGCGGTGACGCGGGTTGATGGTGTGTCGAAGGTGAATCAGTTGAAGTTGAGTGAGTCGGTGGGGCCGGAGGTTTCGGAGATTGGGATGTCGGGTTTGAATTTACCGCGTGTGATGAAGATTGCGGTGGTGGAGGGGGATGCTTTGAGTATCGAGGATATTCGGGGTGATACGGAGGCGGAGCCTTTGACTTCGGATGGGACGAATATTGTGCCTGTTCCTGTGGTGCCGGTTGAGTGTTGATCCTTAAGAGAAATATAGATGAGTTGTTTTAGCTTCGATCTAGTGTGTAGGGATGGTTGTGCTCCGAGTAAGACTCGCTATGAATACATCCCTGTACGCTCGACCGCCGCATCCATGCGGCAGACGGTCTTACTCGGAGCACAACCATCCCTTTCCGTGCTGGTAATTTTTGGCTTCAATGGGGAAAGTAAAATAGAACGAGACTATTAGAACCTCGTTCCCACGGTCCCCGTGGTAATGCAGACCGAATTTAAAAACCCCTGTGACTATTCGCGGGATGACAAAACAATTAAAAACAACATTGTAAACGTAATAAAACAAGAGACTTAATTAGAGATAACGATGGACGCAAATAACACTAAATATCATTTAATCTACGGTGAGCGTGATTGGCTGCCTTTGCTCGTTGAGCAAAGCAGTGTTGATATGTGGTGGGACAGTGAAAAAAAATCGGTTTCGTTAGCACCTATTGTTCAGCAGTTGGATGCGCTAGGTCAGTCTGAGTTGCTCAATGATGATCTTCGTCGCGGTGCGGCTTATGATCATTACGGTAATATCTATTGGATCAATGAAGCCGAGAACGAAATTGTTTATCACCCAGCGACAACGCCTTTGGAGTTGGGAAATTTTTGGAATGTGGATTTGTTGGAAGGTTTGCGTCCGGCCCCTGTGGATTCTCAGCATGGTGATTTTAAATCCATATTGATTTCACAGTCCGATAGCCAGGGTAACTCTACACCTAAACCAAAGCTCAAAGGCTTAACGGTAACGTCGCATGAGTATCTGGTGGTAGGAACGGTTCAGCCTGCAGGTTTGCTCGTGTTTGATTTACACGCGGGTGGTCCGCCTACGTGGTTGTGTTGGCCAAAGCAGATTACATTTTCTCCCTTTGATATCAGTTGTGCACCGGACGGTGGCTTATGGGTGTTGGACCGAGATTTTGTGAGTGGTGAATCTCGTGTCTGGCATTTGGATAAGAATTTTAGAGTGCTGGATTGTTCGGGTGATTCTGTCGATTTGTTGTCGGTATTTTCTCATGATTTCTTTACGTCGCCAGAAGAGATGTCGGATTCAGAGATTGTGGATAGCGGGGAGGGCGATGGAGTTGCGCGTCGGCGTTTTCTTTCGGGCTTGTCAATTAATGTCGGTGGTTCTGTTCTTGCGGAGGTTCCGGTTGCGATTGAGGCTTTATCGGCTAATCGGTTTGTATTGTTAAATACGTCTTTGAGTGATGAGTCGTCTGCGATTCATTATTTTGTTGATGGTGCTTTGGTCGATTCGGTAAATTTGGATGAGTCGGTGATAGGTGGTTTATTGGGCGAACCTACTTTATTCGCCCATGATTTTGCTTTTGTGCCAGAGTCTAGTGACGATGACCGTTCGGTTGTTGGCAGTTTGTATGTCGCGGTGACGCATGCAAAGCAGTCGTATAAGTTTGCTCTACGTGCCAGTGAGTCGGCGTTAACCTTGGTGTTGCAGCCGGTTTTGTTGCCGATGCGTGCGTATAGCGGTAAAGGGTTGATTGCTTCGGGTTCTAAGGCGTTTTACGATTTTGATGATCGTTGGTTACCGCTAGCAGAGCAGCCACGTCAAACGTTTCAAAGTGAAGCGGTTATAAGTGGCATTATTAAAGATGGTGAAGAGCCAGATTGTGTGTGGCATCGGATTATTATTGATGCCTGTATTCCGGCGGGTACGTCGGTGGTGTTTGAAAGTCGCTGTTCTAATAGCGAAGAAACCTTAAGCGAAGCGGCTTGGGAAGTTGAGCCGCAGGTTCATTTGCGGGCAGAGGGTGCTGAGTTACCATTTTACGATCCCTATGATTCGGAAAATGTGAATACGGATATTACCGGTAGTTGGGATGTTTTATTCCAGAATGCAGTGGGGCGTTTTGTTGAGTTACGCCTTCGTTTAAGGGGGAATAAACGTTCTACTCCGCGTATTCAATCATGTCGAATTTACTATCCACGATTTTCATATGTGGATCGTTATCTGCCAGCGGTTTATCAAGATGATAAAACGTCTGCGAGTTTCCTTGATCGTTTTCTTGCGAATGTTGAAGGTTTATATACTGGGCTGGAGGATAAGATTGCACGGACGGAATCTTTGTTTGATACCCGCACGAGTCCGTCTGAATTTTTAGATTGGTTGGGCGGTTGGTTAGGTGCGTTTATTGATCCGTCGTGGGATGATAATCGAAAACGTTTGTTTATCGATAATGCAATCTTGCTGTTTAATTGGCGTGGTACGGTGATGGGCTTACAAGCTTTACTGACCTTGTCGACAGCACCATGCCCTGATGAACGGTTATTTGATGCCTTGCGAAACGAAAGTGGCCAAGGGCTTGATGCTAAGGAAAAAGCGTTTAGTGGGGGTATTCGCATTGTTGAGCATTACCAAACACGGCGCAATCCTGGAGTCTTGTTGAAGGATTCCAATCCTATTAATTCGGGAACGAATTTAGAGCAAGAAGGCAATAGTTCTGAATGGGAGCCAGCTTTGGGTGCGGGTATTCTGCATGAGAAGTATCAGGATTTCTTGGCTGTTAGCTACGCGAATAATATTGTTCATCTTAATCTGGCTTGGGGAAAGTCCCTGACGACCTTTGTCGATATCCCTTTTCCGCCAACACTTCCGAATTTATTAAGTGTTGATAACGATACGGAACAGCGCGATTGGTTGCACTTTACACGCGACTTTATCGGTTTTACCTATCCTCAAGTTAGCAATGATGACGAGTGGCGTTTTCAAGATTATTGTCAGCGACGATATCGGCAGATTGAAAAATTTAACTCTGCACACGGCCTGCTTGGTGATTTCGCACGAGCGAGTTTTGATGAAATTGTTTTGCCACAAATATTTCCCAATAACAAACAAGCACTACACGACTGGATCGAGTTCGTTTCATTGGCCTTACCGATAGCGCAGCAGGCGCATACCTTCACCGTATTGTTACCCACGGTGCTAGGTGATTTACCATCCGAATTGGAATTGCAGCGTGCGCGGGTTGAAGAAATTGTTGCGCGCGAAAAACCCGCTCACACCTTATTCGATGTGAAATATTTCTGGGCAATGTTTCAGGTTGGCAGTGCGCGTTTAGGCATTGATACAAACATTGGCGACGGAGGCCGTTTCGTAGCTTTAGTTTTAGGCGAAAATTTATTAGGTCAAAGTTTTCTTTCAGAATCACATCCCTGGAGTGTTGTTGATCGCTCCATAGTGGGGAGGGGACGCTTACGGTCTTCTCTTGAATGGAGAGTATAAATAATGAGTGATTTTACCAGCGTATACCCGGAAGCGACGGTTTTAGACCCGACCAAGCGGGTAAATTATATTCACGGTTTGGTACTAGGTGTCGATGAATTCAATCAAGAGGAATTCTATCTCCTAGAGAAAGACAAACTTCATAACCGTTCCTTACACGGCTACGGGACAGTGTGCGGTCTGAAAATAGATCAGCAAGAGACCAGCGCGGGTTTAGAAATCCAAGTATCGGCAGGTATGGCCGTTTCGCCAAGCGGACAAGTGATACAAGTCCCACGTACTCAATGTTCGGTTATTGATGAGTGGTTGGCGAGCCATGGCGATGAAGTCGCGGAACATTTGGGCTCTCCAGCCGATGGCTCACTGACATTGAATTTGATGCTGTGTTATCGGGAATGTAAAACCGATATCGTCCCCATTCCAACTGGCCCATGTCAGTCACTCGCCGAATCGACTGCACCTTCTCGCATTGCCGATGATTTCAGTTTATCGTTTGAATTAAACGCGCCGCCTGAAATGCATTTTCAATCGTCGATGCAGGACTTAAGTGAGCTATTGCTGAATATTGCGGTAGAAGCGGGCGGCGAGATGACCCTCGACGATATTAAAGCCTTGGTTCGCACCCTAATTCCTAATAATGAAGTTTCATCTCCACCCGAAGGCGGAATTAGTTCGCCTCCATTATCGTCGCCTGATTTATCCAATGCGATAGACCCAGGAAATTTACAGGAATTATTTAATGCGGCGTTTCTAGTCTGGGTAACTGAAGTAAAAACTTGTCTCTTGTCACAAAGTGTTGGCAATAGTATTGAAACCGTACCTGGCGACCCTTTTCAAAAATGCGTATTTTTAGCGGCGATTGAAGTGGATGTTGAAACCGTCGATGGCCTTGTGCGAATTGATGCGGGAACGAACGTATCGATAGACGAGCAATATCGCCAAATATTACTCAATACCCAGGCCATGCAAAATTACCTAGGACCATTATCGACATGGGCGAAAACCCTTGCAGACTTTGTGATGCCAGAAGAACTCGCAGGCCCTATTGATGAAGATACTCTCGTTCATATCGACGGTGACGAAACCATAAGCGGAACGAAAACATTCGAAGCACCGGTCCTCTTAACTGGCGATGGTCGTGTGCGTAAACGCATAAGCTTATCCGCACACCAAGCCCATCATGGGCGCGGAGCAGCACGGGGTCTATTTTCGAACACATTGCCCGCCATGCATTTTCTAACCACCGGTCCCAACGCCTATGGCGGCGAAGCTTTATTCAATATACCTATTCCAGACGATATCGATGCTTCGGTTCGCCCACAGTTTCGTTTGATATGGGGCTTTCAAGGCGCACCGGAACCTTCGGCGATTGCCTTCGATTGGCGAGTCGGGGTGCAGTTTTACGAAGCCAATGAATCGGTTCCCGGTTCTCCCTTTGAATTTATAAATGTTTCAATGGCCGAGCCAACCGTGCGTCGTAACGATGTATTGGTCACTGCTTTTCAAGAGTTCGACGGTGATGTCGATCTCACCAGCGATACCCAGTTTGGCGCATTGCATATTTCGATACTCGACCCTGGTGTTGCTATTTCTCAAGTTTACTTACTACAAGTTGAAATCGAATACACCGCAAACCGACTCGGTGGGAGTTTATAGCCATGAGTTTTAAATCGCTGTTAGAACCGATTATCGAAAGTGGTATTAGAAATACAAATTACTTTGAAGGGCGGCTATTAAGCGGTAAAGACTTAACCGAGCAAGAAGCGGCTAATCGTCGGCATCGTCAGCAATTAGGCTTAACGATGGGCCATGGCGTGGTCAATGGTTTAAACGTGTCGATTGAAAGTGACGGATCTGAAGGCTCAGATCCAGTCGTGCGTGTTAAAAAAGGCATGGCCATTACCTTAGAGGGTGATGTGGTTGAATTGCCACTAAATTACATTGACTTAAAATTATCCCGAAGTTTTGACGGCCTTGATGCAAGCCTGACGGGATTTAAAAACTGTTCACCCTTACCATCTGAAAAACTCGTTCCGAGTGGGGCAGGCTTGTATATCTTGGTTATGTCGCCAGCCAATGCCTATGAAGAATTTGCTCCCAAAAGTGGATTGCAGAAAAAAGGCATTGCGCATAACTGTGGCAGAGCCTATTTGGTTGAAGGCGTTAAATTTCGATTAGTAAAATTCGATCCGACATTAATGCCAAATATTTCCGAAGCGACACGAACAGAACTAAGTGATGAGCTGTTAAACGCAACGAACCCCGTCACTTTGTCGGATATTGAAAACCTTTCGTTAATGCGTAACTTAGTTGCCAATGTCTGTTTCGGAACGGATGGTGTGATGCAATCGGCAACGGACCCAATATTTTTGGATAACCCAAAAACTACTGTCGGTTTAGATGCCTTGGTGGGTTTGGATGAAGGCTTTGATTCCTGCGATACACCTTTGGCTATGATTTACTGGAATTTAGAGGGCATAGCCTTTGTCGATAATTGGGCGGTCAAACGCAAAGCCAGTCAACGCGACATTGTAGCGTACAGCATCCCCTCGTTTACACGACACAGTTATTCTCGATCCGATGAAAGTCGATTGCAGTTTCAAGAACAGATTAAATTCCTACAAGATGAAATAGTTGACCTCAGTGAGTTTAATGTTATCGACTATTTTAGATTCTTACCGCCTGTGGGATATATCCCCGTGGATATTGTGAATACGGGAACAGGGTTTACAGAAAAAGAGTTCTTTGATGATTTGAGTATTCGTAAGTCTGTTTTTATTGAAGCCTCTGGTTTGGTTCCTGTAACGCAGGTGGCGATGACTTACTGGCCAATTGATTTGGAAAGCGACGAGTTTATGTGGTTATACCGAACGCGAGAAAATGCACAGCAGGCGGACAATTTATCGGTAGGCGTGCAGGAATATATTGTGTTTGCGAGTGGGCATTCTCCCTACGCTGGTAATGCGAGGTTCAATTTGTCGAAGTGGGATTACAGTAATTACGGGTTGATTTAGTGTGTTGGTGTGTGGGAGAACGCATCGGGTACACGGTGAGCATTTCCAAGACACGCCGTAAATACATCCCTGTAGGCTCACTAATGCCATCCATCGACAGTGTGCTCCTGCACTGTCTACTACACCACATCCGTGTGGTAATGGCATTAGATGGTCTAGGAAATACTTACCGTATACCCGACGCTTAGTGCCAGAATTAAGGTTAGTGAAAAGAAAACAGAATGATCTGGTTCCCACGGTCTCCGTGGTAGCCCATACCGAGCTTGAACGAAGTTGAGGTATGCATTCCCACGCGGGAGCATGGGAACGAGGAAAAAGAAAAGACTTGGCCGATCTGGTTCCCACGATCTTCGTGGTAAGCCATACCAAACTTGGACGAAGTAAAGGTATGCATTTCCACGCAGGAGCATGGGAACGAGGATAAAGAAAACACTTGGCCGATCTGGTTCCCACGGTCCCCGTGGTAACCCATATCGATATAGGGCGTAGTTGAGGTATGCATTCCCAAACGAGAACATGGGAATGAGAAAGGCAAAAGACAAATAGAAATACTAGCTACAAGCACGTAGCTACAGGGGTTCGGAAAGTGTTTGTGATACCTTGCATTGCCATGGATGGCAATGGACGACTATAAGGATGTAGTTGTTAGAGCGAAGCAGGATGCCAGAGCCGAGAGCCTACAGGGACGTACTTGTGGCGTGTCTCATAAATACTTACCGGATCGCTGTAGCGGGCCAAAATCATGAACAAACTAAAAGCTCAAAATGTTACAAGCTAAATATAAAAGAAACCGAAAACAGAATTTTATTAATACAAAGGGACGTTAAAAAACGTTCTAGCAAAAAGATCCGGGAGGAATTTATGCCAATTGACCTAACCACCGCCCATCCTAGTGATGTGGTTGTCCCACTTT
Source organism: Agarilytica sp. (assembly GCA_033852165.1). Classification (GTDB taxonomy): domain Bacteria; phylum Pseudomonadota; class Gammaproteobacteria; order Pseudomonadales; family Cellvibrionaceae; genus Agarilytica. Next base: position 34,776 of record JAWSUZ010000058.1, on the reverse strand, counting down.
CGGACATGCTAGACCTACTCAGCTCACGGCTGGACCAGAACGAACTCGATGCGCTTTCAGAAGAACTCGTATTACGCCGTTCAACCCAAGTTACGGCTGGTGATGTTATTAGTGCCGAACTAATGAATCAAATTTTGGCCGACATCGACAACCTACAAACCCGCACCACAGTGTTAGAAGAGGGTATTCCCGAAGTCGATGCGCCACAGATTGTTTTGGTGTCACCATCCGATGGCGCACCCATAGGCACACAACTGGAAGTCTCGGGATTTAATTTAGCACCCGATCAACTGACCTCAGTTCTAATTGCTGGGCGAACCGTTACCACCTTCAGTGCCGCAAGTCACAGTCGTTTATTGGTATTTGATGTGCCGTCTATTCTAGGGGTTCCTCCAGAAGGCGCGGATGTGACATTAGAAGTGACGAACGAATTTGGCAGCGACAGTATTACAGTTCGTGTCGATCAGACGATTGTTACAGAATTATCGACCGCTATTACATTGGGTTATCAAGATTTCCCCGACGAAGAATTGGAAGCCGATACGGAATATACCATTACCGTCAGAGTCACAGCGATTACATCACTTGCTGCCACGTATACCATTTCTGCGATTTTTGATGATCCCGGTTGGACCGCGGTAATAGAAGGGGGGATGAATCAACTGACCATTCCTCGCAGCCAGCCTACGCCTTTTGTGCAAGATATTGATGTGACGGTGACTACGGGTTCTGCGGGTTCGTCTGATTTTACGTTTAATATTGTGGCCATTGGCCAGCCTTCAGAAAATGCAACATCAGAGGCGTTGGAATTAGAAATTGGTGACACACCTGCGGTCAATACAGAAATCACCTTTCAGCCGATTCAAATTAGTGCCGCAAACCTCGATGCGTCGACTGGCAATATTCGCGTTGCCGCTGATGGTTTTGTTACCTTCGGTGTGAATTCGATTTTGGGTCCGATAGGAAATTATATTGTTACAAGTCCTGTTGTAAGCGGAGACCCAGGTGGATTTTGGACGGCCGTATTAGTGACCTCATCAAATCCTGCTGCGAATCAGGTAAATGAAAATCATCTGAATGCCATTCGTCTTGATCTAGGTTCTGGAGCATCTTTGGCAACGCCGGATGCGACCGTAACATTTACGGTCGCGCGCACGGGGTCGACGGAACCGCCAGCGGTATTTACACGAACGATTGAAGTGATGGCGCTGCTCCAGTAGGGCCGTAAACGAAGGTTTAAATAATTACTTAATAATTTACCAGCCATAGGAGTTGGGATATGAACAAACAAATATCTATATTAACTAAATGTTTTACGATGAAAACCTCTGCCGTTGTTACGGTATTGGTTGGTTTACTTGTAGGCGGTTGTGGCGGTGAAACCACGCCGAGTCCTTTTGATACGGATTTCCGTTTAATAGTCCCCAGCACTGCAGTTGTGTCTGCACCAGCCACGTTAGATGGCCTGGTAACGGATGCCAAGTGGGCGGATTCATTTCGTTTAGATTTGGTCGAGGGGGTTAGTCCCAGCGGAATGATTATGGAAGGGGTTACGGATGCTAGTAATCTTTATCTGTATTTTGAAGTTGATGAAACCAATTTTAGCAGTACGGATATTGTTGCGATCGCATTAAATCCAAGTGCGGGTGATAACGACAAACGTTTGCTCTTGATATATCCCTGCCCGAGTGGGGTTTGTCCTGCGGACGCGACGAACATTACACCCGATATCGATTATTTTCTCGATGCCAATGATGACGGAACGTGGGAGTCTCAGTTGACGACGGGTGGTGTAACAGCCCGCACCAGTTTTGCGGGTGGTAATCTCTGGACTGTCGAAGTCGCGATTCCTCGGGCCGCACCATTTAATTTTGGCAGCAATGACTACTTTGGTTTTTACGCCAACATTATTGCAACCTCTAGTTTCGCAACGGCCCATGAATATACTTGGCCGTTTGATCAAGACAGTACCGGAGGTTTGTTGATTTTCGGAACTGAAAGCGCTGTTCCACCGGAAAGTGCGTGGGGTAATGCCACTTTGGATTCTTCTATTGGTAACGGAGTTCGTGTGGATGACTTAGCCACGAATCATAGTACCTCGACGATTAGTTGGAATGAAGAAAATATTTTTACAGCAGTGGCTCATAACAATACATTAACCGGTGGGAACCTGGTTACAGCGAATGATGTTAGGGCATCGTTTCAATGGGCCAATTTTGGTTTGCCTTCTCACGATACTTTTGAGCGAATTCCCACTGACGCTTCACCTGCGGCGGGCAGTTTAACAGGCTATCAAGATATTTTACCGACTGATAGTGCGACCTTTCAATTTAATTGGACGGTTCCCGTTCCCGACCAAGCCTTTTACCAAGCGAATCCGCATTGGTGTGTGAAGGTAGTGCTTGAATCGAGTGACGTAAATACGGTTTTTTATCGTCAGTCGATCCAGCGCAATATGAATTTTGTCGAGACCAATTCACCGTTTGTTAGTACTGCGACGATAAGCCCTTTTGGGCTGAAGTTACCTGAAGGTGATCGTGAGCATGAATACATTATTACCGAGCGTTTTTACAACGTTGATAAAAAACAAAAATGGTCATCAAAACTGGGGGGGATTACCCAGTTTGGGAATCAACAATATCGAACCAAGGTTGCTCCGGAAAAACCTTCACGAATTAAACTGTCGGTGTTGCCGCCTATGGAAGCACTTACGCCATTTAAAACGGTTTCGGTTAAATCTGGAGGTTCGGATAACCCCACCAAATTATCCCTACGCCCAGGTTCGTTGGTGACCTTAATGGTTGACCAGCCTAAAAAGGCATCGATGGTTAGAGCTGATTCGATTAGAGCAGAAGGTGTTAGGCCTGGTACCCGAGCGCTTGCTTCGGGTTCTGTTTCCGTGAAAGAAACAGCTGTAACAGGAGCCGTTGCCAAACCTCAGTTTTCAGGTTTACTGTTGGCATCGTGGGATGGTTTCGAGAAAACCCAATTCACTATCAACAATACGATTTCGCTGAAAGTTCCTAAGGGTAAAACAACGCTCTTTATCGCAACTCAAGGTAAAGAAAGGAGTGCATCTCAACGTGCGGTTTCACTGCGGGTATACACGTCAAAGATAGAAAAATACCATTTATTGGCGAACTCTTCATTGGTACACGATCGTGACCCGAATGGCATTGTGAATCTGGGTGTGAATCTACCGGTCGTGACGTATCGCGGTGACCGAAAAACTGGTCGCACAATAAAAATTAAAGGCGAGTTGTTTGATGTGTACGAATCCGCGGGTGCATTTGGTTACATCGTTAAGGGGACGGCGGCAACGCCTTAAACCCAAACCGTAAACCTGGATTTTAATCCTAAGTAAAAACGCCTAAACCAAATTTTCCTATAAAAGATAACGAGCATCTCTATGTTAAACGATAGAATTTGTCAGTTAAAAGTTAGATCTTCAACCGGAGATTCTCGGGCTTTGCGGATGGGCGTGTCACAGATGTTAAATGCTGTTGATTTTAGGCCGTCGGGTATGTCACCGTCGGCTATTTTAATGGTTGATAAAATAGTCGAGACGATGCCAAACAGTTCGATCAATGGTTCGTCTTCCGATAGTCGTTCAGCGTTAACCGCAAAAAAACAATGGGAGTCTGCGCTTAAAGAACGTTTAGATTCCGTTTATAAAAAAGCATTAAGGCCGCATAAAGGCCGCTTGAGTGGCAGTTCGAAAGCGGTTGTCTTTAATGATCAAGCCGAATTAGTCGCGTGTTTGTGTCGTGATATTATCGAGGGAAGCGCCAACCATAAATGGTGGTGGAGGCGAACCTATGCCGATAAATTTCTTGCCTCCAGCATTTCGTCCGCACTGACGTCTTGTTTGCTCGATAATGCCAAAAGCATCCCCATGGTGGTGGATACTTTAGCTGAATGGGACCAAGGGATTGCCTTGGTTAAACAGATTAATAGCAACGATGCTGAAATATTGTTAGCTGCTGTCTTGCACACGTTTTCGCTCAGTGGTCTGGCGGCGAAACTAGAAGGTGGATTTAGCAAGCCAAAACCTAACGATAATAATGCCTCAGCTAATTCTCACATCACCGATCGCCAATCGAAAGGTGATCACGAATTCTTGAATCAGAATGATCATCACGAATCTGGAGATGCGCGATCAGAAAACTCGCCAGCGCATTACTCGGATCGTGGGTATCCGTCTGCGTCCTTGCGCGCTGATGACAAAGCAGTTCTGAGTGATTTCGACAAGAGTCGCTACGGCGACAGACAACGCTTGGTTTATCCACCCTGGGTGCCGATGTTTGACGCACAAGGTTGGGATCGTAGTTTAGGACGGGCGCAAGCCTGTTTGCTCGGTGTCGCTCGCCTCGCGGCTTCTAATCCCCAGGTATTGCGCAATCGTGTTTTTGAAGATCAGATTGTCGACTGGTGGAAAAAAACGGAAGAGGCCGAGGGTAATGATGAAATGTTATCGGGCTATCAGCCAGAAATTGACGAGAGCCAATCTGGAGTTTCTCAAGCCTTTCTTTCATCATTTTCCGAAAGTAATGAGATTATCACTGATGGTGATATCGCAGATTCTTCACTTCAGTCTTCACAGGTATTAGACAAGACTCAAAAACGACAATCATATCAATCGAATAAACAATCCGCTTCAAACGAAGCGATTGATGGTGTAGTAGTGGGTAATAATATGGACGATGTAGTTGATACGGAAGTTCTGTTTGATGGGGCTATTTCTGCTGAACAGTCATCCGATGACGTTGCTAGCCAGTTAAAAGAACCTAAAGAAAATAATAATGCGGGAGCAGAGGGGTTGGGTTCGCAGTGTGGAGCCCTTGAGCTTGAGGACAAGGTTAGTAACCACGAGATTAGCAATTTCCCAGTAGGCGATGATCTTGTATCCAATAGTGCTGACGATGCAACCGACAATAAACTTTATTTACAGGGTGGCCAGTTAGATACCGAACTGAGCGGGTGTTTTTACTTAATTAATCTCCTTGCGCAATTACAGTTACCCGAGTGTATGGATGAGAAGTGGGGCATCGACCAGGTGTTCAGCCGATGGGCTTTATTAGAGTTGGTATCTCGTTCGTTAATTGGCAATAATATTGGCGATTTTAACGATGATCCGATCTGGAACCTGTTGGCGAAGTTGGATGATCGCAATGTTAAATCACGGATTGGTGAACAGTTAAAATCCTACCCCGATTATTATCTGCCAGAGGATTGGTGGCGTTATATCGTTGAGCATGATGTAACGGCTCTGTCGGATGATCCGCAAGCCGAATCACATAACGTTGTGGTCCATTGGGCCATGCAGCGGGAAACGCTGCGTATTTGGTCGCAGGGCTGCATCATTGTTGAGCGACAGATCAAACTGTATGGTTTGGATCTGGAAGCTCATGATGCAAAAAAATACGCCGAGATTAATCTTAAAATCGTTTATGAAAGCTTACAGGCGTATAGCGAGTTGGGATCTGGTATCTCATTGGTTCAGTGTGATTTTGCAAATTCTCCTGTCGAATCAATTTGTCAGTACAATAAAAAATGCATTTCGACTTCAATGCAACGCTGGGCATCGCTTACGATTCCCTTTATCCGCTTATACCTTAAACACCAGTTGTCGCTCGATAGTGTGGATGAGCAGACATTGATCGAAACCTTATTTCAGTTTCCCAGTCGGGTATATGTTACGTCGAGCCATATTGATGTGGTGGCAGATCTAAAACACACGCGTCTCGACGTTAGGTGTTCCGGTCTGGATCAGAATCCTGGTTGGTTACCGATGTTGGGTCGGGTTATCCAATTTCACTTTCACGTTGCCGTTTCATAGGGTTTGTAATGATGCGCGAGACCAGGATATAACAATGGATGCATTAGTCGAAAAACAAAATATCGAAACCGAATCGGTTCAGCCCTTAACGGTGAAAGATCACTATGCGCTCAATATGTACGCGAGTATTTACTGTCTCTGTTTTTATATCTCTCGGCTAAGCCAGGTCGGCGGGCAAAATCTGGAACAGAACTTCCAACGTTATCCTTTTTTAAAACAATACTTCGATCAATCAACGAGTGTGATGCCAGATGGACTACGTTGGGAAGAGGGGACGGATTGGTGGTCTGAAAAATTACTGGAAATGGAAAGTGAGTCCCGAGTCCAAATGCCGCTCGCTGCATTGAGTGAATCCCTAAGCCTTAGCTTCGCCAGCAAAATGGCTTTAATACTGGCAGGCTTGGTCGAAGAGGATTCGCGTTTTGGTACTTTGTTTTCAGACTTGCAGCAGCCTTTGGCGGTTCGCAGGCCCATGTTGGAAACTTTGGGGCATATGGTGTCGGGTGAAAATATTACGCAAGGTCAAAGCTCTTGGGAGATTTGTCATCCGCTGATTAAGAGCGGATTAATGCATGCAGAAAGTATCTTGGTGCCGCGTTCTGAATGGGTGTTAAAAGTGAATGCCGTGGTGTGGGATTTGATTCGTGGAAATCAACGCCGCGATGAGGATGTAGCGTGGGTTTTTCATGCGTCTGATGACTTGATCAGTATGGATGAGTTGATTTTGAATGATGATCTTCGCGCGAAAGTCGAGGGCGTTCCTGAATTGTTTCGTGATAATAGGATTAATACTTTGGTGTTGCGCGCGCAAGAAGGCAGTCACAGCGTTGATGTTTTTTCTGCTATTGCGTCGCGGTTGTCTAAAAGTCTTATTGTTGTCGATTCAACGCTTGTTGGGGCGGACGGTAATGGTGGTAATGATAAAAATGCATCGCCGATTGACGACTCCTTTGGGATTCTATGCACCATACTAAATGCCTTGCCGGTTTTTATTCTTGATCTTGCTCCAGGCGAAACGTCGACGGTTCCTAAACTTAAAGGTTATAACGGTCCTTTGGGGATTATTCTGGGCGAGGAAGGCGGTTTAGAAGGTAAGCATTCGGATACGATTATTACGCTGTCTTTACCCTTACTTAATCCCAGTCTGCGTGCTTTATTGTGGCGTAAGTATTTGGTTTTTAATAATCCTCCGAATTCGCAAGGTTCTCAAGTGCTTCAACCTTTTCAGGATGTAGAGGATGTCGACCGCATCGCTGCGCAGTTTCGTTTGCCGGGCGATTATATTCGGCAGGTGTCTGAGATGGCGATCAATAATGCGTCTTTAGAGAAGCGGTGTCGTATTGATCTTGCGGATATTCGTTTGGCGAGTCGAAATTTAAATCGACAGAAGTTGGATATGTTGGCGGACTCTTTGGATGCGAAGGGCAGTTGGGCGCATTTGATTTCGGTAGATTCGACGGCGGAGAAGTTGGATGAGTTGCAGCAGCGGTGTCGTTATCGGGAACAATTGTTAAACAACCTTGGGCCTGCGTTTAAGAATTCTTCTAATTGTGGTGTGCGTGCATTGTTCACAGGACGTAGTGGTACGGGTAAGACTTTGGCGGCGAAAATTTTGGCGGCTGAGGTGGGGATGGATATTTACCGTGTCGATTTAGCGTCGATTGTAAATAAGTATATTGGTGAGACGGAGAAGAATTTACATAAGGTGTTAACGCGTGCTGAGGCTTTGGATGTGATTTTGCTGTTGGATGAGGGCGATGCCTTGTTGGGTGCGCGGACGGATGTAAAGAGTGCGAATGATCGTTACGCGAATTTGGAGACGAATTATTTGTTGCAGCGTTTGGAGCATTATCAGGGTGTTGTTTTGATTACGACGAATTTGTCGGACAATATTGATAAGGCGTTTCAGCGGCGTATGGATATTGTGATTCCTTTTTTTCAGCCGCAGTTGGAGCAGCGTTTGGCGATTTTTCTTTTGCATTTGCCGGATGATCATTTGGTGGGTTCTGTGTATTTGGAGCGGGCTTCTAATTTTTGTGCCCTGATGGGTGGGCAGATTCGGAATGTGTGTTTGCATGCGGCGTTGGTGGCGTTGGATGTGGGTTCTCGGGTTGCGGAGCGGCATTTGGATTTTGCGTTGCGGAGTGAGTATCGGAAGAATGGTGGGACGTTTCCGTTGGATGTTAATGAGTGTCGGGTTGAGTCGGACGGCGGCATGGGGTCGTTTGTTAATGCTTTGGTTCAGAATCGGTAGGTTGGATTTTTTGGGGCGAAAAGGGGTTGTAGGGTTTGATGGCTTCGATATCGATCGCTGGAAAGTGGAGGCTTTGTATGACACTCGCTGTTAATACATCCGTGTACGCTCGACCGCCGCATCCTCGATCGTGTGCTCCTGCACGATCTACTACACCACATCCATGTGGTAAATGCGGCGCACGGTCTCATACAAAACCTCCACTTCCCCTATTGGCTGATAGCTTAGAGGATTCTATGAAAAAGAAATTTTGGTCGTACTGGTTAAGTTACTACCAGGGCGGAAGGTAAAGATACTCTTCGGGTAAGACCGTCTGCCGCATTTACCAGATGGATGTGGTGTAGTAGATCGTGCAGGAGCACACGATCGAGGACGCGGCAGCCGAGTGTACACGGATGTATTTAGGGCCTGCCCCGCGAGCATGGCGAGCGCTTTGGGTGCTGTGTGTCTTACCCGAAGAGTATCCTTGCCTGAATACTATATCGAAGCTAAATAGTATTCCCTTGTATGGCCCGGTTAGTAATGTGAATTCGGACCCTTAAGTATTTGTATCTTGCATAGGAAGTTCATTGCTTTATGTAAGGCTCGAATTATCTTTCGTTCGAGTCGGGGGGGGTATTTTTATTCTATGAATAAGAGGTTTCAATTTTTGTGCGTAAGCGATTGGATCGGAAGAAGAGAGGACTTAAAAACGTTAGTTCTGCTAATGATGAATTGCGTGCGCCGGTTATTTCGAAAAATAAAGGGAGGAATGATTCGGATAGTAAACCCGACAAAAACCCAGGGAAAGGTAATGGGGCTTTTTATAATTTGGGTCCAGCGTTGGCTATGCCGAATTTGAAAGATGAACGTGGTGGTAGTTCTAAAAATTTAGAAGAGGGGGAGGGTAGTAGTAAAGCATCTGCTGGCATGGATGGTGACCTTGGGCATAGTGCGAGCGTTGATTCGAAAGAAAAGTCGGAGGTGCCTTCTGCTTTACCGAAGGTAAGTGGGAGCGGCAGTCCGAAGTTCGGTGAAGGTGAGGCGAATAGCGTTAGTTTGAGTGGTTTGACGCAGGGTGATTTTGATGGCGGTAGTTATTTTACGGAGAATGTTTCGGTGTCTGCTGGTGAGGGGTGTAGAGGGTGTAGTGATTCTGATCCGTGTATTCGTGCTGAGGGGATGTTGGTGGCGACGTATGGGATGTCGACGACTGTGATGTTACCGAGTGTGAATGACTTTCCGGATTTAACGCCTTGTCAGCGGGTGGCTGTTCAGAATGCGATTGATACGGTTTTGGCACCGCATGAGCAGGAGCATGTTGATGCGTTTAATCAGTATCGCGGTGTGGTACGCACGCGTTTTGATGTGACGCTTTGTCGTAGTGCGTTTGATTCGACGATTGAGGATAGTTTTGAAGCTCAGGAGGCGGTTCGGCATTCTTCTGCTCAGGCGGCGAGTGATGCTTTGGACCCGTTTAATTTTACGGTGGATATTGATTGTGAGGAGCCTTCTGATGTGTCCGGTGATTCTTCTGTTGAGGCTGAAGTTCCGGTTGAGAGTGCGGAAGAGATTGAGGAGTCGTCTGTTGATGTAAGTAATGAATCTTCGGGTGATGTTGATGCTTCTTCTAATACAAATTCGGAGACGGTTTTTTAGATGTAGGGTGGAAAACCCGAAGGCGCCTTCCACCGTTTTCATTCTCTAATTACTCGAATTATTTATTTTAGGGTGAAAAATAATTTCAAATGTGGACGAAATCCATTTTCGAAGTTCGTGGTGGATTTCATGGAAAATAAAATAACACGACGATCTAGCTCCCTGGGTCATCTGTGGCAAGTCAAGTAGAGGTCTGCATTCCCACGCAGAAGCGTGAGGAACGAGGTAAAACACGACGATCTAGCTCCCTGGGTCATCTGTGGCAAGTCAAGTAGAGGTCTGCATTCCCACGCAGAAGCGTGAGGAACGAGGTGAAACAGGACGATCTAGTTCCCATGGTCCCCGTGGGAATTCATACGAAACTACGGATCAATAACGGTGCCATTAAAAAAAGAGAATACGAGACAAAATAAAAACCATAAAAAAGTAACTGAATAAAACAAACCTAATTCACAATAATCTGAGATCTATATGTGAACACTGCCAAGGCCATGTCACCCGCGTCGAAAAAAACACAAGGTAATAGTGATTTTTCGTCAGGCAAAAACACCAACCATTCTGCTGTTAAAACTCCGGAAAGTTTTTCCTCGCCTGTCGTAAATGGAATGCAGTCGACGAATGCTGCTATGGGCGCGTTTTACGCTTCTGCTCCAGTAGCATCTGTTAGCCCTGCTATCCAAGCGAAGTTAATGCAGAAAAAAGAGAATATTTCTGAAGGTGTTGGTGATGGTGAGGGAGCCGGTGAGGATGACGCGGTTCAGTTTGCGTGTGTGGAGTGCGATAAAAAAGGTCAAGAGGGTGCTCAGGATGAGGAAAGTGGTGCGGTTATGGTTCAACATGAATCTGTTGGTCAACCTTCTAGTGAAGGTTTGGAGTCGGGGGTTGGTGATGAGTTGGATGTCGGTTCTGGTGATGCTGTCCAAATGTGGAGTTGTGGAAGCAATAAAAAACCAACGTGTTCGCTTCAGAAGAAGGAGGATGTTAGTTCACCTGTTCAGTTTGAATGTGCGGAGTGTAATAAGAAGGCGGAGGGCGATGATGAGCCTGTTCAGACGAAAGGTTCTGGCGAAGCTGTAGGTGATGCTGTTTCGGAATCGGATGAGGATGTTTCGGGTGTAGATGATGCTGTCCAAATGTGGAGTTGCGGTAGTAATAAAAAGCCGACGTGTTCGATTCAGAAGATGGAGGACGGTGGTGAGCCTGATTCGTCAAAAGAAGAGTTAATTCAAGAGTCATCAACGAACGGTTTAGGTGAAGAGTCATCAACAGATGAAGATTTAACCGAAAACCCCGATGCGGTTATTCAAGAGAAGTGTTCTACGTGTGGTAAGAAAAAACCAGTTCAGGAAAAATCTAGTGGAGATGAGAGCGGAAAGGGCGGTAGCAAAGGCCCTAAAAAACAAAGTAAAACAGATTCAACGTTAAGTGATGCGAGTGCGGGACTTAAGAATGCGCACGGGGCTTTGCCGCATTACGATTCGATTCAGTCTTCGTTTGGTCATCATGATGTTTCGAATATTCGAACGGAAGTCGGTGGTTCGGCGGGGCGTGCGAGTAAGAAGATGGGTGCGTTGGCGTATGCGTCTGGTGATCGAATTGGTTTTCGTAATGCCCCTGGTTTGCATTTAGCGGCGCACGAGGCGGCGCATACGGTGCAGCAACGTTCGGGTTTGAAGTTGCCGGGGAATGTCGGGACGCTAGGTGATAAGTGGGAGCGTCATGCGGATAGTGTGGCGGATGCGGTAGTTGCGGGTCGGTCGGCGGAGTCTTTGTTGGATGATGTGGCGCCAGTGCCGAGTTCGTCAAATTCAGCGGCAGCAGTCACTTCTGCGTCTGCAGATTCAGTAGGTGCGGGTCAGGCTGTTCCGGCAAATGGCGATGGGATATCGGGTGCGGCGGTTCAGCATCGGTTTACGTCTGGAGCTTCGCATCAGGTCGCGAGTTTGGAAATTGAGGAGCTTGAGGAAGGCGGTGGTGCGGGTGGTGCTGGCGCAGCTAAAGAGGGTGACGGCGCTTCAGGCGGTGATGCTGCGGAAGCCGCTGCTTCGGAGTCAACTGAGGCGGTAGCGGATCAGGAGCCGAGTGATCCGGCGGCGGATTGCGCAAAGTCGAAGGGTAATGAAAATGAATCTGACCCCGCCAAGGATGCGTCTGCTGAAGGTGGTGGTCAGGGTGAAGGGGCTGCGGCTGATTCGGGCGGTAAGCCCGAGAAGGGGCGTTGTTATGACCCTGGTTCGTCTGATCCACCAGAGGGTACGGATAAGCCGAAGTCGGATGCTCCGCCCGTTAAGGTAGAGGAGAAGAGCAAGGTTACCTATGGCGATTGGGTGGAGTCGGATGATACGTGTGAGTGCGCTGCGCTTGAGGCTGTGAAGAAAGGCGCGCCTGGTGCGGGCGAGTCGCAGGGTGGAGGAAAGGGCCAAACTGAGTCGGTGTTATCGACGCAGGTTGAAGGCGGTGCAGAAGGTTTAGATATTGCTGCTGCAGCTTCCGGAGCGAGTGATTCGGAGGTGAGTTCCGCTGATGATGTTGTCGAAGGCGCTGGGGCGACGGCTGAGGGTGCTGGTGGAGAAAGTGGAGGTGAAAGCGGGGCGAAGGAAGGCGGTGATTCGACAACTGATTTTGGTCAGAACGAGAGTTCTCGCGATGCGGCAGCGGCAGGTTTTGATGCGGCAATGGCTAAAACGAGAAGAATTCCTGACCGTGCGGCGAAGTTATCGAAGGGCTTAGACTTCTCTGCACCGAAAACAGGTGGTGCTGCTGAAGAAGCGGCGCGTGCCAATTCTCTCGATCAAATTCGTTCTTTTATGTCGAGTGCGTCGTCGCAAATAGACGGCGCGGTGGCGTTTGTGAGTGAAGAAGTCCCTGCGCGTTTTGGCAGTATTGCCGAGTCGGTTAAGGCGGGCATTTCAGCGTCGATGTCGTCCGAAAAAGGCAGTATTTCTGCGCGGATTAACCGAGCGAAAGCCAAAGCACAGGGTAAAGCTTCCGATGCTCGTGGGGCGATTAATGCCTCGCACACGGCTAACGTTTCGCGAACGGTGAAAGAAACCGATGCGGCGATTGCCACCCTGGGTAAATCGTATGAGTCTTCTTCTTCTGCCGTTTCTAAACGCGAAACAGCAGCGTTAGCCGAAATTAATAAACGCTTTTCTAAGGGTCGTACCGAGCATGAAGGGGCTGGAACAAAAGCTGCGGGTTTGGCAATTTCCACTGGACAGGCGTGGGTGGATGCCTTTGACGGGTGCCGATCGGCGTCTGGCAATAAGTACAAATATAACGGTGATGATGGGTTTTGGGATGGTTGTTTAACCGTTCGTCGCGCGAAAGCTCAGCAAGATGCGGCGTGTAAAACGGCCAGTGGTACAGCCAGCAGCATGATCGAAATGTCGAAGAAGAAAGGCTTCGAACTGCGTAAAGATCGCACCCAATATCGCTGTGCGGTGATTTCCGGTGCGGGTGAAGCGCAGAAGGCTTTGGATACTGCATTCGAAAAATTGGTGTCCGGTTTAGAAAGTGCAAAAGCCGGAACGGTCGCGGGTTTAGACCATACCCGCGATATGAGTATTACCTCGGTAGACGCTGCGCTTAAAGGCAGTTTAAAAAGTCTCGATAAGCAAAAGCACGAACAGAAACAGGCGGTTAACGACGCTGGTTATGTTCAGCAAGTCGCGATTGAAGAGCAAGCGCATCAGGTTGCAGCCGGTTTAGCCAACGGCGTTAACTCGGCAATGGAATCACTGGAGCAAATGCTCGGTGATATTCGTGAAAAATTATTAGAGGGTGAAGGGCCAGCACCAGAAGAATTGGGTCAAGTTTTGACCTCGGCTGAAGAAGGGCTAGGCGGCGGTGTCGGTACCTTGCTCGACAAAATGGAAGAAGGGGCGAGTACCGGAGAAACGTCGATGTCCACGGCGGGCAGTAATGCCGAAGGTGCCCTGCATGAAGTGACCATAGGCAACGCCACAATGGCCTCGAAATCTGAAGGCGATTTTGCTTCTCAGATGTCGTCGCTGACGGGCGGCGCTACCGATGCCATGAATGCTCAGGCCGACAAGCAAGTAGCCAAAGCGAAGGACACGGCGATTAAAGGCTCCGACAGCATGAAGCTGGTGTCGACCAAATTCGAAGGTGCCACGGAAAAAATTTATACCGCTGTTGATGGGGCGATTACGGCTTCATTAGCGGGGCTTAATAAAAACCTTAAAGTGGCAGCCGATGGTTTAGAGGGCAAGATTGCATCGGAAGCCTGGCGGGCCGCGTCAAAAGAACAAGCGGCTTGGAAAGGCGTCGTCGCCATTGTTCTGATTATTCTCGTCATCATTGCATCTATCGCCTTAACCATCGTGACGGCGGGTGCGGGTGGCGTTCTCGGTGGTATTTTAATTGGTGCTCTTATCGGCGCTGTCACGGCGGGGCTTATTCAAGTCATTAACAATTTAGCCTCCGGTGAAGAGTGGGACAAAGGTTTAGTTGAAGCCGTTGTTATGGGCGCGGTTGGCGGTGCATTAGGTGGCGCCATCGGAGCCGGTGCAAATGGCTTGGCCCAAGCCGCATTACAAGGCGCAGTTAAAGCCGGTGCTAGCACCCTAACCCGTGCCGCGATTAATGTGAGCATCAACCTAGCCGGAGACATGATTGCTGAAGGCGCAACGCAAGCCTTCGGTGCCGTGGCCTTTGGCCAGAAGATGAATTGGCAGGGATTCTTCAGCGCGGGCCTTATGTCCTTCGCTTCAACCGCACGCGGTGGTGTTGCCGGTGCGCCAACGCCGAAAGCTAATGGGGCAGTTCCTGCACCGGCAGCCGGTACGCGTTTGGGCGTGGGAACGGATGCCGCCGTCGGGCTGGGTGTTGCTAGTGTGGTAGAGCTAGCCAATATCGCTGCAGGTGGTGAGTTCGATGCGAAACGTTTTGCTACTGGAGCTGCCGGTGGTGCGGGTTCATCACGTGGCGCATCGTTGGGTGCCAATAAAAGTCGCATAGCCAGTGCGGCGCCAGATGTGTCAGCTCCAACGACTACGCCGAAAGTAACGACCGATGTTGATGTGCCAACAACGACCACGCCGAAAGTGACTACGGATGTCGATGCGCCAACAACGACCACACCGAAAGCGTCACCCGAAGTCGATACACCAACCACAACTGCGAAAACTACACCTGATGTTGATACACCTACGACAACACCAAAAGTTACAGCGGAAGTCGATACACCAACCACGCGGAAACCAACCGACACAGATACTGATTCGCCTTCATCCACGCGTAAACCGACAGATACGGATACCGATGCACCAGCGACCACACGCAAACCTGGGGATGCCGATACCGACACACCGACAACGCGTAAGCCTGGAGACTCCGATGCGGATGGTAGCGGTCAAAAACGTTTAGGCGATGATGTCGATAGCGCACCAGCGGCTCAAAAACAAAACCCTGATATAGATTCCACACAGCCCATTAATAAAATGAGCGACGCTGAAGTTACTGAAATGACGAAAACTCGCGTCAAAGTGGGAGACGCGGATCATGAAACATTTGTCAGTAAGCCGAGCGAGAAAAAAGTTGAATGCGGAATTTGTAGCCGTGCCTGTGGACCGGTTAAAACCAAAATTAATGATATTGAAAATGTCGTCGCCAATAAGCAAAACGCTACGGATGCGGATTTAGACTTAGTTGGTGGCTTGCAGGGTGTGAAACAAAAAATCCAAGAAATTGAAAGCCGTATTGAAGGGAAAATGAGGGAGGGTGTATACGAAGCCGGAGATAAGGTGATTACCCTTGCACGCGATATCGCCGTTGATTTTCAGGCTTTGGGTAAAAAACACAGTATTTTGGGTGATGCGATAAACGATCCCACGATTATTAAAAAGAATTCAGACAATTTTGCTCTGAGCGGAAAAGCGGGCGCAGTGGATGTGGACGCGCTTATCTTGTCGAACAAACTGGATACGGGTGCTAGTAAGGTTTTCTCGCGTGATGATTTTGGAACAATTAAAGCTGCAATGGGGCTCAAAAAAGGCCAGCAATGTATTTACGTACTGAAAGGGCCAGATGGCGCGATCCTAAAAGTTGGTAAAAGCTCAGACGGTAATGTCGGCCAGCGTTTTGGGAAATACAAAAAAGCCGGAATTGAAACGGGCAAGCAGTTGATCCTTGAGGTCATCCCACTCAAAATGAAAGTAGGCCGTAAAAAACTCACTCAAACTGACGCGAGCGGAATTGAATCAGCATTGCGTAAAGGCCTAGAAGGCGAAGGCCATGTAATGCCCTGGGATAACACGCGAGATATGGGACCGAATCATCCGAGCCGATTGGAACGACCAGGAACCGGTGTGCCGTTTGAACCCATTCGCGGTAAAGCGTATAAAAATGATGAGGGGAAATGGCGCGTTTCTAATGAACCTACGCATAAATGGACGAAGGGTGGTAATGTCGAGCCAGTTGATCCCAACTATGTGCCGCCCGTTAAACAGACAAAACCTGAACCCAGTGTTTTAGAGCAGTTATACAAAGACCATAATGGCGATGTCACTAAAGTGAGAGAAGCCATTGCGAAAGACCACAGTATGGATAGATCATTAAGCACCATCTATAAATGGTTAAGAGACGCCGCTGTTACGTCAAAGTAGATGAAAATCACTGGCTAATCGTTAAACTAAAGTAAATTCAAAAAAACGAAATAAAAACGATACTCGACGACAATTAATGACACCTAAAGCTGAAAGCGAACTCAAAAACAGAATATGAACGTCAAAAATATCCGCATAATTAAAATGGTAACAGAAGATGGGCGCAACATCCCAGAAGAGGTTCCGCAGCAGTTCTGGGACGTAATTGAACGGTCCAATGGAGAACCCGATGTTCTACGCGCCGAATTACAGACTATGGCCGTAGAAGAGATGATTAAGTTTTATTGGAACTACGAAGAAGCCGTGGCGCAGATAAAACCTTTGTACCATGAATTTAGTCGTTTTTCTGAAGATAGCGTCGATGAGATTTGCTACTGGTTAGTCGCTCAAGGCGCATCTGCTTATCAGGAATTTTGGAATGCGCCTGATAAGGCAATCACAAACGAAAGCAGTGCCTATTCAAAGTTAAGAGATGATCCGGGTTTGATGAGCGAAATATATGAGGTTTATGAAGAGCGATTTCATGAGCCTTTGCCGGATAAAGAACATGCCTATTTTGTTGAGTAAATAGCTCCCGTTTAATGCGTGGTTAATGGTTCTACAACCAAGGTTATTTAAATGAATAAAAGTAGTGAAAACGTTTTACTTAATTCAACGAATGTACATGACATTAGCGTAGAAGATTGTAGCTTGGCGGGAAAAACGTTAGAAAATCTGCGAGCGAATAATGTCAACCTTTCTCGTGTTGATTTAAATCAAGCTAATCTCCAAGATTGGCATTGGCGCGGTTGTTACCTTGGTCATGTGAATCTTGATGAAGTCCTTGCGTCTAAGCTTACCATGCGTCTGTGTGATTTTGAGCATGTTACGGCTCGTAGAGCTTCTTTTTGTGATTCAGCTTTGGAAAACTGTAACGCTCAAGGTTGTGATTTTGAAGGCTCAGTTTTCACGGATACATCTCTTACAGACAGTAATTTTAATCGCGCGAGTTTCGCGGGTTCAACAATGACGGATGTAGATGCCGGATATTGCGATATGCGGGGTGTCGATTTTCGCTCTGCAGTTTTAGTGCGTTGTAATTTTCAAGATGCAGATTTGCGTGGTGCGGATTTTACGGGTGCGAAATTGGATGAGGTTGATTTTCACGGTGCGGATATAACGGGTGCTCTTTTTGATGCGGATTTAGTGATCGATAAGAAGGGCGAGACGGATGATGGGGCGTTGCCTTCGGATTTTTCAGATTTAATTTCTGCTGTTCATCCGGTTGTGGAAAGTTTGTTTAAGGTGGGCGATGATAAAGGTTTTGTTCATGGCTCGAAAATGACGGATGAATTAGAGTCGTTGATGAAGAAGTTTGGCCAGCCGCGGGCCTCTAAGGTGGTTGATTCTGGGTTTGATACTGAGATAACGGATTTGTTGAGCCACGCATCGAAGGTGGGTATTGGTCCGTTATTGGATTCTTTGAAGCAGGATGGTGGTGAGCCGCCGTTGGTGGTTCAGAAGATGATTGAGGGTTTGATGTCGGATATGGAGTTGGGGGAGGGTGCAACGACGGAGGATTTATTGTCGGCTTTGAGTTTGACGTTGGAGGATAAGGGGGTTAAGCATTAGTCTTGGTGCTAGTTGTTTGTTTGCACCTGAGATACCGCCACAGAGCTTCGGGATGTATTTATAAGTCACGCAGTGAACCCATCCATGGGGGCTCGCTAATGCCATCTTCGACAGTGTGCTCCTGCACTGTCTACTACACCACATCCGTGTGGTAACAGGCATTAGACGGTCTTAAAAATACATCCCGAACCCCTGCAGCTACGTGCATTTTCTCTAGAAGTATCGTTCCTATTGTCTCTCTTGATTCACTCTTTCTTCCCCTACACATATTATCGTCATAGGGGCAGACTGGTTAACCTCGTTCCCACGGTCCCCGTGGTAATGCAGACCGAGTTTAAAATGGCGGCAGATGGATTAGATAACATCAGTCTAAAAGATCAATAATTTTCTGTGTTTTTCGTTTGTCATTTTAGATAGTGGTAAATAAAGTTTTGGAGCTGTTTGGCTTCACGGAGCGCTGTAGCTACGTGCACTTCCTCTAGCAATCTCGTTTTTTTGCGCTCCTGATGTTCTCTATATTCCCTCCTCCATAGTGTCGGCCGAGGGACTTTAGGCCGGGTTTGAAACAATGGAAACGATAAAATACAGAGCCTCGAATATAGGCAAACGGAAAAAGTGACATCTATGCGCAGTAAGATAAAAAACAACCCCGTTAAAAACCCCTACCAAAAATTCGCGGAATATAAGGACGTCCACAAAAACGAAACCATTATCGTATGCGGCTGTGGTTATTCACTCAAAACCTTAGAGCATCCAGAGCGCACGATTACGATCGGCGTTAATGATGTCGGTCGCCAGTTTACGCCAGATTACCTCGTTGTGCTAAACCCCAAAAACCAGTTCAAAGGCGACCGTTTTAAATACGTAGAAACCAGCAAGGCCAAAGCTCTGTTTACTCAGCTTAACCTGAAAACCAAAAACACAAATACAAATACAGTGAAGTTCAAACTTGGTAAACGTGGTGGAACGACTCTCAATGTATCGGCAGGATTACCATATACCCGAAATTCACCCTACGTAGCACTTTGTTTGGCTATGTATATGGGGGCTAAGCGAATAGGGGTGATTGGCGTTGATTTTACCCAAAACCATTTTTTTTCAAACACAGGGAAACATGCGCTAAGCGCTAGTCTTAAATCAATCAATCTAGAGTATTTGAAATTATTTAAGGACGCGAAGAAGCAGGGTGTCGAGATTATCAATCTGAGCGAAGAAAGTAAGGTCACTGCATTTCCTAAGGAATCTTTGGCTCAGTTTTACTTGCACGCCCATTCCGCAATGGCGGATAACAATACGGAGTATAAGGATGGTCTGGGTCTCGTGAGTCAATTAAGGTTGGGGGAAACCAATATGGAAACTAAAGATGTGAAGGAGACGCTGGGTGCAGGTATTGAGAAAGAACAAACGCTCTATTCCAATTCAGAAACCAAAGCGCTAAACAGGACTACGCACAATAAACCATTAAGGCCCAGTAAACTGTTAAAACCCCGTAAACTATTAAAAATAGTCTCGTACTCCACTATGCCCGTTGCCGGTGTCCCAGAGATCTTATCGAGTTGCATTAACCGATATACCGATAATGAATGCCGTTGCGTCTGGGCAACGAACAGTTATGGAAATGGCGTGAGTTTTCAGTCAGATATTGAGTGGAAGGTTAAACCTAAGCTAGCTATGCAAGTGTTAAAGGATGCGGACCTTGTCATTGTTCATAATGGTAAAGTGGCTGCGCAACACGAACTTATATTAAGGATGAAACCGGTTATCACTATGGCCCACAATTATATTTGGAATGTGGATCAAGCTTTTGTTAAGCGGGGTTTTCCCGGTGTTGTCGTTGCTCAGTATCAGGCGACGCTATCTGAGTTTAAGGATTGGTCTCCGGTTCCGAACCCTATGCTTTTAGATGTTTCAGGTGATTCTATAGAGAGTCAGGGACCGGGGAATTGGAAGGGACCGGGGCGACCCAAGGGAAATTCCAGTACAAAAAACAATGAAATTACTATTTGCTACACCCCTTCAGGAAAACATGATGTTTACCCGAAGACGCATCGTTTGTATTGGCACTCTAAAGGCTATGCAGCGACGATGGCGATTCTTGATAAGCTTGCCAGTCGGTTCCCCATTAAACTTGAAGTGATTCGCGATAAGCAATTGCCTCACAGTGAAGTTCTTGCGATGAAGGCTCGATCTCATATCGTAATCGATGAGTGTGTAACGGGTAGTTATCACCGTAATAGCTTGGAAGGGTTGGAGCATAGCTGTGTAGTGGTTAATGGCATGGGGATTTTAAAGGGGCTGGATGTAATATTTGAAAAGTGTTCCGGTGCTGCATCTCCATTTATCGGTTGCACCTTAAACCAGTTAGAGTTGGTTCTCGTTGATTTAATCAATAGAGGTAGGGAAGTGCTAGTTGAAGATGGAAAGAAGAATAGGGCCTGGATTGAAAATAATTGGCGATTTTCGGATCAATGGGAAAAACTGTGGATGCCGGAAGTTGAGAGGGCGATGCACAAAAAATACGGGTCTGAACAAAAATTATCAGAAAAAAGATTATTGGAACGTGTAGATTTTGATGCGGAATCTGGAAATGAAAGTTTCACGTATCAGCGTGAGTCTGAATTAGGCCAAAAATATAAATGTAATGATAAAGAAAGATGTAATAATCAAACTGATGACAAACAAAATACCAAAGAAAAAAACGTCGTTACAACTAGACTAAAACGTAACATTGTTGATGTCGATCATGCTCGAAAACCTGATATAGATAAGACGGCGCCTATGCCTGTAGCTAAATCGAAAAGGTCTATTGCTTCTCAAGAACAGAACCCCACAAGTATGCTACTAGGCCGATCGAAATCAAAACCCGCTAAGCCGAAGCCGAAGCCGAAAGATATCCCCGTATACTGGACTTGCCGCCAAAGTCGTCGCGGGAATTTCGGTGATATGTTATCGCCCGTTTTGACTAAATCCTTAAGTGGAAAAGAAGCGGTGTTTCGTAATTCAGGTTCACGCTTATTCGCAGTGGGTTCTTTGATTAAATTTGCAAATAAGGGGGATGTTATATGGGGTACAGGATTTATTAGCGCAAGCGATAAGTGCAAACGTGGTGTCGATATTAAAGCCGTTCGGGGTCCGCTTACCCGTAATATTATCCTTAAACAGGGAATCGATTGCCCTGAAATTTATGGTGACCCCGGATTACTGTTGCCGACGCTGTATCCTCAATCGAATCAAAAAGGTAAAGGCATCGGGGTAATTCCCCACTACGTGGATTATGAACGTGTGCGCGCTCAACTGTCGAACAAGGGAATTCACGTTATTGATATCCGTGCGGGTATTACTCATGTGATTAAAGCGGCAACACAATGTGAGGTTCTACTATGCAGTTCCTTACACGGCTGTATATTAGGGGAATCCTACGGCATTCCCACCGCCTGGGTGGAGCTTAGCGATAAGGTTGTGGGCAAAGGGTTTAAGTTTCGTGACTATTACGCTTCGACCGATAGGGACCCAAAGTGTATCGATTGGCGAAAGGGCATTGATATTGATCATGCAGTCAATGTGGCCTTAGACATGACTACACCGAAGATAGATTTAAATCCCCTTGTTGATGCATTTCCGTTTCCAAATGAATGCAGTTCTGTTATTCGATCTCGGCTTGGGAGCATTTTCAGCCCCGTATTTAAAAACGATTTGAAAGTTGATTATAAACAATCTTGCGTGCAGAGTAGAAATCAATCAGTAAACAAGGGGAATCTTGCTCAGCAGATAGAAGCAGAAAAATATCAAAATGAACCACACCGTGTAGGCACGGTTATAAATGATTCAAACCTCGTGAGAGATATATCCACGGATTCGAAAAAAACGGACGACTGTGAACCAGATTTTTTAGCGAACGGATCGCCAACAAAAATAGCTGTATTCGGCGCAATAACTGAAAACTATACCGAATATATGATTGCTAGCTTGCGATCATTTATAAAGCACAATAAGGAATCCGAAGCACAATACGACGCTTTTATACTCGGTCATGCTTTCAGTTCTAGAACGCAACGACTCATCAGCCAGTTTGGCATTGGGTATATCAATATCAATCTCAAGAAGGAATTTACTCGACATGTCCGACATCGTTATCCGGGTGAGTGTTTTTGGATTTTCAAAGGCCCTGAGTTATTTGCATCACGGGGATACCAATATTCTCTCGCCGTTGATGGCGACACGCTCTGTAACAAACCACTCGATATTTCATGGTTGCCTCAGTTAACGCATATTGCTGGCGTTAACCGGGGATGTGGCGTTGGTAAATTTCTAGAGAACCTTAATCAACTGGAAACGCTTAAGCGTGGTTTTGTATTAAATGACAATACGCTCAAACGGCCAGCGACCAATTCTGGTGTTCTGTTTTTCAATAATATTGAGCTAGTTAAAGAAAAGTTTTTTGAGCGTATGGTAAAAACCTACCAACGGTCGGAGCGTTTAGGCGTTCTGAGGGGCGGGGATGATTCGACCTTGGCGTTGTTTTTAGCCAGCAATCCGAATATTGATCTCCATATCCTTGAAGATTCATGGAACCTTTATCGTGGAATAGCTTCCCAGGGGAATACACCGGCAATCGATGCGCTAGCGAAGTGTGCCTATGTTCTTCACCTCAGCAGCCTTAAACCTTGGCAACACCACAGTCATTACCCAAACAGACTTATGAAAGATGCTATTGAACAATGGCGAGTGCTGTGGCCGAACTCGAAAAATCAAAGGCGATGGCGTTCAATCGAGCGAGCAAAAGAAAGGTTGTTGGCTGTGGCAAAAATAAATAGCGATAAATCCAATAAGCAAAACAATAACAAAGCTGCAGTATCATCTGTAAAATCGCTGCAGAAGCGGTCTAGAGGAAAGCCTAGTGCAACACCTAGCACAACACTCTCAAAGCAGAAAACGAATGAGCGCAGTGCGTTAGTCAATCCCAATCGAAATCGATTGGGGCTTAATTTATATTGGTATAGAGGTCGGTCACTCAATGTGGGCGATGAGATAACGCCGTATTTACTCAGTAAGATGCTCAATAAACGTCTTGGAATTTCTCCGAGTGAAATTCCGAGCAAACCCGTGAGAGATCCATCAAAAACTTCTAATCTATCTCTGTTGTCTATCGGTAGCATTATGCGTTTATCTAGCAGCAATACCGTTGTATGGGGTAGTGGTATTCGCAATATTGATCAGCTGGTTAACAAAGCCGCTAAGTTTTGTGCGGTGCGCGGACCATTAACGAGAAGACGATTACTTCAACTCGGTTACAGCTGCCCGGAAGTATACGGAGATCCAGCTGTTCTCTTGCCTAAGTACTATTACCCAAAAGTAGAGTCACGCTATAAGCTTGGTATCATTCCGCATTTAGTGGATTACTCCGAAATCAAACGTCAATACGGAAATGAAAAAGACGTACTGATTATTGATCTTCAAACCGCAGATGTTGAGTTAATCATTCAGCAGATATTGAGCTGTGAGTGCACAGCGTCCAGCTCCTTGCATGGGCTTATTTTGTCGGTAGCCTACGGAATCTCCACGAAATGGATAAAATGCGCAGGTAATATAATGGGTGACGATACAAAGTTTTACGACTACTTTTCCTCACTTAACCCCAGCTTATGTGAGATTTTAAACTTGGCAAACGTATCCATAGTCAAATCGAGTGAGGGCCAAAGCCATGAATTTGATCCTTATCGACCACTCTCCGTAACGGCGCCTTACCCCGACATCAACCAGTTAATAGGGAGTACCTGGCGCCACAATCAAACCATTGATCTTGAAAAATTGGAAGCAGCTTTTCCGATACGGTTTTTTCAGAGACAAGTGATGGCTGGATGAATTAATGGTGGCGTGTTTTTCTTCGTATTTCCCATTGTGGCGATTTAAAATGATCATTTTGGTCACTACAGCGTAGATCAGTCTAAATTTACGTTTCTAAGTTGTTATATTGGCATGTTAACTTTCTTTGGTGATGGCGTAACTCCTCATATCGACATATATTGTTCTTTTTGTATCGTGTATTAAGTTCCTAAATGAATTAGAGGTAAAACTTCAATTCTGCTAACAATAAAAAACTGAACTATGAGGAGTTGAGATGGAAGTTATTGTCGCTGTAGTAGCTCTAATGGTTGCATTATGGCAACTAAATTTACAAAAGAAAGAAATCGTACGCACCGGAAAAGTATCGACACTTGTGCATATGGCTACCGTTATAAAAGATAAGATTGACCGATACGAAAAGATAATTGCCGAACAGAAAGAAAAACGTGAAAAATGGAAATCGCTAGCAGACAGAGTCAATAATGAACTCAGGCCGTTGTTGGATAAGTTGAACAAAGATATCTTAGATACGACTTCCAGCTATGATGTGTCGCTGACACTGCGAGATGCTCGCGAGATAACGACACAGAAAATCGATATGGCGGGGTGCTGATCGCTTTCAAAAAGTCCATACAAAAAAATGGGAGTCAATAACGACTCCCGTTTTCAATATTCATAAAGGTCTATGCGGTAGATGTTTGGCCAAAAAACACATGACGTAAACGCTCATTTCCCCCATATTTTTTCAACATGGAACGCTCAAAACGCTGCCATTTCCGGGTTATTTTTCGACGTGCAAAAAACTTACTAAAATCACAGATCGGTAATAAATCAGTGTTGCCAATATTATCAATAATGACCAGGCGACCTTCATCATCATTGATTTTCTTATACAAAATATTTTCGGTTAATATCGTTCGAACCAAAATGACTTGATCGTAGATATCCGCTTTTAGAAAACTGACAGCTTTTTCCAGGCTTTGATAATACAACTCTGACCTTTCGGTATCGCCATCGGTTTCGAGATAATGTTCCAGGGTTTTTGATATTTCCCCATTATGGTCCCGAATCAAGTCAAACTCTTCACCAGGTCCCATATTGGTTTCGACAAAACCGTAAAACTGAGATAGGGAGTCCCAAGTAACGCCGCGTTTTTGCAACAGCTTATAACACGCTCGCTCTCGTCGACTTTCTTTGGAGTTCAAGGCCCCAACTTTAATACAGCGATCTTTGTTTTCAGGGTGAGCGTAGCAGGCGCGATGTGAGCCTTCACCGATAAAGTCAGACTTAACAATCTCGATTATTGCTGAGCTTTTACCGGGTTTCCCCCGAGAGCCTTGCGCTGTCACTGTACCGACCTCATCAACATTACCCATTGTATTCTACGTTTCCCATTATGCTCATCATTGCCCCTGTAGCTTACAAGAGCGGTCCAATAAAATTTTGCGCATTATACACAAATAGCGATAGAGTCACGGGTGCCCTATAAAAAGCCGTAATAGCGGCTGTTCCTTCCATACCGGTTTTCATCAATTAGCGTCGGCGGTATCGTTAATTGCAGCGGATCTATCGGCTGCTGATTCGGTAGTTGAACGTTCAGTACCTTGCGGTTTACCATCTAGCAACTCAAAAACTCCCTCCTCATGAAGCACGCGCATACCTAGCCGCTGGCTAGATACGCCTTTGTGCAACAGATAGTCGAAGCGTAAGCGACCCTTACTTTCCTCCGCTTCAAAATAACGGCAATCAACCTGAGTATTAGGGCTAAGTTTCTCCTCTAACTCGATCAGGTGAGATGAGATCATAAACAGACAATCATTCTTCGTAGCGAAACGCTCCAGAATAGCGAGGGTAGCATCGAGAGCATCCTTAACGTTCGTCCCTTTGAACGGCTCGTCCATGAGTGCAACTACGCGGTAACCATCAGCTATCGCCTGTGCAACCGCTTTAGTACGTAGCGCCTCCGCACGGAAGTAACTGACGCCGCCATTTAAATCGTCACTGAGTGAAAATGAGCAAAAGAGTCTCTGTGTGGGAGAGAAATGAAAGCTTCGTGCTGGCACGCCCATTCCGAGATGCGCGAGGTAAAGTGCCGTAGCGAATGCGCGAAGGTAGGTGGTCTTGCCAGCCATGTTTGGCCCGGTCAGAAAGAGGGCGCGGCAATTCTGGTCAAGCCGGGCCGGATTGGCGACTGCTGCGGTTACAAACGGGTGTATCAAGCCTTCAGAATGGGCGTGTAATGGGCCATCCTCAACGCTCGGCATAACAAAGGAATGCTTGACGGTGGCATCCGCCATCGAGACCAGCGCATCGATTTCGTAAATAAGCTCCAGTAAACGGTCTATCGTTTTCACCTCGTGAAGACGGAACACCTGATCAAGGCGCATGGTCTTCCAAGTCTTTCGTCCAACATCCTTACCCAGTATCTGCGACAACCGAGGGCGAGTGAGTAGCTCCCTCACTTCCCTAATGAGAGGCCCTAGCTCGCCAGCTGGAGATGCAAGTTCGGGTTGATCAATGAAGGCCACTAATTTTTGAATCATCCCACACGTGACTTTTACGCCACGCCCGATGGCATAGCGGTGCTTGTCATGATCTGCCCACATTGCGAAAACGGCGATGCTGAATTCGATAACGTTTTCATGCGTTATGATCGGTAGGATCTCATGCATATAATGCTGGTCAACAAGATTGGTTGTAAAAGCCGTTGGCTGAGTAGCAAAAGCTTTACGATTCGCGATGATAAAAGCGACAGAGTCCTGTGTGGCGCGTATATTTTCAGCTTCGGACCATGGACGCTCCATACGTTGCCGTAATACCTTCGCGCCACCCTTGGTCTGAGTCAGGTTACAAAATTGAAAGAGGCTGGATCCACCGGCTTCTGGCTCAAAGATTTCGAGATCTCTAAAGGTCTGGGCGTCCAAGACTAAAACGTTTTCGTGATGGTCTTTACTGCACGGCTCTTGTTTCATTCGTTACTCTAATCATTATTTTGTCACCATTATCCAAGGTATCGCTCAGGATTTAAACTCATACAGACACCACCTACATCTCAACTATGGTTTACCCCCAGAAAACACTTTTTCAGCTCTCAAAAACATAGAGTGGATCAACCTACATAGTTTCA
This sequence comes from Agarilytica sp., assembly GCA_033852165.1. GTDB lineage: Bacteria > Pseudomonadota > Gammaproteobacteria > Pseudomonadales > Cellvibrionaceae > Agarilytica. Next base: position 7,834 of record JAWSUZ010000058.1, on the reverse strand, counting down.
TCAACCCGTCCCCCGTCCCCCGTCACCCAGATGTTAATAAAAGTGCGATACCGGCCAATGATAGAAGGTAAGCAGGAGGGAGTGCTATATTAATATATGACGTCCGAAAAAATATAAGCGGCCCCTATTTTGGTGAACCCTATGTCAAAACCTCAAATACTTGCTGTTGATGATGAAGAGATCAACTTAAAGGTAATTGCGCTAGCGCTGGAGGATGATTATGAGGTGCTATTTGCTAGCTCCGGGGAAGATTGTCTGAGAAAACTCAATGATGTTAAACCAGACTTAATCTTGTTGGATTTGGTGATGCCGGGGTTAAGCGGCCACGATGTTTGTAAGACCCTACAGTCGCAGGAATCCACCAACTCGATTCCCGTTATCTTTGTAACATCTGCAGAAGAAACCTCTAATCGAATAAAGGCATATTCATATGGGGCTCACGGCTATGTATTGAAGCCAATAGATGCTGACAATCTGCTCAAAAAGGTCAACACTGCTTTGGCGCATTAACACGGAAGTTAGATTGATAAGCACTAAAAAAGCTCGACATCCACATCCGTTGACAATGAGGCCGGAGGAGGAATGTTAGGGAAAGTAAATGAGAAGTACGTTCCCTTATCTTTGCTAGAAACGACCGTTAACTTACCTCCAAGGACCGGGCCATAGAAACGGATATACAATAAACCAAAACCGGCTAACACCTCATTCCCGCTATTAACGTCTTCATCCATTTTGAAAGCCGCTAGTTCTGCATCAGAAAGCCCTTGGCCAGTATCGCGTACAGATATTTCAATGAGTTCTCCGGCGGAACCACTTAGGGCTGCAGCGCGCAGAGTTATGGTTCCATCACGGGTAAACTTAATGGCATTATCAATAAGCTGACAGACGATTTGTGTGATAATTATTTCATTCGATATGAGGAGGCAATGTTCTTGAGAATTTGTTTTGATCATATTGTTGCTTTTGTCCATGGCGGGAGCGCTATAGACACACACCATCTTTTCAAGCAAGTCACTAACATCAAACGATTTATTGTCGGCGACAATACTCGTTGAGGACTGACGATTAATTTGCAAAACAAACTTAATGAGCCTGCTTAGGCGAGTAATGTTGTCGTTGGTAATTTTAAGCGCTTTTATATGGGGGTCACCTAAGGTAGTTCCCACTTTTAGCTCGCTCAATTTACCTGTAACGCCCAGCGAAATTTTAACGCTAGTGAGAATCTCCTTACTGATAAACTCTAGTGAACTTTGTCGCTGAACTTCTACGTTCGTCATGTGCTTTTCAGAGTTGACGACCAATATATAACGGTTAGCTAACTCAGAAAGACTTGAAATAGTGTCGGAAATTGCACCGATGTTATTTTCGTTTTGTTTAAATCCTGTCAAAAATAGGGCGATATACTCTTGGTTTATTTGCAAACAATTTTCAGACTTGACGACTCGCCCTTGGGTACGCTGAGATTTTAGTTTTTCAAGATGATGGGCTGTAATTTCCTCATTAGAAAAACGTAAAACCTCATTGTGGGTTTGAATTTCTACGAGGGCATGAGTAAAGTGATGCGCGCTAAATTGAAGCATGGTGTCGGCAATTTCATTGTATCCCTTGTGCGCAACCACATTGCGCGCAAACTCCAATACCTTACCAATATCACTGCTGCTTTCCATTACGGTATGGACCATGTCAGCAGCTTGCTGGGCTTCCCCCTTCAAATGAAGGCGCCGTTTCTCGATGTCTTGGTGATGGTGAATACGAACAAAAAACTCGGCTCTACCGACCGGCTCAATCATGATTTCACTTCCACCGGCAGTGATAAACGCTTCTCGGCCCTCTGTATCACTTGAAGATGTTAAAAGAATTATGGTTGGCGTTTTGGGGAAAATAGGCTTCACCAGCCCACAGATCTCTAAGGCCAACTTCATCGAATTCATACTCAGTACGATAATCGGAGGCGTTTCGCCTGAGCATGCAACGTCTTGTAGTTCCGAGAGAAACAGGCCCTTATTTTCGTAATGCGAAACTCCGACTTTCTGAGCCTTTAGTAAGGCAAGTCGTTCTAACGTTATGTCGTCTGATAGGCCCAGCCAGAAAGTTTGCATCAGGTGAAATCTAACGGTTGAGGGTATCTGTTCAGTGTAGTTGACGGTGGTTGTTTTGAGGGTAACTAACACAGATGTTAGCCGTATTAGAGGGATGCGCAACGCTTGCGTTATTAGGTGGAGGAAGGCGCCGCCAGTATCGTCTGTTCAGTAGAACGGATTCGATTATTGGCCGTTTATTGGAGGTGGGGTGTGATGAGTTTTAGGGTGCGAGAAATACGTTGATTAACAATTGTTAATGCGGAGTTCTCATCGTTTTTTGTAGTATTGCCTATCGTCAAAAATATCTAAATGACGCGAAAAGAGTTCACATATGCAATATATTACAAGTCTACGGTCGATTTTAAAGCTAAAACGTCTAACTTGCATGTCGTGGAGCCGCAATCCCTTACTGCCAAAACATAGACGCCACTCCAGAATTGTTACTCTTTTAGCTTTGTACATAGCTGCACATACACTGGTTGGCTGTCAGAGTGATGCCATTGTCGATACTCAAGCCCCGAGCGAGCCGAGAGGGTTAGCGGTAACGGTATTATCGATGACGCAGATTCGTATTAGCTGGCAAGCGTCAACGGATGACGTCGCGGTGACCAGTTACCGAGTGCTACGAAATGGCGATTATATTGGCGTTACGAACTCCACTGTTTTTCTCGATGATACGACAAACGCCAATACGCCGCGTCGTTATGAGGTGATTGCTGTAGATGCGGCAAATAACATAAGTCTTGCCAGTCATCCCGTTCTAGGAGAGCGCTTCCAGTCAGCGAATATCCCGAGGCTAGACTAGTTCCTTCCTTATCAGATGTTAAGGGTTGTATTTAAAACCGAGTCAGAATTCGCTATTCTTTGCTTAATTGAAATGAAGTAAAGGCGATAGCATGTTAAAAGCGAGCTTGATGTACCCTCTAGAACTAGGTCAGCGTTTCGACCTAGACTACTACTGTAATGAGCATATGCCTCTAGTAAAAAAATTACTGGGAAATTGTTGCAAGAAAATCGAAGTGGATCAGGGGCTAGTCGGTATGGACGTGACAACGCCATCCCCATACGTAGCCGTAGGGCATATTTATTTTGAATCGGTGGAGGAGTTTAAACGCGCCTACGCGATCAATGCCGATGCGATCAAAAAAGATCGCAATAATTACACCGACATTGAACCCATTGTTATGTTCAGTCGTGTGCGTCTGTAGCGTTGGAACGTAACTTCTTGCGAATACGTGATAATGAAACTTCTGTAATACCGAGATAAGACGCAATGTGATAATTAGGAATCATCGCTTCATTTTCCCCGTACTCCTTAAGGAAGTTTTGATAACGTTCACTAGCGTCGTACAAAAGAAATTCCGCTACTCGTGCCTCGTTACGCAGGGCGAAGGCGGTTAGGTAATTAATATACAATCGCCGCCAGGACACATAAGTCGTTACCAATAGGTAATAGTCATTAAAATCTATAGAAGAGCAAACCATATTGCTGAGTGCTTGAGCACTAAACTCGGTGGGCTCCTGCATAGCAGACGATTTAAGACTGTTAATAACCCCTAGACCATCGTCTAGGACAAAAGATTTATTGATCTCTTCACCGTTAGGTTTGGTGTAAAAACTACGGCCAAATCCTTCTAACACAAAATGTACAGCCGTCGGAGTTCTTCCTGCGGTGTAGATCAATGCACTTTTCTTATAGTGCGTGATCTTCATGCATTTTAGCGTAGCATTCCATGCATCATCATCGATTGTGTAGAATTGGTTAAATAGCTTTTGTGCAACTAATTTGTAGTGTTCGTCGTCTTTATTATTCATGTATGAATGAAAGGGGTAGTTAGCTTTATTTGACTAGTTTTCGCCCAAAAATGGGGCGCTGGCTAGGATCATACACTACCTAACGCGCCAGTTATAAGAACAATTCTCATCCTTTAGTATTGGGGTTATTCATTAATATTGGTTTTTTATGTGGGGAAAATAATCTTTTTTTAAAAATCTTTTGAAAAAGATGTTTGTAGGAGAAAAAAGGAGTGTTTTATTTCCAATAGTCCGTTAATTCCATTTTCACCATCTATTACAATTGCAATGAACAGAAAAATATTGATCCAATTAATATCCGAAACGGCCTTAATTGATGGATTTATAACAATGGATTTATGAATTCGAAAAGCAACATGCAATAAAAAGGCGCGATAAAATCGCGCCTTTCGATGGGAGTTTTACCTATTAATCGATTATGGGCAGTTTCCTACTTCCCAGTTTACATTGTCCGATGTCCGCAAAATTGTGTAACCATAGCTTGAACCAAACATAGATTGGTTACTACCCACCGCGTAATAACTAGGGTAGAAATAGTTACCACGGCTGTACGCACGGCCGGCAATTCCATGATAATAATTAAACGATTGGATTGCCGTACAGTTTGGCGCTGGAGTAGGCGTCGGTGTAATTACTGGTGTCGGTGTTGGCGTTATTACCGGAGTTGGCGTTGGAGTATTTGTGATAACGGGTGTGGGTGTAGGCGTTATCGTAATTACCGGGGTTGGTGTGGATGTAATAGTCGGAGTTGGTGTGGGCGTAATAGTCGGGACCGGCGTAGGTGTTGTTGGAAGACTGATAGAAGCAACAGCAGCACTCGCATCGATAATACCGCTACCACACTGACTACAGGTGCCAGGGAAGCTACGCGCAGTATCTTGCAAAATATCTTCTACTTCTGAAGGCGTTAACGTCGGGTCTACAGAATACAAAAGTGCAGCAACACCAACCACATGCGGGGTTGCCATGCTGGTTCCTTGGTAACCTCTATAACTGTCATTGCCTGGGGCCTGGGTTCCCGTGTTAAGTGTAGACAGCACAGCATTAGAAGAAGATCCTTCGCCACCCGGTGCAGCAACGTCAACAACATTGCCGAAATTCGAATAGCTTGCTTTACTTCCCGCCCGATTAGTCGCGGCCACAGCAATAACGCCATTACAACTGGCGGGGTTAAAATTACCAGCGTTACTATTCGAGTTCCCCGCAGCAACAATAACCGTAGCGCCTAAGCTTCGAGCGGTATTGATGGCGTTTTGAGTTGTGGTGTTGCACGCGCTTTCTCCACCAAGGCTAATATTGAGTACCTGAGCGGGGTTAGGGTTGGTGGGCACGCCGGCTACATTTCCGCCTGCAGCCCAAATGATTCCATCAGCAATATCAGAAGTAAAACCTCCACATCGACCAAGCACGCGTACAGGAACAATTTGCGCGTTGTAGGCAATGCCGGCCACACCAATACTGTTATTGGTAACGGCGGCTATCGTTCCCGCGACATGCGTACCGTGCCAGCTACTATTTCTACTGGGAGATAAGAACCGACATTCGCCGAATCGTGTACCGTCACCCGGGTCAGAAGGGTCCGAATCTCGACCGTCACCATCATTACCAATACTACTATCACTGATCATGTCATAGCCGGGTAATATATTGTCGGCTAAGTCGGCGTGGGGACGGTACCCAGTATCAATAACAGCAATAATCGTGTTTTCACCCGCTGTTACATCCCAGGCGCTAGGTAGGTTTATGCCGCCTGTGGCTTCAAAGTAATGCCACTGCTCGTTATAGCGGGTGTCATTAGGCGTAAACATGGGTTGCATCAAATGATCAACTTCAACGTAGTCGATATTCGGGTTTTGCATCATATCGTTAATCATTTGATTCAAGCGAGATGTCGAAGTCCCTTGCCGAAGCTTCATCAGATGCGCGCCTGTAGCAAGCCTACGCAGGTAATCTAGGTTGGTTCCGGCTAAGTTGGACAGAGTTCTCATATGGGTAGTCGATAGGGCACTCAACTGGCCTTGCGCTTGGTATTGGCCTGCCGCTGTTTTGTATTTCACGATAAGGCGTTGAGGGGCTTCACCAAATGAAAAGTAAGATTGAATCCCATAAACTGAATCGTTAACCACAGCCTGAGCACCACTTGCCACGATCGCTAGGCAAGTGAGCCCGGTCGTTAAAAGCCTTTTAAATCGTTTGTTAAATACGAATCTTTTATTCATTTCAAGTTTCCTTAATGGCTATATTCGTCTTGCCTTGTTTGGCATTATCTAAAATTACTCAATCACGCATATGCCGTAAAAAAAGCATCTAAGCTTGCGTTTAACCGAGTCGGTACGCTCCTTTTTAGATGGTCAATTATCCCTATAAGAGTTCGCTCCCCCAGGGAAACTTCTCTTGGCTTGCGTTCGATTCAAGCAATATTAATTGCCTGCTGCGTCGAGCATATTCTTGCAACACGGATTAAGGCTGCTTTTTGATTGCTGTGGGTATTGTTATCGACGAGATTTTTATGGCTGAATTGCCGCTTTAATTTGCGAGCTGTTGTTCATTATTATTTTTATTTTCGTCATTTATTGTCTTTAATCGTTATTCCGTCTTTACGTTGCCACTCTACTAATTCGACCTCATTGCAAAGAACACGGCTGGATCGTAAGTTGACGATATAGTCAGGTGTTTTCTGTTTGCGCTAAAAGCTGTGAAAAACCGGTATTTTCCTACTAAGGTAGGGTGATAGAGTTTTGATTCATGTTGCGCCAGCAAGAAGGAGAACACGTTAGAAAATCGAAATCTGGAACTGCACCACAACTATCGCGAATCAAGCCTTGCTTATACAAAACATCTCTTTACACCGCCACACGCCTTTATTGATCAGTAAAAACCCTTATCAAATGTTATGTAAATGGTTCGAGTTCTTAACATTAATCAATGGCAAGTGAGGTTATTTTGGATTAACGATTTGGGCTTGAAGCGTATTAAATTTTGCAAGTTACGTGATTGCGTAGTTTACAAACTAGCAAACTAAATAACTTCAGTAAAAACAAACTGTCGCGGGGGAGGGGAGACACTTATTATCGCAAAAATTACGACTGCATCTTTACCCTTATATTCCGCGGTGATTCCATAGATCGTAAAAACAAAAAAAGTTATTGGTTTGTTTTTCATGGCCGGCGGTGATTGAGAAAGGTGATATTCCAGGAATTGTCCCGGCATACAATAACAATGTTGGTTGAATCTGCCGCTGGCTAGCTGTATTTTTGGTGATACGTCGAGATCACAGTTCGTATTGCTATCCAAGGTAATGTCATGTTCATCCGATCCCTGAAAGATGTTTCGTATGCTGCATGTGGAAAATATTTTTAAGTTTGTAGATTTTATAAATGAACAGTGAAGACGGACATTAGGAATTCTTCAAAAATAGTGGAGTACACTAATCACCTAACATGGATAATAGGAGACGGTGGAGGTGAAGCGGAGTGACTAGAAAAACAGTCGAAAATAGAACCGAACCATTAAAAAAGTGCGGTCTAACCCCAGTGGAGTTGTTCAACAAACTATCTCATTATTGAATGATAATTCGGTTTAAAAAATTGTTGCTTAACCATATCTAACCTTCATAACCATGGACAAAAAATGTAATGTTCATATCGATAATCCTGGATTTTCGCGCGCGAAAAAACTGACGAGATCGTCAACGTAGAAGCAGAAGTCGTCTTAGCATAGTACGAAACAATTTCATTAATATTACCTGCTTACTCATAGAAGAAGGAAAGGGCAATAATTTTATCGATCAAAAAATATCTGCTAAAGTGTGTGATTATGAAAGTGGTGTTTCTGTCACATAAGTGGCCGGGATTGGCGCCCTACAATATATGCTAGTATTAGCAGGGTATAGACAAGTTCGAATTCGGTATATATCAATGTTGAACTAAACCGCTGCG
>JAWSUZ010000057.1:1282-4081 GCA_033852165.1 Agarilytica sp. | reverse complement strand
CGACATATCCTTATTTGTTAGGTTCTGTTGCTACGTTAGGTTTTCTCTGATTTTCGATAATATTTTCATAAAAAAATTTCTGTTGCTCTACGATCAACTGTAAAGTTTTGCTTATATTACTATCGTCGTACTTTAACTCTATAAGTCTTTCAAACTGGTCACTATTGATAGTGGTACTGCTCTCCAGCTGCTTATTAGAAAAGTAAAGCGACATGCCTGCAGCAACTATCGATACTACTAAAGCAGCAGTAGCGTACCTAGTGGCAGTGAGGGAGCTACGATTAGCACTCTTAAACTCTTCATACTCGATTAGCCTGAATGTTGCTTCTACAGTTAGGGAAAACTTTGCACCCTTCTTAAAGGAACCTGATCCTGAGGTGTCGGGAATATCCTTTCTTTCGAATGCCTCATAGTTATCCCAAAAATATTTTGCAGCCCTTTCAGTTCCAACATCGTATCCATGATTCTTTAAATGCTCACAAAGACCGTCGAACGTGGCTCCCGACTCAAGCTTGTCTCTGCCATACTTGAGTATGAAAATATGCAGATCTTCTTTAACTTTTGTCATAAAGGTGGTGCCTATTCTCGGTAAAACCTAACATTTGTATCAGACGCCCTGTGGCCGTAATTCCCAGCCCACGCCTATTTCTTATTTGTAAAACCCAAAATTAACCACAAAGCCTTACACAGTCAAGGTCTCTGAATTAAACCCTGCCTTTTTAATATCTTACTATGGAAATATGCGGCTCCACCGCCGGATATCCTCCGCAAGCACGGAATCACCAACCTTTTGATTTCATTAGCTAAAGCACTGGATTTCGCCCAACTATACCTGATAAGCGGAACCCTGCCACGAACTATTTTTCGCTCAAAAGCGGAATCATGGTACCTATTTTAAACAGGCACTATGTGTAGAGTTTTTAATCAAGCATGACAAATACTGACATCTATTTTCGTTGACTTCAAACGAGTTTTCGCTGCATCTGGTTTTAGGCTTGTACTCTCACGCCGAGACCTATGCAACCAAAAAAGGAAGCGAACAACACAGCAATATTGCTGCCCGCTCCCGGTCGCGTCTGCCCTACTTCGTTATTCCTTAACGGACGGAATAGGCCTCAGCGTGATGCAGCCTTCTGTTGCTTCAACAGAAAAGTTTGCATCTACTGGGAAACCCACGTGATTTAACCAATACCCTCGCAGTTGAATCCACGGCACCGGTGGGTACCGCCGTATTCTTCCATCGATGGATGTGCTGTTGCGGCTTTTCTTATGACAACTCCGATACACTTTGCACGTAAAAAATTGTGCAGTTCGTGAATCCTTATTCGGTTGCGCTTGCGCGGTCGCTAAGCGCCACTTGCGCGGGTTAATCATAATCAAGCTCGCGTTTCACCCCAGTCAACACATCACTAGCGTCTTCGCTCTTAGCGGTATCCTTGTGGCTGTTATTACCCGTATCCTTACCAATATCCTTATCACCACTTTTGCCAACATACCTGTCGTTATCCTTACCGCTACCCTTCGCATCAATTCGGTAGTATTTCTCCGCTTTAATACCATCTACCTCTTCCCTGAAATCTACAAACGACACGGCCCTTCCCGGACCAATCTTTACCATGGTGTTCGCTTCGATGTAGCCAACACCCGGCATCACGTGCAATACCTTAGGTTCAGCCACCACGCGGATTGGGTCACCCACTTCAAATCCTAATTCCCGCAGCCATTTCCCCTGCAAAACGATGTAAGGGTTGTACTGACCAGAAATAACGGAATGAGCAAGGCTCCCAACACCCGGAGGGGTACTGGCGCAGACGTTTTGAACGATTAGATTGATAATATAGGAAGGTTTTTCTTGGGCCGAGCTAGACTCTAGCGTATGATTTGCATCAGCCATTTTGGACTCCGATTTAGTCTATTAGGGTTAGCAGCCTCTGAGTGCTCGTAACATTCAGGGGTTGCGATTTTTTAAGCAACCAGTTTAATTTTTGGGAATTCACCTCCTCAGGTGTAAATTGTTATTTAAGACTCATCATTGTAGATGTGATGAAGTGGCTTTTTACTGTTTAACTATAAAGATACTTGCGACGTTACCTTTATAGCATCCGTTCAATCTCGAACTTCTGGGTTTGAACGGTTTAACAGCAGCGCAATTCAAACCTAATCGTTCGATTAAATCAACCCACTATTTTCGTTTTTGAGCGGTTACATTGTTAATCCAATAATTTTGTCACCTGGCTCTTTATACGTGATGTAATTACCACGCAGGTGTCGCCTTCTCTCTTCTAGCCGAATATATTTTCAAACGACAGTTACTTTTTATTCGCATTGATTTATCAAACGGATTATTACGTCTTGCGAGAAATAGGAGAGAAAGCAATCGAATTGACTTACCTTTAATGAATACCTGTTACTACCAGCAGTATCCTTGCCTGCATATTATATCGAAGCCAAGAGTATTGATGAATAGATCCTATCTAATCGTTTAATTTTCTTGATATTTTCTAAAAGTATTTTAAGGACCAGACCCGAATGACACTTCCTTAAGAGCTAAATCCTATGACTGTAAGACTTACGGCGAGATACCGCCCCCTCGCTCCTCACGCTCCGAGACTGTGAAAGCATTCCCAAACTTGAACGTTCTCGTTCCCACGGAGACAGTGGGAACAAGGGTAAGTTATTTTTCAAACTCGGTATGCATTCCCACGCAGAGCGTGGGGAACGAGGGAAGTTCTCATTCCCACGTTCCCCCGTGGGAATGCATACGTAAAGTGAAAACCAATCAGAATTATCGGATTTACT
>JAWSUZ010000057.1:0-1261 GCA_033852165.1 Agarilytica sp. | reverse complement strand
CGGTCTGCATTCCCACGGAGACAGTGGGAACGAGGGGAAGTTATTTTTCAAACTCGGTATGCATTCCCACGCAGAGCGTCGGGAACGAGGGGAACGAGGGGAACGAGGGGAACGAGGGGAACGAGGGGAACGAGGGGAACGAGGGGAACGAGGGGAACGAGGGGAACGAGGGGAACGAGGGGAACGAGGGGAACGAGAATAATGCACTGCAAGCCCTATAATTTTCTGAATTAAGACATTAAGGGCGTGCCATTCGGACCAGCCCCCTAAAACAAAAACTACCCACACACCACCCGCCTCATCACTTCATCATAAGCCTCAACGCCAACCTTATCCGCAGCCAAAACTTCACGTTCTGCCAATTCAGCCAACAAATCCGCAGCAAGGGTAAATAACTCTAACGCCACTTCGATAACATCGCCCTCTTCGGCCTTTTCTTTTACGGATAACAGTTCCGCCAATTGCGTCGCCACTAAACCTGCTGCCAGGTACTTTTGCGTTAGGCGCGCGAACTCAACGGGCGGAGCGGTTCTGCTCTCTGCTACCCAGCGCGCACATAATAAGGCCCGCAATGCATATAAGAATGATTTTGGATGTTTGCGGGTCTTTTCATCTGCCAGTTTCTTTTTCGCAAGTGACACGTAGTGATAAAACGCGGCCTTGGGATTAAAGGCGTCTGTAGCAAGCTGCTGTAAGCATTCGACTTTGTCGTTGTGCTTGCGATAGACGATGGGGGAACCCAGCCATTCGAAAAGGGCTGCGTTTCCTTTATTCAATAATTTTAGGCATTTGGTAATGTCCCAGCCTGCCGCGTCGAGGTCGTCGATAAAGATATCGTCGATTACATCTCGCTTTTCGAATACGGTGAGGTAGCTGTCTCGCTTGCGATGGTAGATCACGCGAATGTCATAGTCGCTGTCTGCAGAGGGAAATCCCCAGGCACGACTGCCGCTCTCGATGGCGAGTATGATGGTGATATCGTGTTGCTTCTCTGTATCCTTAAGAAGCGCTTCTATTTGTTCTCGCTTTGACTTGTTCATTCCTTTTCCTTTACCGCTCGTTATTTCTTATTTTATTGTTTTTATTGCTGTTTTTTATTGCTGTTATTCGACAGTGCTTATTCGATGATTCTGATTCGACAGATTTTACTCGATGGCTTTTATTTGACAGCCGCTATTTGATTATTCGAACTTTCTTCCGACACGCCGTGCTATGGCTTCTATTTCTCGCAATGCCACTAGCCCCCTGTGTCAGGGTAGTT